>CP135238.1:0-600000 GCA_032834875.1 Sulfuracidifex metallicus DSM 6482 = JCM 9184
ATGGAAATGTTATTTGGATATGAAACATCAAATAATAAAGTAAGATTTTCATATTGGGCTCCGTATCAAGAAAAATTATCTATAATATTAAATGATAGCGAAACCCTCGACTTGGAGAAGAAAGATAGTGGTATGTTTGAAGGAGAATTTAGCATAAAGGAGTATTCAAGGTACAAGCTTAGGCTAGGCAACGGTGAAGTTATTCCCGATCCATTTTCGAGATTTCAACCTGAAGGCGTACACGGAAGTTCACAAATTATTAATATAAATGAATCATATTCTAAAAGAGAAATAAAAAAGGAAGATATGATAATTTACGAGATACATGTGGGAACTTTTACCAGTCAAGGAAATTTTGACGGAATAATAGAAAAATTAGATTATATTAAAGAATTAGACGTAAATACTATAGAATTGATGCCTATTAATCAGTTCCCTGGAGATAGGGGGTGGGGATACGATGAGACTTATCTTTTTGCAGTTCAGAACTCATATGGTGGACCTTTATCGCTCAAAAGGCTTGTTAAAGAAGCACATAGAAGAAACCTATGGGTTATTTTAGATGTGATTTATAATCACATGGGACCTGAAGGGAATTACTTGGGAAAACTCGGACCGTATTTCTCGAACATGTATAAGTCACCTTGGGGTTTATCTTTCAATTTAGATGGAAACGGAAGCGATTTTGTTAGAGACTTGATATTAAGCAACGTAGATTATTGGATAAGATATTTTGATATAGACGGCTTTAGGCTAGACGCAATCCATGCTATATTTGATACATCTCCTATACACATTCTTCAAAGAATAGCTGAGAGAGTCCACAAAATGGAAAGAGTAGTCATAGCAGAAAGCGACCTAAACGATCCAAAAATCATTAGGGAAGTAGACAAATGTGGGTACGGCATAGATGCACAGTGGTGCGATGACTTTCATCATTCGCTTCACGCTTACGTCACAGGAGAAAGAACAGGATATTATGAAGACTATGGAAATCTAGAACAAGTTAAGAAGACTTTAACTAACGGGTATGTTTACGATGGAATTTATTCTAAATTTAGAAACAAAACCTTTGGAGAAAAGGTAGATGATAGTGTAGATGGTTGTCGTTTTATAGTTTACATTCAGAATCATGATCAAGTTGGAAACAGAGGTAGAGGAGAAAGGATCTCTACATTAGTAGGTAAGACTAAACAAATAACAATGGCAGCAATCTATGTCTTATCACCTTTTATACCTATGATCTTTATGGGAGAAGAGTATGGAGAGAGTAATCCTTTCTTATATTTTTCCAGTTTTTCTGATGATCAACTAATTCAGGGCGTAAGGGAAGGAAGGAAAAGGGATAATGGCCAGGATATTGACCCCCAAGCAAGAGAAACATTCGAGCTATCCAAATTGAGTTGGAATATTGATCATGAGGTCTTAAATTCCTATAAAAAATTGATACAAATAAGAAAAATGATAAACGAAAAATGTAAAAGAAAATTCTATGTTGAGGCTAGTAGTAATTATATAAAATTTGAGAGGGGAGGGATTAGAATAATAGCTAACTTCGCATCCACGCTAACAGAAAGGAAATTCGGCACCTTACTCTTCAAATATGGCAAAGTAGAGGAAAAGGAAAAAGAGTACCAACTAGAAGAAACCGGAGTGGTAATAGAAATGGTAGCGAGGCCTGGATTTGAACCAGGGACCTCAGGGTTATGAGCCCTGCGGCCTACCAGGCTGGCCTACCTCGCTGCTTTACCTCGCCAAGCTGAATAGGTAGATATAGATTAAAAATCTAACGTACGCCGGGAACGGGATTTGAACCCGTGTGGGGTTTCCCCCAATGGCTCTCCAGGCCATCCCCTTAACCGCTCGGGCATCCCGGCACTCATATAAAAAGAACAACGGGGATTAAAACGTTTTTTCAGATTAGTTCTATCTCTATATAAACGTCTTCTGGAACTCTAACTCTCATTAACTGCCTCATTATTCTTTCGTCCGCAGCAATATCCATTATCCTTTTATGCATTCTCATTTCCCACTTCTCCCATTTCTTATGACCTTCACCGTGGGGTAATCTCATTATAGGCACTTGCATTGTCGACGATGGTAACGGAATAGGACCTCTCATACTTACTCCTGTCTTATCTACGATCGTCTTTATCTGTCCTACTACGTAATTTAAATCCTTTACATTAGTGCTCCAAAGTCTTATTCTTGCTTTAGAAGGCATATATCATAACACCTCGACTAAAAAGAAAACAGAAAAATAAAAGGTTATATATATCTCCCTCATTACTTGATCTCTATTTTTGCGGGAGTAACATCGTTTATAACTCCTACTCCTACAGTCTTACCCATATCTCTCATTGCAAACCTTCCTAATGGTGGGAACTCATTAAACTTCTCTGCGCATAGAGGCTTAATTGGCTTCATCTTCACTATAGCTACGTCTCCTTGCTTGATGAACTTTGGATTCTTCTCTACTTCCTTACCAGTTTTTGGATCTAACTTTGACACTATTTCTGATATTCTACAAGCTACGCTAGCAGTATGCAGATGTAAGACTGGAGTATATCCCTCAGGCAGCGCTGTAGGATGCCATACTACTATTATTCTAGCTGTAAACTCGTCAGCTACTGTTGGAGGCTTGTCTGGATGACCGGCAACGTCACCTCTCTTTATGTCTTTCTTTTCAACGCCTCTTATGTTAAATCCAATGTTATCTCCAGGCTCAGCCTTGTCTATTCTAGTATAGTGAGTCTCAATTGATCTCACATCTCCTACTTTTCCTGCCGGCATGAAAACCACCTTATCGTTGACCTTCAATACACCAGTTTCTACTCTACCTACTGGTACTGTTCCTACACCTGAC
This sequence comes from Sulfuracidifex metallicus DSM 6482 = JCM 9184, assembly GCA_032834875.1. Classification (NCBI taxonomy): domain Archaea; kingdom Thermoproteati; phylum Thermoproteota; class Thermoprotei; order Sulfolobales; family Sulfolobaceae; genus Sulfuracidifex; species Sulfuracidifex metallicus. The sequence continues at coordinate 2,867 of CP135238.1, forward strand.
TTGGAATACACTTCCTGAATTGGTATCCTTAGAGGCTTATCTACTGGCTTAGGAGGTACTTCTAGCATATCTAGACAGTCTTCAATAGTGGGTCCGTTATACCATGACATATGCTCTGAACGACTAGTAACGTTTTCTCCTGTCGGTGCTACTATCGGAACGAACTTAACTTTGTTCATGTTGAAGCCAAAACCTTTCATGAATTTGGTTAGAGTATCTACTACTTCATTGAACCTCTTTTGATCATAAGGTGTATCAGTTAAGTCCATCTTGTTTACTGCTACTATCATTTGGTCAATTCCCATAGTCTTTGCTAATATTATGTGCTCCCTAGTCTGACCTTCAGCGCTCATACCTGATTCGAACTCACCCTTCTTAGCTGAGATTGCTAGAATTGCTGCATCTGCTTGGCTTGCACCAGTAATCATGTTCTTTACGAAGTCTCTGTGCCCAGGAGCATCAATTATAGTGAAGAAGTACTTCTTGGTCTCAAACTTCATGAAAGTTAAGTTAATTGTAACTCCTCTTTCTCTTTCTTCCTTTAATCTATCTAGTAGAAATGCATACTTCTCTGTTTCTTTACCTAACTTCTTAGCAGCTTCCTCAGCTTCCTTCACTGTTTTCTCATCTAGAAATCCTCTATCCATCAGTAACCTTCCAACTAGAGTACTCTTACCATGATCTACGTGTCCTATTACGATCAAATTAAGATGAGGCTTTTGCGACATTTATCACACACTCTTAAGGCTTCTATACTGCAGGTAATAAAAAATTACCTAGAGCTTAAGGCTATCCTTTCTATCTCTTCTTTCTTCTTTACTGCGAAGCTCCTGTTGTCGTTATTATATGCAGCAATTATTTCGTCTGCCAAAGCTTCTTCAATAGGTTTAGCATTATTGAATGCAGCATCCTTAGCACCCGTAACGAGATGTCTTAATGCCATATCCACCCTTCTCTGTGGGGCAACGTCGACTGCAACGTAGTATACAATACCTCCGTACATTATCCTTGTTACTTCTTCTCGTGGAGAACTATTTTCTATAGCCCTAACTAGAACTTGAATAGGGTTCTCTCCAGTTCTTTCATGAATTAGATCGAAGGTCATTTTAACAATGTTGTAAGCTAGTTGTTTTTTGCCCTTATTTCTGCCTGGCCTCATTACGTTGTTTATTAGCCTTTCTACTATAGATATTCTAGACTTACCGAATCTTCTGTGTTCATGCCTTCCTCCAGAATGGGGCAAATAAACTGGCATTAATGGGATATATCTCTTTAGACTAGGATCTCTAACTTCAACCTTGTTATCCCATTTACCGAAAACCTTTATTTGAATGGGCGTAATTTCCGCTGATTCCATACGATCTTACCAACCTATAACTAAATCGACTGGATATTTAAGTTTATGAAGGTTAATGGTAAATATGAATAGAATGGACAACAATGAAGATTTAGCTAGAGTGACGAACGTAGACGCCTTCTTTATACCAATATACAATTCACCCGCAATAGTTTGTTATTTAGATGATAACAGACAGTTTATGTTATCTAATGTACCAGTTGAGATTGTACTTGCAATTAGAAAGTTGAACAACAAAGACGGAATAATTGAAGAAAGAGAGAACGTTTTTGATATTTTAAATTTTATACCAGAAGTAAAAGATAATTTGGAAAAACACATAGAAAAAGTAGTAATTGATCAGCTAAATGAAAAGATAGGAGTTTATTCCGCCTCAATTGAGCTAAAATTTGGAGATTCAATAGTAATTGAGAAAAGAATGATTCCTAGCCACGCCGTCTTTTTGGCCTTACTTACTAAAAAGCCAATATATGTTAGAAGAAATTTAGTTGATGAACAAGAAAATGAGGATAAAGGAGAAAGTTGATTATATAAGGAACACATATTTGTATATTTTACCTAGAAGGTTTCTGTTTTTTGCCTTTATATAGAGCATCTAAAGATACTCCGTTGACCATTATTACCTTGAACCTAACACCTGGAAGATCACCCATAGACCTACCTAATGTTCCTCCTATACCAGCTATAATGACCTCATCATGTTCATCTATGAAATTTACACCGCCGTCTCCGGGGACAAACGCAGTTACTACTCTTCCGTTCTTCACCAACTGAACTCTCACACACTTTCTTACAGCTGAATTAGGTTGCCTAGACTCTATTCCAACTTTCTCTAGAACAACACCCCTAGCCATAGGAGCTCCTTCCAGTGGATCAAATTTCTCCTTCAGCGCCATCATCCTTATCTTGAACTTTCTTTGATTCCATCTGAATCTTAGCCTCTTAAGCTTCAACTTTCTTGCTGCGTATATTCCTTTTGGCGATTTATTGCCTGCCATTCACTTCACCTTATACTATAACCACATTGTCAATATCCATATACCTCTTTAAAATTAGCTTAGCCCTTACAACATTCTTTCCACTTCTACCTATTGCAATACCCTTATCTTGTGGATCAACAGTTACGTAAACAGATTTCTTAGAATCACTATTAACAAGTCTTATGCTTCTGACTCTAGCCGGAGCCATTAGAAACTTAACCATATCGTCTAAGTTATCACTATAGGCAACAATTTCAACGTCCTTTCCTAACGAGTTCTTCAATTTTCTTACATTAAGACCATTTTTACCAATGGCCATCCCCATATCTTTGCTGTCCACCAAAAATATTATCCTATTGTTTTCCTGATCTATTATACAATCTTTAACTGCGGCCTTTGTAATATCCTGAAATAAAGAAATATATCGCATTTCTTCTGGGGTTAGCCTAATTTCTGGCAGATCATCCACCCCTTCCTAGTTCCAAAATCTTAGAACTACCTTCTTCCTCAACTCCTATAGCTGATACTATAAATGGCCTTCCAGTCAGAGTTCCTAAATCCCATCCGCTTCCTGCATACTCGTAAAATGGAATGCCAGATACTTTTGCGAGATAAATAATGTCATCTTTTATATCTTCACGTAAAGTTGATGCTATTATTATCATCTTCAACTTACCTGTCTTTAGCATTTTGATACAGTTCCTTGATCCTAAAACTACTTTTCCAGTTTTTAAAAGAACTTTTAATTCTCCTTCAAATGACAACTGTTGAGACAACATTTATCACCCTAAACTTGGTTTCATCATTAATTCTACCATACCAGTACCCAGTTTAATAGGATGCCCTATAATAATGTTTTCTACTACTCCTCTAAACTCTTCCATGTCACCACGGGCTGCTGAGTCTAGAAGATGTTTAACTGTAACCTCGAATGCAGCCCTAGCTAAAACGCTTGTTTTCTCTCCGCTAACTCCATGACGACCTATCTGTCTTATGATTCCTGTTCTAGTCATTATGTCTGCCACTAACATTATGTGCCTTATATCTACGTCTAGACCTTGTTCATCAAGTACTCTTTTAATTTCCTTTATTATCATTTCCCTTCCTGCTTCTATGCCTAAAGTTTCCTCAACCTCATGAACGTTATTAGTTTCTACACGACTCTGATCGACGCCCTTTACAGAGAGTACTCCCTCTAGGTTAGACCCGTCGGTTATAATTACAAATTCGTCTCCTCTCTTCTGGACTATAGCCCTTTTAATTCCTTTGATGCCTTTAATCTTAGCACTGAGAATCTTCTCTCTCATTTTGAAGAGGGCAGTTACGCTGTCTATATCATTAAAAGTAATTGACACAGAGTTGTCATCTATATCCTCTATGGTAACGTCACCAAGCTTTAACTTTGATAGAACTTTCTTCACTTCATCTATAGTTATACCCTTATCGGAAAGCATGTCCACATCAAACTCAAAGGTTATGGACATAGATGCAATATCTATGCTCGTGGAGCTTACAACGTTCTCCACTCTAGTATATTCTAGTCTCTTTGCAACTTCCAAAGCTTTGTCTCTATCTGATTTATACTCGTCTGTAAGGTAAATTGTCATCATCGGAGTAGATGGAGTTTTTTTAGAATCTACTATTTCTATTAACCTAGGAAGACCTAAGGTTACATTAAGCTCCCTTACGCCTGCATAATGAAAAGTTCTTAATGTCATTTGCGTTCCGGGTTCTCCTATAGATTGAGCAGCAACTACACCTACCGATTCTCCTGAATTTACTAACTCTTTTTCATATTCATTTACAGCTAAATTCAATATTTTGTCTATTTCTTCCATTCTTAATTCCATATCAGTATTTCTTATTCCGTTCTCTATATCCTGTAATATCTTTGGAGGAACTATCTTTTCAAGTTGAGAAAGCCTTTCCTTAAGATAATTCTCCATCTCAGGATTCATATTCATTTCCTCCACCCTACAACTCTCTCTATTAACCTATTTACATCTACTGACTTCCCATGTGCACTCTGCATTGGAAAGACGCCGTCTTCTCCATAGGCCAGCTGTATAACTTCTCCATAAAGACTTCTGACGCTACCATCATATTCAGCTCTAAGGTCAGACAGAGCGTTTATAAGCCTTCTCTGCATATATCCGCTCTGCGACGTCCTTACCGCCGTATCCACTAGACCTTCCCTACCTCCAGCCGCATGATAGAAAACTTCAACAGGATTCAGACCAGTTCTAAATGAAGAGTAGACGAATCCTCTTGCCTCAGGAGATATGTCAAATGGCTTAAAGTGAGGCAAGGTTCTGTTCATATATCCTCTTGTTAGTCTCTCTCCCCTTACAGATTGTTGGCCTAACATTGCGGCCATTTGGGTAATATTAAGAACGCTACCTCTAGCTCCTGTCCTAGCCATTATATATGCATAATTGAAAGGATCCAAATGTTTTGTTGCTATTTCACCTGCTGAATTCCTTAACTTGTCCAAAGCATCAAGAATATAGTTCTCCAGACTCTCCTCTGGCGTTCTCCCTGGTATTGGCTCCAATTTTCTTTCTTTGTACTGTAAAATTAAATTATCTACATCTTTCTTAGCTTTTTCTGCTTGTTCAGCTATCTCCCTTTTGGCGTCTTCTGGTAAGGTCACATCATCTAGAGACATAGTAAATCCTTGTATTTCAATAAATCTCAGAAAAGCTTTGAACAAATTGTCCATTATCCATAGACCGTATTCTTCAGGATATTCTATAAGGAGCCAATGAAGTATACTCTCTGGCTGTTGATTTCCAATGGCTTTCTTGTCGAAGACACCCTCCAAAAGTTTGCCCTTCTTTATAACGACATAAGAATCATGTGGGCAGTCCTCATCCTTACATAGCCTAGAGCCGCTTGATACATTAGACTGACCATGGAAGTTGAAGTCCTCTGGAAGGAAGAGGCTTACTAGCTGTTTACCAGTATATAATGGCTTAGGAGACAAAATAGCAGGCTCCCCTATCTCTCCATGAAAATCTACCACTCCTAATATCCTCATGACCTCCTCTTTGGTGAGTAAGGTGGTCTTAACGGTCAAAAGATACGCTCCGCTTATGTAATCTTGACCACCTCCCATTATAGGACCTCCGTATCTAGGCGTCAATATATTCCTATGAACTATCATTAGCTCCTTTGTCTCCGCTATGGCCTCTTCAGACTGAGGGACGTGTAAGTTCATTTCGTCGCCATCAAAGTCTGCGTTGTATGGTGCACAGACCAATATATTGAGCCTAAATGTTCTCCCTGGTAATATTCTGGCTTTATGTCCCATCATTGATATCCTATGAAGTGAGGGCTGCCTATTGAAAATGACAACATCTCCGTCAACTAAATGTCTCTCTATTATAAATCCCGGTGCTAAGGCAGAGGCGAACTCTTTCCTGTCTTTCACATATCTTAGATCTATCCTCCTTCCATCATTCCTTATTACATAGTTCGCGCCTGGCCATGTCTCTGGGCCATTTATTACATATTGTCTCATTCTTTCTATGTTTGAAGTTGTAACTCTTTCTGGTACAGTGAGCATTTTTGCAATATGTTCTGGTACACCTACCTCGTCAATACTTATGTTCGGATCAGGAGAGATTACAGTTCTAGATGAAAAGTCAACCCTCTTTCCTGATAGATTGCCTCTGAATCTGCCTTCTTTACCCTTAAGCCTCTGAGCCATAGTTCTCAATGGTCTTCCAGATCTATGTTTAGACGGAGGTAAACCAGGAATTTCGTTATCAAAATAAGTGGAAATATGATATTGTAACAAGTCCCATAGATCCTCCACTATCAGTTGAGGTGCTCCAGCATCAATGCTCTCCTTTAACCTTTCATTAATCCTTACAATATCAACAAGTTTGTGAGTTAGATCGTCCTCAGCGCGTATACCACTTTCAATCATTATGGAAGGTCTAATCGTAACAGGAGGTACTGGAAGTACGGTAAGTATCATCCACTCTGGTCTACTAGTTTTTGGATCATACCCCATGAGTTCGACGTCAGAATCAGGAATCTTCTCTAATCTCTCCCTTATATCAGAAGGAGTTAGCCTTTGAAGGCCTTCGCTTCTCTCTTCGTAAAAGTTATACGGTTTATCCAGTTTTATCTTAATTTGTTTTGTATTACAATGAGGACATTGATTGGCTTTCATAGCAGTCTTCTTTATATGATCATTGAGTCTCTTAGCAGCAGAAGGCCATCTATTTTTAATTGCGTTGTATATACGTTCATATTTTGTGATATCGTCCTGAGGTATCTTTAGCCTTCCGCATCTACTGCAGGTGGCTTTTAGAAATTCATATACATGCTTAACGAATCCTATGTGTATTACCGGACGTACTAGCTCTATGTGACCAAAATGACCGGGGCAGTTCCCCAAAGTATTTCCGCAAGTAGGACACTTCTGACCAGGTTCAATTACACCAAGTCTAGGATCCATTACACTTCCCTCTATCGGGGTTCCGTCCTCGTCATACACTTCTGAAGTAATTATTGCAGTCACTGACATTTTTCTTATTTCGTCAGGGGAAATTATTCCAAATTTTATTCTTTTAATTACTTTTTCATTTTCACTCATTGCCTTCACCCAAGGAAATCTTATCTCCTAAAATGAGCCTAGGTGAAATTACCATACTCATCAGCTCTTGAACTAGTAGCTTAAAAGCATAAGATATTGTCACCGGATATAAGTTTGTTTTATCGCCATGCACTGGACATACATAACGGTTCTTAGAACGATCGTACCATCCTACATAGCCACACTGTTCGCATATGTAAACAACAGCCTTATCTGAATTGTCTAGAAGTCTGTCCTTTATCAGCAGAGCCGTACCATATCCTATAAGGCAATCTCTCTCCATTTCTCCAAACCTGAGTCCTCCTTCCCTTGCCCTTCCTTCGGTAGGCTGTCTAGTAAGTATTTGCACTGGACCCCTAGCTCTAGCGTGAAGTTTATCTGCTACCATATGGTGCAACTTCTGGTAATATACAACTCCAAAGAATACGTTAGACTTAACCTTCTGTCCGGTTCTTCCGTCGTAAACTACTTCCATGCCGTTTGGAAGGAAGCCACTCTTGAAGATATCGAGCTGAAGTTTGTCTATAGGTGTCTTATAGAAGGGAGTCGCGTCCAGTTTATTCCCAGTTAATGCGGCATATTTGCCCGCAACTGCCTCCATCAATTGCCCTAATGTCATCCTAGATGGTAATGCATGAGGGTTCAGTATGACATCTGGTACAACGCCTTTTGTAGTATAAGGCATGTCATACTGCGGTATTAGCATACCAACTACTCCTTTTTGTCCATGCCTAGTAGCAAACTTATCTCCTATTTCAGGAATCCTAAGGTCTCTAACTCTTACCTTAACTAACTTATTACCGTCAGATGTCTCTGTCACTAGTACCAGATCTACTATACCTATTTCTCCATGCCTTGTTACTATGGACGTATCACGTTTAGACTGGTCTGGGGATAGATCCTTAAATTCTTGCAAAAATCTGGGAGGACTTACTTTGCCTATTAAAACATCTCCACCCTTTACTTCTGTCTCTGGAGGTATTATTCCGTTATCCTCTAATGACTTGTAAAATTCGGCTCCCTTATATCCTTTAACTCCAGCTTCTGGTAATTCAATAGTATCCTCCTGACCTCCTGGATACTTTACCTCCTCTGTAGAATACAACCTAAAGAAGGTTGATCTGTACATTCCCCTTTCTACTGACGTCTTATTCATAATAATTGCGTCTTCTAGATTATATCCTGTATATGACATTATAGCCATTATTGCGTTATTCCCAGCTGGTCTCTCATTATATCCTATTACGTCTAGAATTCTAGTGCTGACTAATGGTCTTTGTGGGTAGTGAAGCAAGTGAGCTCTACTGTCTGTTCTCAACTGATAATTTGCGGCGTATAAACCTAGAGCTTGCTTTGCCATAGCAGATTGATAAGTGTTTCTAGGTGACTGGTTATGCTCTGGATACGGAACAATCGATGCTGTTATACCTAAAATCGATGGAGCCCAAATTTCCATATGAGTATGCTCAGTCGTAAGGTTCTCTGGCTCAATTGATATATACGAATTTTCCTCTTCTTGTGCGTCCAGATATTCTATTTTACCTTCTTTTACCAGATCTTCAAAGTTCTTCTCTCCTCTCCTAAGTTTTTCGATATCCTCCTTATCTACGAGGGGTTTTCCGTCCTTTACTATAATAAGAGGTCTTCTAACCCTTCCAGAATCACAGTTTATTTGAACCTCATTTATAAACTCGGTTGAGATATAAGAAACGTTTACCTCATCACTTAATTCGTTTGATCTTCTTTTCTCTCTAATTTTATTGGCTAGATCATTTCCATCTGGATAGTAACCTATCAACCTTCCATTTAGATAAACTTTAGACCAACTGAGATACGTTTCTTGATCTTCCCCTTCCTCTATTATCTTTCTGATTACATCAGTTACCTGGATTACGCCTAGTTCGTATAGAGTCCTTTCTACTATTGTCTCGTTTATGCCAACTGAAATCTGAGCCATTAAAGCTAGGTTTTTAACCAAACCGCTGTTTGGACCCTCGGGAGTCTCAAATGGACACATCCTACCCCATTGAGTACCATGTAAGTCTCTAGCCTCAAAGTTAGGTTGACCTCTAGCTAAGGATGAAATTACTCTCCTAAGGTGACTTAGCATTGACAGCCAATTGGTCCTATCTAGAAGCTGACTTACTCCCGTCCTTCCGCCTACCCAATTTCCAGTTGCCAGGGCATGCCTAATTCTCTCTGTTATAATATCTGGCCTTACAAGAGCGTTTAATGCTAACCTCCTCCCTCTAACCTTTGATTTTTCCAGCTGATACTTAAGATCTTTTACGAAAGCCTTGAATGCGACTCTAAATAGACTAGCAAATAAGTCTCCAGCAAGCTTCAATCTCTTGTTAGAATAGTGATCTTTATCATCTGGAGCCCTCTTCCCTAGAAGTAACTCGATTACTTTAGATACAGAAGAAGCTAGATAGTATGCCTTCTTCAATCTATCTTCTGGCGTTGTACCTAAATGTGGAAGGAAGTATTTATCCAGTATCTGCTCTGCTTTCTGGATCCTGCTTTCCCTTTTTTGACCTATAGCAACACGATTGCCTATGAAATCTAGGGCATCCTCTGAATTATTTATGGAACTAGCCTGCTCTAATGAGGGAAGTAACTCGTTCTGAACTTCGTTATCTAACGATACAGCGTATACAATATCACGGTCTGTTGTTATCCCTAAGGCTCTCATTAATATCGCGAAAGGTATTCTCCCTGGCGCTGCAGAGAAGGAGATCTGGATCGTTCCGTCTCTCATCCTCTCTATCGTAACTGGAACACGATAGCTAGAGGTACTAGATATTATTTTTGCTGTATGTGTAATATTGGAGCTAGTCTTACCATTGTCTACCAAAGCCCTATTTGAAGCCAAATCCTCCTGGGTTACTATTACTCTTTCCGATCCATTGACTATGAAGTATCCTCCTGGGTCCTTTGGGTCCTCACCTATTTCAATTAATTTTTCTGGAGGTAGCTGAGAAGTGGGATCTGCTATTGATTTAAGCATAATTGGTAAGTCTCCTATATGAACATCTGAAGGTTCGCCTTCGATGTTATTTTCCACAGGTATCATAGTTAAATGTAATGGCGCTGCATAGGTTAGGTTTCTTAATCTTGCCTCCATAGGTGTAATTTCTCTATCTCCTCTGTCAGTCTCCATTAATCTAGGCTTTCCGATCCTTATTTTCCCTAGCTTAACCTTTAAACCTGGTATCTCTGTTTCAATTTCTCCTTGCTCATCAATTATTTCTTGCAGTTTATTTCTAATAAAGTCATTAAAGGAATCCAGATGCTGCCTTACTAACCCGTTTGCCTTAAAGTATGCTTCTACAAGAGTCCATTTATCATCTATAGTTAAAGTTGAACTTGACATTTATTTCACCCGCTTATTACATATCTTAACGCTATAGAAGTTCCAGTCAACTTGCTATTTCTAGTAATTTTAATTATATCTCCTGGCTTTCCTCCTATTGCTTTCACTACAGGATCTGATGCCCTAATCCAAGGTAAATCTTCAGGTTTTATACCTAACTTCTTCATTATTTCAAATGCTTCCTCTATAGAGAGGACTTCATGTTTTGGTACGAGGTAATGTATACGAGGATCTATTTTTTTACTAGAAGTTGCTCTCATACGTTCACCAAGAAGTGTATCATAAAGAAAGAGATTTGGCATTTAAGAGTTTATCACAGCAAGTTCATTATCCTTCTAGCGGACTCTATTAAAGACTTAGCGTTCTCAATTTCCTCATCAAATGTTATAGATTTTCTTGCTAGACCTTGAGCTTGAGCCTTACTTGCTACTGCAGCAGCTACTTTAGGATAAATTTCCCACTCAGTCATCCTTGGAATAATGTATGATTCAGATGCACCCTTAGTCCTCACATGTGATGCTAATTCCCTAGCAGCCTCAATGACCATTTCGTCCGTTATTGTCTTTGCTCTAACGTCTAAAGCTCCTCTAAATACTGCAGGAAATATTAATGAATTATTTAATTGATTTTCAAAATCGCTTCTTCCTGTCCCTACTATTTTAGCCCCAGCTTTCTTAGCCTCATCAGGCCATATTTCAGGAACTGGATTGGCAAGTGCGAATACTATAGGATCCTTATTCATGAGTTTTATTTGATCTGGCTTTATTGTACCTGGCTCAGGCTTGGAAGCCGCTATTAGTACATCAGTTCCCTTAAAGGCTTCTTCGAAGGTAGTAACGTTATCCTTATTAGTTTTTTGTAAAAGATCGTATTTCCATGCATTTTCAACTTTCATTTCTTCCTCGTCTTTTCTTCCCCTAAATAAAGGGCCAAAAGAATCTGTCATTATCATATTCTCATAAGGTATTCCGTATGAGTTAAGCAGCCTCGCAGTTGCTATATTAGCAGCACCAGATCCATAAAGTAAAATCCTAGTGTTCTTAGGATCTCTATCTGTTAGTTCAAGTGCTATGATCAATCCTGCTAGAGTTGCTCCTGCAGTTCCTTGCTGATCATCATGCCACACTGGTATTTGTAATTCTTCTCTTAATTTATCTAAAATATAAAAGCACTTAGGCGACTCTATGTCCTCTAGGTTAATTCCTCCAAAGGATGTCTCCAATATCTTTACTGTATCTATTATTTTTTCTGGATCTTTTGTATTTAATGTAAGAGGAACTGCATCAACTCCGCCCAAATATTTAAAAAGCAATGACTTTCCTTCCATTACTGGCATTGCTGCTTCTGGACCAATATCTCCAAGGCCAAGAACCCTGGTTCCATCTGTAACTATTGCTATTGAATTCCATCTATATGTAAGATCAAACGATTTAACTTTCTCCTTATGAATTTCCCTCGAAACTGCAGCTACGCCAGGGGTATATAAAATGGCGAAGTCTTGTAAAGACTTAACTGGGACCTTGGGAGTAACTTGTATCTTTCCCTTATATTTAGAAGATACCTCTATGGCCTCCTTATCGAAATCTACCATTTAGAATCCATGAGTATAAGCCTTATGAAGGTTATAAATAATTCTCACAGCTAATAAACTCAATATCTAGTTTATCTATCCTTATTTATATCGGTGACAATTATGGAAGAGACACAAGTTAAGAAGTTAAGACAACCTATAGTTGTTGTGCTAGGACATGTGGATCACGGCAAGACAACGTTATTAGATAAGATTAGAGGGACCACAGTAGTTAAAAAAGAGCCAGGGGAAATGACCCAAGAAGTAGGAGCAAGTTTCGTCCCAAGTTCTGTTATTGAAAGACTTTCAGAGAAATTGAAGAAAGTATTACCAGTTAAGTTAGAAATCCCTGGTCTCCTATTTATAGATACACCTGGACATGAATACTTCTCAAACCTAAGAAGAAGAGGAGGAAGTATAGCTGATATAGCCATATTAGTTGTAGATATAAACGAAGGCTTCCAACAGCAAACTTTTGAATCAATAAATATTTTGAAAGAAAGAAAGGTTCCGTTTTTAGTTGCCGCAAATAAAATAGACAGAATACCTGGATGGAAACCATTCGAGAATGAACCTTTCTTAGAAACCATAGGTAAGCAAAAAAAGGACGTTCAAATAAGGCTAGATAATCAGGTCTATAATATAGTAACTCAAATAGCTGAAGCTGGACTCAACGCGGACAGATTTGATAGAATAAAAGATTTCACTAGAAATGTTGCAATCATTCCAGTATCAGCTAAAACGGGAGAAGGATTACCAGATCTTCTAGCATTATTGGCAGGTTTAACTCAACGGTACATGAAGGAAAGGCTAACCTTCGCTGAGGGGCCCGCAAAGGGAGTAGTACTGGAGGTAAAAGAGGATGTAGGACTCGGACACACTATAGATGTAATAATTTATGACGGCATCCTTAGGAAAAATGATCAAATTGTGCTTGGTGGAATTAATGGTATAATTACAACTAAAATAAGAGGAATCTTCGTTCCCAGACCTCTTCAAGATATGAAACTAAGCAAATATGACTTCACGTCTATCGACGAAGTTTATGCTGCTGCGGGAGTAAAGATATCTGCCCCTAATCTAGAAGAAGCTCTAGCTGGATCTCCCATTTATGTAGTCAACAGCGAAAGCAACTTGGATGAAATTAAGAATAAAATAGAAGAAGAACTAAAGCAGGTAAGGTTTTACAATAGTATCGAAGGTATAGTTGTAAAAGCTGATAGTTTAGGAACTTTGGAAGCTATTGTAACAGCCTTAAGCAAAGAAAATATCCCTGTAAGGGTAGCAGACATAGGTAACATTTCTAAAAGAGATTTAATGGAAGCCTCGATAGTAGCGCAGCAAAAAAAGGAATACGGGATTATAGCAGCGTTTAGGGTAAAACCACAGCCAAGTTTAGATATATCAAATATAAAAATAATATACGACGAAATAATATATCAGTTAATTGAAGATATTAAAAAATACATAGAAAACATAAGGAACGCTGAGAAGAGAAAGACATTAGAAAGTCTGGTATTGCCTGGTAAGTTCAAAATTTTACCTGGGTATGTTTTCAGAAGAAGTGATCCAGCAATCGTAGGTGTGGAAATACAAGGAGGGATAGTTAAATCTAAATCTCCACTAATTAAAAAGGATGGAAAAAGGATCGGAGAGGTACTCCAGATACAAGATAATAAGAAAAGCGTAGATAAGGCTTCTGCAGGAATGGAAGTTGCCCTTTCAATTAAAGGTAATGTTATGGTTGGAAGGCAAATAGAGGAAGGTGAAGTACTATACACAGACGTGCCTAAGGAAGATTTAGAAATATTAACTACAAAATATAAAGATATCATAACAGATGATATGAAAAAGGTAATTAAAGAAATAATAGAAATTAAGAAAATAGACGATCCATTATATGGAATTAACGTTCAAATCTAAATAAGCTATGACTTGATTAACTCCTTCTCTGTAAAGAATATTGATATTTCTTTTTCTGCCTTCTCTGGAGAGTCAGATGCATGAATCACATTTTCAGACTTGGTTATGGCCATATCGCCTCTTATTGTTCCTGGAGGTGATTCCTTAGGGTCTGTATTTCCTATCATCTTCCTCATTAATAGAACTACGCCGTCTCCTTCTATTACTATCGTAACTACTGGACCTGAAGTTATGTAATTGATCAAGTCTTCGAAGAATGATTTACCTTTATGTTCGGCGTATAACTTCTCAGCAGTTTCTTTATCCATTTTCAGCATTTTCATCCCTATTATCTTTAGGCCTCTTAATTCAAATCTAGAAATTATTTGGCCTACCAAATTTCTTCTTACGCCGTCAGGCTTTATCATAACGAAAGTCCTCTCCATTAGCATCAGCCTAGCAGATTATCTATTACCCATGTAACTAGAGGTCCATTTTAATTTCTTAGGATCTTTCTTGAACTTTAACATGTATTTCCTGCACTTACTTGAGCAGAACCAAAGAACCGTACCATCAGTTTTTACGTACATTAACCCGGTTCCTCTTGGTATGCTTTTGCCACAGAAGCTACATTCCATGCCTTATCCATCTAGAAATTATGAGGCAAGTATTTAAGTCGAATGTTTGTTATTTCATAAGGATTAAGATGAGTGAAAAGCAACAGTCGAGCTCAATAATAGAGGAGTTTGGTTTCCCAGCAGAAGTTATCCAGATTTTAGCTAAGACTGGAGTAACTGGAGAAGTAACTCAAGTAAGAGTTAGAGTGCTTGAAGGTAGAGATAAGGGAAGAATACTGACTAGAAATGTATTAGGACCAGTGAGACTAGGAGATATACTTATTCTAAGGGAGACAGAAAGAGAAGCAAGAAAGTTAACTACGAAGAGGTAAAACATGCCTCTGTTTTTAGTTGAAAAACCTTTTACATTATATATTTTAACTAAACTTAGAGATGCTAATACAGATCAGATTACTTTTAGAAAAAATATGGTAAGATTAGGACGAATACTTGGATATGAGATTTGCAATAACTTAGACTTCAGGATAATTGAGGTAACAACTCCACTTGGGGCTAAGGCAGTTGGAGTTGATATATATGATATCGATAATATTGTCATTATAAATGTATTACGTGCAGCGACTCCGCTTGTGGAGGGGTTACTGAAAGCCTTCCCTGCAGCTAGACAAGGAGTCATAGCTGCAAGCAGAAAAGAAATCGTTGGAAGAGAGGTACCGAAAGAAATGGAAATAGATATCTTCTATAAGAAAATACCAAAAATAAGGAAAGATATAGATAATGTAATAATAGCAGATCCAATGATAGCCACTGCAAGTACGATGCTTAACGTTATAGCTGAGATAAATAATTTTCAACCAAAAAATATTTATATAGCGTCAGTAATAGGTTCAGAATATGGAGTTAAAAGGATATTAGATAAATATCCTGATGTTAATATTTTTACCGTAAGTATTGATCCGGAACTTAACAACTTAGGTTATATACTTCCTGGTCTAGGAGATGCTGGAGATAGAGCTTTTGGGTGATCTAAATGCCTAAAATAGGTTTAGAAGTTCATGTCCATCTAACCTCCCTTAACACGAAATTATTTTGTAATTGTCCCTCTGATTATAGTGGAAAAGATCCAAATACTATAGTGTGTCCTGTTTGTTTAGGCCTGCCAGGGGCAATCCCAGTGCCTAACGAAAAGGCGTTAGAAAAAGCCCTTATGGTAGCTATAGCATTAAATTGTTCTACTGCAAATAAATTAGTTTTTACTAGAAAACATTACTTTTACCCAGATATGGCAAAAAATTACCAGATTTCGCAGTATGATGGATTAGGTAGTCTAGCCATTGCGAAGGAAGGTAAAGTGAGAGTAGGTAAAAAGGAAATACGAATTAGAAGAATAAACATCGAAGAAGATCCTGCTAAGACGATATACCCTACGGGATCCATGTTAAGTAGTAGATATACATTGCTAGATTATAACAGATCTGGAATGACATTATTGGAAATTGTAACTGAACCTGATATGGAAACCTCCGAAGAAGCAAGGCAGTTTATGGAAAAATTAAGAAACATTCTAGAACACCTAGAAGTATGCAACTGTGATATTGAAGGAAGTATGAGAGCAGATGCAAATGTATCCGTAGAGGGCGGAGAAAGAGTAGAGGTAAAAAACATAGGTTCAATAAAGGACATAAAGGATGCAATAGACTATGAAATTGCAAGGCAGAAAGCAGCAATATCTCAAGGATTAGCTACTTACAGAGAAACAAGACATTGGGATGGCGAAAGAAGAGTAACAGTACCAACCAGATCTAAGGAGTCCGATGAGGACTATCGATATTTTCCTGACCCAGATCTTCCTCCATTTAATATCGACGAAAAAATTCTGGAAAAGATAAAAAGGGAAATGCCAGAATTACCTGATGCTAGAGCGAACAGATTCATGAAGCAGTACGGTATAAATGAATATGAAGCTTCAATTTTAGTTTCAGATAAACAATTAGCAGACTTCTTTGAAAGCTGTTGTAAAATTTACACAAGTTATAAGAAACTAGCTGATCTATTAATTAATGATTTCTTGAGAAGGCTCAATGAAAATAACATGAGAGTAATTCAAAGCAAGGCAACACCACAAAATATAGTGAAGTTAATGCAATTGATGGATAATGGAATAATAACAATTAAAATATTAAAAGAAATTCTACCTGATGTTGTACTCAAAGGGATAGATCCTGACACGCTAGTAAAAGAGCGAGGTCTGACTGCAATTTCAGACCAAGAATACCTAGAGCAGGTAATTGATGAAGTTATTAATGAAGAAAAAGATGCAGTATCGAAAGTAAGGGAAGACCCTAGAATAATAAATTACCTTGTAGGCAAAGTAATGAGAAAGACAAATAAGAGGGCTGACCCTCAGCTAACAAATAAAATCCTAAAGGAAAAGTTATTAAAGTGAATTCACAGCGTGGGTCTCTCGTCACAACTCAGCACTTAAAATGCAGTACATCTATAATTAGAAAGGAAGCATTTTGTGATATATATGCTTGCTCAAGGCAAGGATGATAATCTTAGGCAAAGGTTATTAACTGTAGGATTATTACAGGAACTAAAGGAAATTTATACTTATAAGGAATTAAGCGAAATATTAAATATTCAAGAAAGTGTACTTTGCAGATATGTAAATGGAAATAGAATTCCTAGTGAAAAACAATGTTCAAACATAATGTTAAAAGTCAGAGAAAGAATAGGTATTTCTCAACTTTTAAGAAATCAAATTAAAATATTTGAAGATGGTTTCATAGATGTGTCTAAATTACTTTTCTTCCCTAATCTATTAAGGTCATATCTAACCTTAGTTCTTGAAAGCAAGCTTTCAAACAACATAGATAAGGTCATAGGCATAGCATCAAACGGGTTGCCTTTTGCCACATTTGTCTCTTCAATTTACAATGTTCCTCTAATAATAGCAAAGAAGCATAAAGATTCAGTTTTTTTAAGATATTTAGAGGAAAATATAAAGGAAAGCAATAGTGTGATTAGCCCAATTTACATTAGAGAAGACTTGATAAAAAAGAACGACAAAGTGCTAATAGTCGATGACGTCTTAAGAACTGGAAAGACGTTCTTGGCTCTAAGCAACTTGGCCGCTAAGGCTGGAGCTAAGATAGAAGCAGCGGTAATAATAGCAAGCTCGAGGGAAAACATCTCCACAGCAAGGACAGATACTCAGATAATTACATTATTTAAATTATAAATTTATTAAAGATAAAAATAGATTTCTTTTAGTTGTTAGCTCGTCATAGTCATAGAAATTAAAACTAAACCTCAACAAAGCTTTACTTATGAGTCTAGCCAGAATTACTCATGATATATTTGAAATAAACTTAAGATACATAAAAGATTATAACATTTATCTAGTTAGAGTAGACGATGATAATAATTTCGCTCTCATAAACAGCGGAAACGGAAATGGAATAAATTACATAATTAGTGATATAATGGAAATATTAAAGAGAAAAGATAAGTTAAAATATATAATCTTAACAACTAATGATGAAAGGCTTGTAAATGGCACTGTAGGTCTATATAATATTTTTAAGTCTACTTACATAGTTTCACATAAGTTATATTCGACTAAATTAAGAAGAGGAGAAGGGATAAATGGAAACTTTAGTCCTTTCCCTATTTCTTTAGAAATAGATGAAAAATGTGCTGAACTAGGTCGAATTAAATTAAGGGTAGTAAAAAGTGATAAGTCATTTCATATGATCGTTTCTATGGATAAAGTGTTAATAACAGGAGCTATTGTCAACATTTCCCCATTAAAAGGATATACAGTATGCAGCATAGAAGGATGTATAAGAGAGTAATACAATAAAATAAAGAAGATGGTATTCGAAGAATTATGTGAGGTATGCGGAAGATATACTCAAATAAAATTTTGCAAAATTAGAAATATAAAAGTATGTTATGAATGCTGTATAAATTGTAATAAAAGAAACAATTGTGAAGCAAGAGTATGGTTCAAACCATTAATACCTAGCAAAACATTAAGGGGAGAGAAAGGTCAGATAAGAATTTAATGAAAAAGCCCTACATTATCATCTATAGTACGATAAGCTTAGATGGCAGACTGGCTTCTAGATCTGGTTTCAGTAAGCTCAGCTGCAAGTTTGATAAAAAAAGACAAATGATCATGAGATGTAACTCCGATGCGATAGTAATTGGAGGAAACACGGCAAGGATAGACAATCCCCTTTTAACAGTAAGGGAAATACATTGTGATCATCAACCTATAAGAGTAATAATATCGCACTCACTAACTTTTGACCCTTCACTAAAAATTTTCAGACAGCCCCCACTAACTTTTATATATACTGATAATGAAAATGCGGCCTCAAATAGATTGAGTAAAGCTTGTACCATAATTAAATTAAAACCTTTTTCAATATGCTCCGTTATGAATGATTTATATATAAAAGGTGTAAGAAAAGTTCTCATAGAGGGAGGAGGAAACTTGATTTTTAATACCATTAAAGAAGGGTGCTATGATGAAATTAGAATTACAATATCGCCTTATCTAATGGGAGATGGAGTAAACTTCCTTAATGGAAAGGAACTAGATTTGAAAAAACCCTCCGTAAAACTTATAGATACAAAATTATGCGAATGTAAAAATGAAGTTCATATAATCTATAAAAAGATATAATAAGAAAATTTTATTAAATAGATCTAATTAAATAGATCTAACTTATGGAGTCTACGAATCCCTTGTAAGTTATTTTGTATAGGTCTCCTTGTTCTAAAGTAGATGCTTTCCTCTTGTATTTTACTGACTCTCCTAAGCTGTTTGATCCATGAACTTTAATCCATTCGTCTAGAGGAATTTGATAATCTCTAAGAACTTTATCTCTATATAAGTCATTTAATACGTTGTACGTACAGAACGGAATTACCCTACCATCAGGAGATGCATAATGTATATCACATCTCATTACTCTTTGGACATCGTAGTTATAGAGATCCATGAAGTGCATGGTTCCTAAGAATAGAGTTCTGTAATGCCATTCTCCTAATGCCTCATAGTTATGATTAATTACAACATTGTAAAGCATCT
Organism: Sulfuracidifex metallicus DSM 6482 = JCM 9184; assembly: GCA_032834875.1. NCBI lineage: Archaea > Thermoproteati > Thermoproteota > Thermoprotei > Sulfolobales > Sulfolobaceae > Sulfuracidifex > Sulfuracidifex metallicus. Next base: position 22,346 of record CP135238.1, read on the forward strand.
TATATACATCAAAGTCCTTTGGACCCTTTTCTTTATCTATAAATTTCCTGATGTTAAGTAAGGCCTTCATTCCTACCCATGCCTTGCTAGATCCCTCTCTAATTTCTTCTGATTTTTCTTTCAAATATTCTAGCAATCCTTCAAGATCTATAAATTTAGATATAGGTATGAAGTGAGGTTCTCCACCCTTCCATTCTACATATATATAGGTTCCAGCTCCACAGGAAGGATGATTAGCCATCTCGAATTGTTCCTTACCTGTTAATGCTTCTACTATCTTGGAGAAGACCACAGATGTTCCTATAGGATACCAACTATCACGTGTTACCTCCCCGTCTGTTTGTTCCTCAATGTTTCTAAGAACTTCTGGTATAGTAATTCTGAACTTTGCTCTCATGTTCCTCTTCATCATACCAGTCAAACTTACAGGCTGGAAGTTTACTGCCCTCACTATATCTAGATTTCTTGCAGCAAATTTGACTATGTTTCCAAGATCATTATCATTTACTGTCTTTATAACAGTAGGAACTAAAACTACACTAGTCATTCCTGCTTTTCTAAATACTTCAAACGTATATGGGATCTCCCAGTGATTCTTGGGATTTGTTTTTCTATTTGTTCCATCAAAACTCATATAAATTGTGTTAACCCCAGCTTCCCTTAGCTGCTTTGCATAAGCTATTGCCTTATCTGGATCTTCCATATACATCTTAGCGAAAGTGCCTCCCCAGCTATTTAACTGAACATGCCTTACTCCTTTCTCTCTCAGGATCTTCAAGACGTCTAATATATCTTCCCTTAGCGTTGGCTCTCCACCAGTGACTTGTATTACTAATGTTATACCTTGCTTTTTCAATTGATCTACCATATAAGATATTTGCTCTAAAGATGGCTCATATACATAGCCGGCTTTCTCTGCATAGAAGAAGCAATACCAGCAAGACTGGTCACATCTATTTGTAATTACTAAGTTAACTAGGGCCGAATGCTGATGATGCATGGGGCATAGTCCACAGTTGTATGGACAAGGAGCTTTCAGATCAACATATGGAACCTTTGGACCTTTGCCTTCATACTCCCAATAATCAAACTTGTAATACATTCCAACGTCTCCATAATAAAGATCCTCAAACTCGCCATGATCTGGACATATCTTCCTTATGTACAGTTTATTCTCCTTTTCGAATATTGTAGCGGGGAGCAATCTATAGCATGCGGGACATAATGAATGAGTTAATCTGACTAACTTTTCATTTGAGGAAAGCTTTGGTAAGGGTCCACCAATCTTTATTTCTCTATCACCGAACTTTACTGCACCTTCATTAAATGAAGAAGGTGCTGACAATAGTCTGAATTTTTCTTCGTTATTCTCTGCAGTTGTTTGGGCCATAACTATCTACTTTACATTAACACTATTTATTATATTTAAGAATATTCACTCTGTGTATTGTAGCTACAGTTAAAACCAACCTTTAAAATTATCCCAACCAGTAATTTTTATATGTATTTTATTAAAAGTGATATAATTTGTCTCACGATCTATCTCGCCTAAAATTATAGGATTGAAGCCTAAATCTATCATATAATTTATCATTTCTTCTTTTATTGAAGGTCTTATAACTATAATTGCCTCAAATTCTTCTCCACCATACTTAATTAATTTCATTAAATCTAGATCGTTATCTATTTTATCTAAATAGGATTTAATTTCATCAGATATTCCCAGATCCTTAAGCTCAATACCTACATTCAAACGAGTATGAATATTATACAGAGAAATTAAAAGACCGTCGCTTATGTCAGTAGAATAGACAATATTATTTGAAAAGAAGTTAAATAAGCTTATTAATGATTTATTTACTACTGGATGTCTAACCCGCTGTAGAACCTTGTTCTTTATTGCTTTAATATCATCCAGCATAAAATAATTATAATTAGAATAATTGCTAAGAAAATATAAAGAAGTGTAACCTATTGGATTGGTAAGAATAATAATGTCCCCCTTTTGCGGGGTTAAATTTGACTTTAGAATTGCATTTCCTATTCCAACTACATCGATCCATCCTATTTTTGAGTTATTTAGATCGCCTCCTACGTATTTCGCTCCATAATATTTTATGCATTCAGATAAACCTAGAAGAATGTCCTCCAATTCGCTGTCCTCTGTTTCTTCATCTATTCCTATAGACGACATAAAGTACAACGGAACTGACCCAGCTGAAATTAAATCACTTACTGTAGAAATACAACCTTTCCATCCGAGGTCATAAAGTGTAATATCCCCACTTTTATAGGAAAAAGGAAAACCATCCACTTTCATTGATATACCGTCTGCAGAGAACACATCATCAAGCTTCTTAATGTCTAGATACTTTTTTAGGACTTTATCTATGAACTCGTGCTCTCCAATTTCCTTCAATTTCATATATATCAGCCACGAGAGCGGAGCCGCCGGCGGGGTTCGGACCCGCGACCACTGGCTTACGAGCCAGCGCTCTACCGGGCTGAGCTACAGCGGCATTCTAAAATATGACTACGCTCTTAAATTTCTTTCATTATGTACCTAATACTCCTATAGTAAGATAGACTTCTTTCTATTAAGGTAGAGTTCTGACCTAGATAATACTTCGGATCTAGAATTCTCTTTAACTCCTCCTCTGAGACCATCTTCTTTACTTTATCGTTTTTAAGACATTCATCTAAAAACGATGTGTTAGAAGCCTTGCTTTGCCTTGAAATCTCATTTGCAAGCTTATGTGCTTCATGCCTAGGCATACCCTTTAACGTCAAGTTTATCATTAGGCTCTCTGCCATGATTTGACCTTTAGTTAAAAGTAAATTATCATGCATTCTGCTAGTATTTACTCGTAGACTTGTTAATAAAGACAATAAACTTTCTAATATCTCATCTAAAATAATAAAGCTATGAGATATTAGTATTCTCTCTGCAGAGCTATTTGTCAGATCTCTTTCATGCCATAAAGGTATATTTTCAATTGCAGCTGAGACAAAAGATCTCATTAATCTAGATAATCCGGTTATCTTCTCTGCTGTAACCGGATTCTCTTTTTGAGGCATAGTACTACTTCCAACTCTTTCTCCTACTCCTTCTCCTATTTCGTTAATTTCTGGTCTCATTAACTCTCTAACCTCGAGGGAAAATCTTTCTGCTGTTGCTGCTAAAATTGCCATATCAGATATTAGCTCCGCAAAGCCATCCCTAGGTGCAACTTGAGTTGAAATTATGTGAGGTTCCATTCCTAAATATTTTGAAACAGCGCTCTCTATTTCAATTCCTTTACTATTCCATGCTGCCATAGTACCTACTGCTCCAGCCATTTTTATACGCAAGACTCTTTTCTTGGAATCGTTTATTCTTTCCAATGATCTAGTGAACTCGTAAAGATAATTAGCGAACTTAAAGCCTAAAGTTATAGGAAGGGCATGCTGACCGTGAGTTCTACCTACCATTATTGTTTCTCTATATTCTACTGCATATTTTGCAAGTATATCCATTATTTTTGTCAATTTATTTTCTATTAGTTGCAATGCTTGTTTAAATATAATAGCATTGGCAGTATCTACAATATCATAGCTAGTAGCTCCGAAATGAATAAATTTACCAGATTCTCCACTTTTTTCCGCTAGAGCCACTACCATCGCCATTACATCATGACCAAGTTTAGACTCAAGTTCCTCAACTTCTTTGGAAGATACCTCATCAACTTTCTTCTCAACTTCTTCAACGTCTTTGGGTTCAACTATTCCCACATCACGTAAAGCCTTAAGAAGGGCTATTTCTACGTTTAATCTTGTATGTAATATATTTTCTTTATCGAAAATTTTTCTCATTTCTTCGCTTCCATATCTCCAATCCAAAGGACATACTTCCATATCTTTAACTAAAGTATAGGAAAGTTTACCGAAATTTAATCTTATTATACCTGAAGTGTCTAGTCATTCTCGTGAAAGTCTCTACTATAGGAAGTCATTCATCACTTCAAATCTTACATGGTGCAAAAATGGAAGGATTTCAGACTTCAGTAATTACTGATACTAAAAGAGAAAAATTTTATCAACAGTTCAACTTCATTGATAAAGTATTAGCCTTTAAAGATATAGACGAAGCGGTAGACCTAATAAATAGCGAGGAAGATTCAGTTTTAATACCACATGGGAGTTTAGTGGAGTATTTGGGACAAGAGAGAGTAAATAAAATAAAAATAAAGATATATGGGAATAGAAATATTTTTGGATGGGAAGGAAATCAGCATAAAAAAATGTATTTACTTAAAACTTCAAACATAAAAATTCCACAGACCTTCGAGAAACCTGAAGATGTAGATAGAGTAGTTATAGTCAAGTTACCTGGAGCTAAAGGGGGAAGAGGTTATTTCCTTGCAAAGAACAAGCAGGAAGTAAGACAAGGAATTGATGATTTAATAAAGAAAAAAGAAATAAACAGTGAAGAAGACGTAATTATCCAGGAATATATAGTTGGAGTACCAATGTATTTTCAGTTTTTCTATAGTACGTTGCTACAAAGAACTGAAATATTTGGAATTGATATAAGATATGAAACTAATATAGATGGATTAAGAAGATTGCCTCAAGGATATATAGATGTTGAACCAACCTTCATAGTAGTAGGCAATATACCAGCAGTAGCCAGAGAGAGCCTTTTACCCAAGGCCCAAGAGTTCGCTGAAAGTTTCGTCAACAACGTTAAGGAAAAGGTACCTCCTGGCATGATAGGTCCTTTCTGTCTAGAGTCAATTGTAACGGATAAGGGTGAAATAGTAGTTTTTGAATTCTCAGGAAGAATAGTAGCAGGAACTAACCTCTATACAAACGGAAGTCCGTATAGTTGGCTTTATTGGAATGAGCCTATGAGTATGGGTAGACGAATTTCAAGGGAACTAAAAAACGCTATAATAAATAACAAGATAGATTTGGTGACAACATGAATTTCAAAATAGCCTCGGTTGCTAGTCACTCGGCCCTAGACGTATATGACGGAGTAAAAGATGAGGGATTTGAAACTATAGCATTATGTAAAAAAGGAAGAGAGCTAGCATATAAGGAGTTTGAAGCCATAATCGATCACTGTTTTATTCTAGATGACTATAAAGATATAGCAAAAGATGAGTTTCAAGAAAAATTGAATTCCATGAATACAATAATAGTACCAAATAGAAGCATGGCAGTTTATTTGGGCTATGATACAATAGAAAAAATGAAGGTAAGATTCTTCGGCAATAAAATGATGCTTAGATGGGAAGAAAGAGAAGGAAATAAGAATTATTATAAAATTCTAGATTACGCAGGAATCAAAAGACCTAGAATCCTAACAGAAAACGAGATTGAAAGTCCTGTAATGGTAAAAATGCCTGAGGCAAAGAGAAAGGTAGAAAGAGGATTCTTCATAGCAGTAAACAGGGAAGACTTTAATCAGAAAATGAATGAACTAGAAAAACTAGGAGTCGTAGATGAGAATAGTAGAAAACATATGGTAATAGAGGAGTTTATTTTAGGAGCTCACTTCAATCTTAACTATTTCTATAGCAAAATAAAAAAACGATTGGAGTTATTAAGTATTGACCGTAGGATACAGAGTGATTGGGATGGTTTTTACAGACTTCCTGCTGAGATCCAACTCAAACTTGACAGAGAGCCAAGGCTTATAGAAGTGGGCCATATACCAGTTACCATAAGAGAAAGTTTATTAGAGAAAGTCTTTGAAATAGGTAAAAAATTTGTAGATGCTACAGCTAAGTTAGAAAGTCCAGGAATAATAGGACCATTTACGCTACAAGTGATGGTAACGCCAGAATTGGATCTAGTTGTCTACGATGTTGCTCCAAGAATAGGAGGAGGAACAAACGCCTATATGGGAATAGGAAGTCAATATTCTAAATTCTACTTTGGAAAACCAATCAGCTTAGGTAGAAGAATAGGAATTGAAATTAAAGACTCAATAATAAAGAATGAAGTAGAGGAAATACTTAGCTAATTTATCATTATAGACTATCGATAAAACAGTATGATATATAGAAGAAAATAGACGTTTATAATGATAAATTAACATAGGTCACGTTTAAATAACATGAACTTAATCACATCAAAATGGATTTGAATGCTAGATATTGTAGTAGGAGGTTTTTATGGAGATGAAGGTAAAGGTAAAATAGTATCTTACTTAGGAATTAACGATAATCCAAATTTATCCATTAGAACAGGAGGAATAAATGCTGGTCACACTATATCGTTTCAAGGTAAGACTTGGAAATTAAGAATAGTTCCTTCTTCATTTCTAAATAGAAATACACTATTAGCACTAGGACCAGGGGCCGTAACTTCCATAGACGCATTGATGAATGAAATAAAAGAAACTGAGATAAGCAATAGATTCTTTATAGATAAGCATGCGGCAATAATTACTGAGGACGAAAGGAAAAGGGAAAGAGAAGACGAATACCTTATGAAGGTAATAGGTAGTACTGGACAAGGAGTGGGATATGCCGAAAGTGAGAGAATACTAAGAAAATTAAAGTTAGCTTCCCAGTATCCTAAGCTAGAGAAATTTTTAGCTGATATACCAAAAATGACAATAGAGACTATAGAAAATGGTGGAAAAGTTCTAGTTGAAGGAACACAAGGTTTCTTATTAAGTTTGTACCATGGAAACTATCCTTACGTAACGAGTAGAAATACTACTTCTTCAGGCGTTTTAAGTGAGGTTGGAGTAGGTCCAAAATATGTTAATAATGTAATAGTAATATTCAAAAGCTTTGTTACACGAGTAGGAGAAGGACCTCTAGAAGGAGAATTAAGTGTGGAGGAAGCTAAGAAGAGAGGTTTAATAGAATTTGGTACTGTTACTGGTAGGCAAAGAAGGGCTTCTGAATTTAATATAAATTTGGCTAAGGACTCTGTTAAAATTAATTCTGCAACACAAGTAGCTATAACTAAGCTTGATGCTCTATTTAAAGAAGTATATAAGGTAAGAAATTACGATAAGTTACCCATGGAAGCCAAGAGATGGATTGAAAATATAGAGAACGAATTGAAAGTTCCGGTTACGCTAATTGGAACTGGAGAAGATACAAATGATATAATAGATCTAAGAAAAGAAAAAATTGGTGAATAAAATGGATAAGATAGATGTAGCAATAATAGGAGGAGGTCCTGCTGGACTATTTGCAGCATACGAAATGGCTATTAGCGGGGCTTCGAGAAAATACAATATAGTTTTAATAGATAAGGGAGTTAGAGCGATAAAGAGAACTTGCCCTCTACTTTCTCCTAAGGAAAAATGTACCTTCTGTAATCCTTGCCATATTACCTACGGAATAGGTGGAGCTGGAACTTATAGCAGTGGTATAATCAATCTAAGACCAGATATAGGTGGAGAATTACAAGAAATAGTTAGAAGTTGGGATGAAGCACAAAGTCTGATTAATTACGTCGATGATGTGCTAGTAAAGTTCGGAGCACCTAAGGATAGACTTTTCGAACCAAACATGGAAAGAGTATTAGAAATACAAAAGAAGGCAGCTAAGGTTGGAGCAGAATTTGTACCAATTAAACAAAGGCATATAGGAACAGATAAAACTCCTCTAGTAATAGAAAATATGACGTCTTTCGTAGAGCGAGAAGGTGTTAAAATTTGGGAATTAACTGATGTAATGGAGATAGAAAAATCTGGCAATAAGTTCTCGCTCAAGACTTCAAAGGGAGAAGTAGAGGCTAACATAGTAATGGCTTCTCCAGGGAGAGCTGGAGCTAAGTGGTTCTTCGACCAAGCTAAAAAATTAGGCTTAGATATGATACCTGGACCCCTTGATATAGGAGTGAGAGTCGAGGCGGAAAAATTTGTCACTGAGGAATTAACCAAAGCAGTATGGGATCCGAAGGTAATTATGTATTCGAAGAAATATGACGATAAAGTAAGAACTTTCTGCGTTAACCCAGGAGGATTCATAATGAAGGAAGTTTATGATGATGGTACTATAGGAGTTAATGGTGAAACTTACGCAGATAGAAAAAGCAACAATACAAATTTTGCATTCCTTACTACTATAAAACTCTCTGATCCACTAGAGGATACTATAGAGTACGGTAAAAGTATAGCAAGGTTAATGACTAGACTTGGAGGAGAAAGGCCTATACTCCAAAGACTCATAGATTTCGAGAAGGGCAGAAGAAGTACTTGGGAAAGAATAGAAAGATCTACTGTAAAACCCACATTACGTGACGTAACTCCAGGAGACATAAGCATGGGATTACCTTATAGAGTAATAAGCAATTTAATTGAAGGGCTTGAAAGATTAGATAATATAGCTCCAGGCATATATTCCTCAAATACTTTGCTTTACGCTCCTGAAATAAAATACTATAGCATGAAGGCTGTAGTAGATAGAAACATGGAAACGGTAATAGATAATCTATTTGCGGCTGGAGATGGAACTGGTCTATCAAGAGGAATAAATGTGGCTGCAGCTACAGGAATTTTAGCCGCGAAAGGTATATTATTAAAGCTAGGAGTTAGCTAGTATTAAACGAACTGTTTTTTAGAAACCATGTATTATATAGATAACATGGAACTTCAAAGTGACATACAAGAAACTGATTATAAGCTAATAATGGAGCTACAGTATAATTTTCCAATCTCTGAAAGACCTTATTTGGAAATAGGTAGAAGGTTAGGTATTACAGAAGATGAAGTAATTTTTAGAATAAAAAATCTAATTGATAAAGAAGTAATAAAAAGAATTGGAATGTATGTCAATTTTAGAAGTAAAGGAATGGTAGGAGCTCTAGTGGCTTCCAATATAAAGACGTCTAATCTAGACTCTTTTAGAAGGATGGCGCTAGGGATAAGAGAAATCACTCATAATTTCGTCAGGGATCATCCTAGATTTAACGTATGGTTTGTAATTAAGGATTACACGAGAGAGGACTTATCAGAAAGGGTGAACGAAATTCTTAAAAAAGTGGAATGTAATGATTATGTAATTTTATTCTCAAAGAAAAATTTAAAGTTAAGTGTTAAATATAATGTAATAGAAGGAGTTTCTATGAGTAGAGATGATGAACTAACGCCAGAACACATCCCTACTGCAGAAGAGATAGGTATAAACAACGAGTTACTAAAACAGCTCTCTTATCCTTTACCTTTAAGCAGTAGACCTTTTAAGGATTTAGCAGATAAAATTTCTATTAGTGAGGAAAATTTAATTGATCTTGTATTAAGGCTTAGAAAGCTACATGTAATAAAGGACTACGGAGCTACAATAAATGGTGAAAAAGTAGGAATAAAGGAAAACGCTATGGTATTAATAAACTCAGACGATTTAGAAAAAGGATGTATCAATATTGCTACTAACGTTAAAGAGGCCACACATGTGGTACTTAGGGAAGCTGATAAGGAGTGGGACTACCTATGTTATGCAATGATACACGGTAAGGATAAGAGAGTAATATCTCAAGCAGCCAGGAAAATAGTTAGCATTACTTCTGCTAAGAGTTATATGACACTATATAGTATGGATAACCTAAAGCCTGGTGTAGTTATTTGAAAGTTTCTCATAACTTCCTTTAAAATATAATGAAGTTGTAACGCCTTTGAGTTTTTCTATTAACTTATGGTTTTTCTCTCCCTCATATTCAATATAAAAATAATACCTCCATGGAATATTTTTCAAGGGTCTAGAATATATCATCGAAAGGTTTACCTTTTCCTCATAAAACTTCCCTAAGACATGATAAAGAGAACCAGATATATGGGGTATGGTAAAAATCATACTTGATTTGTTACCTTTCTGCATCTCTGTTTTTGAAATTAAAAAAAATCTAGTAATATTAATATTATCTTGTATATTATAATCTATGATTTTGAGACCGTATAATCTAGCTGCCATTTCAGAACATATAGCTGCTGATCTAGGGTCCTTTGATGCCATTTCTGCAGCCTTAGAAGTGCTTTCAACTGGTATTATCTTTGATAATCTCCTTCTAGAAAGATATTCTCTGCACTCTTGAAGTGCATGTGAGTGAGAATAAACCATATCAAAGTTATCTCCAATGGAAGCTATAACTAGATTTATAGGCAGTTCTATTTCGAGGTTAACAAATATATTCTCTTTATAGAAGAGGTTATCTAAAGTTTCATTTACTGGTCCTTCTAGAGAATTTTCTATTGGAACTAAACCTTCGGTGCACTCATCATTATCAACTGACCTAAAGACATCTGTAATGGTAACCTTAGGCAAAAGTTCTCTGTTTTCAGCCACTAGAGCTGCTGCATGATGAGAAAATGAACCTAAAGGACCTAGAAAACATATCGAGCTATGTTTTACCATAAATGAAACCTCATTCTACAAATTTAGTTTCTATACCTTCATTGTTCATATCATTAATAAATGAATTAAGGTTTTCTTTACTAGGTACTTCAAAAGTAACATATATCTTTGTAAAGCCCGGTGGCACATCACTGCTTACCCTATCATGAACAATATCTATTATATTTCCTCTTACCTTTACTACATTACTTAAAATCCTATTAAGGTAACCAGGCTTATCAGGAACAATTACTTTAATTTTTACTACCCTCTTGGATATATATAGCATTTTCCCTATTATATTTGTAAATAAACTCATATCGATGTTGCCCCCACTTATTATTGACACTACTTTAGATTTATTTAAAGGTAGACTAATTTTATTATTTATAATAGCGGCCAAGGAAGCTGCTCCCGCTCCTTCTACTAGAACCTTTGATCTTTCTGCTAAAAGAAAGATAGTTTCACTAATTTCTTCATCATTTACTAAAACTATATCATCAACCAATTCATTTATTATATCAAATGTAAGAGAAGATGGATTTTTAACTAATATACCATCAGCAACTGAGAATGAAGGCTCCACACTTATTAACTTGCCTGACTCCTTAGAAATCTTCATTGATGGCGAAGCAGTAGTCTGAACGCCTATTATCTTCACATTAGGGAGTTTTGCCTTTAAGGCAATACTTATTCCAGAAATTAATCCTCCTCCTCCTATCGGAACTACCACCACGTCAGGGGAGAGTGAAAGAAGTTCTAAGCCAAGTGTTGCTTGTCCTAAAATGACGTTTATATCATCGTATGGATGAATAAAAATACTTCCAGTATTTCGCATTATTTCATTAGCCTTTTCTATTCCTTCATGTAAAAATCTACCGTATAGAATTACATTAGCTCCATAGGATCTAGTAGCTAAATACTTAGATATTGGGGCAGTTTCTGGCATTATTATTGTAGATTTAATTCCTAACGTAGATGAGGCGTAAGCAACTCCTTGAGCATGATTCCCTGCTGAAACCGCTATTACGCCTTTACTCCTATCTTTTGGCATCATCGATAGAAGTTTGTTGAAAGCGCCTCTAACTTTAAACGAGCCCGTTTTTTGGAAATTCTCAAGTTTTAAAAAAACGTCACTGCCTGATCTCCTAGAGAAGGTAGTTGAATATTCCACTGGTGTTTCATGAATATAAGGAGATATTCTTTCCTTTGCTTCTCTAACTTTTTCAAACAAATCAACGTACTTCATATTCATGGTTTATCATTCTTCTTTGAGTTTTTCATATAACTTAGAATATGTATCTACCAAGGCTTCTGATATAACCTTAGTATTCGATATTACTGGCATAAAGTTAGCGTCACCATTCCATCTAGGAACTATGTGAATATGAACGTGATTTTCAACCCCTGCCCCTGCAACTCTTCCTATGTTTATTCCAACATTGAATCCTTGCGGATTGTAAGCTTTCCTTATGGCCTCTATACTAGCTTTAACTAGATGAAACACGTCTATCATCTCGTCGTCAGAAAGAACTTCAATTGATGGAACATGTCTATAAGGAACTACCATGACGTGCCCAGCATTATATGGAAATGCATTTAAAACTACGAATGAAAACTTACTTCTTTTTACAATGAGATTTTTTTCGTCTTGATGTTCATTATGAAGCCTGCAAAATAGACATTCTCCTTCGTTGCTCTTATTAGTAGTATTCTGAATATATGTAGACCTCCATGGTGCCCATAAGTTTTCCATAAGATGTTAGAACTAGTTATAGATTAAAGTTTTCTTATCCAAGCTAAGAAGAAAAAACAGCTTGTTATCTTACTCTTGAGAGTCTCTTACTCCTTCCTCTGTAATTTCAAACACTACTTCTCCTTCAGGCAGATGAGGAGCATCAATCATTCTCGCAATTCTCTTGTTCCCCCTGCTACGCTTTACTTGAAGTCTTATCCCTGGTACATGATAAAGAGTATGCCCTCCAACTGCGGTAGTTGGATCTCCATAAAACATGTCTGGCCTTGCCATCACCTGATTAGTAATAACTACTGCAATATCATACATCTCGGCTAATTTAGTAAGTTGATGAAGATGCTTGTTGAGTTTCTGTTGCCTTGCGGCTAAATTCTCTCTTCCAGTGTAATCCGCCCTAAACTGAGCCATTACTGAATCAACTACTATTAGCTTTATTGAAGGGTCTTCCACTATCTTTTCCTGCAGTTCATCTACAATAGCCATCTGATGGTCACTGTTTACAGCCCTTATGAAATAAATATTGTTCATTACTTGTTCTGGATCTAAACCTTGACCTTTAGCCATAGCTTCTATTCTCTCCCATCTGAACGTACCTTCTGTATCAATATATACCGCCTTTCCGTTCAGGCCTCCCTTCTCAGGAGGAAGCTGTACGTTTACGCTTATCTGGTGGCATATCTGTGTTTTGCCAGTACCATACTCGCCGAAAAATTCAGTCATGGTTCTAGTTTCTATTCCTCCTCCTAGAAGACCGTCTAAAGCTTGACTGCTGGTAGTTATTTTCTTTACTGTTAGTCTCTCTTTTTTAATTTCAAGAGCTGTCTTAAATTTTATATCTAGAGATTCACGAGCTTCCTTTATAATTTTTTGTGCTGTGGTTAAAGGTATTCCAGCAGCAACGCTTAGATCTTGGGCTGAAGCTATTGCAATTGACTCTATAGTAGGATAACCTGCTTCTTGAAGTTTAGTTAGAATATTCTGACTGACCCCAGGTAATTCATCTATAGATCTAACTGACTTCTTGCTTAAATTTTCTTGAACTTGATCTCCCACTTTAATCACCATACAATTTGGTTAAACTTAAAACCATCTCTTTTGTATCTAATATAACTTATCCTCCCTCTCTTAAATACCATCCTATATCTAAAGTTGGTATTACTTCTGTGGCATTTTCTATTTTATTTAGCTTAATTGGCTTAAGTATTGCAAACGCAACAAAATCTTTTCTATCATCTAAAACTATAGCATTATTAAAACTAAATAAATTATTTATTATAATGGATTTTTTAAATGTTATAAGTTCTGCTTTATTTCTGTCTATAGTTATTTTATTATTACATTTATCTTTAACTAAACTACCAAAAGTTAAAGTTGGCTTGAAATATGAGTTATTATATTCCTTTAATATTGGAGTGCCTATACTATATGGAAAAAAATCCAAATCGTTTAGCTTCAAGAGTAATTCTTCTAAAAAATTATTCTTTTTAAACATATATACTTGCTTAAATTTACCCTCAAGAGTATAAAACAAATTCTGATTGATAATATCACTAAAATCATCACAGCTGTACAGAGAGGCAAAGTTAGATAATAATTCTTGTATTTTACTTTCATCAAGTTTTATAATTTTTATTCCTTTTCTAGTTGACATATAAAAAATCCCTCTGTATTATGAATATGTGGATAAATTCTGATGCATTGCGACACACTTTCTTCGAAAGAAATCCCATTGAACTCTTTTATTCCATTTGAATAATTAAAAGAGACGTTCTTAATCACCTTCATACCTAGTTCAGTTACTGCATAGTTAATAATGAACTCGTCCTCTTCAGGACCTATGCTACACGTTGAATATACAAGTCTCCCTCCATCTTTAAGTAAATTAAATGCAGTCTCTATTAATTTCAATTGGTTTAAAGCAAATTGTTTTAAATCGGCTGGGGAAGTTTTCTGTTTCCTTGAAGGATCCTTATACATAATTCCCTCTCCTGAACAAGGTGCATCTAAAAGAATTTTGTCAAAATTAAAGTTCATTTTCCTCAAATTAACAGAATCGGTCCTTACAATTACAGTGTTTAGAACTCCTAATCTATTAATATTGCTTTGTAAAGATTTAGTTCTACATCTAGATCTTTCAACAGCCATTATTAATCCTCGATTCGACATTAGCTGAGCCATCTCGGTAGTTTTACCTCCGGGAGCTGCAGCCATATCTAGAACTACATCATTCTCTGATGGTGCCAACATTAGAGGTGGAATCATGGATGATTTACTTTGTATATGATAATAGCCTTTCATATACTCTAATGTTGAACCTAGTGTTGGCTTTTTTGGCATTTCTATTATCTCATATCCTATATTTATATCTTTTATTCTTTTTATCTTAAATCCATTTTCATTCATTACTTTTTCAAATTCCTGTTTATTAATTTTTAATGAATTATATCTTATAGTCTTTCGTAAAGGATATTGACAATAATTCAGAAACTGTTCTACATCGCTTTTCTCTCTAAATATCTCTAAATATCTTGACACCATGTAATCCATTATATGAAAACGTTTACTGAGGTTAGCGTCTCCATGAAGCCTAGAATAGCGAAATATCTTGTCATAAGTCTTTAAGTATACTTCAGGTTTAGATGTCATAATGATAGAAAGAGAAATAAAAATGAAGCTTAAATCTCCCTCTCTTAATGATTTAGAAAGAGAACTGCAACAGAGATCTGTTCCAATAATTAGCACGGAAGAACAAGAGGATATATACTTTAATTATAAATATAGGAATTTTAAACAAAGCGATGAAGCTATTAGATTAAGAAAGATAGGAAATAAATATGAATTAACATATAAAGGACCTAAACAGGGAAGTTTTGGAAAAAGCAGAGAAGAAATTACAATATCAATATCTAACACTGACATACCAAATATAAGAATCATAATGGAAAGAATCGGCTTATATGAAACTTTTATTGTTAAAAAATTAAGAAAAAATTTTAAAATAGAAAAATTTATAATATCCTTGGATAGGGTGGAGGGATTAGGAGAATTCATCGAAATTGAGGGGGACAACGTTACCGAAGACGAATTGAAATCTTTCTCTGAACATTTTATACGAGACTTTCACATAGAAGGAGAAGTAACAAATACCTCTTATCTTGAACTTTTATTGATGAAGAATGGCAAAGACGAATAACATTGCAATTTTAACAGATTTCAGTCTTTATGATAACTATAACGGAGTAATGGAAGGAGTAATAAGGAACTTCAATAAGGACGCAAAAATTTCGTATTTGTCGGGTAATGTAAAGAAATTTAACTTGAGCAGTGCAGCATATCTTCTCTACACAGGTTATAGATTCTTTCCAAAACGTACCGTATTCCTAGTTGTTGTAGATCCAGGAGTTGGGACAGAAAGACATCCTATCGTGGCTAAGACTAAAAACTATTACTTTGTAGGACCAGATAATGGCATTTTATATCCAGCAATTATGGATGACGGAATTTCAGAAATTCGAATAATCTCAAATCCTAAACTGTTTCTTTCTAACCAAATTTCTAGAACATTTCATGGTAGAGACATTTTCGCAATCTCAGCGGCTCTAATCTCTGTAGGAGTTCAGCTGGATACATTTGGAAATAGGAAAGACGAAAGAGATCTAGTTCCATATAACATAAAATTTTTCAAAAGAGATAGTTGCGGAATTATAGCGAAGGTAATATATGTTGATAATTTTGGTAATGTTGCATTAAATATACATAAAAGTGAAATTAATCTAATTGATGATAAAATAGTAAGAATAAAAACTAGAAACGGAGAATACAACGCTAGGGTAGTGAAAACGTTTGGATATGGAAAGGAGAACGAATTAATTATTTATAGCAATGGGTTTGGGTTTATTGAAATTGGAATTAATAAAGGAAGTGCTCATGATATTCTCAAAACTTCAGAAGGAGATGAGGTATGCTTAGAGGGATTTACCCAGGGAGATTTCAACCATTCCATTTAGGACACTTGGAAGTCCTTAAATGGGGGCTTAATAAGGTAGACGAACTAATAGTTTTAGTAGGCAGCGCACAGGAAAGTCACACACTGACAAATCCATTTACCGCAGGAGAAAGAATCGAAATGATAAGAGGAACTTTAATTGAAAATGAAATAGATCTTTCTAAAATTATTATAATACCTATTCCAGATATATTAATGAATAGCGTTTGGGCCCATCATGTAAGTATGTATGTGCCTTCCTTTTCTATTCTTTTCGCAAGAAATCCATTAGTAGTTAGAATCTTTAAAGAGGCAGGATATAGCACTATTATACCTCCTGCTTTTAATAGAGAGAAATATAACTCCACTTTAATAAGAAAGCTAATGATAACTAACGGAAACTGGAAGGATCTAGTTTCGGAAAGTACATACACCTTTATTAAATCAATAAAGGGAGATGAAAGATTAAAAGAAATAGTTGGAAGTGATAAATAGGGAGGTAGAGATATTATGTACAAATTAGAAACGTTCTATAACGTCTTTCCTTGGCATACTAACCATTTCGGTTCCTTACATGGAGGAATTTATATGAATTGGTTAGTAGATACTGCAGGTTTATTAATGTCTTCAGTAAGCAAAGGAAATTACCTTCTAGCATCTGTTGATTACATATTTCTCATAAAGCCAGCAAGGATAGGTGATATAGTAAGGGTGATTGCTGAAGTAACGGGAATATGGAACACATCTGTAGAGGTTAGAGTTAAGGGATGTATAAGCAAAGGAGGTACTGAAAAAGAAGAATTAGGAGCATTTAGCTATATGACCTTAGTTGCTACAGACGAACATAACAGACCTAGGCAAATAGATCTTAAAGATAAGTTTGTTAACGATGAGGAGAGCGAAAGGAGAAAAGAAAAGAGGTTACAAAGAAGAAAGGAGGTATTATCAGATCAAGAAGACCTACTTACAGATATGACGTTCTCTAGGTCTTATACTAGAACAATATATCCGGAGCATGCATTTGGAAATGGAATTCTTTATGCGGGTAAAATGTACACTATGTTAGACGAGCCATGGCAATCATTGCTAAAATGTACTCCAAAGGTAATGTATTTACAGTTTCTACTGGAAGTGCTGATTTCTTAACTCCAGTTAAGGTAGGTGATATATTGGAAATTCAAAGTGCAGTAGAGTATACTGGAAATACTTCGCTAGACGTAGGAGGAAAAGTTTTCGCTATAGATTACTTTGAAGGAAAGAAAAGGCTAGTTACTAATACAGTTTTCTCTTTTGTTGCGATAGACGATAACAATAAACCAAGATCTATACGTAAAATTGAACCGTCGTCTGAAAAGGAAAAGAGTAGATTCGAACTAAGATTGAAAGAAAGAGAGGATAGAATAAGAACGTCCAAAGCGATTCAGAGTACTTTCAATTGTAGTTGACCTACACTTCTTCCTATTATATGTGCTGATCTTATTGGCTCTGGATACTTTACAAATATCTGATATTTTTCTATTATTTCCTTAGCAATTTGTAGGTCTAGGTCTGTATAAACGAAAACTGTTCCCTTCTTTGTAGAAAGCGAAGTTAAATTTCCTATGACCTTATTAATTGTTTCTATTCTTTCATTATCGTCTCTAAAATGCTTTTTAAGGGCATTAAGAATGGATGTGTTATTAGGTTTTTTTCCAAAAAAATAAATAAAATTAGATGTAGGCTTGATGTAATTAAATCCTCCGCATATAACACTATCTATTATTGTAATATCTCCCTTATCTAAGGAAGAGTATATCTCAGTTGCATCTTCTCCATCTACAGTTATAAAATCTAAATCAATATTTTTTATACTGAAGTTGTCATAGACCACGCTTATCAAAGGTGCTTTTCCTTTCCTTCCTTTGAACGAGAGGGGAAAATATCCATCATCAACTCCAGATACTAGCAATTTTAGAATCACTCTCCTTCAATATTTTAATTACAAGAGGCTTCTCTACAGCTAAAGAAATTTCTTTAGTTTTACCATATCTCCCTCTATTAATGACTTTAGCATTGAGAATACCTATCATATCTAGTTCATTTATTATGTCACTGACTCTTCTTTGAGTTACTACCTCTATTCCCATTTTTCTAGCTAATGATGAGTATATATTATAAACCTCTCCAGTTGTTAATCTATCATTGGATGATAGGATAGATGCTAAAACTAATTTAGAATGAAATGGAAGAGTTGAGATTACCTCATGAACTCTATCTTTCTCTATTTCACCTCTAGCTTCTTGCACATCATCTTGTGTAATTTTAGCCTTACCTTTCCTTTCTGCTATTTCTCCTGAGACCCTAAGAAGATCAAGAGCTCTTCTGGCATCTCCATGATCTCTTGCAGCTAGCGCTGAACAAAGACTAATTATCGAATTGTCTAACACATTCTCTCTAAAGGCTAAGTTTGCCCTCATCTTTAGAATCTCTGTTAGTTCTTCCGCATTATAAGGGGGAAACACTATCTCTATTTCTCCTAAGCTACTCTTGACCCTAGGATCTAATATATCTATAAACTGAATATCATTTGTAATTCCTATTAGAGACACTTTACTCTTGTTTAATTCAGAATTTATCCTAGTAAGTCTATATAATATATCATCATTATATTTTTTCACTAAAGCATCTATTTCGTCTAAAACAACTACCACATTGTTCTTAACTAACATCAAGGACTTCAATAATCTTCTATATAATTCTGCTAACGATAGGCCAGTAAAAGGAACCTTATCTCCTAGCCATTCTAAAATGTCAGCTATTACCCTATAAGGAGTATCACTTTGTCTTGTATTGATATATATAAATGAAAATTTATCCGGTATTCTCTTTTGAAGATTAGAAAGAACAAATTTAGTAACTGCGGTCTTTCCAGTACCAGTAAGGCCATAAATAAAGATGTTACCAGGTCTCTCTCCTTTGTATAGTTGTGCCATAACACTAACAATTTCCTTTATTTGCCTTTCTCTAAATGGAAGTTGATCGGGTATATAGTCTGGTAAGAGATACTCCCTGTTCTTGAAAATGGCTGAATTCCTTATGTTCTCTAGGACTTCATCTATAATGTCGCTCATTGACATAAACATCTTTTGAGATAACAACTTAAAAAAGATCAGGCATTTTACTGGGGAGTAAAATACCCCTCTATTTCCACTGGAGAAAATCTTGTAAGAATGAGAGAACAAAAATTCTGACATACCCCTTCGATTCTAGTGGAAAAAATAGCTTAGTATTCAGAATGAGTTATATCAGAAAACGATAGAAAAGTAACGGTTTGTATAAAATAAATAGTTTATTTTGAAGATAGGAAAATAAAATAATTAACATAATCCATATGTATAATTAGACAGCTTAATGGCTTATGAATTGTCTCCAGTGGAAATAGAGGGGTCAGGAAGAATGAAAAATTTTATACGACTAAGTAGTATTTTTATGAAAATTAGAAATATAATATTTATTAATATAAAATTAGATATTAATTAACATTATTAACATTGAAACTGGGTAGTGCCAAATAAATAATATTTGCAGAGAAATAAGAATTTAGTTATATAAAATATGAAGATAGAATTGGTACCACATTTCTATAAAACTCTATAAAACAGTTGTTATAGCTATATGAAAGGTAATATTTTACGATGCTATAATGTCCTTATAATGGACCGGCCGGGATTTGAACCCGGGACCTCCCGGATGCCAACCGGGCACTCTTCCAGTCTGAGCTACCGGCCCACTTTTCTCATTCTCTCCTTTTATCTTATAAAACTTTATTGGGTGTTTGACATTGAATAGAACGTAGAATATCTATAATCATTTTTTATCTTTTATATAATTTATATACGACTGAATATAACTTGCTTATTAATATATTATGCTTACTAAGTTAAAGATAATAAGCGTTTTATCATACTTCTATCTAAGTTAGCAATGTGGTAAAATTAGGCATTGTTTATAGTAATTTATTATCACCTCATTTCGCAGGAGGAGGTTCGCTTCATGCCTATGAGGTAGTTATGAGACTTAGAAAATTTTTTGACATAGTATATTATCCTTCTTCTTTATCTTTCAAGTGGAGTACTGATATCTTAACACAGAAAGCTAATGAGTTAGAAAGGCAAGGAATAATAATAGTTGATGGATTTTATTCTATTTTAGACGATATATCCAAAAATAAATTATCAATAAATAAAATGGAAATAATCTTAAAAGAAAAGAAAATTATTAATAAACTTATAGAAAAATATTCTTCTGATGTTGATATATTTTATGAGCCAGATCATACTTCTCCAGACATTTTTTATTTTGGAAAAGCATTTAATAAAAAATTTGGTTTTACAATACATGAACCCCTTTTTTATGCAGATTCTTTTAGTTATTTAAGAAGGCTTTTAAAATTCTATAAAATAAATCCTTATACTGGAAAGGGATTTTATACCCGTTTTCTTTACAACGAGCTTTTAGCTAAACCTAAATACAAGCGTCTTTTGAAAACATCTAAACCTACATTTATAGCTTCAGTAAGCCAGGGATCTCTAGAAACTTCACACTTAGATGGAGAAGTAATTAGACCTGGAAACGCATTTGATTCTAATCTATTGTCTTATAGAGATAAAGGTAAGGAAGATTATGTAGTATTTTGGAGTAGATTAAATCAAGATAAAGGAATTTTAGAAGTTCCTCAAATTTTAAAGATTATGGAATACAACCTTCATAAAAAGATAAAGTTAAAGTTAATGGGGAAGTTCTTTGATAAATATAATGAAAAGAGATTTTGGAATAAAGTGAAAAAGTTAAATTTAGATGTAGAATATTATGGGTTCGTAGAACGGGAAAAGCTTAACGAGATAGTTTCTAAAGCTAAGGTTTTAATATACCCTAGTCACGTAGATGGTTTCTCTTTAGTGGTTCTAGAGTCATTGGCATTAGGAACTCCAGTAGTAGGATATGACATTCCTGCAATAAAAAGTGTATATTCTAATCTAGAAATGATTAAAATAGTAAGAGAGTTCGATAAGAACTCCATGGCTATAGAAGCTTCTAAACTATATTCTACTTCAGAAAAGGAACTAAATACGTTAATTAATAATGAAAAGGTTTTAGACTTTTTACGTCTACATTCTAGCTGGGATAATGTAGCTATAGCAGTTAAAAACATAATCAATAAATATTTAGAATAGTATCAATTTAAATAAGAAACATAGCCAGCTAGACCTATAAAGTTCATTTTATCACTAAAGCATGTGTAAGTATAAAAGAGATTAGGTATAATTCTCTGCTATGATAAACTATGTGATAGAAAAAATAGAATCGGAGTCATTGAAAGATAATGTAGTAGGAGACCCTTCAACTAGGGAGATATTGACTTTTCTTCCACCTGAAAACGATCAGAAACCATTTCTTCTTATAGAGCTAGCTGGCTTAAACTGGAAGCCAGTGATATCTAATAAATTTGGGCAAATTATAGGTAAGCTCTTCTCGTCGAAGAAATTGAAGAGAAGCATTGTAATAAATCCTAATTTTAAAACAAAAATTTATGTTAATCAATATATAAATTCTCCAATCCTTGGGAGTTATGAGAACTTTATTATTAATGAACTAATTACTTATTTTCGAGAAAAATACGACGTAGAGAAGGTAGCCCTTTTCGGTAAGTCGTCAGGAGGCTTTGGGGCATATACGCTTGCCGTAAGACATCCAGACATAATCAACGGCTTTGCTAATCATTTTGGTGATAGCTGCTTCGAATATATGTATATTCAAGACTTTTTGTATACCAACAAACTGTTTAGATCTGAATGTGTAAAGAACTGGCTGAATTCTGTACTTAAAGGAAAACAATTAAGCGAAGATGAAATGAGGGCAGTAAATGTAATTGGAAGTGCCTTCTTTTATTCTCCCAATCTAAGGAGTGAAATTATGTCGGATCTTCCTATAGATTTGGAGACTGGAGGTATCGAGGTAGAAACTTGGGCTAAATGGTTGTCATTTGATCCAGCAAAGAATGTTGAAAAGCACTTAGAAAGTTTGTCTAAGTTAAAAGGAATTTATTTGGACGTAGGAACAAAGGACGAATATAATCTATTTGTAGGGATAAGAACTCTTCATAAGAAGATGGCTAAGATGAAAATTCAACATAAGTATTGTGAATTTGAGGGAGGACATTTTGGTAACTCGTCTAGATACGAATATTCTCTTCCATACCTAGAGGAGAGACTTAGCGAACAACTATGAGGAAACCATGGTTGATACATATCTATCTTGTCTTTTTATCATTTTACTTAATATATTATTTATTAATTCTTCTTCATTTATTTCAGGTTTACTTAGGTTGAGGTAGATCGGTTTTGTTAGATGTCTATATAAGGGAGATTGATATAATCCTAAAGTTATGTTTCTGGATATGCTCCTCGTTGTTTTACTATTTGCGAATGTTCTACATCTTTTACATCTATATCCTTTATCTTTCCCTGCAGATTCCATTCTCCTTTTACATATAGGACATAAAGGTATCTCATTAATCTGATCGTTTAAATAAAGAACTTCAATTCTCTCCGCCTCAAGGATCTTTGAGTTATTAAATGATGGTTTTATTGCTCCGCTTACGTGTATAAGATCTCCTCTTTTAAGTTCTTTAGCTAGAGAATTTAACTCTCTTGATTCTCTGTATACTATAACAAGCATCTCATTATCGCTTCCCTCTATTAGTACATGCCCTCCCTTCATTATTCTGATAGAATTGATTTTAATTTTCATTGAAGTAGTCTGATAATATCTAGTCCCTAAATATTTTAAATGTGAATCCGTCATCTGATTAGTTTTAAATATCATGAAAAAATCTAATTCCTCTTTTGCATTTATTGTGTTCATTTCTTTTATTAAAATTTCTGGATCTGTTCCTCTTAGTCCGTAAAAGACTGGGTCTCTTCCATGAGATAGGATTAACGGCTTATTCTTAAAGTAGTCATAATTAGCTACTACTCTAGGGAAGAAGATAGAATCTGCTTCCATTATAGATTTGTTATCTACATCTCTATCTTTATTCCAATTTTCTATTTTTCTATAAGTTAATAGTTCGAACGTATAATCTTCGTCGAAACCTAATGCTGCTATACTTCCAATTAATCCTCTACTTCCTCCTATCAAAATTTTATTATTTTTAGCAAATTTTTTAGCTAAATCTAGGGGAATTACATCCGAAACTGCTCTTTCATAGAATGACTCTAATTTATCCTTAATGAGATTATATTTATCATATTCTAAGATAGCATATCCTGGCTTCCTATTTAGGTTATATCCCATAGAAATTTTTTTAACATATTTTTCTGATGTATCTGACACTAATTGCTCTAATTCACATAAACTTATATTACAATCTACTATAAACGAGATACTAGCATTTCCCCTAGTTTTCCATGGAATATTTGGATTCAGTCTAACTAGTTTTGGTAATTCACTTATTTTACAATTTTTAAGAAAAAGTTTTTCTAGTAGTATGGAAGAAAAATGTGTTGTACAGCCGGCCTTAGTAGAGTCGTGATCATCTACTCCAACTATAAATTTCATTTTAATTCATTTCTTAACTAAACTCTTTCCTTCCATAATTACCATTGTTAGAGTAGATCTAACCTTAGGTAACTTTCTTATAGTATTTGTAACAAAACTCTTTAGCTTATCAGTATCGCTTGTCTGTATTTTAACAACCAGATCATAGACACCGTAAACTATATCAATCTCTACTACTTCGTCTAGTGTTACTAATTTATCAAAAACTTCTTGTTCTCCACCAGGATCTGTGTTTATGAGGACTATCGCAGAAGGCAATTTTTCCCAGTAGTTTTATTACAACTTTGGTTATATGAACTTTACGGCATTTATGAAAATTTACGTAATAGAGTTCAATCAGGACGACCCCACTAAAAACACTGCAAGAAAAATGATTAGGATGAAATTAGCAGAACCTACTAAGAGACCTCAAGGAATAGTTCTCAATCCTCTTGCGGAAAGAATAATATCTATAGACGACAAGACCTCATTTGAAAAAGAAGGTCTTACTGTGCTGGATAGTTCATGGAACAAATCTGACGAAAGCTTTTTTAGAAAATTTCTAAAAAATGGAAGAAGACTTCCTTTTTTAGTTGCAGGAAATCCGATAAATTACGCTAAACCGTTTAAACTTTCCTCGATAGAAGCAACGGCAGCTGCATTATATATTTTAGGAAATATCGTAGAGGCTAACAAATTGATGAGTGTATTTAAATGGGGTAAAACGTTTTTAGATTTAAATAGAGAACTATTAGATTCTTATGTTAATAAAAAAGAAGAAGAAATAAGACAGATAGAAAATAATATAATAAATAGCATAAAAGACGGATAAAAATGGGCCATGGTAATAACCCGACTTCTGTATCTGGGGAATTTGGCTTTGCGTTATTAGAGGGATCGAACTCCACTCATATCCCTCCTACTTGCTCCAGAGAGGTCTACCGTTTCAAGCCACTTTAGCTCATCTCGCCTACCTCTAGCATTTACATGCCTGAGGATCGGTTCATCTTCATCTAGAGCTAAGCGGCTTCGTTTCTGTGTAGTAGCCAAGGGATCTCCCCTTGCCCCATGACGGAGCTCTCTTTGAGTTTGGAGGTCGGAGTTTCCTCAGCCTTGAGGCCGTAGTCCCCTGCCATGGCCCCCTTAAAAATTATGGAGTTGGAAGTATTTTTGTTAATGCTATCACTAAACCTATCATTACTATGCTTATTATAATCACAGCTTTAGGATTAACTTTAATCTTCTCTATATCCTCATCATAATATCTGATTAACCCTGCCATTGAAGATAGTGGTATATTTTCCTTCTTTTTCTTTGAGGCTGGCATATTTACTCAATTATTCTTGTCTTCTTTATCTGTCTTATAATTTTTGTTGCGTTCTCTATATTACTCTCTATTATGTTCCCTGTAACTATTATGTCAGCTCCGGCCTCGGCAATTTTTGTTGCCTTATCTTCAGTTTTTATGCCACCGCCAACAATTAATTTGATATTTGAAATTTTCTTTATAGCAGATATCATTTCAGGTCTGATTGTTTCTGGAGAACCAGATCCAGCCTCTAGATAAGCAAATTCCATGCCCATGAATTCAGCTGCCATTACGTAAGCTGCTGCAAGGTCGTAGTTATCAAAAGGAATTAATCTGGCTCTTCCTATGTGACCTGCAGTTCCACCGTAGCCTACTATTAAATATGCAGTAGGCAATGTTTCTAGTCTAGTTTTCTTTATAATTGGCGCTCCTAATACCTGAGCCCCTATTACATAATAAATATCATCTGAATTTAACAATGAAATAAAAAGGATAGCATCCGCCTTCTCTGACACTACGTTGACATTGCCTGGGAAAAGTATTTTTGGTATAGGAAAATCCTCTAGGATATCTAGACATGTTTCGAGCTCGATTTTAGATATTCCTAACGTTCCTCCTATTAGAAAGGCATCTGTTCCAGCCTCATATAACTGTTTTGATAACATTGAAAGATCCTTTAAAGATGATAGTTTATCTGGATCAATCAAAGAGAAATGTAAAGGTCTGCCTTCCTCCAAAACTTTATTGATGTAATTCCTCACTCTTCCCTTCATCTTCATAGTTCTCCTCTTCCTCCTTTTGGTTATTTTCTTCATCGCTTATTTCAATTTCCCCTTCAAGATACATATCTAGAAACTTGCCATATGCATTAGCATTATCAAATACTGGTGGAACTTCTATCTCAGCATGGAGGCCGCAAGCACCGCAGGTTATGTTTGCCATCCCATTCTTAATTTTAATGTTTATACTTACCTTCCCACATCTAGGGCATTCGAAAGTACTAGGGACTTTAGGTCTTACTCTTATCGGTTTAGTCCTCTTCTTTCTTTTACCTCCCATTATGCTCTACCTTTCACACTTTTCTTTTTCTTATTTACGGTTTCTCTTCTTTCAGGGGTCATAATATCTACTATAACTACATAGGCAAAAGTAACTATTATCGTAACTATTGCCGCAAAAAATACTGAACCAACTAAACCTAAGCTAACCATTAAGAGTTCCTATGTAGCAACGCTTTCCTTAGCTTTAAAGATTTTCCAGTAGAATAAATCTCTTCTAAAATCTTAAGAAAATCTTCTTTATTTAGATATAAGGTCAACAACTCATCGCTATCAATGGCATTTTTTAAATATCTTAAATGATAACAGAAATCTGATCTATTTCTATAGACGTTATTAAAAAGAAATGATTTACATGAGCATGTATCTTTGCTCATTATGTAATCTGAACCGTTTCTGCTCATATAGATATATAAAGAAGGTAATTCATCATTTACCTTTAATTTAACTATATTTTCTGCATAATGCCTTTTATTTTGATGATTTTTCGACAATTTCTATTTCATCCTCCTTTCTGGCTATTACTATTTTATCAATTAAATTAGAACAAAATATTCCTGTCTCTAATATTCCTGTAATATTTTTTAGTTTTTTATCAAGTTCACAAAGATCAATTTCATTTTTTATTTCTAAATCCAGGATCATGTTCCCGTTGTCTGAAAAGACTGAACCTATTTTACCGTCAGACTCTCTGGGTTTGGCTTCAATACCTTTTTCCTTCAACGAATCTATAACGTATTTATGAGCTACGGGTAATACTTCTATAGGTATTTTTATCGAAGAATTTCTATTTATTATTTTAGTATATTCTCCGATATATACTCTATGCTTAGAATATGAGGCAAGAATTTTTTCTCTAAATAAGGCAGCCCCTCCGCCCTTTATCATTACTGAATTATTTATATCTTTTTGTAATAAAAGTGAATCGAAACTATCTACATAGATATCAGGCCTAACACCGATATATAACGATAGTACATTGAATCCATAATTACTTAGCCTTATCTCAGAATCTATTGAAGAAGTAATAAATTTCTTGTTTATAAATAACTCTTTATTTATATTAATTTTTTCTATTAACGTTCTGGCTGTTCTCCCAGTTCCTATTCCTATTAGATTTTCATTAGCTAACAACGGTAGCGTTTCTGAAGCTAAGAGTTCTTTTAAATCCGACATGGCAAACCTCATTAATTATAGAAGTACGTTTATTATAATATGTTTCACTGGATCCGTAGCTCAGCTAGGACAGAGTGAGGGCCTCCGGAGCCCTTGGTCCCGGGTTCAAATCCCGGCGGATCCGTATAATTAAAAGCTATTATCAAATTTATTTAGAAATTTATAGTAAAGCCCAATGTTTTGTTATGGGAGCATTTAAGGGATTCCTCTGCAACGTTTTACTAAGTAAATTAGCTTTACTTATTATAAGTTTAATCTCAAAAATAATTTCTAAAAAAATTTTTATTTTCCCACTTTAATAGAATAGAAACATTTCGATAAAGCAATGTGTTGATTGAAAATAATATATTAACTTTACGAGAGTAAAGAAAGGCATGAAAACAGAAAAAAATAAAGTAGTTTCGCTAGTTGAGATTCAATTGTGGTCATCTAATGTTTGAAGAAGACTGGGATGAAGACTGGGAAGAGGACGAGGAATGGGAAGAAGAAGATTTGGAGGAAGAAGATCTAGAAGATGACTGGGAAGAAGATGAATTTTAAGTAAAATTATTTACTTTTTATTTTTTAATTGAAAGTTTTTGGTGAGATTATGAGGCTTGCTGTTATAAATTATGATTTTTGTAAACCAGACAAATGCAGTACTGAATGCATTTCTTACTGTCCAATCGATAGATCTGGAGGTAATGCCATAGAACTCGCTGAGATAGTTAAAGGTAAACCCGTAATATATGAACAGACGTGCATAGGATGTGGAATATGTGTAAAGAAATGTCCATTTGAAGCTATTACTGTAATCAATTTGCCAGATCAATATGAAGGAGATGTAATTCATAGATACGGGATAAACGGATTTAAGTTATTTGGAATTCCTACGCTTAAAGAAGGATTCATCACCGGAATCTTGGGTAAAAACGGAACTGGAAAAACCACTATGCTTAAGATAATTTCTGGAGAACTTTTACCTAATTTTGGAGATGTGGATAGCCAGCCCAGCCAGGAAAATGTACTTAAGAGGTTCAAAGGTAAAGAAATGTACGGTTACTTTGAGAAACTTTACTCTAAAGAATTAAAAGTAGCGCATAAAATACAATATGTGGAATATGCAGGAAAGTTTTTGAAAGGATCTGTAAGTGAAATACTAAAAAAGGCAGATCAGAGAGGTAGAATAGACGAAATAAAAAGCCTGCTTTCAATGGAAAGATTTTGGGATAAAGATTGCAAAGTTTTAAGCGGAGGAGAACTCCAAAAACTCCTCATAGCTGCAGCCCTAGCTAGAGATGCAGATGTATACGTTTTTGATGAACCTTCGTCCTATCTAGACGTAAGAGAAAGGACAAACATGGCTAAAGCTATAAGGGAACTCACAAAAGGCAAATATGTAGTTTTAGTGGAACATGATCTAGTCGTACTTGATTATCTTGCTGATTTTATAAATATAGTCTACGGAGAGGGAAGCATATATGGTAAGGTATCCAAAGTATATTCTTCTAGAGTAGGAATAAATAATTTCCTTAATGGATTTCTACCTACAGAAAATATGAAAATTAGGCAAGACAAAATTGATTTTGTAATAAAGGAATTATCAGACCTAGATTTTGCTAAGGACGTTAAAGAAAAGGTAACTTGGACCGAAATTTATAAAAACAATTCTGGATTTAAACTTAAAGTTAATGCTGGAAACGCTAGAGAGGGGGAGATAATAGGGATAGTTGGACCTAACGGAATAGGTAAGACCACTTTTGTAAAGATGTTAGTAGGAGAATATAAGCCAGATATAGGCGAAGTGACTCCTGATACTTTGAGGCTTTCTTATAAACCTCAAGTTATTTCTCCAAACAGCGATTTAACAGTGAAGGAATATCTAGAAAACGTGAGTAAAGACATACTCTCTAATTCTTCCTGGTTTTACGTAGAAGTAATAAGGAGGTTAGGTCTACATAGACTACTGGAATCAGTTGTGAATAATTTAAGCGGAGGAGAACTCCAAAAACTCCTCATAGCTGCAGCCCTAGCTAGAGATGCAGATGTATACGTTTTTGATGAACCTTCGTCCTATCTAGACGTAGAAGAACGTTATATAGTAGCAAAAGCCATAAAGAAAATTTCTAGAGAGAGAAAATCAGTAACTTTTGTAGTTGAACATGATCTCTCAATTCATGATTATATAGCAGATAGGATAATGGTGTTCTTGGGTACTCCTTCAATAGAAGGCGAAGCTATAGGTCCTCTCTCTATTAGAGAAGGAATGAATACATTCCTGAAAAGTTTAGGGATTACATTCAGAAGAGATGCAGAGACTGGAAGACCTAGAGTAAATAAGATAGATAGTTATCTTGATAGAATACAGAAAGAAAAGGGAGAATATTACTCTATAGCGAAAGTTTCCTCATAAGAGCAAAAGTTTTTAGATGATATCCCTATTCTTTATTCAAGATGAAATCTACTATCAGCGTATTAAAAGCAGATATAGGTTCTTTAGCAGGACATCATATGGTTCATCCTGATACGATAGCTGTAGCGACAAAGGTTCTATCTGAAGGTAAAAAACAAGGTATAATAAACGATTTCTATCCGACCTTTGTCGGAGATGACATGGAGTTCATAATTTCTCACAATAGAGGCGAATTGGATCAGAAAGTACACGAACTTGTATGGAACGCGTTAAAAGAAGCAGCTTCGAAAGCTAAAGAACTTGGTTTATATGCCGCGGGGCAAGATCTTTTATCAGATTCCTTTTCAGGAAACCTAAAGGGAATGGGACCTGGAATAGCTGAAATGGAAATAGAGGAGAGACCATCGGAACCTTTTGTAGTCTTCATGGCAGATAAAACCGAGCCTGGTGCATTTAATTTACCTTTATTTAAGATGTTTGCAGATCCCTTTAATACTGCAGGACTAGTTATAGACCCGGCCCTTCATGACGGTTTCAAATTTGAGATTCTTGATGTATATGAAGGAGAATCAATAACACTTAATACCCCAGAGGAGAGCTACGACCTTTTAGCTCTTATAGGAACTCCTGATAGATATATTATAAGAAGAATTTATAGAAAGCAAGATAACATGCTGGCTGCAGTAGTTACAACTGAAAGGCTTAATCTGATAGCAGGAAAATATGTTGGTAAAGACGACCCTGCGATGATCGTAAGAGTGCAGCATGGCCTTCCTGCACTAGGTGAAACATTAGAAGCGTTTACTGTGCCCTACTTAGTCGCGGGCTGGATGAGGGGCAGTCATTACGGTCCATTGATGCCAGTTTCACAAAAGGACGCTAGGGCAACTAGATTTGATGGTCCACCTAGGTTAGTAGGTTTAGGATTTAATCTAAAGAATGGTAGATTAGTAGGACCTTCTGACCTATTTGATGATCCTGCATTTGACGAGGTAAGAAGGACTGCTAATATAATAGCTGACTATATGCGTAGACACGGTCCATTCATGCCTCATAGATTAGAGCCACAAGTTATGGAATATACTACTCTTCCAAAAGTAATGGAAAGATTGAAGGGAAGATTTAAGAAAGAAGAGGGAACAAACAAGGCAAAGGCAAGCATATATACATCCTCAGAAACAAATGAATAAAGGTGTTAGGCCATAGGCACAGTATATACTAAAGATATAAAACGAATGGCTGAATTAATTTATGAGAAATATACTGAAGAAGTTACATCCGACTATCAGAAAAATAAGGAGCTTGTAAAAAAGGTTGTCAATGTAAATTCCAAAACTGTTAGAAATAGGCTCGCCGGATACTTAACTAGATATTATAATAAAGCTAAGAATAAGTCAGCAGCACAAGAGACATTTGAGGAGGAAACCGAAAGTTATGCCTAAGTTAATTTTTGAAGGACCTTTAATTTCTTTTTTTGGTAAATGTGTTGAAATTAAAAAAGATGGCTCAATTATAGATCTTCTTATGGATATTGATAAGGCAGGAATATTAATAGATAAATCAATGAGAATAAAGCCAGGTATAATAATACTATTAAATGGAAAAGATACTAGGCTATTGGATAAAAGCCTAGTAAATACAAGAGTTTTATCGGAAACCGACGAAGTAACGTTCATTCCAGTAAATCATGGTGGTTGAATGTTTTTAGTTTCTAAAGTTATAATTAGATCTAGGGAAGACATTAAATCGATAGCTAAGTTTAGTGATAATGAAGTTGTTCAGGTTTTAGGATATTTACCTAAAGATGTAATCATTGATCAATCCTGCTACATTTTTTTTAGTTCTAATTTTATTAGATTTTCTAGAGTTAAAAATAATGCTATGATTTTCCTTATGTTATTAACCTCCACATCTCAAGTTAAAGATGCTATAAACGCCTCTGGTGTTTCTTTAGATGGTGAAAATTACATTATAAAATGTAGAAAATGTTTTACTGAGGGTAAGCATAGGGAAATGCACCTCTCTATAGAGGATCGTTTACATTTGACATTTAATGCTATTACTTTTACCTGACACACTCTTTCCTATACCTTGCTCACTTTTATATGGAGAAAGGAAGAGTTATACCAATATTACTTATAATTGGGTCTATATTTATTATTATTTATAGATATTTAGGTTCTACTAATAGAATTAGTATTTATATAATTTTATTTACTTTGATATCTACAATAATTATTTCTTATCTATTAAATAAGAAAATTATA
Source organism: Sulfuracidifex metallicus DSM 6482 = JCM 9184 (assembly GCA_032834875.1). Taxonomy (NCBI): domain Archaea; kingdom Thermoproteati; phylum Thermoproteota; class Thermoprotei; order Sulfolobales; family Sulfolobaceae; genus Sulfuracidifex; species Sulfuracidifex metallicus. The sequence continues at coordinate 54,210 of CP135238.1, forward strand.
AAGATTAACAAAATAGTCTTACAGTCAAATCTATATAATATAATTACCGATAAAGATCAATATTGCGGTATCATTTTACGTATTATTGGAAAAACCGATACTTCGTCTACATCTAGAAGTATTTTAGAAGAAGAGCTTAGAAAACTGAGCATGTCATTGGCTAGGAGGCAATCGGGATTCCATTACGTTTTTACTACTTCAATATATGAAGGGAAAATGGGATCAGCCATAATAATATATAAAAAATGTAATGATGAAGACAAATCCAGTCTGATTTCTGATATAGAGAAAGAGGTAAACGATGTATATAACATATCTAGAGCAATTTCCCCTCATTTGGATCTCATCCCTTCATCTACATCATCCACAATTGTTCCACTTCCATCAATTTTTGGGAACATCCCCTATCTTTACGCTCCAGAAAGAACATTTAGTCCATCTACTAACGAAATGTTAATTTATGAATACGATTTGCCCTTGGGAGAAGCTATGAGCAGTTTTGGCAGAACTGAAGTAGGTATAAAATTAAGCGATCTTACTAGGCATATAGGTATATTTGGCAGTACTGGTTCTGGCAAGAGTACCACAGCGTCGCATCTCGCAATTCAGGCCTTTAAGAAAGGTGTGAATATTGTTATACTGGATTGGCACGGTGAATATAGAGAACTAATACCAAATGATATAAACATTATGTTTTACAATAAGATTAATATACTTAAAATAAATCTAAACCAGATTATATCTAATGATATTAATGATGCAGTAGACATCTTCGGTGACGTAATGCAATTGACAGATCCTCAACGTTTTCTCCTGTATACAGTTCTAAATAAATTGAAAAAAAATCCTGAGTTAAGTTTTAAGAACTTATTAACAATACTAAGAAATATAGAGGAAACATCAAATTGGATAAGAGATGTTAAGTATGCCTTAGCTAGAAAGTTTTTTATTCTTTTTGGGAAGGAAGGAAGGAGCTTATTCTCTACTGATGGATTAACTTTAGATAATTTAGAAAGTTACATAAACGGCTTTGTTATAATAGATATTAGCAATATTAAAAATACAAAATTAAGAAGATTATATGGTCTATTAATTATGAAGTTAATTTCAGATTATTATATGGAGAAGAAACCCAGCAAAAAGACTATGATAATTGTAGATGAAGCTCATAACTACTTTTCTGAAAAAAATGATTTCACCGATAGGCTAGTCTCTGAAATAAGAAAATATGGTATTTCCTTCTGTATAGTATCGCAGTCTCCCTCATCTCTATCACCTGAAATAATGAAGAATACCAATATTAAAATAGTTCATGCTATTAAATCAGATATTGACAAGAGATCTATAAGGGAATCTCTATCTCTAGACGAACGAATTATCTCGTCGTTAGACAAGCTAGATGTAGGAGAAGCCTTGCTTTCTGCTCCAAATATCAAAAAAGCTATAATAATTAACATAAAAAGAAAAAATATAAAAACTAATTAGATTTTAGGTTAGTCCTCTTCGTGGTGTTCTTCTCCCTTCTTGTTTTCTGTTCCGCCACTCTTCTTTCCTGCAGCTACTATATCGTCTATCCTAAGTATTAGAGTCACAGCCTCAGTTGCAGCCTTAACTGCGTTATTCTTTACCATTGCTGGTTCTATTACTCCAACGTTCCACATGTTATCTGGATATGCTGAAGTGAAGTTTAGCCCATACCATTTATTGGCTTCATTTTCGTGTAGACTTCTTAATTTAACGAGATTATCTATTGGATCTAATCCAGCATTCTCTGCTAATATCATGACTAATCCTTCTATAGCATTCGCATATGCCTCTATAGCTAACTGTTCTTTTCCTCCAACTTGAGGAGCATACTTCCTAAGTCTCTTTGCTATTTCTATTTCGACTGCTCCTCCTCCAGCTACGACTCTTCCATCCCTTATAACATCAGCTACTGTTCCTAATGCGTCTCTTAGAGCTCTTTCAGTCTCATCTACTACACGCTCTAGACCTCCTCTTATCAGTAAGCTTATTGCTTTGGGATTCTTAGCACCTTCTATGAATACCATCTTGTCCTCTCCTACTTTTCTCTCTTCGACTAAAGCTGCAAATCCAAGGTCCTGCTCAGTTAGTTCCTCCAAATTAGATATTACTCTTCCTCCTGTAGCTCTTGCTAATTTTTCTAGATCGCTCTTCTTCGCTCTTCTTACAGCTAATATTCCCTTCTTAGCTAAGTAGTGCTGTGCTACTTCATCTATCCCTTTCTGGCATATTACAACATTAGCTCCAGTGTTAACTATCTTATCTACTTTTTCTTTCAATAATTTCTCCTCTTCGTCAAGGAAATTCTTCATTTGAGTTGGATCATTTATTCTAATTTCTGCGTCAAGCTCAGGCTTCTCAACTTCTAGAGAAGCATCTAGTAATGCAATCTTTGCATTTTCTACCCTCTTAGGCATGCCTGGATGAACTACTTCCTTGTCGACTACGATTCCATAGACCATCTGTGTGTCGTTTATGCTTCCTCCATGTTTCTTTACAATCTGTATATTGTCAAGGTCTACATACCATTTATCTCCTCTTAACTCTGCTACTTGGGTTACAGCTTTAGTTACTAGGTCTGCTAGATAATCTCTGGCTCCAGCAACAGCTTTGCTTCCTAATGAAGTCATAGCGACCTTCTTTAAGGTATCTGTATCATTAACTGATACTTTCTCTGCAATTTCATTTATTGTGTTTATTGCAATCTCTTCAGCCTTCTTATATCCGCTTACTATTATTGTAGGATGAATCTCCTTGTAAAGCAAATCTTCAGCTTTCTTTACTAACTCTCCTGCGAATATGACCGCAGTTTTAGTTCCATCTGCTGTTTCCTCATCTTGCCCCTTTGCTATCTGTACCAATAATTTAGCTGCAGGGTGCTGAAGATCCATTTTATCCATTATTGTTGCTCCATCATTAGTTATTGTTATATCTCCTAAACTATCAACGAGCATCTTATCCATTCCACGTGGACCATAGGTACTTCTTAATGCTTCTTGGACTGCCTTTATTGCAGCTATGTTTATTCTTAAGGCTTCCTTACCGTATGTTCTACTAGATCCTTCCTTTAAAATAATGACTGGGATTCCTTCTGGAGTTTGAGCTACTGTAGCTGTTGCCATTTTATGTCACCTTCCACACATCCTTAGAAAATGCTTATATAAAAAGTTTACTCAAAAAAGGACTGAAACATATTAGCCTTCTAGTTTAGGTAATATAAGCTATCTTATTATTTCTATTTATAGTCTATTCGTTAATGATATTCATTATTGCTATTCTATTTTTTGTTTTTATCTCTGATATTATACTCTTGTATTCTTTATCTGTAATTCCTATATATCTTAAATATTGTTTGTATCTATCATCATTGCTAAAATAAATTGTAAGAATTATTCTTGTTTTTGCTTTTTTACCACTTAGTATGCCATTTTTTAATAACTTATCGTAAGTTCTCTTCAGGTTTTCATCTTTTTCCAAAATTTGGTTAAGGTATGTCTTAAATAGATCATTAAATTGACTATTATTTTTACTTAAAAAAAACCTAGATACATCCTTATTTTTTTGGGCGAGAATTTTCTCTAGTTTCTTCTCTTTATATTTTAAAGGTTTGAAGTTATTTGCATTAAAGAAAACTGGTTGTTCGTCAAATATTATGTCTTCTATAACTGATCCACAGTTTTCGCATACTATTATACCGTTCTTGTAGTCCCATCTTAGATTAGTTGAGTTACAAAAACTGCATCTATTTCCTTCCATGAGCAGACTTCCAAAGGCAGATAGATATAACAATGGTTGCTTATAATGTAAAGTAGAGTGTCCGACCCAGTCGAAAATATAAAGGAAGAACAAGTTTTTCAGAGCATAATAAACAAGAAAGGTTTAAATAAGGATGACATTTTAAATCTAAATTGGGATAGATTTGTTGTATATGTAGATCTTAGGCAGAAGGGTAAGGTAGTTCAAAGCGGTTACAACGATTTCACGTTAATCTTAAAAGAGCATAAGGGCGAGAGCAAAAATAGATCCTTAATCCTAGTTGTTAGCGAATCATCTAAATTAAAGCTTGATAATCTACTGGAAATAATTTCTAGATCAAAATCGTTAAATCTAGATTTCTTTTTAGCTATAGTGGATAAATACGGAGACATTACTTATTATAATATGAGTGAAACAAGGCTATCTAAGTGATGTTGAATGATAAGAACTGAACCAGTTAGAGGAATGAAGGATTACGTTGGTATTGAGGCTAAGGAGATACGATTTTTAGAAGACGTTTTTAGAAAAACGGTAGAGCTTTCAAATTATATTGAGGTAATATCTCCAATAATAGAAGAGTTTTCGCTTTTTGCAATGAAGGGTGGAGAAGAACTTAGAAGAACAATGTATACCTTTAAAGATAAGGCAGAAAGGGAACTCTCTTTGAGACCAGAAATAACTCCTTCTATTGCTAGAGTTTTTCTAGACAAGCTTCAACCCTTACCTAGGCCAATTAAGTTATATTATATTGGAACAGTCTACAGGTACGATGAACCTCAAAACGGAAGATATAGAGAGTTTAGACAAGCTGGAGTAGAGGTTCTTGGTGCAGAAGGACCTTTGGTTGACACCTTAGTAATTAATGATCTATATACATTTTTCAATAAGATAGGAATGGGAAATATAATTACAATTAAATTAAATAATATATCAATTATAAGAAGAATATTAGAGGATATGGGAATTAATGAGGGAGAACAAGAACATATTTTACATTTAATTGACAAAGGCCTTTTTGACGATGCGGTTCAAGAAATAGACAGACTAGCTACGTCTGATAAGAAAAACATGGAGACAATGTTCGAAATAATAAAAGCTGGTACTATATCAGAGGTTAAGCTAAAAGATTACATTTCGTATTATAAAAATCTTTCACAACAATTTATTTATCTTAAACAAGTTTACGAAATGTCCAAGAACTTAGGCATTCCTGTAAAGTTAGATATGAGTTTAGTTAGAGGATTGGCTTATTACACTGGAATAATTTTTGAGGTAAAAACTGAAAACGTTCAGTTTAGCATTGCTGGAGGAGGAAGATATGATAGATTAATAGAAATATATGGTGGTCCTCATACACCTGCTGTAGGTTTCGCGGTTGGAATAGAGAGAACTTTAATAGCTGGGAAAGGGTATATAAAAATTTCGCAACTTCCTAAAATAATAATTTTTAATTTAACTTCGTCCTGCTTAATGTTTTCTATCTCCCTTGCTGGAAAATTAAGAGAAAATGGCTACATAACTGAGATAGATACAAAAGGTGGATCTCTAGGTAAAGCAATTCCCTCCTATATTTCACAAGGTTTTAGACTAATGATAATTATTGGAGAAAAAGAGGTTAGAGAGGGAAACGTAACGGTAAAGGATTTAGACAAAAAGACTCAAGTCACAGTTGCTGTAGATAAGTTATTGGATCTGTTAAAACAAATGTTATAAGAGTCTACGCTTAAGTAATTCTGAGAGGGTTTTAAATGGAAGAATTACCTTCAACTGCAATAGGACTTAAGACGTCTGATGGTATCATACTAGGTTCAGAAAGGAGATTAAGTTACGGAGGTTATGTGTTAAGTCGAGAAGCTAAAAAAATAGCAAAAATAGGAGAGTTTGGAATAGCAGGAGCAGGAATATATGGAGACCTTCAATCTCTAACTAGGATAATGAACGTTGAAATAAAGTACTATGAACTATCTAACAATCGAAAAATTTCAGTTAAAGCTGCAGCAAAGTTACTGTCTACTTTGTTATATCAATATAAAATGATGCCTTTTATATCTGAAATAATTTTCGGAGGAATAGATGAAAATGGACCTCAGCTCTTCATTATGGACCCAGTAGGCAGCCTAATAGAGGACGACTATGCTGCAGTAGGTTCAGGAGCTAGAACAGCAATAGGAGTTTTAGAGTCAAGCTATTCTAAAAACATTAGCATTGATCAAGGGATAGAATTAGCGGAAAAGGCAATCAGAGCTTCTATAGAAAGGGATATAACTTCAGGAGACGGAATAGATATATTAGCTATTGACAAAAATGGTTTTAAAGAGAAATTTTTAAATCAATAGCTATCTATTTGGCTTTTTTAACGCAGAAGTATATATGATCCATAATATTTAAGTTTGTATCCTTTATTAAATTATTATCGTCTTTATCAATGATTTTCACTAATAATCCAAAAATTGATATTATAGTAACTAATCCACTTTCATTCTTTTTCTGAGTAACTATATAGCCATGACCGCAGAAATCCTCTGGGCCAAATTCTGGTCTAATTTTGCTCAATACTACATTTACTTTTTCTTTTTCAGTAAAAGTATTAATATCATTTACTATATCAAATATTATTTCGCGTTTTTCACAATGCATTTCTACTAAAAGAATTCCTTTAAGTGTACCCTTATTTATTGATGTAATTTCACATTGCTCGTTAAGTCCATCAATGGTATTTAACAAAGCGGATCATCTCACTTATATAAGTTGCCAACTATTAACGTTAGTGGGAGGTCTTTAATGTCATCCAGAAGGATATTAGGTGAATTTAATTCAATTTTGGATAAAACTGTAACAGTAAGATTAACTGACTCGAGAACATATACTGGAACCTTCTATTCGTTTGAGCTGAACCCTTTTATCATAACGTTATTAAATGCAAAAGACTCAGATAAAAATGTCTACTATAAAGTTATAATAAATGGTAATTTAGTAGAGGAAATTCAATTGAAAAATGCACCTATATTCGATGTAAAGGAGTTTGGTCAAAAACTTGAGAAAGATCTTAATTTAAGGCCAGGAGATGTAAAAATTTATGATGACGTAGGAATTCTGACAGTAATGGACAAGATAAAGGTTAGTGAAATGGGAGTAGAAGGAACCGGACCTTTAGCACAAAGAGTTTATGAAATATATAACGAATATATGTCAAAACGCAAGAAGGAGAGTAATCAATGATAGGAGATTTCGAAATAAGAGAAGAAGATTTAGCAGGAAGAATAGGTAAACTTGAAACCCGACATGGAACACTCGAAACTCCAACATTTTTCCCTGTAATTCATCCAGTTAGACTTGATATAGGAATAGATATTTTAAAAAAGATAGGTTTTAATAATTTTATTACTAATGCATTTTTAATCTACAAAAATAGAAAGAATTTTAAAAAAATTCATGAAGAATTCAAATTTGATGGAACTATAATGACAGATAGTGGAGCATATCAAATTTTACAATATGGTAATGTAGATATAGATAATTTAACTATAGTCGAGTTTGAAAAACAAATAAAGCCTGATATTGCAGTAATCTTAGATTTACCTACTGGAAATACCGAAGATAGAGCTGAGGCAGAAAAATCGGTGGAGGAAACCATCAAAAGAGTTGGAGAGGTATATAATGAAGTAGATGATGATATTATTTGGACCTATCCAATTCAAGGAGGAAGATACCTAGATCTAATAAGGAAATCAACAATAGATTTCAATAAATTCAAAGACAAATTTAAATTTGCCGCGCTAGGTAGTCCAACTGTCCTTTTACAGGAATATGACTATAGATCTGTAGTCTCAATGCTAGTTGAAGTTAGAACTAATCTATCTAGAGGAGTTCCTCTCCACTTGTTTGGAGGAGGTGTTCCACACATGATACCCATAATGGTAGCTCTAGGAGTGGATTCATTCGACTCCGCTTCTTATATACTATATGCAAGAGATAACCGGTATATTACAAGAGATCGTGTTCTTAAGTTAGAAGAAATGGATTATTTTCCATGTAGTTGCGATGTATGTGCAAAATACACTCCGAAGGAACTTTTAGAAATGGATTATGATGAAAGAATTAAATTGCTCGCAATTCATAATCTTTATGCAATTAAATTAGAGGTAAATTCTACAAAGCAGGCAATAAAAGAGGGCAGACTTTTTGAGTATTTGCAAGAGAAATCTAGAAGTCATCCAGCTGTATATTCTGCTTTTAAAGAGGCTTTAAAATATAATGAACTTTTAGAAAAATTTGATAATGGTATAAAACCTACTGGGAAAGGAATTTTTCTATTTGACTATGACTCAGTATTTAGACCAGAAATTAGAAGATTTGGAAAAATACTAAATAGGTATGAACCTAAGAGTAAAAACGCCGTTCTTATATGTTACGAGGGTCTCAGTAGACCTTTCCTAGAAGACGAACTAGTAAGAAAATACGTATCTATTTCATTAAGAGAGAATAAAGACGTTTTTATAGTGGTACCTTTCTTCGGATTAATACCTATATATTGGTCTGATTCTTATCCATTAGCTCAATTCGAGTTATCTGAGCCAGTTGACGATTTGGTAAGGAAACATATGATTGACGTAATAAAGGATTTTATTACAAAAAAGAACTATAGTAAAGTAGAAGTTGTTAATTGTAAAGATCTACATATAGAGTCTATCGGTACTCTTTCCTCGTCCTGACTCTTTCTGGAAGGCTTCTAATTGTCTTTTTATATCCTCTTCTATTTTCCTTGCTTCCTCATACAATTCATTTACATCCACATTAATACTATAGATTTGATTTATTGTCTCTATTGCTACAGCTGCTGCTGCAGGGTCTGTAATATCTCTCTCCGCATATGGTAGAAGTATTGTAGCGGGAAAATCTTCTATTTCAGAATACGCTGTATAAAGAGCTAAAGGTCCTACCATCAATAGCTGCTTTTCTATCATAGGCGAATCCAACTCAACTTTACTAGTGGTAGTCTTTAACCATCTAAAGCTCTCTTGTCCTGTTCTATATCTTTTGTCAAGCCCACCGATGGCAATAGAATCCTTTACTCCAATTTCCTTCATCCATTTAATGGTAGTCTTTACAAAGTCAGCCCATTCTCTTTGAGATGGAAGGAAATGATTTAACTGAACAATTATTTTATTCTTATCATCAAAGAATAATTCAAATGGAGTAGCTACTCCATATTCGTCCAGAAAAGCAACGTCTTTATATCTTGGGGTTGTCACAAATCCTATCCTCTTCATTCCTAACTTAAGTACGAGGTGTCTTGTTGCGAGATAACCTACTTCTCCAATAGTTCTGAATCCAGTTATGAAAACGCTCTCCCTTAGGCTTCTTGGATCTACTTTTTTAAGTATAATTTTAGTCTTCATTTTTAACACCTCTCTTCACGTTTACCGCCATTCCTCTTTTCATTAGATTCATTTCTAAGCCGGATACTTTAGCTCTACCTACACCTATTACCTTGTCTTCTTCATCTACTATTATAACTTCATCGCCACTTCTTATTTCAGGATCTACATCTATTACATGTTTACAGAAAACATTTTGGCCGACTTTAACGTAATCTCTTACATTATTGTTTATTATTACTCTAAATTTTGGTTTTTTGAAATGTTCTACTAGAGGGGATGCACTAATTGTAGTCAACGAGAATAAAGTAGTTTGCGCCCTAAGGACTAAGAACAACTCATACGAATTAGTTAGAATTTCCCTAATCTTTTGTGTATTTATTGAACGTCTAATAAAAAAATTATTTTTACTGAAGAGGACTTTTGACGCCTCATAGCCAAATTGGTATTCCGCAATTCCACTTAGGTAATTAAGGTCAAACTTTGATGGTCTCTCGGGAGGTGTGAGAAATTCCTTCATATAAATTTCTCTTTTCGTTCAATCCCCTTGTTTATAGATTTTTTCTTCTGTATTTTATCAATAGCCTCTAACATGTCGTTCATTGTTACTACGTTTCTATCGTTTCTTATTGCGATGTATCCCGCTTCTACGCAAGAGTTTTTGATGTCTGCACCACTAAATCCTTCGGTCATATTAGCTAAGATTTCATTGTTAATATTCTCCTCAATTTTCATTTTTTGTGTATAAATTCTAAATATTTCTTTCCTTCCTTCAGTATTTGGTAAGGGTACTTCTACAAGTCTGTCAAATCTACCTGGCCTTAATAAAGCTGGGTCCAGTATATCTATTCTATTAGTCGCAGCTATTATCTTCACGTTATCTAAGGCTTTAAAACCATCAATCTCTGATAGAAGTTGCATCAAAGTACGTTGAATTTCCCTTTCGCCACTTGTGCCTAGCTCTATCCTTTTAGCACCTATAGCGTCAATTTCATCTATGAATACTATAGAGGGAGCTTTTTTCTTTGCCATCTCGAACACTTCCTTAACTATTCTAGCTCCTTCTCCAACGAATTTTTGAGCAAACTCAGAAGCTACTACATGAATAAACGTAGCATTGCTCTCGTTTGCAACTGCCTTGGCTAACATGGTCTTTCCAGTACCAGGGGGACCAAATAGCAGGACGCCTTTAGGAGGTTCTATTCCTATTTCTCTAAAGAGCTCAGGTTTCTTTAGCGGTAGCTCTACAACTTCTCTTAATTCCCTAATTTGTTCCTCAAGTCCTCCAATTTCCGCATAGGTTATATTAGGTCTGTCTATAATTTCCATAGATTTAACATAAGGATCATCTCTCTGCTTAAGGAGCTCTATTATGGTTGAGCCTCTTTGATTTAAAGCAACGCTCATTCCAGGCTTTATATCTGCAGTTTTTATATTATTTGATATATTAACAAGAAGATTTGGGCCTGAAGAACTTCTAACCAAAACTCTATTATTATCCATTACATCAAGCACAGTAGCCTCTATCAAAGGAGGGCTAAGCAATTTTTCCATTTCTGCTTTATAGTAATTTAGTTCTTTTCTAAGGCTATCTATTTCAATTTGTAATGAGTTTATCTTCTCTTGAAGTAATCTATCTAAAGTGTCATCGCCTACATTATTATGGTTGCTTCTTTCTTTTATCACATCAATATATCCTGACAATTTTAACCAATAAAGATTATTGTCACGGTTAGCCTAAAAACGTTTAATAGTAGGCTTTCCCATTACTTACTATATGGAAACCTCTGATAGGGAATACTGTGAGTTGTGTGGAGAACCCATTCACGGTAAAGGTACTACCGTCCTTTATGAAGGAAGTGTTATTACCGTTTGTTCCTCTTGTTACTCTAAGATCGCTAAATACTCAAAACCTGCTCCAAACCCAGCCCCAAGGCAGGAAATACATAAACCTAAACAATTCGTTCCTGCAACTTCTTCAAAGCCAAAGTACAATCTAAGCGAAGATCTTGAAATAGCTGATGACTATTATAGGTTAATTAAGCAAGCCAGAGAGAGACTAAAAATGACACAGTTTCAATTAGCGCAGAAATTGAAAGTATCTGAAAATATAGTAAAACGATTTGAACTTGGAAAACTTAAACCTACCCTAGATCAGGCAAAATCATTGGAAAAGATACTTGGAATTAAACTTATAGTTCCAATAGAAAGTAACGAAGGTGACAATGGAACAGATAACGAACTTACATTAGGAGATATAGTGAGAATTAGAGAGGGGAGGAAGTGAGGAAGGCAGTATTATTTGCAGATTTGGACTTTATAGATGAAGCGACGGATCTAGCATTTGGAGCTGGTTTCGACGTAGTAGAAAAATATAAATTACCCAAACGTCCTAATCCAAAATATTTTATACAGCAAGATAAATTATTTTATATAAAGGATAGAAGCGAAATAGACGCAGTAATTATATTTGATTTATTAAAGCCAAGAAATTTTATTAATATAAAAAAAGAATTAATAAATAAGGAAATTTTAGATAAAACTCTACTTTTATTAGAGATCTTTGCGTTACACGCAGGCTCGAAAGAGGCAAAGCTACAGATAGAGCTAGCTAGAATGAAATATGAAATACCAATTTTGAAAGAGTCCTATACCAAGGCTAAGATAACTGAACAACAAGGACCTTTAGGAGCAGGTACGTACGGCGTTGAGTCTATAATTAAATTATATAATAGAAGAATAGTAAAAATTACTAAAGATTTAGAATCCTTAAAAAAATTCAAAGAAACTATGATTCATACAAGTAGAAACGTAGGAATTCCTACTGTATCCATAGTTGGTTATACTAATGCAGGGAAAACTACAATTTTCAATGTAATGACAGGTTTATCTCAAAAAGTAGACTCTACAATGTTTACTACCATGAGCCCTAAACGTTCTTCAATATCTAAGGAAGGAAAAAAGGTAATGTTGGTAGACACGGTTGGATTTATACGTGCTATTCCACCACAGATTGTGGACGCTTTCTTTGTAACTTTATCTGAAGCAAAAAACTCCAATTTCTTAATGCTTGTATTAGATTCGAGCTTAGAAGACTCTATTATGCTAGAATATCTTAGATCGTCGATATTTACCTTAAGAGAAATTGGCATATCTGGTAAGCCGATGTTAATAGTTCTAAATAAAATCGATAAGATTAGAGAACAGGAAGTCAAATCTAAGATAGAAATTGTTGAAAACGTCTCAAAAGATCTATATTGCCCTATTATTGCAGTAGTTCCAGTGTCAGCACTAAAAGGTATGAATATAAGCTCACTGAGGGATGAGATATTCAAAATGGCCTTAGGCTAAAGGAAGCATATGTATTAAGACTTAGCCATAGACCATCAAGAGATAAAAGAGTTACCACGCATGTAGCGCTGGTGGCTAGAGCATTTGGAGCTAAAGGTGTATTCATTGAAGGAGAGGACACTCATTTGATTGATTCTATAAAAAAGGCTACTGAGGTTTGGGGAGGTTCTTCATATTTTAAGGTAGAAACTATTTCTGATGGAAAGTCCTTAGTTTCTCAATGGAGGAATAAGGGTGGAATTACCATACATTTAACTATGTATGGTATTAATGTATGTGAAAAAATAAAGGAGCTAAGTAGCTTCGAGGTACCTTTATTAATTATTGTCGGTTCAGAAAAGGTTGACAGCTGGTATTATCATAACGTCGATTTTAATCTTGCAATAGGAAATCAACCACATTCTGAAATAGCTGCATTGGCTATATTTTTAGATAGGTTATATAAAGGACTAGAGCTACATTATATATTTGAGGACTCTAAACTTAGAGTTATACCTCAGGAGGCAGGTAAGAAGGTGGTAAAAAATGGTTAGCAGTGAAGAACTCTTTGTAAGCTTGGCTGAGAGCCTACTAGGAGAGGACGTAGTGTCAGTTTTAAAGTTATTGTTAGATGAAGGGGTCGAGATGACAGATGATGAAATAGCGAATAAACTTAACATGAAAGTTAATGATGTAAGAAAAAGGCTATATTCACTTTCAGAACAGGGGTTTGTAGTATCTAGACGAACAAGAGAAAAAGAAAAAGGATGGTATATTTATTTCTGGAAACCAAATCTAGATCATATAAATGAAATATTGATTGAAAGAAAAAGGCAAATACTTAACAAGCTTCAGAGTAGGCTAGAGTATGAAAGTAGCAATACGTTTTACATTTGCAGCAGAGATATGAATCGATATTCTTTTGAGGAAGCTTTCGAAAATGAATTTAAGTGTCCTAGATGTGGTACCCCATTAGAATATTATGATTCGGAGAAGGTTAAACAATTTCTTTCGGAAAAAATAAAGACCATACAAAACGAGATCGAAAAAGAGACCAAGAATGGGACGGTTTAAGGTAGTTGATCTGTTTTCTGGTGCAGGAGGATTTGCTGAGGGCTTTAGGTTAAATAACTTTGATATAAAATTGGCTGTAGAAATCAATTCGGCTGCATCTAAAAGTTACTCGTTAAATTTTCCTGATTCAATAGTCCTACAAGAGGATATAAGGGACATCTCTGGTTATGAGATAAAGAAGTTGATAAACGGAAATCCTGACGTTGTTATAGGAAGTCCGCCTTGTGAACCTTTTACCGCAGCTAATCCGCTGAGGATGGCCAATCCTTTAGATAGGTTATATCAGGACAGTCAAGGATCACTGACGCTAGAATATATAAGGCTCGTTGGTGAGCTTTCACCTAAAATCTTCGTGATGGAAAACGTGCAAGCTATAGTAGGCACACCTTCTCTACGGGATGCCATAATCTATGAATTTAATAAAATAGGATTCAAGAATATTTTTCTTAACTTTATGGAAGCAGAAAAATACGGAAGTCCTTCTAGACGTTCTCGCGTTTTCATTTCTAACATCGAAATAAAGCCTACTCCATCTTATAGGAAAGTTACCGTATGGGAAGCTATAGGAGATTTGGAAGAAAGAAGAGATCTTCCTAATCACGAAATACAAGAGCTAGATGAGAAGAAAATAAAGGAAATAAGCAAACTCGGTTTCGAGGATTATCTTACGATGTTTCAGGGTAGCAACGGAAGAAGCATACCCGCTAAAATTAGGTTAAATCCTTTTCAAGTCGGGCCAACTGTTATGGGAAATTCTAGGTTTATACATCCTTTTTCTAATAGGTTTCTTACAGTTAGAGAACAGGCCAGATTGATGACTTACCCTGATAATCATGTTTTCATGGGAAGCAGGGATGATCAATATAATCAGGTTGGAGAAGCCGTTCCAGTAGTCTTATCTAGTATAATTGCAGCTGAAGTATTAGGTGCTTTTAATGGATGAGCTCTACGTTTGTATACATAACGTAGCCAGCGTGCAGAAATTGATAGACTTCTCTAAGGTAGTATATTCCTTTTCACCTCCAATAAAAGCATTAATTATGAGTAAAGTTGGAGGTACAGCGGCTCAAGCTGGAATTCCAGAGGTTATGAAATTGTCTTACAAATTAGGTAAGTCAGCTCTAGTCTTACCGGATCTAAAGGACGTAATTGAGCTAGTTAACCCAGATAAAATATTTCTTATTTCTTCATATGCTAGTAATGGAATTGACATGAACGATCTTAAAGAAGCAAAGAGGTTACTTATAGTGTTTAATGGAATAGAGAACGATTTTCCAAAGACCGAACAAGCATTAGGAGATTACGTTAGTCTATCCTATATAAAAGGAGACATAGGACCTACCGGTATGGCAGTCGCGTTTATCTATAGTAGCATCCTTTCAGGCGTTATAAAAATAGACCATTAACATTAAAAGTCAGTTTTACATATCAACTTAAAGAAGGGCCCGTGGTCTAGCCTGGTTAGGACGCCGCCCTTACAAGCCAAATTCTAAGATAGGCGGAGGTCTCGGGTTCAACTCCCGACGGGCCCATATTAAGTTCTAGGTAAGTGCTATGTTTATTGTATTAGTTTTTTATTTGTTCGATTATTTATATAGTTTTTTTGGAAGACTTACTTGATCTCCATGATATATAAATAACAAAAAAGTAGATATAATTTAATGTAAAAGATATTTTTGATATATAATTTAATTAAAAAATTACAGGAAATAGTTTTCTAAATGCTTAACAATACTTCACGTTCCATATTTCCATTGTTTTGAATACTCCTTTTGTTGTTTCGTCATTTCATCTATTTTTATACCCATTACAGATAATTTTAAGCTAGCCACTTCATTATCTATTTCTTCAGGGACGTTATATACTGCCTTCTTTAGATCCTTATTTCTTATCATATATTCCACAGATAATGCCTGATTGGCGAAGCTCATATCCATAACTTCACTTGGATGCCCTTCTGCAGCTGCAAGGTTAACTAACCTTCCTTCAGCCAATAAGTAGACTCTCTTCCCATTAGGCAGTAAATATTCATCGGTAAATGGTCTTATATTTCTCATTTGCTTACTCTCTTTCTTTAGTCCTTCCACATCTATTTCCACATTAAAGTGTCCTGCGTTTGCTAATATAGCCCCATCTTTCATTTTTATTATATTATTCATATCAATTACATTTATATTTCCTGTAGCTGTAACAAAAATATCTCCTATCTCAGCTGCCTTGTCTATGGGCATTACTTCGAACCCATCCATTAATGCCTCTAAAGCCCTTACTGGACTTACTTCAGTTACAATTACTCTTGCTCCCATCCCTCTCATCCTACTTGCTATTCCTCTGCCTACCCAGCCGTATCCAGAAATGACTACTATTTTTCCTGCTATCATAATATTTGTTGCCCGTAAGATTCCATCTATGGCGCTTTGTCCAGTTCCAAATCTGTTATCAAAAAGGTACTTAGTGAAAGCATTATTCACAGCAATTACTGGGTACTTTAAAACGCCTGCCTCCTCCATTGCCTTAAGCCTTACCACTCCAGTAGTTGTTTCCTCGGTTCCTCCTATTATGTTAGTAGAATAATATTTTTCATGAACTAATGCATGTAAATCTCCACCATCATCCATGATAATGTTCGGAGATACCTTAGCTACAGTTTCTATATTTTCATAATATTCTTTTTCATTTTCTCCTTTCCAAGCAAACACGTTTATTCCCTCGCTGGCCAACGCTGCAGCTACGTCGTCTTGAGTTGAAAGCGGATTGCTGCCAGCTAAGTATACTTCTGCACCTGCATGATGAAGAGTTCTAACAAGGACTCCAGTTTCCTTAGTTACGTGAAGGACTGCAGATATTTTAATTCCTGCAAGGGGCTTCTCCTTTGATAATCTTTCTCTGATCTTCATTAGGGTTTGCATATGCATTTCTGCCCATTCCAATTGCCTTAAGCCTTGATCTGCCAGTTTTATTTCCTTTACTTTGTACATGTTTGGTCTACATTTCATAAAAGCATAAAAGTTTACGTAAATTAGATGTAATCTATCTCAATTATAGCATTAATAAAATAATTTGGAAATCTAAAAATCATTTGGTATACTCAAACTTTAAATTCGTTCTACATAGTTGGAAAAGGGGTTTTAATGTTCAAGGATAAAGATTTCCTTCTTGTTGATTAT
The DNA here is from genome assembly GCA_032834875.1 of Sulfuracidifex metallicus DSM 6482 = JCM 9184. Lineage (NCBI taxonomy): Archaea > Thermoproteati > Thermoproteota > Thermoprotei > Sulfolobales > Sulfolobaceae > Sulfuracidifex > Sulfuracidifex metallicus. Next base: position 70,939 of record CP135238.1, read on the forward strand.
ACAGAAAAAGTTAAAGAGAGTGGAGAAATAATTGATACTACATTAGAAGAAGAAGCTAAGAAGGCTGGAATATATAGCGAGGATAAGAGCTATGGCCCCGTTCTTGTCATATTAGGTCAAGGCGACGTTGTTAAGGGTTTAGAAGAGGCTCTATATAATGCTGAAGTTGGGAATGAGAAAACCGTAGAAATTGCGCCAGAAAAGGCTTACGGTAACAGAGATAACACTAAGATAAAAATAGTTTCTCTATCTGAATTAAAGAGGCAGGGCATAAACCCTTACCCTAACATGGTTCTAAGGTTAAACGATGGAGGTCTTGCTACAGTTAAGAGTGTAAGCGGAGGTAGAGTTATCTTAGATCTGAATCATCCTTTGGCCGGCAAAGTCATAGTATATACGTTCAAAGTTGAGAAAGTTCTTGACACTCAAGAAGACAAAGTGAAAGCATTATTAGGTAGATGGTTCAAGAAGGTTGGAGACAAGATATCTATAGATATGTTATCAGAGAAGAAGGTAAAGCTGACTATGCCTAAGGAATTGTTGCTGTTGGAAAATGTACAGCTACTAAAATACTTGGCAGCTAAAGACATTGTAAAGTATGTTTATCCAGAAGGTTCAGTGGTCTTCGAGGAAGAATTCGATTCCTCTCTTTTAAAGTAAAGCTATAATTGAAAAAGATTTATACAATGTCATATCTCTACTTGATATTTTTACAGGATATTTTTTATGTTAGATCTGATTAAAGTATATATAATCAATCTATAACTCCAGTGTCTTGTGCTATTTTTTCAGCTGACCTCCAAGTCAAACCCCTATCTCCTAGGATAGTGTATCTTTCAGGCCTTATGGAATGTGCAATCGTAAGTGCCTTCAATACCATCTCATCTGGTATTCCAAGATCTCTGGCTCTGACAGGGAAACCTACTGACATAAGAGACTTCTTTATTCTCTTCCATCTTAAGCCATGGAGGTAAGCCATCATAATGGTTCCAATTCCGACCAATTCTCCGTGTAGCGCAACGTCAGGTTTCATAATTTCTATTGCATGAGCAAATAGATGCTCTGATCCGCTTGCAGGTCTTGTGCTGCCAGCCATTCCCATGGCAACTCCGCTAGTTATAAGAGCTTCCATAAGGATTCTAACTCCCGCCTCAACATCTTTTTCGATAATCTTGGTGCACATAAGTGCATGTTTAGCGGACATTAAAGCTAAAGACGCAGTATAGTCTCCGTAATATTCTCCTCTAAGTTTTGAAGCCAACTTCCAGTCCTTTACTGCGACGATCTTGCCTACCGTATCTCCTATTCCGGCATTTATTAAGCGTCTAGGAGCAGAGCTTATGACTCCTATATCTGAAACTATAGCTACTGGTTCTTTTGCTTTTACAGAAACTGCCTTTCCTAGACCCTTTATTGAAGCGAAAGGCGAGGTAATTCCATCATGAGATGGTGCAGTAGGTATACTTACAAATTCAGAATTTACTTTGTATGCTGCGTATTTAGCTACATCTATGCTTTTACCTCCTCCTATACCGACTATTACCTTCGCACCTATCTTCTTTGCTGCCTCTTCTGTTGCATAAACGTAATCCAATGTAGCATCTTTTACTGTAATTATTTCGTACTCTTTATTTTGAGGTATGCTTTCTAGTACCCTCTTTGTTACCAATTCTCCAACAAATGGTCCTGTTACGAATAAGTAAGGTGAACCTAAATTAAGTTGAGTGAAATAGGTGTTTATCTCTTCTAAGATATTATTTCCGATGTAGACTTTTCTAGGCAAGTTAATTATATGTTCCTTCAGATCCATGTTTCACATTTAAAGGAAGATTTTAAATATTAAAAGTTACAGATGAGAAAGGAGAGCAATTCTACTTCTTAGCAGTTGGTGAATAACTTGGCATCAAGCAGTAGAATAAAGATAATATCAACTATATATGAAGGATTGAAAGAGCTTGACATCTCGAGGATCGAGTTTGAAGGTCCCGAGATAGCTCTTTATGTAAAAAAACCGTCTCTGGCTCAGGATAAAATAGATCTAGTAAAGAAAATAGCGAAAGAACTAAAGAAGAGGCTAGTTATTAAGGCAGATCCTTCAGTAAGGAAAAGCAAAGAAGAAACAATGGAGATAATTAAGAATGAAGTACCGCAAGAGGCTCAGATATCCGACATAAAATTCGACGATGATTTAGGAGAGGTCATGATTAAGGCAAAGAAACCGGGACTGGTTATAGGAAAAGGAGGCTCAATTCAGCAAAGGATATTTGCAAATACGTTTTGGAGAGCTGTTATAATACGAGAACCTCCTATCAAGTCAAGAATATTGGATAATATAATGGAGCATCTTTACAGTGAAACTGAGTATCGTTCCGATATTCTCCACTCGTTCGGAGAAAGGATTCATAGGGAGTTATTATTTAAGGATAGATATGTAAGAATAACTGCGCTTGGCGGTTTTTTGGAAGTTGGTAGATCAACTGTATTAGTAGAAACCCCAGAAAGTAAGGTTCTTCTGGACGTAGGTCTCAATCCTAGTGTTAACTTCGGTGAAAGATTATATCCTAAACTGGATATAGAACAAGTCGATCTGGAAGAGATCGACGCGGTGGTCATAACTCATGCCCATATGGATCACAGCGGAATGATTCCTTTTCTGTTTAAATATGGCTATGAAGGGCCTGTGTATACAACTTCTCCAACTAGAGATATAATGGCGTTAATGCAATTAGATGGGCTTGATATAGCAGAGAAAGAAGGTAGACCCGCTCCTTATTCTGCAAAAGAAGTTAGGAAAGAGCTTTTGCATACTATAACATTAGATTACGAGGAAGTCACAGATATAGCTCCAGACATACGTCTTACATTTTATAATGCAGGGCATATTCTAGGGTCAGCGATGGCACATCTTCATATAGGAGATGGAACTCATAATATAGTTTACTCTGGAGATTTTAAGTACGCAAAAACTAGACTTCTTGATAGGGCTAACTCGGATTTCCCCAAAGTTGATACATTAATCATGGAAACGACCTACGGTGTACAAGAACAGACTGACAGAGAAGAGTCGGAAAAAGAGTTAATGGATGTAATAAATAAAACGTTGAATGGTGGAGGAAGGGTTCTAATACCAGTTTTGGCAGTAGGCAGGGGACAAGAAATTATGTTGATAATAAATTACATGATGAAGAACAAACTAATCCAACAAGCTCCTATTTACGTTACAGGTCTTGTGGACGAAGTTACTGCGATACACAACGCATATCCAGAAATGCTAAGCAGAGAAGTGAAGGAAGAAATTCTTTATAAAGATGAGAATCCTTTCACCTCAGAGTTCTTTAAAAGAATAGATGGATTTAAGGAAGATATAGCAAACGGCGAGCCTTCAATAATAATAGCTACTTCAGGTATGCTTAATGGAGGACCAGCTGTAGAGTTCTTTAAAGCTATGGCTCCTAATCCTAAGAATGCACTTATATTTGTCAGTTATCAAGCACAGGGTACTCTAGGAAGGAAAGTTAGAGATGGAGCTCCGGAGGTAAATATAGTAAACAGGGACGGTCGTATAGAAAATATAAAGGTGAATATGGAGAAGTTTATAATAGACGGTTTTTCAGGTCATTCGGATAGGAGGCAACTTCTATCGTTCTTGAGGAACATTAATCCTCGTCCTAGAAATGTTATTCTTAACCATGGAGAAGCTGATTCCATATATAAGTTTGGAAGTCTCATTCGTTCTGATAGAGCCAAGCTCGGATACAGACCTAACGTATATACGCCTAGCATTTTAGACAGTCTTAGGGTAGCTTAATTTTTAATATGGATATGTTCATTCTACTAATGCTGGGCCCGTAGTCTAGTGGTTAGGACGCCGCCCTGACACGGCGGTGATCCCGAGTTCAAATCTCGGCGGGCCCACTCGTATAATCGGTCTTATCCTTTATCAAGAAACTCTTTTTGTTTAGCCCTCTTTTTAAACCAATGTATGGTTATTCCATTTATTGTATGATAATTTTTATTTTATTAATATTAATTAAAATATTTAAATAATATTATAATATAGAGATTTAAAGAAATATAATTAAATCATTAAAAATAACTTTTAAAGATAGTTAAGATATGAAAAACAAAATGAGATTTATATCTGATTATTTTTGCAATATATTGAATACAGTGTTGAGATTTTATAAATACAATATGTAAAAGGTGGTGGGTCCGCGGGGGTTCGGACCCCGGACCACCCGGTTATGAGCCGGGCGCTCTACCTGGCTGAGCTACGGGCCCACGGAACATAATTAACTTCTCATCTTTTTTAAAAGTTACGCTATAGTTTGACTTACTATAGGTGAGATTCTTCTATTGTAATAATTAATATTGAGTTTCATTTAGATTATTAGATATATTTATTTTTTAAAATTTATAAATATATTACTAGAAGTCAACTGTGGCTGGTAACTTTTTATTAAATATTAATAAAGTAAGGATATATGGAAAAAGTATTTTCTGGTCGATATGTGAATCTAGGCAGTCTAGCACAAGAGATAAACTCTATTTTTATTAGTGAAGGCTGGGAATCAATAGTTCAGACTATGTCGCCAATGATGCCACAAGGCGGATCTCAGTATGCCGACTACATGATAAGGGCAACTAAGAAAGGACATATGCACCATGTGGAGGAAGTCATAGTTAGAATAGCAGGAGTTCCAAATGATTTCAGACTAATTATAGAAGAGGAACATATTGGAGCTTTAGGCAGGGAGTTAATGGAAAGGAAACTAATTAAAACTATAGATAAAGAAATAAATGATGGATTATTTGATATGCCAATGATACCTCAACAGATTTCAGTTCCGCAGCCTCAATCAAATCAAGTTAGGTGCTCTCAATGTGGAGCAGTAAATTCGGCTGGATCTAGGTTCTGTAGTTCATGTGGAGCTAAGTTGATGTGATTGTTGAGAAAATTTTTTTATAGTTGTTGGGTATATCACTTTTAGTCCCGCTGTAGCTCAGCCTGGTAGAGCGCCCGGCTGTAGATGGAAGGGCTGTAGAAACCGGGTGGTCCGGGGTTCAAGCCCCCGCGGCGGGACTTTACAGATTAATTTTTAAGTTGACTGTGCATTCAACTCACTTAGGTGTATATTTTTGGCGGAAACGGCTCATAAAGTATTGGCGGAGTCTCTAAATAATGTAGTCCTAGTTAAACTTAAGGGAGATAAGAAAGTGAGAGGTACGCTGAAAAGCTATGATCAGCATATGAATCTAGTCCTTTCCGATTCTGAAGAGATTCAGCCAGACGGCAGCGGAAGAAAATTAGGTACAATGGTAATTAGAGGAGATAATGTAATACTTATTTCTCCACTTCAGTGATGAGAAATGAAGGGTACTCCATCTTTTGGAAAAATGAATAGAGGTGCCTCCCATATTAGATGCAGGAGGTGTGGAAGAAATTCGTATAATCCTCAGAAACACTATTGCTCTGCATGTGGCTTTGGAAAAAGTAAGAGAATAAGAAGATACAGCTGGCAGAACAAAAAGGTTAATGGAATAAGGTTAGTTTAATGATGAGTTGGCATTGGCTAATAGAATGGCAAACTCCATATGAATTCCATGGTCATGAAATTAAGAAGGTCTTAGCAGAGGAAAAAAGCGAATACCAATCTGTAATGCTGGTAGAATTTACTAGATTTGGGAAAGGATTAGTTATAGACGGCAAAGTACAGTCTACTATATACGATGAATACATTTATCATGAAAGTTTAGTTCACCCTATAGGCATTTCATTAGATCCTTCACCAAAAACTGCATTAATATTAGGAGGGGGTGAAGGTGCTACATTAAGGGAAGTACTCAAGTATAACAGCATAGAAAGAGCTGTTATGGTAGATTTAGATGGAAAAGTAATTGAATTTGCGAAAAGGGAATTGAAGGAATGGCATAGAGATTCATTCGAAGATAAGAGAACGGAACTCATAATAGGTGATGGTTTAGATTATGTTAAAAACACGAAAGACAAATTTGACCTGATAGTCTTAGATCTTACTGATCCACTCAAGGGCTCTACATCATATAAATTATATACAAAGGAATTTTATTTGAGCTTGAAGAATATACTAAATAAACGTGGAGGAATAGTAACGCAAGCTACTTCTCCATCATTTTCTGCAGAAGTCTACTCTACAATCTACACTACTCTAAAGCAAGTATTTAACAAGGTCTCAGCCTCGTATACTTATATAGCCTCTTTTGATGGACTTTGGGGATTTGTATACGCTTCAGACGATGCCGATCCATCCTCTATGTCTAAAGCTGAAGTTGAGAACAGAATAAAATCTAGAATAAAAGGAGAGCTAAGATGGTACGACGTAGATACGCACACTGCCCTTTTCTCGTTGCCGAAAAATATAAGGAAATGTATAGAAAATAATACTAGAATATCAACAGAGGAAAACCCAATATATGTACCTGCATAAGTTTTAATTAAGGAGAAATATAGATTAATATGCCGGGATGCCCGAGCGGTTAAGGGGGTAGGCTCGAGACCATCCAGCGTGAAAGGCAAGCGACCTACTGCCTCTACGAGGCACACGGGTTCAAATCCCGTTCCCGGCGTTATCTTTTTATTTTTTGTAAAGCAGAGTTATGAGGAGCGGGGGTGCCCGAGTTAGGCCAAAGGGGATAGGTTCAGGCCCTATTGGCGAAGGCCTGCGTGGGTCCAAATCCCACCCCCCGCATTTCCTTTTACTGCAGTCCAGTTACCTAAGCGATTCTCTGCCTACTTTATTGTTTTTCCCACTAGTTTCAACTGGCCACATAATTTTATATGCACGATCCTTTCTTAGTTTCAGTATATTAAAAATAAGACAAATTTAAGCATTATTCATTCTGGAGTATTGAATATCTTCTAGATCTAATAGAATATAAATCTCAAATATAATATTATACTCTAGTTTAATTATGTTAAATGACATCATTTTATACTTAAATTTATTATATAAGCATTTCATTTCAGTCAAGATAGGTAAAAATAAGCTAACCAGTTCAAAACAAATAAAAGGAAATGCGGGGGGTGGGATTTGGACCCACGCAGGCCTTCGCCAGCGGATCACTTATGAGGCGCATCTTAAGTCCGCCCCCTTTGACCAGACTCGGGAACCCCCGCTTAATCTAAAATTGCCATATATTCCCTTAAATGCTTTTCCAAAAATCTTAATTGGGAGTTACCATCACCATATCAAGGGAAAAATTATGGTTAAACACTCCAAGGGTTACAGAACTAGAACGAGGAAACTTCTGAAGAAGAATATTAAGGAAAAGGGCTCGATACCACCACTTAGCAAAATAATGAGAAAATACTCTGAAGGGGAATATGTTTCTATAAAGATAAATCCATCATTTCATTACGGAATGCCTCATCGTAGGTATCATGGAAAGGTAGGAAAGGTAGTAGGAAAACGTGGAAGAGCATATGAAATAAAAGTTAATCTTGGTGATAAAGAAAAGCTTATTATAGTTAGGCCAGAACATTTAGAAAAATTCAAAGGAACCTCTTGAGGTGTAACTTTTTTGTCTTCAAGAGTAGTTGAGGAACATTATGTTCCATATTCTGTAGCCAAAAAGTTGCTCTCACAAGTAATGGAAAATTCTCAAGATACATCCAATTTACTTCAAAAGACTATGAATTATTTAATCCGTGTAGATAAATGTGAGGCAGAAGAAGCAGAAATTTTGATGCAAGAGCTATCTGATGTCGTTGAGCGTGAGGACATAAGGGCAATAATTTCGAGCATATGTCCTATTTCTATCGATGAAATGAGGAGTATATTAGCTATAGAAACCGGTAAGACTTATTCTACAGAGGAAGTTGAGAAAATAATAGAGTTAGTTAAGAAGCACTTAAAGAGTTGAGTTTTTACTTTTAAAATTCGCTTCTCTAATTGGGTACTTAAAATTGCAGAGAAGAAGACATTATAGGGAAGGTCCTAAGGACGATATAGTATATGTTCTCGATTACATGAGAGAAGGTAATCCTTTAGACAGACATAAGTTTCATTCTAACAAGCCTCTAATTCAAGCTGTGGGAAGAGATTTCTTTACCTTATGTGAGATTGTAGTCCAAGATACAAGTAAAGATATCCAATTAGAGCAGAGGATCGACCTTAAGGAGGAAACCGGTATTATGTTCGATGTTAATATAACTTATGAAGACCTTACATCAGTAGCTAGGGATTCCCTAAAGAGGGTTCTTTATACAATTCTAACTGAAAAAGAAAATGAAATAATAAAATTCTTTAATAATGCAGGTCCACTAACATTAAAATTACACTCTCTTGAGCTCATCCCTTCAATCGGTAAAAAGACGCTACGAATGCTATTAGAGGAACGGCGAAAGAAACCATTTGAGAATTATAAGGACCTAGAAAGTCGAACATCAATAAAAGATGTCAAAAACTTAATAGTTGAAAGAATAATAAATGAAATGAAAGGCGAAGAGAAGTATTATCTCTTTGTATATCCTAGTGCTCTCCTTTCAGAAGAAAATAAAAGGAGCCCGGATCAACAAGTCAGATACGTGGGATATCTTGAAAAAAAGGTAAGATAAAGCAATCTCAGGTATTCCTTTCATCCGAGTTCTTTCTAAGACGTTTCGTTTCATACATCTCCTTTCAAAGACCTTTGATAGAGGTAGGTTGTGGAGATGGTAGAATTTCAAAGTTCATAAATCCAGATTTATGTATAGAAATAGATGAAGAGTTTAAAGCACAATTGAAAAAATACAATCTAGTGATATCAGATGCGTCATATCTTCCTGCATTAAGAGGAGAGATAGTTGCCTCTTTACCATATTATATAACGCGCGACTTCATGCATCAACTTTCAGAACTGGATGTAGGCAAGGCAACGCTAATACTTCAGAAAGACTTTATAGATAAAATTCTAAATTATACTAATAGTATTTCTCTTATACTAAATTATTATTTCATAATAGAAAGAAAGGAAGTGATACCACCTAATGCATTCTCGCCTGTTCCTAAAGTTTACTCCGTAATAGTATTATTTAATAGGCAAAGAAGATATGACGAAAATATCTCTAATATTTTAGAATGTATAGGGAATTATAGGAATAAGACCTTAAGGAGAGCCGCATCCCTATGTAATTTAGAATCACAGTCAGAAATTCATGTAGGTGAGTTCAAGCCTTGGCAGGTACGTCAGTTATTGAGTTTAATAAAATCAAAATATGCGTAAACGATCAAGTTTACGAGCCTGCCGAGGATACTGAATTGATGTTTGAGATAATTAATGCGGAGAAAAACGAGAAGGTATTAGAAGTGGGTCCTGGAACTGGTATAATTTCAGTTTCGTTGGCGTTGAAAGGAGCTGAAGTTACTGCAATTGATATCAATCCTTATGCTTCTGAAGCTACGCTATGTACGGCAAAAATAAATAAAGTACAAATTAATATAATAAATGGTGATTTATTATCACCCATAAGACCTTTCGTTTTCGACGTTGCGGTTTTTAACCCACCCTATCTGCCATTTGAGGAGTATGACAGTTGGATAGGTTATAGTTGGTCTGGAGGTAAAAGCGGAGCAGAATCTCTAATTAAATTTCTATCTGAAGTGAAGGCTTCTAGAATTTACACTCTTTATTCCTCATTGTCAGACGAGGACGCTATTCTTGCTGAGTTGAAAAACATTGGCCTTTGTATCAAGACTAAACGTGAAAAACAAATAGGATTGGAAACACTCTTCGGTATAGAGCTAGTGAAATGCTTAGGGTAATAGTTGTAGAACCAGAAGGCGATTATAACCTTGGTTTCATCGCTCGCCTATGTAAGAACTTCAAGGTAGATGAGTTAGTTATAGTTAATCCAATTGCAAGTATAGAGAATGCTAAACCTTTTGCCGCTAAAGGTATAGATTTCCTAGAGAATAAAACTAGAGTCGTTTTCTCTTATAATGAAGCATTGAAAGATTTAGATCTAACCATAGCAACATCAAGTATAGCTGACATAGAAAAGGATATGTTGAGGAGATCTATAAAACCTTGGGAAATTCACGATTTCATTTTAAACGTAAAAAATGCAGGCATAATCTTTGGAAGGGAAAGCGTGGGTCTTACGCGAGAAGAAATAATGAAGGCAGATTTATTGTTGCATATCCCAGCAAATCCAGAATATCCAGTTCTTAATCTATCTCATGCAATTGGAATAGTACTTTATGAAATCTATAATCACGGAAAAAGAGGTACTAGTGGACCTCCTATAAATGGAAAGTATGTGAAGCTTATTGATAGATATGTGAGGACAATCTATGAACTCGTTAAGCCTTCAGACGAAAGTATAGAAATGTATGTTGCAATGAGACGAACTTTAGTCGGAGGTATTAGAGATAATGAGCAAGCTAGAGCTGTGGTCCATTTCCTGAGAAAACTTTATGTTACTCTAGTATATAGTGGTGAAGATAAATAGGGGAATGAAATGTCTTCGAAGGGAACAGCAGTCAAAGATAAATGGAAAATGAAAAAATGGTTCACACTCATAGCTCCTAAAATGTTTGGAGAGGTTCCTCTTGGATCTACGCCAGCTTCAGATTCTGGCTACGTACCTAAGAGGAAAGTTGAAACTACACTTTATGATCTAACTGGTGACTTTAGCTTAGTTCATATACACGTTTACTTCCAAGCTGCTACAGTAAATGGAGATAAGGTTTTCACTAGATTTTATGGGCATGAGTTGTCCAGGGACTATACTAGGTCTCTAATAAGAAGGAAAAGTTCCAAAATAAATGCCATAGTAGATGTAACCACAAAAGACGGATATCAAATGAGAATCAAAAGTCTGGCACTAACTACATATAAATGCCATCGTTCTCAGATGAGCGAGATAAGGAAAATAATGGCAGATTTGATAGTCAAAGAAGCCTCAGAGATGACCTTTGACGATTTAGTGCAAGCTGTAGTATTTGGTAAAATGTCAAATGATTTATTTGAAGCTAGTAAGAAGATATATCCGTTGAGGAAGGTTGAGATAGAGAAAACGAAACTCCTTAAAGTGCCAGAAAAGCAACCTCTATTAAATGAAAGCGTTACTCCTAGCAGCGGGTAAAGGAGAAAGACTTCAGCCTATAACTGAGACTAGGTCTAAACCTCTAGTTCCAATTTTAGATAAACCTTTACTCTTATGGCATTTGGAGAACCTAGAGAGAGTCGTAGATAAAATTTACATTGTCATAAGAAAGGAGGACAGGGAGACTATTTCTTCTTTAGTAAATGGACACAAAGTTTCTATAATTGAACAGAAGGAGGGAGTCGGAGGTACAGGGACAGCATTTTCATCTGCATTATCTATTCTTAACGGGGATAATTTCTTATTAATTTATGGGGATATTTTTTATGATTTTTCTCTTCTTTCTCAGATAGTTAGTTATCAAGATAATATTATTGTAGGTAAAGAGGTAGGAAATCCTAGAGATTTCGGAGTTCTTAAAATGAGCAATAATTATCTAGATGGAATAATAGAAAAACCAGATTCACCTCCTTCTAATTTGATAAACGCTGGAATATATAAGCTATCTTCAGATATAGCGACTTTTGTAGATAAAGTGAAGATATCATCAAGAGGGGAGATCGAGTTTACTGATATTATAAACGTAGCAATTAAGGAAAACTACAAAGTTAATGTCATAACATACAAAGGATTTTGGATCGATATAGGTAAACCTTGGCATTTGCTAGAGGCGAACAATTTTGCTCTTAGCCTTGCAAATCCTAACATTAAGGGAGAAATTGAAGAAGATGTTAGGATCAAGGGTAAAGTAATAGTAGAGGAAGGCGCATTAATAAAATCTGGTTCCTATATCGAAGGACCAGCATACATAGGAAAAGGAGCCACTGTAGGTCCAAACACTTACCTTAGAGAAGGTACCGTTTTAGGCAAAAATACGAAAGCAGGTTCAGCTGTAGAGATAAAAAATTCTATAGTCATGGAAGATTCTAAAATACCTCACTTAAGTTACGTTGGAGATAGCGTAATATGTGAGGACGTTAATTTAGGTGCAGGAACCCTAGTTGCAAACCTTAGATTTGACGAGAATCATGTTAAAATGAGAATAAAAGGAAAGCTAGAAGACTCTGGCAGGAAAAAGTTAGGTACAGTAATAGGTGGTCATTCAAGAATAGGGATTAACGTTACTATTCTGCCTGGAGTAAAAATAGGCTCTTATGCTAGAATATATCCTGGTGCAGTGGTAAACAGAGACGTAAACAAAGGAGAATTCTTTAGGACTTAGCCGTGGTTGAAACGATTTTTATTACGTCATTTGTTTTTAATTTATAATCTTCACTTACCCTCATCTTCTTTCTAGCATCTATAGCGAAGAGAAATCCCTTAGCTAGTTCTGTATGAATTTCGCCTGCTAGATCCTTAGGAGTAGATCCATTTTTTATGAGTAAGGCATCAGGGAGAATATTTCCGTTTTTATCTGTAAGTTTCTTTTCGTCCTCAACAGGATAAACCACTATCATCCCAAGTCCCTCAAAAACAGCCATATTTATAGCGTCTTGAACTCCAGTGGAACCATAAACATCCAAGACTTTAGACTTTATGAACTCAAGAGCTTCCTTCTGTTTTTGATTTAAGGTACCTTTTATTTCAAAATTATTCTCACCAGGTATATACTTTATTATGTCAGCTTTTGCAGCTTTCCTTAGAGCTAGTTCTGAATTAGCGCTTACTGGGACAACCATTTTATATTTTTCTTTCAATTTTTTAATATTCTCTTTAGATATTGGTATATCTGACTTATTTGCAGCTATAACTATCGGTTTTGATATCTGTCTCAATGTTTTACTAAATCTTCTTAGATCTTCTTCAGTCCATTGCATTAGTTTTGTACTTTCTAGGTTGGAAACTTTTAGGGCTTCAATTATCTGTAATTTATTTATTGAAAGTCCAGACAACTTGGCTAGAAGCGATTCTACATAATCTTTACCTGCTAGATCAGCTGTCCTAGCAAATTTGCTCCAATCTTTATTAATAATTGAAAAGAACCACTCATCCATCTCTTTTTCTATGAAAGCGATATCCTCTTCAGGATCTCTAGTACCAGGCTCAATTGGCATACCTTCCTCATTTGTAGATCCACTTGCATCTATTACATGTATTAGAACGTCAGCTTTTCTTAAATCATCCAGGAATTTGTTTCCTAACCCTCTACCTTCATGGGCACCTGGAATTAGTCCTGCTACATCTACAATCTTTACTGGAATGAATCTGTAGTCTTCTATACATATTGAATTTCTAGGATTGCATTTTACTCCGAATTCTATGTGAACACATTTTGATTTAACGTATCCCATTCCCACGTTTGGATCAATAGTAACGAAAGGTCTATTGGCTATTTCAGCTTCTGCCATAGTTGAAGCTGAAAAGAACGTACTTTTCCCAACGTTGGTTTTCCCGATTAGACCAATAGTTATCATTAAAGAGTGGATTAGAGGACACATTTATTAAGTAGATGTGACGAACTTTTCAAGTAGAATCAAACATGGCTACGTCGTTTTACAGTTTCATAGAAGAAACATGGCAAAAGGAGGAATGGCAGAAACAAGTTGTAAAACCTAGGCTGATAGAATGGAGGAGACAGCCATCTATAATGAGGATAGAACATCCAACTAGGCTAAATAGAGCTAGAGCTTTAGGTTACAAGGCTAAGCAAGGCTTTGTTGTAGTACGAGTTAAAGTTAGAAGGGGAGGATCCAATAAAATTAGACCTAATTCAGGAAGAAGACCTAAGAGAATGGGTGTATATGGCTATTCTCCATCTAAGGGCTACAGATGGATAGCAGAAGAGAAAGTAGCTAGAAAATATCCTAATCTAGAAATCTTAGGAAGTTACATGGTTGCGAAGGACGCTTTATATAAATATTATGAAGTGATTGCAGTAGATCCTAACCACCCAGTGATAAAATCGGATCTAAACCTTTCTTGGCTAAGTAATCCCTCTAATAGGGGCAGAGTATTCAGAGGGCTCACCTCAGCAGGTAAGAAAGCTAGGGGACTTAGAAAAGCTAGAGGTATAAGCGGAACCGTCAATTATAAGTGGAAGAGGAAGCAGATTGAGCGCGAACAAAGAAAGAGGCATGAAGGTACCAAGTTCAATAGAATACAGCGCTTTGAGAAGATACCTGGAAAGTGAGGAAATGAAAATATCTTTGCTTACAATATCAGTTTTTTGTCATGAAACCGAAGACCTTGGAAAAATAAGGAAATCTATAGAACTTGTTATTCCTTCAGCTGTAGAAGGGGAGATTAGATCTGATCAAGTTAAAGGTCATTTTGGCAATTACATTACTTTGCTAGAATATAGATTTTCTAAGTCGCTTGCAGTAAAGGCTTTTCAGGACATTTTAAATAAGCTCTCTTCCGCTGATATGATAGTAATTATTACTACATTATCGGAACGCATGGAGAAATCCAAACTTTACCTCAGATTTGATAAACAATATTTAGTGGCTAAAGGAGAGCTCACTTTAAAGGAGGGCAATGACGTTGTAAGGATAATGGTCTCATTTAATGGGCCATATAAAGAAGTTATTAAGGAGTTGAAACAAATTGCTAGCAATAGAGCCATGCATAATGAAGCCAGATCTACAAAGTTATCTTAATGTTTTAGGCTATTCCTCTGGCTTAGTTGAAGCAAAAACTTCTAGTTATTCTAAGTTCACACGATATACACTCCATAAGGGAGAAATAAAGAACTTTAGAAATATAATGCAAAAAAATAGAAATACGATATTATTTTCTAAGCCATATGATATAGAAACGCTTAGATTCTCTGTTCTAACTTCTGAGATTTCTGGGATCACCGTTGATGATAGTAACATCAAGATATTCAGGAAAGCTATGTTGAATTTAATAAACTATAATAAGAAAATAGTGGAGATTTCTCTGAAGTCAAGTTCATTTGTGATTAGTAGAGCAATATCTTGGGGTTATAAATGGAGTTTTCCCCTGATTTTTTCCTCTTTTGCTCAAGAATTTAATGAAATTTGGCCATTAGTTTCTAAGATAAATTACCTAATAGTTCACGGTGCATCTCAAGTGCAAGCTTACAAATGGGTTTTAAATGATCCGTTCAAACTCTTTTCGAATGAATGATGTTACAACTTTTAATTGATATTCTATTTACGGTGTGGCTTTCAACGTTGACAATCATTTTAATATTGGAGAGAAAAAGAAATAAGAAGAGTTTAAATATGGAAATACCTAAAAATAGGCAATTAATAAAAGCCAAGAGATATATAATCTTTAACGTTATTACCGAATCTTCCGACCTCGAATCCTCACAAATTGAAGAAGCAATAAGAGTTTCTGTAAAAGAATTGCTAGGGAAAGTTTGGTTAGACATTTCTAATCCTAGAGTGATATTTTTCTTGCCAGATAGAAAAGAAGGTATAATTTCAACAAATAGAGGAGGATATAAAGTAGTTATTGCAAGCCTTCCTTTGACTAAAAAGGTTTCTGGGACTAAGGTATTGCTAGTGCCAGTTAAGACTACGGGAAGTTTAAAAAAGGCAAAAGAGATGATAGGGCTTAAGTGATGACACCGCTCCAGACTGCAGAATGATGACCTCTGCGACGAGCTGAGTTTGGTTATTTTAGTAAGGGATAGAGGTAATGTTTAATATTAAATTATTTATAATGTATTACATTTTAATTATTGATGTGCACTTTTTAACGTTATGCATTGCCTTATTCTGTATATTATTTCTAAATTAAGTCGAAATAAAATACATCTTAAGTAGATAAGCTTCTGAACAAGATTTTTAAAAAGCAGACTTGTATTAGAAGAAGGTGTTAATGGTTTGGCATTAGGACCAGCAGCAATGGGATATGATAGAGCTATAACGATTTTCTCGCCTGATGGTTCATTATATCAAGTTGATTACGCTTTTGGGGCAGTTAAAAAAGGATGGACAACTTTAGGGATAAAGACAAACAGTGGAGTAGTTATTGCAAGTGAAAAGAAAAGGGAATCTAGGCTTCTAGATCTTGACAATATAGAAAAAGTGTTTATAATAGATGACCATATAGGCTGTAGTTTTGCAGGTCTTGCTTCTGACGGAAGAATTCTTATAGATTATGCAAGAACTAATGCGTTACAGCACAGACTAGTTTATGATGAGCCAATAAGCGTAGCTTACTTGACCAAGTTGATTTCTGATGTTAAGCAGGCTTATACACAGCACGGCGGAGTTAGGCCTTTCGGTGTGGCTTTGCTCATTGCAGGTATAGATAAACGAACTCCAAAACTGTACCTAACAGAGCCAAGCGGTCAGTTTACTCCATATCAAGCTATAGCTATAGGTCAGGGTGACGCTGCAGCCACAGAATTTTTAGAAAAGAATTACAAAGCTGATCTTAGCATGGAGGATTCAGTGATTCTAGCGTTAAAGGCATTGCAAACAGTTCAGAAACCTGGTGAGAAGTTAACTCCAAATACAGTAGAGCTAGGTATAGCTTCGGTTGAAACTGGAACGTTTAGGAAAAGTAATTTTGAGGAAAGACAGTCCTTTATTCAGAAACTTGGGTGATAAACATATATGACAAAAGAGAACTATGTGACGGTGAGATATGAGTCTCATGGAGAGAAATTTGAAATTCTTGTTAAACCGAAGGAAGCTCTTGATTTTAGAAGTGGTAAAAGTATAAGTATTTCTGATATAGTAGTTTCTGATACGATATATAAAGATATTAAAAAAGGCCAAAAGGCATCTCCCTCTTCTTTAAAGAAAGTCTTCGGCACCGTGGACTATGAGAGCATAGTAAAAGAAATTCTAAAGAAAGGCGATATTCCAGTTACTTCTGAACAGAGAAAGGAACTCTTAGAAAAAAAGAGAAAGCAAGTTATTGATTTCATTCACAGAAATGCGGTAGATCCAAAAACTGGACTTCCAATTCCACCAGCTAGAATTGAAGCTGCTATGGAACAAGCAAAAGTTCATGTAGATATGGATAAGGAAGTAGAAGCACAAGCCATGCAGATAATTAAAGAGATAACTAAAGTGATACCTATAAAAGTAGCTAGGGCAATGCTCCAAGTCACTGTTCCACCTCAATATAGCTCTAAGGTGAAGTCAGTACTTCCTTCATTAGGCGATTTAAAAAAGAGTCAGTGGTTAAGCGATGGAACTCTCACCGCAGAACTTGAAATTCCTGCAGGAGCTCAACAAGAAGTTATTGATAAGTTGAATTCTTTAACCAAAGGTGATGTAGAAGTAAAAGTGTTGCAATTTAGGTGAGTTGATTTGAGTCAGCCTAGAATGATAGTACAGCCCAGAGCTATAGTGGCTCCTGGAGACATTATAGCGGAAGGTGAAATAAAAGTAGGATGGTCCCCTTACTTTCTAAGAGTAGGCGATAAATACATTTCTACAGTAGTCGGAATGGTTAATGTTAAGGATTCTTCGTTTGAGGTAATTCCGTTAGAAGGTTCCTTCTACTATCCTAAAGTAGGCGATACGGTAATAGCTTTGATAAAGGATATAGAGCCTTATGGATGGAGTACAGATATAAAGGCACCTTATTCAGCGTATCTTCCAGCATCATCTCTGTTAGGTAGACCTGTAAACTCTGGAGAAGAAATCAGGAAATTTATGGATATAGGTGATTATGTAGTTGCTAAAGTTGAAGCCTTCGACAGGACAACTGATCCTATTCTCTCCTTAAAGGGAGGAAAAGATTTAGGAAGAATAAATTCTGGAATAGTAATTGATTTCATGCCTATAAAGGTAGCCAGAATAATAGGAAAAGGTAGGAACATGATAGAAACCTTGTCTACTGAAACTGGTTGTAATATTTTTGTAGCTCAGAATGGTAGACTTTTAGCTAATTGCCCATCTAAAGCTTCAGAGGAACTCCTAATTTTCGCCATAAGAAAGATAGAGGAAGAGTCACATATTAAAGGTCTTACTGATAAGATAAAGCAATTAATAAGAGAAAAGGCAGGTGGTATAAGTGCTTCAAATGCAGAAACCAAGGTTAATTCTTGAAGACGGTAAAAGGACTGACGGTAGAAGTTTCGACCAAATGAGACCTATTTCTATTGAACTAGGTGTTCTCAAAAATGCGGATGGTTCTGCTATAGTCCAAATGGGAAATACTAAGGTAATTGCAGCGGTTTTTGGACCCCGTGAAATGCATCCTAGACACTTAGCTCTGCCCGATAGGGCAGTCCTAAGAGTTAGATATCACATGACTCCATTTTCTACCGATGAAAGGAAAAATCCAGCTCCTAGTAGAAGGGAAATTGAATTATCTAAGGTAATAAGGGAGTCCCTCGAGGCTTCGATACTAGTAGAGCAGTTTCCTAGATCAGTAATTGACGTTTTTGCAGAAGTTCTCCAAGCTGATGCAGGGACTAGACTGGTCGCATTAATGGCGTCATCGATGGCAGTGGCTGATGCAGGAATTCCAGTAAAGGATATAATAGCTGGTGTAGCAGTAGGTAAAGCCGATGGTCAACTAGTCCTTGATCTAAATGAGCCAGAAGATATGTGGGGCGAGGCTGACATGCCCGTTGCCATGATGCCTTCTTTAGGTCAAATAACTTTGCTTCAGCTTAATGGAAACATGACGCCGTCAGAGTTTAAGGCTGGACTTGAGCTTGCATTAAAGGGTATAAATCAAATATATGAGCTTGAGAAAAATGCTTTAAGGAGCAGATTCTCTGAATATAAAGAAGAAGGTGATTAAATGTCAATAACTCCATCAAACCAAAACGTGGTTCCTTCTATTAAAAGAGAATCAATAATAAGTATTTTAGAGCATGGTAATAGAACTGATGGTAGAAGGCTAACAGATTATAGAAATATTGAGGTAAACTTAGGATATGCCAAAAAAGCCGATGGATCTTGCCTATTAAGATTAGGAGACACTTTAGTTCTTGCTGGAGTAAAGTTAGAAACGGAAGAACCTTTTCAAGATACCCCTAACCAGGGAAATTTAGTAATCAACGTGGAGCTACTTCCTTTAGCGTACGAAACTTTTGAGCCTGGACCTCCAGATGAGAATGCAATTGAACTAGCCAGAGTGGTAGACAGAAGTCTCAGAGATTCTAAAGCAGTTGACTTATCTAAATTAGTTTTAGTTCCAGGGAAACAGATATGGACAGCCTGGGTAGATATATACATTCTTAACTATGGTGGAAATGTACTTGATGCTAGTACCTTAGCTTCTATTTGTGCTTTATATAACACAAAATTGCCTTCAGTGGTTCAGTCAGATAATAATGCGTTAATAGATAAAGAAAACAAAACTTCAGCCTTTCCTTTGAACTATCCTGTAGTTACGGTGACTGTGGCTAAAATAGGCAAGTTTTTGATTGTAGATCCTAATCTTGAAGAAGAAAGCATAGCTGAAGCAAAACTATCAATATCTTATACGCCAGACTTTAGAGTAGTCGGAATTCAAAAAAGTGGCAGCGGCACTTTTTCCATGCAGGAGATAGAAGCGGCTGAGAATTTAGCACATTCTTCTGCAGAGAAGCTCTTCGGTGAACTTAAAAGTCTACTCGGAATAGAATTCGGTGAGATAAGAAATGGGTAAAAACACTCGAATTGCAGGTAGATTCGGCCCAAGGTATGGCTCTAGCCTTAGGAAATCTTGGAATTCGTTAATGGAAAAGAGATATGAGGAGCATCAATGTCCTTATTGTAAAACTACCGGTAGTGTGAAAAGGTTAGCTTCAGGAATATGGTCATGTAAAAAATGTGGAACTAAATGGGCTGGCCTTGCTTACACGCCGTATTAGAGTAGTTTTTACTTCGTCTAGGGATGCTGGAAGTAGGGTTAGATCCCTAGAGAACTACTTCTATTCCATTTTCTCTGATTCTGTAAAGCTAAACAGGGGTAGAGCCAGTTTAGAATCAATTCTAACTACTGCGCAGAGGCTAAACTCAGACTTCTTATGCATTATAGAAAGTAGGAATGGAAATCCATCTACAATAAAGTTATTTTCATTATCTACTTTTCAACTAAAGTACGCTTTTGAGATAAGAGGTTTGTCTTTGTATAGTGATAAGGGTATTCCTCATAAATTTCAGTTCTCTAGACCTTATTTGAACTACGTAGAGACTGCTTGCGAACAAGTTAAGTGGTTTTTAATAGATTTAGGCGCAATAATAAATGAAAGAGGGAAAATTAAAGTTAATATTAAGCAGGAAGAGAAAAATTGTAGGGTGATTTTTTCATCTGGGCAAGAAATAATTTTAAGCTTGCTTTTGCATAACATTCTAGAGCAATGAATGCTAAAGTTAATGTTAAGCTTTCAAATATAGAAGGTAAAAACGCAGAGCTTCTATACGGAGCAATAAGACAGGAAGAAATAGACAAGGATCTCGTTACGTTGGAATTGGAAGGCAATTCTCTTTCAATTAAAATATGTGCATGCTCTTATACAAAGACTAGGGCAATACTCAACTCTTATATACTATGGTTATATACGATACTTCAGTCTTTAGAAGAGGTAGAAAAAAATGACAGAGAAATTACCCCCTGAGCTACAAACTCAATTAGGTAAGTTTCAACAACTAAAGGATCAGTTAGATAAGCTCTTGCAAGAAAAAGCGGTAGTTGAAGGAGAGTTGAAAGAGATCAACAAGGTTCTAGAAGAACTTTCCTCATTGCCTGCTGACTCATTATTATATAAAATTATAGGGAATATATTTGTGAAGACAGACAAAGCAAAGGTAGAGAGTGAGCTTAATGATAGGAAAGATCTTCTTGAACTTAGATCTAAGGCATACCAAAAACAAGAAGGTCTTTTGAGGAAGCAATTAGAAGAATTACAGACCAAGATTAATGAAATGCTATCACGTTATTATCCTCAGTCAGGCGGTGTAACTAAAGCCTAACATTTATATTATTCTATAATTCAGCTATTTTTAATGCTAAGAATTTATGTCGATGAAAGAGAAAATCAAAGTGGGATACCGGATTTATTAAGAAGTTATGGAGTTGCCGTTGTTTTACAGCAGCTTAGTGTAGGCGACTATATATTGGGCGACGGGGTGGCCGTAGAAAGGAAATCAGTTAATGATTTAGTAAATTCTGTATTTGATAAACGTTTATTTGATCAGATTAGCAGGATGAGTCAAACTTATGCTCTATCTTTTCTCCTTATCGAAGGGGATTTATCAAGGATAAAACAAATAACAGATAGATGGAAAGCAATAAATGGTGCAATTATCTCTTTAATAATGGATTACAAGATTAATGTTATTTACTCTATGTCAAAAAGTGATACTGTAGAAATATTAATAAAGATCGCTAAAAAAAGTCAGGAACAGGATAGACCTATGAGAGCTATAAGCCTACATGATAAGAGGAAATTATCTAGCATAGAGGACTTTCAGGAATATATAATAGAGTCATTCCCAAATATAGGTAGTAATACTGCTAAAAAAATAATGAAAAAATTCAAATCTATAAATGATTTTTGTAATGCATCTTTGCCTGAACTAGAAAAAGCGTTGGGTAGCAAAAAGCGTGCCGAACTAATTTTTTCTATAATACATAAGAATTTCTCTATTAGCTCCGAAGGCGTTGAGAATAGTAACGAAAAAGAGAACAAACATAAGTCGCTTTTTGATTTCATGGATTCAAGTTAGTCATCTTGATTGATCTTCTCTATTATTCATCATTCAGTGTTAATTTAAAATTCTTAATGACCTAATTTCACGATATCCTATGAGGTAAAAATCTAATGAAGTTTTTACCACTACATTTTAATATAGGGCAACTTAAATCTACCCAGATATTGTGGTGAGATGTTTTGCCACGTTATAAGACAGCAGACCAAGTCCTAGGTCTTATGAAGGATAGGACTAGGGTCAGAAATATAGGAATAATAGCTCACGTTGATCATGGAAAGACAACTACAAGTGATACTCTATTAGCAGCATCTGGGATAATTTCACCTAAAGTAGCAGGAGAAGCTTTAGCGTTAGATTATTTAAGTGTAGAACAGCAGAGAGGAATTACAGTAAAGGCAGCTAACGTAAGCCTATACCATGAAATGGACAACAAAGGTTATGTAATAAACCTAATAGATACTCCTGGTCATGTTGACTTTAGCGGTAGAGTGACCAGAAGCCTGAGAGTTCTGGATGGGTCTATCGTAGTTGTAGATGCCGTAGAGGGAGTTATGACTCAAACAGAGACAGTTCTAAGGCAGAGCTTAGAGGAAAGGGTAAGACCAATTCTTTTCATAAATAAAATAGATAGACTGATAAAGGAACTAAAGCTTGGCAAGGACGAAATGGTGCCTAGGCTCACTAATTTAATTAAAGAAGTAAATAACATGATAAATACTTATGCTGAGCCAGAGTATAAGGAGAAATGGATAGTTGATCCTGCTAAGGGTACAGTCGTCTTTGGATCCGCTAAAGATAAGTGGGGATTTACGCTTCCCATGGCGCAGAAGAAAGGAGTTAATTTCAAGACCGTATATGATGCGTATACTGCACCCGATAAATCTAAACTTCAGGAGTTAGCCTCGGTTTCTCCAATTCATGATGCATTATTAGATACAGTAATTCAGTTTGTTCCCAATCCTATAGACGCTCAGAAATATAGGATTCCGAAAATATGGAAAGGCGATTTAGATAACGAGATTGCTAAGGCCATGTTAAATGCAGATCCTAACGGTCCTATAGTTCTGATGATAACTGATATGAAGGTAGATCCACATGCCGGACTAGTAGCAACTGGTAGAGTATTCTCTGGAACTTTAAGATCGGGAGAAGAAGTTTGGTTAGTTAACGCTAAGACGTCTCAAAAGACGTTACAAGTTAGCTTGTACATGGGTTCAACCAGAGAGTTAGCAGAGGAAATTCCTGCAGGAAACATAGCTGGAGTTTTAGGCCTTGATAGAGCAAGATCTGGAGAGACAGCAATAGATCCGAGATATAAGGATATACAAGGTAGCTTCGAGACTCTACACTATGTTTCCGAGCCAGTTGTAACTATTGCAATAGAGCCAAAGAATCCTAAAGATCTAACTAAGATGATAGACTCACTAAGGAAGTTAAGCATAGAAGATCCTAATCTAGTAGTTAAGATAAACGAGGAAACAGGAGAGTATCTTCTATCAGGTATGGGCTTTCTACATCTAGAAGTATCTTTACAACTTCTGAGAGAAAACTACGGAATAGATGTTCAGACCTCACCGCCTATAGTAGTATACAGGGAAAGCATAAGGGAACCTAGCAAAAGAATATTCGAAGGTAAATCTCCAAACAAGCATAACAAATTCTACATTAGCATAGCCCCTTTAAACGATAAGACTATCGACCTTATAGCTAACGGCACAATAAAGGAGGATATGGATCCTAAGGAGATGGCTAAGGTGTTAAAGGAGCAAGCTAATTGGGACTATGATGAGGCAAAGAAGATCATTGCAATAGATGAAAACGTTAATGTGTTCATTGATATGACAAGCGGTGTTCAGCACTTAAGAGAGATAATGGATACAGTGCTCCAGGGCTATAGGTTAGCAATGAAAGAGGGTCCATTAGCACGTGAGCCAATTAGAGGAACTAAGGTAGTTCTACATGATGCTACGGTACACGAAGATCCTGCTCACAGGGGACCTGCACAGCTCTTCCCTGCAGTTAGAAATGCAATATTTGCAGCATTCTTAGATGCTAGACCCACGTTATTAGAGCCCATTCAGAAGCTGGATATAAGAGTTCCAATGGATCTCATAGGAAACGTTACGGGAGTGATAACTAGGAAAAGAGGAAGAGTAATTAACGTTATTGATTCAGGTAGTGTAGCGAGGATCATGGCAGAAGTGCCAGTGTCAGAGTCATACGAGATGGCCAGCGAATTGAGGGGTGCAACTGGAGGAAAAGCCTTCTGGGGGACCGAATTTAGCAGATGGGCTCCAGTACCTGATAGCATATTACAGGATATAGTACTTAAAATAAGAGAAAGGAAAGGAATGCCAAAGCAGATGCCAAAGATCGAAGACTTCCTATCGTGAACCGAATTGTCCAGACCTTTTTCCTACGCTAAAGCAATCTTTTTCGATTATGATAATACATTAGTGGACTTTCAGTCCAGTTCTATAGCTGCTTTAGATAAAGTCTCTTCTGAAATTCATGACTATCTAATTGATGAAGGAAAGCAAAATTTTCCAATAGAGAAAATAAAACAAGTTGTATTTTCTGTATCATCCAGGCTAGATGAAGAAGGCGTAGTAGACAGAAATTTATGGTGGGAGAAATCTCTGGAAAATTTGGGAGTTAAAGGTATTGATAGAGCACAGTTTTACGATTGGACTAACTTATATTGGTCCGTAGCTTTCAATAGTGAACCGTTTCCAGATGCGTTACAGTTTCTAGAATATTTAGCTAATAAAAAATATATAATAGGGCTTATAACAAATGGCGATGGAGAAGGAGGAAATAAGAAGAAAAGAATAAGGAATTTCCCTCTTATCGATATATTTAATATCGTTATAGTAGGTGGGGAAGACGGTATTAAACCTAAACCGAACTTAGACCCATTCATAGTGGGATGCGAAAAAGCTGGAGTATCGGTCGAAAAATGTGTTATGGTAGGGGACGACCCAGTTAAGGATTGCCTAGCCTCAAAAAAGGCTGGATACGCTTCCGTTTTAATAGATAGACAAAGCAGAATAAAATTTCCAGAACTTTATGCTGACTTTGTCGTAACTAAGCTGGTTGATCTAGAAGAACTTCTTTAAGGCATTATATATTTCGTTAATATATATTTCTGAGTACTCTTCCTTAATTGCGTCTAAGTAAATTAGATATTCTCGTAGTAATCCATATCCGTTATCAATTAATCTATCAATTCTCCCAAAATTTTCGATATCAATATAGCTCTTGTTTACATTAGAGACTCCATATAGAACTGGAAACAATTTTACGTTAGCTGTGCTGTCGATGGGAGTTATTGTGGCTCCACATAGCCTTAAGATGTTTCTATAAATCATTTCGTCTTTTCTAAATAGTTCTTCGGTCAAATTAGTAACGTAAGACTTTAAGTTAGTTGTTAGGTACGACGATTCATTCTTTATAAAGTCAGTTACTTCTTTATAATTTTTGTTTGAATCTATATAATTTCCGATTATTTTCTGTATTAAAATCGGTAGTTCTTTTATAGCGTAGGAAAATATTTTTTTATCTAAATC
Organism: Sulfuracidifex metallicus DSM 6482 = JCM 9184; assembly: GCA_032834875.1. NCBI lineage: Archaea > Thermoproteati > Thermoproteota > Thermoprotei > Sulfolobales > Sulfolobaceae > Sulfuracidifex > Sulfuracidifex metallicus. The sequence goes on from CP135238.1 coordinate 96,165, forward strand.
ATCTTTATTACTATGATAAACTGGACTCGATCTACTTTCTATCATGATGGAAGGTATTCCATATTTTATAAACGAATATCCATCGTTATATGGATCTATTTCAATTTTAGTATTTAATAGTCTATATACTATGTTTGATATACCTGGAGTCGCTAGAGCTTCTATATTACTAGTTTCCAGATTATCCAGATTTATATTTAGAGTAATATTATCTAATTTGTTTTTCCTTTTCTCTAAGAAGTTGAGGGATCCATAGGACCAAGACCAACTTGAAAAAGACGGTGATCCAGACTCCTCTGCTGTGAAGCTAACCAGATGTAGCTCGCTCTCACTTCTTTCAATATTAAGCAATGTTAGCAATGAAGCCATGTTATCCCTGAAACCATTAAACCAATGATCATGATGAGCGGTTATATATATAGAACTTTCCCTTTTTCCGTTAAGTATTCCTTCTATAATGAAGCCTACAGAATAAGGGTTGAAAGAAGTCTCAATCTGTAATTCTATATCACCTTTGTTCTTTTCCACTTTAGATGCCAATTCTGGCGTTATATATAACGCTGGAACAGTAGGAGGTTTACTATACTTTCTTTGTAAAAAAGGTCCGCTTTTTAGTACGAACTTTCTGAGGCTATCATCCATATATATGAATAGTGCTTTACATGTTTCTGATGAATAGCATTTTTCGTAAACAAATGGTAATTCTAAAAGGCTATTTATTTTGGATATCATGAAATCCTTTTCCAAGGTCCCTTTTTCATACGAACTGGGTGAATAAGGCAAGACGACGTATTTGTCTTCTGGTATAGCCTCACCATTAACGTAAAACTTTGAATGCTTGAGCTCCCAATTCATAACCCTTATTTGCTCTACCCTTACTTGGTCAGTTCTCTCCTTTAATAGGGATGAAAGTTTAAGGTAAATATTTCTCTCTTCCTTTGATCCTGCTACTACCTCACCTTCCTTTATTAAAGTATAAAAGTCATTTTCGTTTATCATTTCTTCATATGCTTGGTAGAGTCAATTTAATCTTTGACAAAGATGGCATTTATGAGATTTTGTTAGGTACCAATGGAATTAGACCGGCTTTAAGACCTATAGGTTTAATTAAGAGTGGAAATTCTTTAAAAGCAAGGATTTATAAGGGAACCCTAACCTTAGCAAATTTATTTAGAAACGATATTTGCTCCATAAATTTTGCATCACCAAAGGATTTTTGGTACGCCATAAAGGACAAAATACCCTATTCTTTTTACTACAACGTTCCAGTCCTTAGACATCACGCTATAGCGAAATGTAGTGTGTTAGATGGTGATAAGGATCCAGCTGAAATAATAATAGATATAATAGATTATAAGGATTTAACCTTACCTAACATGCTTTTGCGCAGAGGAGACTATCTTTTAATAGATTTACTAATTAATTTCAGTAGAATAGATATATATAAGGGAGAAGAACTTTCTAGATTACTTTTTATAATAAAATATGAGATTAATGTTATACAGAAAACCTCACCAGATTTCATACCAATAATAGAAGAAATTAAAAGTGAAATACTCTCAAAAGGTTATAAGCTTAATTAAACCTTCTCTATATATGCATTTTAATGTAGTAGTTCTACCTGGGGACGGTGTAGGACCGGAAATATATTCCGAGTCTAAAAGAATACTAGCTAAATTAAAGGAACTATATTCGTTAGACGTAGATTTCTTTGAGGCCGAAGCTGGCGACTCGGCTTTAGCTAAGTATGGCGAGGCATTGCCTAAATCAACCATAGAGATAATCTCAAAGTCTGATATAATATTGAAAGGACCTGTAGGAGAATCCGCCATGGATGTAGTTGTAAGGCTCAGACAGATGTATGATATGTATGCAAATATTAGACCAGCCAAATCTCTTCCCAACGTAAATTCTCTTTACAGCAATGTTGACTTGTTAATAGTAAGAGAAAATACAGAAGATTTATATAAAGGCTTTGAATTTATTACAAGTCCAGGTAACGCCGTAGCCATGAAAATAATAACTGAGTATGCTTCTAAAAGGATAGCCAACGTTGCGCTCAACTATGCTAAAGTAAGAAGAGGAAAAGTGACAGCAGTTCATAAGGCCAATGTAATGAGGATTACCGATGGCCTATTTGCTAAGTCTTGTAGAGAAGTATTGAAAGGTAAAGTAAACTACGAAGAAATGTACGTGGATGCCGCAGCGGCTAACCTAGTGCGAAAACCTTCTTACTTCGACGTAATAGTTACAACTAATGTATATGGAGATATTCTAAGTGATGAGGCAAGTCAAATAGCTGGAAGTTTAGGTATAGCCCCATCAGCCAATATTGGAGATAATAAGTCAATGTTTGAGCCTGTGCATGGAGCAGCTTTTGACATAGCAGGTAAAGGTATTGTTAATCCTACAGCGTTTTTACTTTCGGTGTCCCTCATGTTGCAAAGAATGGGTGAAATTTCGAAAGAAGAAAAATACTTGAGTGCAGCGTCATCACTAGAGAACGCAATTAGAAAGGTTTATTCAGATGGAAAGAGGTTAACTCCTGATATAGGCGGTTCTTCAAATCTTTCAGAAATAGTTACGGAGATATTTTCTAAGATAATCTAAAGGATCCTCTTAGATTTTTTAACCAGATGTTTTTAAGACCTATTGGTGGGCTGAATTATCTCCAGTAAAGGCACTAGACAATAAATTTAATATTAAAGATATAGAAGATAAAATTATAAAATATTGGAATGAAAATAAAATATACTATAAGCTAAAAGAGGAAAATGGAAAAAGGCAAGGAAAATTTCTTTTCATAGATGGTCCTCCATATCCCTCAGCTCCAATCCCTCACATAGGAACCATATGGAATAAGGTAATAAAGGACTGCATTTTGAGGTACGAAAGGCTAAACGGCAAGAGAGTATATGATCAGCCTGGTTATGATACTCATGGTTTGCCTATAGAAGTAGCAACGGAGAAAAAATTTAATATAAAAACTAAGCAGGAAATAATTGAGAAGGTAGGAATAGAGAACTTTGTTAATTATTGTAGAAATTTTGCATTAGAAAATGTTAATGCTATGACTAAGAATTTCAAAAATGTAGGAGTTTTCATGGATTGGGACAACCCTTATCTAACCCTCAATCAGGACTACATGAGCAATTCTTGGCTAATTATCAAAAAGGCTCATGAGAGAGGTTTACTTAGACGTGGAGTCTCCGTTCTTCATTGGTGTCCTAGATGTGAAACTACTCTCTCTGATTATGAAGTTTCAGAGTATAAGGACATAGAAGATCCATCAATATATGTTAAATTTAAGATAAAAGGAGAAAATAATAAATTTCTACTAATCTGGACTACTACACCTTGGACTATTCCATCCAATGTTTTTGTAATGATAAATAAGGATTACGATTATGTAGACGTTAAGGTTGACAATGAGATTTATGTAATAGCTAAAGCAAGGGTAAGCCAAGTAATGAAGGAGGCTGGAATAGATAAGTATGAAATAATATCTGAATATAAGGGTGAAAAATTAATTGGTACTACGTATGAACATCCTTTGAAAGATTTCTTAGATTTTCAAAGAAAGTACGAAGAATATCATAAGGTAGTTGACGCTGGGGATATAGTTACATTAGAAGACGGTACTGGCTTAGTACATTCTGCACCAGGTCATGGTGAAGAGGACTTCCTTATTGGGTCTAAAAATGGTATGCCAGTTATTATGTTCGTCGACGACCAAGGAAAATTCACTGGGGCTGTAGAAAGATATAAGGGCAAGTACGTCAGGGATGCCTCCGAGGAGATAATTAGAGATTTAAAAGAACGTAGATCGCTCTTCTATTCGTCAAAGATAGTACATAGGTATCCAATATGTTGGAGATGCAAGACTCCGTTAATTCTTAGGGCAATAGATCAGTGGTTTATAAAAGTAACTGAGTTAAAATCTGAGATGTTAGATCAAATAGATAAAGTAAAATGGATACCTGAATGGGGTAAGGTGAGAATAGGAAATATGGTCAAAGATCTTAGAGATTGGGTAGTGAGTAGACAACGTTTCTGGGGAACTCCTCTTCCAATTTGGATATGCTCTAAGTGTGGTAATGTTATTGTTGTAGGAAGTAAGGAAGAGCTGAAGGAAATTGCTCTGAATGATATACCTGATGATTTGCATAGACCATGGATAGACAAGGTAGTTGTTAAGTGTAATAAATGTGGATCCGAATCCTATAGAATTCCAGATGTAGCTGACGTGTGGTTTGACAGCGGTGTAGCGTTCTATGCAAGTCTAGGACATAATTGGAGCGAAGTCTGGAAGGAGGCAGGACCAGTAGATTTAGTCCTAGAGGGTCATGATCAACTAAGAGGATGGTTCTTCAGCCTCCTTAGAGCAGGCATGATACTTCTGAATAGATCTCCATACGAATCAGTTCTAGTACATGGCTTCATGTTGGACGAACAAGGAAGAGAAATGCACAAGAGTCTAGGAAACTATGTAGAACCATCTGTGGTTATAGAAAAGTATGGAAGAGATGTATTGAGATTATGGTTACTTAAGAACACAACTTGGGAGGATGCTAAGTTTTCATGGAACTCTATGGATTTGATTAAAAGGGAGTTACAGATTATATGGAACGTATTTGTGTTTTCCTCTACCTACATGTCAATAGATGAATATGATCCAGCTAAGTACTCCTTGGATAATGTTAGGCAATGGATGGATATTTCTGATTTATGGGTATTATCACGTTATAATAGGACACTTAAGACCATAAAGGACGCTATGGAAAGCTACAAGGTACACGAATTAGCAAATTTGATTATGCAATTCATTGAAGATGATTTGAGTAGGTTCTATTTACGTCTTGCAAGAAGAAGAGCGTGGATAGAAGGCGAAGATATGACTAAAACTGCAATGTATACGGTTTTATATAATATTTTAAAGGGTTCTATTATATTGCTATCTAGTATTATTCCTCATATAGCAGAAGAAGTATATCAGAACTTCGTTGTTAACCCTAAACCTAGCGTTTCTATGGAGGACTTACCAATTCCGGACGAGAAATATATAAACGAAGAACTGGAGAGAGCCATAAATAAGGCTAAGGAAATAGAAGAGGCCGGGCTTAATGCTAGAGCTAGGGCTGGGATAAAGTTAAGATGGCCTTTAAAGATCGCTTACGTTTTCCTGGAGGACGAAAAAGAACTAAAAAGTCTGAATGAGATTAAAGCTGTACTATCATCAATTTTGAATGTTAAAGATCTACAATTTTATCCTATTACACATTATAAGGAATTTAGCAGCTTCAAAGTAGAACCTAATAAATCCGCTATAGGAAAGGAATTTAAGCAGCTTTCTAAATCTATAGTTAGCTATATAGAGAAGAATCAAGAAAACATAGCGAGAGATTTAGTTTCTAAAGGGTCTCATATCGTTAGCTTGGATGGCACCGAAGTAGAATTGAAGAAAAACCATGTTTCTGTATCTGAGGAAACCAAGGATGGTTTCATATCCTCTAAATTCGACGGTGGCATTATTGTAATAAATAAGGAAGTATCAAAAGAGGAAGAAGAAGAAGGAATAATAAGAGACATAATAAGAAGGATTCAATTCATGAGAAAGGAGCAAGGTTTACAGATCACCGATTTCATAGAAGTTGAAATTATGCCACCCGAGGATAAGAGGGATATTCTAACTAGATGGTCAGAATATATTAAGAACGAGGTAAGAGCTATTAGCTTAACTATAACCGAGCCAAAGTTCAATTCAAAGACTTGGAACATAGAAGAAGAACAATATTCAATTGGTATAAGAAAGGTAAAATAAACTTGATATTTATTCCTCGTAGAAAACCCTTGAATCTTGTCCTTTTTTTATCATTGTTTGATAAACGAGATCTTAGATATATAACTGAAAAATTCTCATTCATAATGAGAGTTTCTTCAATATTCAGAGTTAATGATTTGATTTGGATAGATGACGTAAAAAATAAGGACATTAATAAAATTATATGTGAACTATATAAGTATTCTATATTACCTTCATATCTAAAGAAAGATTTTCCGATAAAAAATGAACTAAAATATGCAGGCCTATTAAGTCCAGTCAATCTACCTTCTCATCCTCAACAAGCCTTGCCTTTGGAAGGCGAAGTAAGAATAGGCAGGAAAGGGAATTTCGGAATAGACGTTGATACACCTTATAACGACGGTTACTCTATGGTCATCGATTCAATAAAAAGAAGAGCGATCAGTTATCCAGATTTTACGCTATATTCAGGAGCCGCTCAGAAAATAATAGATGAAGAAGGATTTTGCTCAGCTATATCATCCTTCACGATAGTAGGCACTAGAAGTGGAAATAATCCTTTAGAACGTTACTTTGAGATAAAGAATAATTATGAGAAATTTGGTATAACATTAATAATAGGTCCACCAAAGGGCGGGATAATTAGAAAAATATCTTCCTGCAATGGAAATGAAGAAAAAGAACAATATAACAAGATAGAGTTTTACAATTTTATTCCTAAACAAGGTGTAAGAGATGTTAGAGCAGAAGAGGCTTTACTATCTTCTTTATCCATAATAAACATGATAATAAACTAATGAAAGCCACGATAGTCTTTTAAACGAGAGGAAAAAGAGATAGTGGATCATAAGAGGTAAGGCTAATGGGTCATCGTAAGTTATCTTCACCAAGACGTGGTTCCGCGGGCCTAAGACCCAGGAAAAGGTCATCAGAGTTCTTGCCAACGCCCAGAAGTTGGCCATCTATAAAAGGCAGTAATCCTACTCTGTTAGGTTTCATAGGTTATAAGGCCGGAATGACTCACGTTTATATGGTCAATGACAAGCAAAGATCAGAGACATTTGGAAAAGAGATCTTTGTGCCAGTTACAGTAATTGAAACTCCTCCAATAGTTCCAATTGCGATAAGAGCTTATACACCCAAAGGAAGTATTATAGGGGAATTTTGGGCTCAGGAACTTCCGAAAGAATTACAGCTGGAGAGAAGAATATCGCATTTTAAGTTACATGTAGAAGATAACAAGAAATCTTTAGAAAAAATAAAACAAAACTTGGAAAAAGCTGGTTATATAAGAGTAATTGCAGGATCTATGTCAAGCAAAGTAAAGTCGTTAGGCAAGAAAACCCCCGACATCTCTGAGGTACAAATAGGAGGAGGCGATATAAAGGCACAGCTTGACTATGCGTTAAATATAATAGGAAAACCAGTTGAAGTAGATTCGATTTTCAAAGTTGGTCAGCTTATCGATGTAATTGGAGTTACCAAAGGAAAAGGATTCCAAGGGGTAGTTAAAAGGTACAGCGTAGTTGAATTACCTAGGTGGCATAAACACAGAAAGGGAAGCAGAAAAGCCGGTACCAAAGGTCCATCTTTGGGCACTCCAAGCTATACCCCTCAGCCAGGGCAAATGGGATTTCACAGAAGGACTGACTATAATAAGAGGATATTGAAGATTTCAGCCGATCCTGCAGAAATAAATCCGGCTGGAGGCTTTGTCAACTATGGCCTTATAACCAGTAACTATTTAGTTATAAAAGGTTCAGTTCAGGGAGCTAAGGGTAGGCCACTTTTCTTAAGATATCCTATAAGGCCTTTCCAGTTGGCAGCAGAGGCTCCACAAATTACATATATAGACACGTTTAGTAAACAAGGGTGATTAGATGATATATCTTGAGTTATTAGAAAAGAAATCTCAAATAATTGGAAAAGAAGGAAAAGTGGAAGGGGAAATAAAGCTTCCTTTAATATTTAGCTATCCAATAAGAAACGATTTAATAAGAAGAGCATTTCATGCATCTTTTACCAAATCCTTGCAGCCAAAGGGAAGAGATCCCAATGCTGGTAGAAGAACGTCTGCAGAAAGTTTCGGAATTAACTTAGGTATGGCAAGAGTACCTAGGGTAAAGATTACTGGAGATGCAGCTCTGGCACCTAATACTGTAGGCGGAAGAGCAGCATTTCCTCCTTCTCCCAGGGAAAAGATAGTGGAGTATATAAATAGAAAAGAGATGCGAAACGCAGTGATAAGTGCTTTAAGTGCTACTGCAGATGAAAATGTAGTGAAAATGAGAGGACATAAGTTTACAGTTGCAGTTCTTCCAATAATTGTAAAGGATGAGGTGGCACAGCTATCATCAACTTCAGATGTCGAGGAATTATTAGAAAAAATTGGAATTATTGACGATATAAAAAGAGTTAAGGAAGGTACGAAGATAAGGTCTGGAAGGGGTAAAATGAGAGGTAGAAGATATAAGGAACCTATAGGTCCTTTGCTGGTAGTTCATTCACCCGAGTTACCTATAGTAAAAGCATTCAGAAATCTTCCTGGTGCAGATGTCATTACATCTAAACAAGTAAGTGTAATTCATCTAGCTCCTGGTGGACATCCCGGTAGATTAACAATTTATACGGAAAGCTCAATTACTCAACTGGAAAAGAGGTTAGGTGCATCTAAATGAACGTGATATTAAGTGCGGTAGCAGCTGAAAAAGCAATCAAATTAATCGAGTCCACTAACACTATAGTATTGGTTGTAGATAGAAAGTCTACTAAGTCTGACATTAAAAAGGAAGTAGAAGAATTGTTTAGTGTAAAAGTAGAGAAGGTAAATACTGAGATAACTCCAAGGGGAGAGAAGAGAGCTTTTGTTAGGCTTTCTCCAGAATATAAAGCCAGTGATTTAGCTGGTAAACTAGGTATATTCTAAGGTGAGATGAATGGGTAAGAGTTTACTACAACAGAGGGCAGGAAGGGGTAATATAAATTTTAGAAATCCAGGTTGGTTGAAAGTAGGGAAAGCTAGATATCCTAACATAAAGGGTCATTATATAGGTAAAGTTATAGACATTCTTCATAACCCTGGAATTGCAGCTCCTCTAGCAGAGATAAAATTAGAGAATGGGGTAAAATTCTTTACGCAAGCCGTACAAGGACTAAGGGTAGGCCAGAAAATTGAAGTAGGAGGAACTAATCCCTCTATGGGAAATATAGTAGAAGTATCTTCTTTACCTGAAGGAACTCTCGTTTGTAATATAGAAAAAAATCGTGGAGACGGAGGGAGGTATGCAAGAGTAGCCGGCGGTTATGGAATAATTATAGGAAAATCTGGTAACAAAGTTATGATAAAATTACCTTCTGACAAAATAATTGGGGTCGAATCCGACGCTAGAGCTACAGTAGGCATAGTTGCGGGAGGTGGAGTAACCGAAAAGCCAATCTTAAAGGCCGGAAACAATTACTGGAGATTCAAAGCCAAGGCGAAGAAATGGCCCCATGTTAGAGGAGTTGCAATGAACGTTGTGGATCATCCTCATGGAGGAGGTCTTCACGCTAGTGTAAGCAGACCTTCTACTGTATCTCGTAACGCTCCTCCAGGAAGAAAGGTAGGGCATATAGCTGCTAGAAGGACCGGAAGGAGGGAAAGCAAGTGAGTTTTAAATAGTTAACAGAAGGTGAGTATTTGTATGTCAATCGAAATATTGCCGGAATGGAGGAAGTTTAAATATAGAGGAAAGACCTTAGATGAGCTTATGTCTATGCCTATGGATGAATTTCTAAAGTTGCTTCCTTCTAGGCAGAGAAGATCTATAAACAGAGGTTTTACTGATGCTCAGAGAGCTCTTTTAGAGAAAATTAGAAAATACAGAAGAGAGGGAAAGAACAAGCTTATAAGAACTCATGTACGTAGCCTAGTTATATTACCTGAAATGGTTGGCTTAAGGATGGCTGTATTTAATGGAAAGGAATTTGTAGAATTTACTATAACTCCTGAAATGATTGGGCATTATTTGGGAGAATATTCAATAACGACGAAGAAGGTAGAGCATGGAGAGCCTGGCCTAAAGGCAACAAGGTCAAGCTTATTCATGGCCATGAAGGGATGATAAAAATGGGCAAGTGGATATATCCTGAACTTCAATATGAGGAATCAAAGATAGCGAAGGGTTTAGTTAGAGAAGCACCTGTGTCTATAAGAGATCTTTATAACGTATGCAAGGCAGTGAGGGGAATGGGTCTTACTGAGGCAAAGTCTTATCTACAGAATGTTATAGAAATGAAAGAAGCTGTCCCTTACTGGAGATATAATACTGGCGCTTCACACAAGCCTGGATTAGAGCAACGTTGGGGGATAAAGGCAGGCAGATATCCGCGTAAAGCGGCGAAATATGTGTTGAAGTTACTCGATAATGTTGAAGTTAATGCAAATTCAAAAGGTTTGGATACAGAAAAATTGAAGATAATTCATATAGCAGCTCATAAAGGGCTTACCCTAAAGAGGTTTATTCCAAGGGCTTTTGGTAGATCGTCCAAGAAATATAGATATACCTCAAATATTGAGGTGGTAGTAGCAGAGGTCGAGTAAAATGGTTAACGTCAGAAAGTATTTCCTTCAAAAATATATGACTAGAGTTATGGTCGATCAATATCTAGCTAAGCAGTTCTATAACGCTGAATATTCTGGAGTTGAAATAAATAGAAGTCCTATAGGTACGCGTGTAATAATCTATGCGGGAAGACCAGCTATGATAATAGGGAAAGGAGGAAGAACAATAAAACAGTTAGCTCAGATATTGGAAAAACATTACCAGATAGAGAATCCTCAAATTACCGTTACTAATGTGGAAAAGCCAGAGTTGGACGCTAGGGTTATGGCATTTAGGTTGGCAATTACTTTGGAAAAGGGTTATCATTTCAGAAGGGCCGCTTTCATTACAGTAAGAAAAATAATGAACGCAGGTGCTTTAGGTACAGAGGTAGTAATAAGCGGTAAGTTAAGCTCTGAAAGGGCACGCTACGAAAAGCTAAAGGAAGGTACTGTATATAAGAGCGGACAGAGTCTTGATTATATGGTAGATAGAGCCATAGCAATAGCTACTCTAAAGCCTGGTATATTTGGAGTAGAGGTAGTAATAACTAAGCCTCTAAATCCAATTGACAAGATGTCTTTGAACGAAGATGTTAACATGAATGAAGAAGGTGGAGAATCTCCTGCCCCTTCACAAGGCGCAATAACAGTTACAAATGTCTCCTTCATAGATAATGAAGGAGGAAATAAGAATGACGAAACAAAAACTAGAGGTGGAGAATCATGACCATAAAACCTAAAGAAATAAGAGAAATGAAGATGGAAGATATTGATAACAAAATAGCGGAATTGCAAATGGAGTTAATGAAATTAAGGTTACAATCTAAGATAGGAACGTTGAAAAATACGTCATCTATAAGAAATACTAGAAAGGATATAGCTAGGCTAATAACTATAAAAGCCGAGATGGAAAAAGCATCGAAATCACAGTCAAATGAATCCAAGCTATAATTTTGCATCTATTACTTTTATAATTTTTCTATATTTTTACTATAATAAGATTTTTATCTAGGCTTTGCTTTCGTTTTCTCATGAAATTTCTTGATGTGATAGGTTTCAAAGTGAAGATTTTATCTCATTCTGATTTTAATCTAATAGGTATATCAGGGGAAATAGTATACGAAACCCAAAAATTTCTAATTATAAAAAAGGACAACGGAAAGGAAATAATGGTCTATAAGCCAAATGGGGTCTTCCTTTTATCGTCGCAAGGAAAATCTTATATTATACGAGGGGACAAACTGCTAGGTAAACCTTGGAAAAGGTCAAAAAAGATTAGGTGATTTTATGAAGTTCTCAGAAGTAAAAGAGGTAGGCGTACAGGGGGTATCCGTTCCCTCAAATAAATGTCAAGATAATAACTGTCCCTATCATGGAACTTTAAGAGTTAGGGGCATGATAGATGAAGGGCTTTTAGTGAAATACAGAGCAAGGAACATGGGAGTCGTAGAGAGAGAATATCTTTATTATAATAGTAAGTACAAGAGGTATGAGAAAAGGAGGAGCAAGATCCACGCTCATATTCCTCCATGTCTAGACGTTAAAGAGGGAGATAGAGTTATAATTGGCGAGACTAGACAGCTAGCTAAATCTATATCATTTGTAGTTTTAGGAAAGAGGTGAAATAAATGTCGGAGAAGCTTCAAGTATTAGGTTCGAGAAAAGGTCTAACACCAGCACTGCAACATATGTCGGAGGTGACTGTAGCTGATAATAGCGGAGGAAAATTAGCTATGATAATTGGAGTTTATGGCTATCATGGTGTTCTAAGAAGGGTACCTTTTGCAAATATAGCAGATCTAGTAATGGTTTCAGTGAAAAAGGGATCTCCCGAAGTTAGGAAACAGAAGTTTAAGGCTGTAGTTATAAGGCAGCGTATGCCATTTAAGAGGCCAGACGGAACGTGGATTTCATTTGAAGATAACGCCGTTGTTATTGTAAATCCAGACGGTACTCCGAAGGGAACTGAGATCAGAGGTCCAGTGGCTAGGGAAGCTGCTGAAAGATGGCCAAAAATAGCTAGCCAAGCTACTATTGTAATTTAAGGTGAGAACTTATGGTTTCTTCAAAACCATCAAAACAGAGATCTGAGATTAGAAATGCTCCTTTACATAGAAGGAAAAACATGTTAGTTGCACCAGTGACAGATGAAATTAAATCCCAACAAGGAATTACCAGGATAAGCATAAGGAAAGGAGACACAGTGAAAGTAACGAGAGGTCAGCATGTAGGAACTGAAGGAAAAGTGGCAGTTATTGATACTAGAACTGGAAGAATAGGCATTGAAGGTTTATCAAGGAAGAAGGTTGATGGAACTCCAGTTTACGTAATGATTCATTCCTCTAAGGTTATGATAACTAAGCTTGATATGGGCGACAATAGGAGGAGAGAAAGCATAGAGAGAAAAGCTTCTGAGAGGAAGAAAACTTTAGAAAGGAAGCAAAACACTTCTACGAGTTAAAAGGTGAAAAATAGTGGTACATTTTACGAGATTTGAGGCTCCTGGATTTCTTGCTGTTAATAAGAAAGAATATAAATGGGTGGTAAGACCATCTCCTGGTCCTCATAGGGCGAGATTTAGCGTTCCTTTAGCTGTAGTACTTAGGGATCAGCTAAAAGTTGCGACTTCTATAAAGGAAGTAAAAGCTATAGTTTCGCAAGGAAAAGTTCTAGTTGACGGAAGGATAAGGAAGGATTATAGATATCCTATTGGTGTCATGGATGTGATAGCTATTCCATCAGCATCGCTTTATTTTAGAGCAATGCCACACCCCACTGATTATATAACTCTTGTTAAGATTACTTCAGAGGATGCCACTTATAAGTTAGTTAAAGTAGCCAATAAGACAACTTTAACGGGGAAGAGGACTCAACTTAATTTGGACGACGGAAGAAATATTCTAGTTAATGAAGAGAAAGCCAAGTCAATTCATACTAGAGATACTTTGAAAATAGAACTTCCAAGTCAGAATATAATAGGGCATTTGGAGATGAAGGAGGGTGCATATGGAATAATAACTGGAGGTAAAAACGTCGGCGCACATGGAAAGATTTCCTCAATAAAGAAAGCTCAATATAAGGTTGATGCCTATTCCTTAGTTACTGTGGAGAATCAGGCTGGATATAAATATGAAACTAACTTAAAGAATGTAATGGTTATAGGAGAGGAAAAACCTGAAATAAGGCTTGAGTAGAATGGCAGAGGCTCAAATTCAAACTCAAAATAAAATGCGTCAAATTAAACTGGAGAAAGTTACTGTAAACATAGGCCTAGGAGAATCTGGGGAGAGGTTGCAGAAGGCATATCAATTAGTTCAGGAATTGACAGATGTAAAGCCAGTATATACTAGGGCCAAGAAATCTATAAAAGAATTTGACGTAAGGAAGGGGACTCCTATAGGAGTTGCCGCAACGTTAAGAGGAAAGAAAGCTGAAGAATTTCTTGCTAGGGTTCTTCCAGCAATAAATAACAGAATTAAAGATAGTAGCTTTGATAGATATGGTAATGTGGCATTTGGTGTATCTGAACACGTAGTAATTCCTGGTACTCATTATGATCCTGATATAGGTATATTTGGTTTAGATGTTGCTATAACGTTCATAAGGCCTGGCTATAGAGTAGCGAGGAGACAGCGTAAGTCTGCTAGAATACCTAAGAGGCATAGAGTTACTAAAGAAGAAGTCATAGATTATTTAAAGCAGAAGTTTGGTGTTACAATAATATCGGGTGAATCATAATGGGCAAATTCAAACCTCCAGCAGAAAGAAAGTACGGAAGAGGAGTTCAGTATTGCCGTAGATGTGGAAGCACAGATTCAGTTATTCAGAAATACGGGATTTATCTTTGCCGTCAATGTTTTAGGGAAGTATCTTCTGATCTGGGTTTCAAGAAGTATTGGTGATGCAGAGTGGTGATGGTTAATCCTCTCTCGAATGCTCTAACTACGATATATAACAATGAGGCAAGAAGGCATAATCAGGCCATAATAATGCCAGGTTCAAAATTAGTTATAAATGTACTCAGAGTAATGCAAAAAGAAGGATATATAGGCGAATTTGAGCAAATAGATGATGGTAGATGGAGTAAGGTAGTCGTCCAGTTACTTGGGCGTGTAAATAAGTGTGGTCCAATAACGCCAAGATATTCTCTATCATATAGGGATATGATTAGTTTGCCAGACCATGTAAGAAAATATTTACCATCTAAAGAAATAGGAATAATTATAGTGTCGACTTCAAAGGGTATAATGTCACACAAGTTGGCAGCAGCCAATAGGTTAGGTGGTGTAGCTCTAGGCTACGTGTTCTAAAAGGTGAAAAGTCATGCAGTCAATAGTTGTAAAGGAAGAAATAGAGATTCCATCTGGAGTGGAAGTTAAGATAGACGGTAAGAAAATAACAGTTAATGGTAAAAAAGGTCAGATTGAGAGAGACTTTTCCTTTGCTAAGGAGATAGAAATATCCCTGGATGCAAATAAAGTAATTTTAATGTCGACCTTCCTAAACAGAAAGGAAAAGGCCCTTATATATTCTGTTAAGAGGCATATACTAAATATGATAGAAGGCGTAACTAAAGGCTACCGTTATTCTTTGAAGATAATATCAACTCACTTTCCTATGAGCGTGAAAGTTGTTGGAGATGAAGTTCAGATAACTAACTTGATAGGAGAAAAGGACATAAGGAGAGTTAAGATATATCCAGGAGTTAAAGTGACAGTAAAGGGAGAAGATATAACTGTAGAAGGCATAGATTTAGAAAAAGTTTCTCATGTTGCTGCAAATATAGAGACGCAGTCTAAGATAAGGGGTTTTGATAAGAGAGTATTTTCGGACGGTATCTTTTTGTATAAAAAAGAGGTGTTAAGTTAAAATGGTATCAAAAGTACTTTCCGTAAGGAGAAAAATTCAAAGATTAAGGTCAAAGTCAAGGAATAATATACCAGACTTTGTTAGGTACGACGCAGATAAATATTTTAGATTAGAAAGGCAGGAATCGTGGAGGAAACCAAGAGGAAGGGATAACAAGTCAAGGCTAAAGATAAGAGGTTTTCCTCCGTTAGCGCAACCTGGATATAGAAAACCTAAAGAAGTTCGTAATCTTCATCCCAGTGGTTTAGCTCCAGTGTTGGTTAGTAACTTAAAAGATCTAGATTCCTTACAATCAAAAGCCAATCAAGTGATAGTTATAATTTCCAGTAGCGTTGGACTTAAAAAGAGGCTTGAAATCATAAAGAAAGCTAGAGAACTTAATTTAAGGCTAGCTAATGGTGGTGTTTATGAGTAATTTAAAGGTACAAAAAAGAATAGCCGCAAGTATAACAGGAGCAGGTACAAGTAGAGTCAAAATATTGCCAGATTTCGCGGACGAGGTGGCAGAATCTTTAACTAGGTCTGATATAAAGTCCTTAATAAAGGATGGAAAAATAATAATTGAAAGAAAGAAGGGTATAAGCTCTGGGAGAAAGAAGCTAAGAAGTTACAAGAAGCATAAGAAAAGTGAAGGAAAAGGTTATGGCAGCAGAAAAGGCAGGAAAGGAGCTAGGAGAGAAGACGAGTGGGTTAATAAAATTAGAAAAATAAGAAGATACTTAAAGTGGCTAAGAGACAATGGAATAATAGATAGTCATACTTATAGAAAATACTATATGAAGGCAAAAGGAGGAGTGTTTAGGAGTCTGGCCGACGTTAGGACAACCTTAAAACAGCAGGGTCTAATAAAAGGTGACTCTCAATGAGCAAGGGCGCCAATTATAATTTAAAGTTTAGACGGAGGCAGGAGGGTAAGACAAACTATTATAGGCGTTACGTTTTCGTCTCTACTAGTGCTATAAGGGAAGTAGTGAGGCTTACTAATCAACATGTTGTAGTGCAGTTTTATGATATTGATCCTAAAGGGGATAAAGTACTAGCATCCGCACATTCAATAGAGTTAGTTAAGAAGTTCGGTTGGAAGGGCGATACTGATAACACATCAGCCGTATATCTTACGGGTTATCTAGCTGGTAAAAGGGCAGTTAAGGTAGGACTAAAGTCTGCAGTTTTAGATATAGGCATGTTTAAAGCTATAACTGGTTCTAGGATATTTTATGCAGCTAAAGGTTCCGTTGATGCGGGACTAGAGATTCCATTAGGCGATGTACAAATAATAGAGGAGAGAATACGCGGCGAACATATAGCAGAGTATGCTTCTAAATTAGAGCAAGAAAATCCAGAGATTTTCAATAAGCTTTTTTCAAGGTACTTAAAGAGGGGATTGAATCCTAAGGATCTTCCCTCTCATTTTGAGGAAGTTTTTAATAAGATAAAAGAAAACGGTGGATGAAAATGGCAGAGGAAGTACCAGTTTCTAATTTAGATGAGTGGACACCTAGGACAAAGTTGGGTCAGTTAGTAAAGGAGGGTAAAATTTCCTCCATAAAAGAGATATTCGATAGGAATTATAAGATAACCGAACCTGAAATTATAGAGGCTCTGTTACCTAAATTAAAGTATGAAGTTGTAGACATAAAGATGGTTCAGAAGCAGACAGATGCAGGAGAGATTTCCAAATATAAGGTTTTAGTAGTTATGGGGAACTATGATGGATATGTTGGAATAGGCCTAGGAAAAGCAAAGCAATTGAGAGTAGCGATACAGAAAGCAGTAAGAGATGGAAAGCTGAATATTATTCCAGTAAGAAGGGGATGTGGAAGTTGGGAGTGTACTTGCGGTGAATCCCATAGTTTACCTTTCAGAGTTAGCGGTAAGTCGGGTAGCGTGAGCATTGAGTTACTACCAGCACCGAAAGGAACAGGTCTAGTTGTAGGTAAGACTTTGAGCATACTGCTTAATTATGCTGGTATAAGAGATGCATGGTCATTTACAAGTGGAGAAACTAGAACTACCGAGAATTTTATCAGGGCTGGATACGCTGCGCTATATAATACCTACAACTTCGTTACTTCAACAGATTGGGCTAGGAGGAGGTGAAGAAAGTATGAGCAATCTCATGTTGATTATCAGGTTGAGGGGATCAGCTGGTTCTCCTTGGTTTATAGAGGAGACGCTGAGAAATCTTAGGCTAAGCAGAGTATTTAATGCAATGTTATATCCAGACACTAGTCCTCTAAAAGGTATGCTAATAAAGGTACAGCCGTATGTAACTTGGGGGGAACCTTCGGATGAAGTACTATCAATGTTGCTTTCTAAGCTTAAGCCTAAGGGCAAGACTATTGAAGAGGCTCTGAAGTCTGTTGGAGTTGAGAATACATCTAATCTTAAGCAAGCTATAGTGGAAGGTAAGATTAAGTTACATGAGCTAGATGATACCTTCTCTTTGCCGCTAAGGCTGCATCCACCTAGGGGAGGTTTCAAGGGCAGTGTGAAGAGACCTTTTAAAGATGAAGGAGAATTTGGCTACAGGGGACAAAAGATTAATGAACTAGTTAAGAGGATGATCTAAGCATGACAGTTAGAGTAAGTAAAAAAAGCAGGAAAATGAGAGGATCAAGGACCATGGGCTGGGGTCTCAGAGGTCAGCACAGAGACAGAGGTGTAGAAGGAGGAAGACAGATAGGAATGAGTAAGGATAAATGGTCTTGGGTAGTAAAATATGGGAAGGGATGGTATGGAAAACATGGTTTCGTAAACCCTACAACTATTCAAATTAAAGCAATTAGTTTAAGGCAGTTAGACGAAATGGTAAGAAATGGTCATATAAAGGTTGAGGAAAACGAAGGAAAGAAATTCGTTGATCTTTCCAAGTTTGGATACGATAAGCTATTAGGAGGAGGGAAGCTAAGTTTTCCTATTGTTATAAAGGTAGAGAAATCCTCTAAAAGTGCCGTAGAAAAGGTAAATGAAGTAGGAGGACAAGTAATATTAGGTACTACCTCATAACTTTTTTTGAGTTTTAATGTCATTCGTAGATGTTCTGGCAAAGCTTGGTCAATCCTTGCCTGCGACGGCTAAACCTAAGGTAAAGCCATCTTTAAGTCAGAAGCTTTTGTGGACTATAGTTGCAGTTGTAATTTATCTGGTGATGGCATCAACGCCTTTATACGGAATTCAGGCAACTAGTTTTAACAATTTCTTGCTGGAGCAAGTGATTTTTGCCTCAACTACAGGTACGTTAGCACAGTTAGGTATAGGACCTATTATAACGGCTGGTTTGATAATGCAAATATTAGTAGGATCTAAATTAATTAATATAAATCTGAATAATGAAGATGATAAAGCAAAGTTTACTGAAGCGCAGAAAGGTCTAGCCTTCATTTTCATTTTAATTGAATCGTTACTTTTCGGCTATGTTTTAACTAGAAGTTCCACTTTTACAGGATCGCTTTTAGTTGTTGTTTCTGCTGTGACTGCACAGCTAATAGTAGCAACCTATATAATTCTCATGCTAGACGAGTTAGTTCAGAAAGGATGGGGATTAGGATCAGGAGTAAGTCTCTTTATAATGGCAGGAGTACTTAAAATTATGTTCTGGGATATGTTTGGAATAGTAAATGTGAGCTCTCAGAATTTGCCCGTGGGATTTTTCCCTACGCTAATATCCACAATAGCTTCTGGAGGTAGTATATTAAACGTGATTGTAGATACTAGTAAGCCTTTCCAACCAGATCTGGTTGGTCTAATAACCACTATTTCCTTGATATTTATTATAGTCTATTTGACTACTATGGTAATAGAAATTCCAGTTACTTCTCAAAAACTAAGAGGCATTAGGAGAACTATACCATTAAACTTCCTTTACGTGAGTAGCATACCAGTTATATTTGTAAGTGTTTTAGGCTCTGATATAGAGCTCTTCTCGTCGATATCATCCTACGTATCCCCTTCAGTAGCTGGAATTCTAAATAACATAGACTCATTGTTCTTCTTTCCACCTCCAAACACTACGATACCTCATAGCATATACTCAGTAGTGCTAGATCCTTTAGGAGCATTAGAGTACTCAATAGTATTCATAGTGTTATGTGTAATCTTCGGTATTCTGTGGGTAGATGTAGCGGGATTAGATCCAACTACTCAAGCAAGGCAATTAGCTGATGCTGGAATAGAGATACCTGGTATGAGGAGCAATCCAAAGATAATTGAAGGAATACTTGCAAAGTATATTTATCCTTTGGCTTTCTTCAGCTCCATAATAGTGGGAGTTATTGCTGTGGCTGCTACTCTGCTAGGAGCATATGGAACTGGAGTAGGAATACTTTTAGCTGTGGTGATTGCGGTTCAGTACTATAATTTATTAGCCTATGAGAGGTCTTTAGAGATGTATCCTTTGTTAAAGAGAATAATAGGGGAGTGAATATGAAAGTAGGTATCGTAACTGGTATACCAGGTGTAGGAAAAACAACAGTAATTTCCAGAGCTTCAAAACTATTAACTGAAAAAAATATACCATTCAAGATAGCTAATTATGGAGATTATATGCTAAATACTGCTATAAAAGAGAAATATGTTGAAAATAGAGATCAAATGAGAAAATTGCCAGTCGAGAAGCAAAAGGAACTACAGACGCTCGCTTCAAGAAGGATAATAGAAGATTTCTCAGAGTTAGGTAATAATGGAATAGGACTTGTTGATACTCATGCCGTGATAAAGACTCCCTCTGGTTATCTTCCTGGACTTCCTAAGTACGTAATTGAAGTTATAAATCCTAATGTAATATTTTTATTAGAGGCTGATCCTAAATCTATACTGGATAGACAGAGGAGAGATCAGAACAGATCAAGATCCGACTATAGTTCGGAGGAAGTTATAAATGAAGTTATAAGTTTTGCTAGATTCGCTGCAATGTCCTCAGCAGTTCTAGTTGGAGCATCGGTTAAGATAGTACTCAATGAAGAAGGAAATTGTATAAAGGCAGCAAATGAGATTATAGGTTCGCTATTATGATCACTGGGATCGAAGGAATAGGCTTAATATTAATCATTTCCTTTTTTTCTAATTTCTTTCTATATTTAATTTATAGGATATTTTTAAAAAATAGAATGGATTCTTTGTTAGACAAGATTCGTGCATATGAAGAGAGAGTAAATGAGATATCTTCTTCAAAAAGGAGAGAAAGAATTTCTAAGAAAGTTTCAAAAGAGGTGGAAGGCTACATGTCATCCTTGAGAAGTTACGTTATGATGCAATCCCTTTTTCTCGTAATTCTTTATATTATAGATTTATTTATAGTCTTTGGTTATTTCTACTTCAATTTAAACTTTCCAGTCTATATTCCTCTCTTTACTATCAAGTCTGATTCTAACATAGTAATACCTGGAGGTTCATTATGGGAGTTCATCGCGTCTTATTTTGTATTCACGTCGCTATCCCTTAGGTCAAATTTAAAAAGGTTCTAATTTTCATTTATTTTATGCCTAAGCCTTACTTGAGATCAAGATCAATTTCTAAAATAAAAGTTAGAACGCCAAGTGGAAAAGTAAACGTGCATTATGAATCAAAGAAGAATTCTACCCCTAAATGTAAATGCGGTAAAACCTTGAACGGAGTCAAAGATAATTTCCATAAACATTCAAAGTCAGAGAAGAAGGTTAATAGACCCTATGGAGGAACGCTTTGTCACTCATGCCTTGAAAGATTAATAAAGAAATCATATAGAGGAAGTTTATGATTATTACCATAAGCGGCCCTCCAGGTAGCGGAAAGACCAGCGTCGCTAAGATTATAGCTAAAGACATTTCAGCCGATTTAGTTTCTGCAGGTTCTATATTTAGGAAGATGGCTAAGGAAATGGAGATAGATATTCTGCAGCTTAATAAAATAGCAGAAAAGGATTTTTCGATAGATAGCAAATTAGATAACGAAATTTTAAATCAAATTTTAGAAGCTAGAAAGTCCATGAAGAACATTATAGTTGAGTCTCATATAGCAGGATGGCTTTTCAAGGAATATTCTGATCTTTCATTTTACCTTAACGCTCCGCTGAGAGAGAGGGCTAGGCGGATATCGATAAGGGATAAAACGACGTACGAGGAAGCTCTACTTGAAATTATGCGCAGAGAATATAGCCATTATACAAGGTTTATGCTTTACTATGGAATAGACATTACTGACATATCTCTATTTGATTTGTCTCTAAATACATCCAAATTATCCCCTCAGGAAATAGCTAACCTTTTAGAACAAGTTATTTCACTTTCGTTTAAGACAGTCTAGTTTGAAGCTCCGATATTATTTTGATCTAAGATGGGAGGAGCTGGCATAGTAAGTTTGATTAATACCGTAACGGGTGATGTTACTACCGCTGCTTGGGCTTTGTTTATTTTAGCTTGGGCTTCAGGATGGGGCCATAAGAGGATCTCCGATCCCAATATTTAAAGTAAAGAGGACTGGACAAGATTTCATAGAGGATGCCGTACTAGCAGCTTTTTGGATAGCAATTGGCTCCACGGTGTTCTCTTTCATTTCTTATATAGCAGGACAAGTGTGATCTGCAATGTTTTCACCTTTCTTTTATCTCTATATAGGAATGAGCTTATCAGTTCTAACTTACATGATAGGGGCCATGATAATGGCTCTTCCTATACCAGTTTATGGAGTAAAGAAATGGGGACCCAGGCTTATTGGTGACGGAATATATTCTGCGGTGTGGATTAATATATATGGTGGAGTAATTTATCTAATTCAATCTATATCTCAGGCCATAGGGGTAAGCTGGTCTTATTTCATAACTTGGATAGAAACTGTAGTTTCTGAGGAGATATCGATGTACACCTTTACAAGGGCTTTTAGCGGTCTGCTTTCTTCAGTAGATCCTTCCATTGCCATATTCTTTGCTCCCATATCTTACATAATATCGTTGCTTACTGGCATTATTGCATCTACTGAAACTTTTATTGTAATAGCTTTTATTATTAATAATTACTATGGTTTCTTTATTGCTTTCGGTATAGCCTTAATGAGTATTCCTTTTAGAGTAGGTAAAGGAATAGGAGCATCTCTGATTTCATTTTCAATAGTTTTTGAAATTGGATTGCCATATATGCCTGATTTTCTTAACGGCTTAGGTATGAATCCTTTGAGGATTGAACTTGGTTTGCCAAGTAGTGCTAATCTAAATAACGGTTTAGTATATCTAACCACTGTTTTAATACCTACAGCTATGACGTCTTTAGTTATTCTACCTTTAGTTTACTTAGGTATCTTAGCTGGGCTTTCAATGGGATTGTCCTATGCCATAGGAGGTTCTTATAAATTACCTATTCCATTAGAAATTTTCTAAAGAGGCGATCTAAATGAAATCTTACGACCTCCTTTCTTTTTTGGTGCTATTTAACACAATATTAACTTTTTACTATGTTAAAAATTCCATTATCTTAATTTTAGGGATAATAATATCAATGACACTCTTTTTAGTTCCACGGACTATTTCGAGGATTGCTGAGAAGTAGGCTGTTTTTTCTCCTTTTTAAATTCCTTTATTTCAAAAAGTGTAGTTCTTTGCCTCCCGCCCATAACTTATCACTAACGTTAATACTCTCTCAGAATAAAAAAGCTTATGAAAAAATTCGAGTTCTTTGATCATACATCTGACGTTGGAATAAGGGCTTTCGGAAAAACAATAGACGAGGCTTTCGAGAACTCTGCTCTAGCTGTCTTCGAAATAATGACAGACACTTCTAAGGTTAGACCTTTGAAGAAAATAGAGGTAAATGTAAATGGTTTTGATATGGAAAATTTATTATATAAATGGATAGAAGTTCTTTTAGCTGAATATGATGATTCTTTAACTTTATTTAGTAAATTTAAAGTAAAGGTAGATAAGGAAAAAAACTCTCTAACTGGAGAAGCTATAGGAGAAAAGTTTGATCCCGGTATACATGAGAGAAGGACGGTGGTAAAAGCAATGACATACCATGAGCTTGAAATAGCCGAAGACGAAAACGGTTGGAAGATATCATTTGTAGTTGATATCTGAATCCCTTTTCTTCAGTTTCATTATACATTTCTTACAAAGCTCAATGCGAGAAGATTTTGGGTTCATCATGCATTCTTCATTACAGTCGTCTAGTCCTAGATATTTGCCCACGCTTATTCCCACGTCTTTTAGAAGTTTTCTTTCTTCTGTAAAATTTACAAATATAATCCTACTTTTGAGGTTAATATTAGTATTACTAGTTTTTAATCTACCTAAGAAAATTATTAGAGAGAAAAAAGAATTTAGATCTAAGGTTCTTTGTTCCAATTTTTCTAGAACTAAACTAGAATTATAACTAAGATTTTTCCAGTCAAAGGCAGAAATTGGTACGTACTCTCGTTCTAGCTTAAAGAAAATTTGTACATTAAATTCTTTTTCTATCAAAGTTTTTATATTCAGTAAGATGTCTCTTTCTACGGGTTTCATTAGAGCGATTAAGATTTTTGTTGGGGCTTCTGGAGACCCTTTTTCACTGATTCCCAAGTAGGGTTCTCGAAGGGTGTCGCCAAGCCCCATAAAAAACATTTGTAAGAGTTAAAGTTTTAAAGCTAATAGTTATATCATTAAAATGCCGTCGTAGCTCAGCCCGGGAGAGCGCCCGGCTGAAGACCGGGTTGTCCGGGGTTCAAGTCCCCGTGACGGCATATACTATTGTTCTTCCAATAAATTGAAAGGATTTTACGTTCTTATATATAGAATGATCAGAAACGCCTGAGGAAGTTTTTGGAAACGAATATATCAGTTAGGTCTCTGACATAATTATCAGTAGAGGTATATAGTATGTTAATAGATGTCTACAATTTAACTGATGATCAAAGATTAAAAATTATAGAAACGGTACTGCAGAAAGGTATTTCATATGAAGAACTAGGAATAGACAGAGTAACGTGGTGGAGGTATAAGAATAAGAAGAGAAAAATTCCAAACGAAATAGCCCAAAGAGCTGTAGAGTACCTAACACCAGATGAGCTTTTACAACTAACCGCTGGAGTCGATACATCAAAAATAGGGATCAATGAGGCAATAGGTGTAATAGTGAAAGCTACAAAGGATCCAGACTTCCGAGAACTATTTCTATCAATGTTGCAAAGGAGTTTAGGGGAGTTTATCAAAGCAGCTTCTTACTCTTATCCCGTGACTTCAGAAGATCTACAAACATTCAAAAAACTGTTGGAGAAGAAGAAAGCAAAACATACCTTCGAAGACCACTGGAGATATCTGATGAGAAATATTATAGGAGCGTATTTTCTGAAACTCTCTTAACGCGACTTGGGGACGCTAAAGTACTTTTAATATATTCTCACAATGCCAACCCAATAGCTACTTTTGACGTATCGATTTTACGTAAAGTTACTGATCTATTAAGCGAGTTTGACCCAAATATTTTCTATGTTTACCTATCTGCGGGTAATGAGGTTAGAGTATTATTTAATGATAAGACTGACGTTTCAATTAATGAGTTAGGTTATGGATACAAGAGCTTGCTAAATTTCATACTGTCTTATGTTGTTTATCAACCTAGGATTATCCTTATTGACGATTTAGAAGGTTTTTCTTTAAACCCGGAATTGCTTAAACAATTTTACGACTTTTTGTTGAGACTAGATGTAGACTTAATATTAATTACAACGCAGAGCAGTGACGTTTATGCGTATTTAGCTGAAAAGCGATCAGATAACGTTAGGTTTATATTAATTAATGACGGTAATTACGAGGTTCTGTCTTCGGAAGAAGTTTTGGATAGGATGGATTACGAAGATTTAAGAGGGTATGAGTGCTGGGACTATTTACAGAGAAGGGGGTTAAGGGGGCGGAAAGCCTCGCCTTTTAAGGCGGGGATGGATAGCCCCCTTATAAAAGGTTTAAATATTTCTTTTTTCAAAAATCTTTTAGTGACGCTAACGATACTCCTCCCCAGCTCGATTGAGGGCTTAATGGGACTGTGGGAGGAGCAACCATCATCTTCCTTTTCCTTCAAGGGACTAGAGCTCAGCAATGAAAGTCCCCTACCCACTCTGTCCAAATGGGAGTGGTTCTCTGAGCCACTCGACTGCCCACCAAATGAGAGATGTAATCCCGAATCGATGGTGGGAACTATGAACCCTCTGGAGGGGAACCCTCGCCCTTCCAGGGCGGGGAGGAAGTCAGAATGATATAGGCATAGAAAAATACCTAATCTCGAGAAATATCAAGGCATAAAGGTGCACAAGCGTATTTCCGATATACGACCATTTATCACTACCTATACTAGCCCGTCTATATTCGATAAACTAAACCGTACGTCAAGTAGTGGAGTGCAGACTCTTAGACCTATATTAATAGCAGCTTATAGCTGAGGTAATTGAGTTGGAGATATTAAGTCAAAGTTTCGCCGTTGTATTGGCATGGCAAAAAAGGTTAAGCGTATTTTCTTCAGCTTTACGCGACTATTTATCACTCATCATTAAAGATTCATCAGATAAAGATATAGTTATATATAAAGGATATAAATGAGGATAACTAAGTACAGATTAATGCAATTATTAATAATATAAATGTTAACATAACAATAACTTCTTACCCAGCCGTGATTTTGAATTTTAACCAACATAATGACGATGTATATAAGGTAGTAGAAATTATAAAGAATATCATATCTGAAAAATTTGAAGGGCGTAACGAGGTCACAGAGATGTCCTATGTGGGTATTTATAGTATAGACGGAAATATTTACGAAATTATTAAGAAGTATGTAGATATAAAGCAAATATCTGATGATATGTCGCCTTTTTCCATTAGGTTATATAAAACTGAAAGTTATTTAGATGAGAATTTAGTAATAGAACCTTATGCGGGTTTAAGAAACGCGGTTTATGTCAATTATATTGCGAATTATAAAGACCATGATATCTGCATCGAGAATACTAAAAAGAGGATTAACGCTTTGGTGAAATTTTTTGAGGGAATGTGATTTTTATGCAGATCTCAACTCTAAATCTAATATGCAACGCGTAAATGAAGTTAGAAAAATAATAGAAGATATTCTTAGAAATATTATTAGTGATAAAAACCTATTGGATAGGTTATCGAACCTTAAATTTGAAATAAGTAAGCGTGAACGTATAACTGCTTATCTTATAAGTAATTACAAAATACCAAGCTTTAATTTTCTTAGATATTCTTCTAACCCCTTCACGGCATCAGCGATTCCGAAAACATAATCAGCCCCTTTCGAAACATCTATGCCGTAGCCTTTATACTCATCAACTATCTTATCCCTAATCTTAAGCCTAGCCGAAAAGTCCGCATTAGTGTCAAGTAATAATTCCCCGTAAAAATAAGATAACTTAGCATAATATCCTTCTCTTCTAAGCCTTAAGATGAACTCTAAAAGTATTACTAAATCCAAATGAGCCTCTTCTAACCCATTCTCACTTACACTCTTCCTCATGAAGTCAATCAACTTAGAGTCTAATATTACGTCTTCAAGACTGTTTACGAACTTACTCAGAATCGTAAGCTTCTCATCACATATCTTAGTTTCCTCATATAACCTAAGCATTTCAGGGTTTAATGAAAGTATGGTTTATTGAATATAAAGCGTCTTTAAACGAGCACGGAACTCTAGGGATTGTAAACTTTACTTTCTTATATATGAAGAATAAGTAGTCTAATACTCTTAACTGCTGACTGGTGTTTAAATATGGAAGCTTAGACTGAAGTAGTTCAATATTCTCACGTAAGAGATTCTCTTCCTGTAACATAATTTTTAATAAGGGATTTAAATAGGTATCATCTACATCTAGATCAACTAAGGATAATAGAGTATCAATATTCAAATTAATCACTTAAGTAAGTGGTATGTAGAATTAGCAACACCTATAGAACTTACTAAAGTATCTACTACTTCACCTTGTGACGCAAAATACATCGTAGTCGCTGCAGAATATAAAAGATGACCGGCGGAGATTATTTTATTTCCTTCAGTTAAAAATTCTGCAATACCAAGACCTATAGTTATAATTAAATTCCATATTTTCATAAGTGCAAGTTAATTATATTCATATAAAAGGTTTCTTACAAAAAGGAGCAGATTACCAATAAGCTAAAACTTAATCTTAGTATTTACTCTTAATAGAGATTTCCTGATTAATACCAATGATGACTACACATCTCTACTCTTTTTAATATTAACTCAGATTATTTCGAAAGTTGTTGAATCTAAGAATTTACGCTTGGCCTTAATTCCATTAGTTGCTAATATAAATATCGAAGAACTTTCATATTATTATGTGGAATTAAGTGCTATAATCTCCATTGATTTATTTGCATATTTGATTGTTTTACTTATTAAAAGATATAATGCATTTATTATAATGGAAAGAGAAAATATAATACCGCCCATTACTGTTTTTATGATTATTCTTATAGCTGTTATTATTATAGTCTCTCTAGGATTACCCATAATTATCATAACTTATAGTGTAATTTTATCTGTAATCAAAATACTAACAAACGCCCCAGTCAAAGAATTATCTGTAGGATTAGCTATAGCTTTGGCAATTATTTTTGGTTCATTCTTTGTTTCAATGCTAAAATTAACGGATATATACGAAATTAGGGGAAGCTTATCAACAATTAGAGAAATTCTTACAACACGAAGACGTTAAGTAATAAAACGCTTTTATTTGAAATATGGTTATAAAGATTTGCATTAGAGGTATTTTTACCTTATTGCTTCAATGAATATGCTCCCTATTTATAGATAATAACCTAAAGCAAAGGGAACTCCCTTAATTACCATCAAGGGAAGTAGCTTCACCTTCTCTCCTAAACTTAACCCTGGCCTAGTCCTCCTCTCATAAATAAATCTCTCGTACTCAGTTCCCCTCAACAACTTAGCGTTCTTCCCGTATTTATACCACTTCCTCATAAAATTCCACAGAGAGTCGTCCTCCCCGTGGTAAACTGCATTAGGAATAAACTGAACTTTCCCATCTTTGTACAGCTTCATAACGTTATAATAAATTACGCTGTCCTCAAAGGCGTCAAGTTTACTCCTAAGGTTTTCAGGAATTTGCTCGTAAGCCTTCAAAAGCAACTGTCTATCATACATTCTGGGAATTATACTGCCATTACCTACTGACAGATTGTCAGCCCATTTCCTGTGAGTCATTTCCCTATCAATGCTCATCAGCTTATGGACTATTCCTTTTCCTACAGTTATTTCTCCTAATGCGATAACTTTCTCCTCAAAGCCCTTAAAGTTCTCAGAAAAATACATGTCGGAATCCAGGTTAACTACGTAGTCACCCTTTGCGATTTTTACTCCTTCAATTCTTGCAATTAACCTACTACCTTTCACCTGGAAAACTTTTGCTCCTTCTTTCTCAGCAATCTCCACAGTTCTGTCCGTGGAAAAGGAGTCAACAACTATAACCTCACTAGCAAACTGTAGTGCTGACTTAACAGTAGCTCCAATAGTTTTCTCACTGTTAAGCGTCGGAATTACAACACTAATTTTCATTAAGAAAATATGAGAAAGGAAATTTAAAAGCCTAAAGTTTTACCTTTTCCTAGCATGTAATAAACAGATTCTCCATATGTTAGCTCTTCCTTAACTAACCCAATATTGTGAATAAAGTTGTTTTTCCTTACATTAAACGTTATGCCATCAATTCTTACTTTTATCAAATCTTTTACTTCTTCATGATTAAAACCTTTATGTAGAAGAAAATAGTTAACGAAAGTTCTTGATAATATGGAACCAGGGAACGATCTAAAGTTTGTTGGTAAAACTCTTAAATATTCTAAGTGATTCATAAAACTATAAGCACTACATTTATTATAAAGTTTAAAGAAATGAGTTCTAATGGCTAGTATTTGTGTTTATGGTACTGTTTTTAATATTGTTAATACTTTTGAGGATAGTGTAAAATTCGTTTGGAGTCCAGATTATGATATTGTTATTGTTGATAACTACTCAAAGGACGGAACATGGGAGAAACTACAAGAATTAAAGAAAGAATATAACTTGAAACTACTAAGACTAAAATCATCAAGAGGAAAAGGAAGAGCTTACGCATTAGAACAATGCCCAGAAAACTCAATAACAGCATACTTCGACCTAGACGTAATGTACAACCAAAACTACCACAAAGTAATAAAATCTGGACTAAAAGAGCTTTTTATAGTTGGTCCAGTAATGAGTTATATAAATTCTAAAGAAGATATTCTTAAGCCTGGAAATTGGCGGGATTTGAACTTTGGAGAAGATATAGAATTCCTGAGCAGGCAAAATATTTCAATAACCTTTCCACTAATTATAGGCAAAAATGAAGATGTGACAACTAAGAACCTTTATATCGAACGAGAAAAAAGGTATTCCAAATTTTGGAAAATTAGAATATTAAAAAATTATAGATATATATAGAGGTGTGCAATAAAATATGAAGATTTCATATCTATATATCCTTATGCGACTAAATACAATATAATTTTGTATTTACTGTACTTGTTATCTAGAGTTAAAGGCCATTATAAGAACGCAGAACCTAATAATTATGTACATCTTTGGAAGAAGGTAGTCAATACTATATCTGATCCTATAGAATATTCGAAAAATGTAGATTTAACTGATATACAGATTCCTCAATCTAGAAATCTATATAATTATATTGAAAAGCACGGCATTAATAACAATAATAAAATATTAAAGTATATAATATTGGTATAAACTAAATATTTAATAATAATCTTTTATCTAAATTTCAAATATATCTTAAATAACCTATTGAAAACTTTTTTTAAGATCACATAAGACTTTATCATAATGTCAATTACTTATAATATAAGCCGTAGATTAGAATTTATATTATTATGGATATTTTCACTAATTCCTATTTCTGGGTACCTTTTAGGTAATGGATACCTAAACTATTACGGACCTCAATTCCCCTTTTTCTCTGGGCATTATATTAAGTATTTATATACACTATTCGTATACACTCCAGAGACCGGTATTTCTCCTAGTGTTCAGAGTGTTCTATATTTATTCATGGACATTATGCCAGTTAACAATACCATAATATTAGCTAAACTATACCTTATATTAATATTTAGCTCAATATATTTTATATTATGGAAATTAACTGATATAATTCTTAGAGTTTTAAATATAAATAATTTTATTGTTAAGATTTTATCTATTTTATTTTTCTATTTAATACCATTATATATGCAATTAATTGCTTCTAACTGGTTTAATGTAATACTAGGAATATTATCATTAACTTATGTAGTAGTAAACATCGTAAATATACAATATAATAAAATGAAACTGACGAAGAAAACCATTATATTATCTGGTATAGCTTTAGGATTTTCTGCAATGATGGATCCGAGATTTTATATTTGGTTCCTTTATATTATTATGATATTTCTATTATATACTATAATCACGTACAGAGAATCGCTTCTAAATATTATTAAAAGCTTAATAGGAATATTTTTAGTATCATTACCTTTTTTAATTTATGTATACTACATATTTATATATCCGTCTCTTATTACAGTTCCAATAAGTAAAGCAGTAAGTTTTGGTGCATTAAGACCTGATAGCCTATCTTATATATCAGGGTTTTCCCAAAATTCAGATTTTGTAAATCTTTTAACATTTATAAGTAGTTGGTGGCCCTCAGTTATTCCATCTTCTCCATCTATACTTTTTTATCCTAGAAACAAATGGTTTTATTTACCAGCTTATGGATTTAATGATCAAATTCTTTTACCAAATGACCTAATATCATATATATGGCTTTCTTCTCTATTTATTTTTATTGCTATAGTATTTATTAGCATTTTTGATAAATCTAGAAGAAAAATTTCTTCAGAATTATTATTGGCTCTCACGTTTATGATAGGCGTAGAAAGTGGAACTGACTTTCCATTTAATGACTTTACATATATATTTGACGTCCTTCCTTCAAAGTTACCAGTAATTGGAGGAATAATGTCTACAGCATTTGCAATTCCATTTTATGCAGAATGGACTAATATCTCATTATCTTTAATATTAGCAGCAATAGGCTTTAATTATATAATTAGCTTTATCAGGAAAATTAAAACGAAATATATAATAGGAATTGTATTAATCCTAATTATGAGTTTCGCTAGCTGGCAATACTTTAATGGAACACTTTATCCTAGTCAACATACAGGATCATTCCCTGGTAATAGTATATCATTAGAAGGATATTACTATCCTTTAAATCCTCCACCTCAATGGGTTCGCGTAATGAATATCTTATCAACGTCAAATGCAGGAGTAGCGTATGTAGGTGAAGGAGGGTTCAGTGAAAAGTGGACTAATTATCAATTTATTTCACTTTCTCCCCCTCTTATGCCGGGCTACGCTACAATTTCTCCTCCACATATTACTTACGTTAATCAAACTCCATTAGCTTACGACATAGCAGGAATAAAGTACTTATTCATAGACAATACCTCTTATATCCCCTTAAGTAATTCCTTCATTTACTCTTATCTAAATAACTCTGGATTAAAAGTGGTTTACGCAAAAGCTGACGTATACTTACTTGAACAGCCAAACGCTTCAGTATTTAGGGAAGCTAAAATGGGCATTTATTTTAGTCCAACTAATGAAACTATTTTATTTAAGGCCGAATGTTTACTTTATCCTCTACTTAATTATACTCCGGCTATAATTAGTCCAGAAAAAACTAATAATACTGTAACAATGTTACTTAATCCTTCTATAGTTAACGAGAATTACATGTCATTATTTAACGATAGTAGAAACATAACGATTATCCAAGGATCTTATATAATCAATCATGAAGGAAATATAAGCCGTGAGACTATACTTAGTGAGAAAGTTATAACTGTAAAACCTCGGACTATAATAATTCCAGAAAAACTAAATCTATCTGATTTTGTGTCTGTGCCAATCAATTTCTCTTTCAATCAGTTAATGGCAGAATTTGAAGTGAATAGTAGTTCTTCTTACATAGTAGAAACATCTTTACCTTTACCTTATGGTGGAATTGTAGTAAATAACGGAAAGATTTTAGGCTTAAACGGTCTTGGTCAATATATTTTCACATCTAACGGTAAGCTAACAATTTCAATAAAACAAGGTTTTATAACTGATTTATTAATAACTGCAGTAGATATTTTCTTCTATGTATTGTTTATATATTTCATCATTTACAAGAGCTTTTTTAATGGTAAAATCGTAGAGGTTATTAATAATGCTATCATTAGGATTAGCAGACTCAAGAGCTATAAGCAAACTTAATGGCGGCACAGAGAGGCATGTAAGGGAAATACTTAGACGTCTTTCTTCTAAATATAAGCTTTATTATTTACCTACTACTCACTCATTTAGCGACATTTCAGAAGAGCAATTGAAGGAAGTAAAGAAATATGCTAAAGTACCCTCGTTTTTTGAATATTTGTTAGATAAAAAACAGATTAATTTCTCTTTATTTAGAGAGTTATTCACTTTTTCACCTTTAGCTAAAGAGCTCTTGTCAGAATATAAAAAAGAAATTGATTCTCTAGATTTTATTTACATTCCTCACAATTATAGACTGCAATTAATGTCCTCCATACTTTTGTCTTCACTGAGCAGAGGAAAATATGGAATGCTACTAATAACTGATCCTCATAACTCTTTACTAGAGAGAGAATCATTTTTTGCATGCGTGGATGTATGGAATAAAATATGGTTTTCGAGAAAGGCAGCAATAGAGTTTTGTAGCGTTCAAAGGTTACAAAATATCACTTTTTTATTGAAGACGTTAAAGAGAAAACCGAGATTTATTGGAGTGATGAATAGAGGAGCTTTAAAATATACTAAACTACCTGCACATTTTAACGTAAAAGTCTTGTCACCTCCTCACGCTTTCAACAGCCTAGCTTTAAAGTATAGGAATTTTGATAAAGAAGACTACCTAGTGTTTTTAGGAAGAATAAATACCGCTAAAGGTGCAAATGAAGCCTTAGAAGTTGGAAAACATGTAAAGCTGAAAATGATAGGCTACCAAGAGCAGAAATTTATAGTAAAGCAGGCTAAAAGTTCAGGAATAGAGGTTATCGAGAACGTTTCAGAGGAAGAGAAATTTGAAATACTTTCTAAAGCTAAAGCCTTAATTTCGCCTTCACATCAGGAGTCATTTTCAGTAACAATACTTGAGTCTTTAGCTGTAGGAACGCCAGTAATAACTTACGATTTACCTTCTTTAACCTCTATTTATAATTTTAAGTCAGTATTTTTTGTAAAGGAATTTGACATCAAGAGTTTAGTAAACACGGCTATAGAGGTGTACAAAATGAAAAGAATAGAGGAATTATTTAATGATGAGAAGTTAGAGGAATTTATTAAACTGCACTCAAGTTGGGATAACGTAAGTAACGCTGTTGATAGATTAATTACTGAAGCCATCCAAGAATGAGAAAAAAATTTAGCGTTAAAGTTTACAAAAGATTGAAAGCTCATCACTTCTAGGGTCGAGGATGATAGTTTAAATATCTTTTTTGTCAGAATTTCTCTTACTATAATAACTACGCTCTTCCTCAGCTCAATGAAACTGAGGAAGTAATAACTAACGACGTCATTTAAGGGTTAAGCGATCCCTCCTTGAGACTCTACCCTGACTGGTCACGAAATGAGGATCGATTGAGGGAACTCTCACCTCTGTGAGGTGGGAGGAGTCAGTAATAACATGAGTATTGGGACTTGTTGACTAAATTAGCGCGAGTTCTTATTAATTAAAAATAGTGAGTGATTATTTTTCTCTTCCGTTGTTTTACATATACGACGTTAATCGTCAACCTTATCCTCAAGTTTTAAAGCTAAACACGTAAACTTTAGTAAAGCGTTATCATAACCTTCTTATTATTTTATAGATTGCTTCCCTCTCCATTTCTGCGGCTTTTTCCCAGCTTAAACTTTTAGCAAATTCCCTACTT
This sequence comes from Sulfuracidifex metallicus DSM 6482 = JCM 9184, assembly GCA_032834875.1. Lineage (NCBI taxonomy): Archaea > Thermoproteati > Thermoproteota > Thermoprotei > Sulfolobales > Sulfolobaceae > Sulfuracidifex > Sulfuracidifex metallicus. The sequence continues at coordinate 130,440 of CP135238.1, forward strand.
TTCTCTCCTATAGACTTTCTTAGCTTCTCATCCTTTAATAATTTGACGACTTCTTCAGCAAAAGAATCGACGTCAGGAAATTTTACTTTTATTGCAACATGGTATCTTTCACTCCATTTTAAATCCCAAGTAACTACTGGTAAATAAGAAGATAAAGCTTCGGCCACTGCTAAGGCAAAGCCTTCATATAAGGAAGGAAAAACAAATACTTTAGACTTTGCAAGTAATTCAATTTTCTCCTTCTCACTCACGAAACCGTAATAAACGGAATTTTTAGGAATTTCGCTCCATCCTTTTCCTATAATACATAGTTTAGCGTCAATTTTCTCATTGACTTTCTCCCATATTTGAAACAAATACTTTGAACCTTTCCTCTCACCGTAATTCCCTACAAAAATTCCGTCGCATATTTTCTCCTCTGACGTGTAATAATCCTCTACATTAACGCCATTAGTTGAAGTCAAAATAACCTTGTTAGGAAAGAGCCTTTTAAGTTCCTCATAAACTTCAGGATTATCTAGGCAAATGATTCCCTTACTTCTTGCAATAACACTACGCAAGAAGTTGCTTCCTCTAATCTCTTCAGTAACATGATGAACTACTACAATAAAAGGCTTCCGTGAAAATAGGGATAATAACCACGTATAATAAACGCTTAATGAATACTCACTATAACTTATTAAGACGTCTGCTTTCCTAGCGTATTTAAGGCAATTTAAGAATCCTTTCAAGTAGGTTTTCTTATCAGTGCTTGAGGAACTAACTAAGTGAAATTTTGAAAGTAAAGGAGATATTTCTGGATCTACTTGTGACAAGATTTTTTCGTCCACACATAAATAAACTTCTTCTCCTATTCTGCTGTAAACTTCTAACGTTCTCCTCATTCCACCAAGGAATTCCTTACCAAACCTCATCGGAGGTGATATTAAAATTCTCATTGATATTATCTCTAAGTTACAATGTAATAAGAATTTCTCCTTCTTTACGCATCTCTTTGCTAATCAATAAGCGTACTTATCTACCGCAGACTACATCTTCTAAAATGTCGCATCAGTAACTCATCTTGTAAATTTACATGAAACTAACTAATTAACTCAGCGTCAACCTAACATAACTAACCTAGTTTAATATCATAATACAATACATCTATAGCTCTTAAAATTGCTTACAAGTCTTTTATGGTGTGTAAAAGTCAGCTACTGCTAGACACGTTATTTTAAATCTATTTGTTGGTTTTCTTCTTATGGAGAATGAAACATTATTATTAACCTATCTATTTAGTGAGGATTTTATAATTTTTGCAACGTTTTCTGCAACGTTATCCCAATTATGAAACTCAATAAAAGAACTAACTCTCTTATCATATATTGCCTCTTGTAAATCGCCAGTTTTAAGTTCATTTTCTACCTCATCAACGAATTTTCTTATATCCCCTTCTTTTATAAACTTTACTGCAGGTATATCTTTAAATACAGAATACACAGTAGGTATAGAATAAGCTATTACTGGAGTCCCTAACGCTAATGACTCTAAAATCGTAATAGAAAATCCGTCGGCTAAAGATTGATATATAAGGAGTTTAGCTTTAGATACTATACTGTAAAGTTCTCTCTTATCTAAAAAACCCAAATATTCTACGTCTAACCCATTATCTCTTATATAGTTAAAGAATAGTCTCTTGAACTTATCGTAAATAAACTTCCCTGAAACTTTTGCTTTTACTGATATACCTCTCTTCTTAAGCAAATTAATTATATAGAGAAAATTTAAAATACCCTTAGGTGGAATTAAAGTAGTCCAGAAGACAACATAATCTTCCTTCTTAATAGTTCTATATTGCAATAATTCTTTATCTACTCCATTTCCAGGATATAAAACATACTTCCTTGAATTTTCTATCTTTACAGAATCTAGCGTACCTTTACTTACTGCAGCTACGAAGCTTAAGTATCTCGATTTACTTATGTAATTAGCTTTACTTCTAGTTAATAAATAAAGTCCCAGCGACCTCTTTATATAATAGTCTGAGGATTGTAAAAAGAACGGACGTAGAGTATAATACGTGTAAAATATGGATTGAGAAAAGGAGTACAACGGCTCATGTAGCGTTAAACCTAAAGGTATTCCTACCTTGTTTGAAATAAATATGCTCTCTGGAGTAGTATAATCTGGATCATAAATAAAATCAGAATCTACTTTCTCCACTTTTTCTGCATACTTATTATACACTGAGGAAGAATAAGGTAAGAACGAAGGTTTCAAGCTATGAAATTTTGATAAAGAGCTAACAAAATCTGGAATTTCTATGCCAAGTTTTCTTATATTTTCTATCTCCTCATTTACCCTATCATTATTTATGAAAAAATTTATGGACGGAATAAATTCTACCTTAAAGTAATTTGTAAGTCTCTTAACTACATTATTAACATGAACGCTCCCTCCAGAGTAATTTGACCTCAGTCCTGAGGTTACTACTGTTATCTTCACGAATAGCTTTATTGATTGTAGAAACTAATAAATTCGATGAGAGTACTATTAATAGCAGGCAAAGATGATTTCAATGAAGACGTGAGTAAAGTCACTGGAATAGGAAGATACGTTAGAGAAGTTTACGAAGGACTAAAAAAGCAAATAGACGTAGAGGCGTATCCCCTTTTCGATTATTCTTCGATCTTCTCCTCAGTCAATAGTATGATAAAAGGAATTTTTCATGATTACTCTGGTTACGATATAATTCATTTACTTTCTCCCAAACCTTTCTTCCCTCTAAGAAAAGGTAAGGCTAAATGGATAACTACAGTTCACGATCTCTTCTTCCTTAAATACAAGGAATCAAAGCCTTCACCTTTTATGCAGAAGATCTACCTGAAGAGCATGTTAAGTTCTGATGCACTAATTGTTGTCTCTAGTCTAATTAAGGAAGATGTAGAAAAACTGGGTTATAAAAAGAAAATTTTTGTAGTAAATCCAGGGATAGGAGAAGAATTCTTTACTACACCTAAAAAACCAGAGAAAAAAGGTGAAATAAAGATTGGGTATATAGGAAGGCTTGACAGTCAAAGAAAGGACTTACTTAGGGGAATAAAAGTATTCAGAAAAATAAAGGAAAAGAACGTGATATTCGAGCTTTGGGGGAATTATAACCCTGACAGTGAGATTTTTAAGAAAATAAAAAAGGAGAGCGAAGAAGACCCAAGAATAAGGATTATGGGGCCTGCACCAGATGAGAAATTAGTTGAAATTTACGATTCCTTTGACGCTTTCTTCTTCCCTACAAAAGAGGAAGGATTTGGATTACCTATCGTTGAGGCACAAGCTAGAGGTGTTCCAGGAATAGTATTCAGTGATGCTAGAATTCCGAAGGAGGTATGTGAGTATTGTATAAAAGTTGATGAAGAATTCCCGTCATTAGATTACGTTAAATCCTTTAAGGAGAAGTATTATGATAGATTAAGAAATAATGCAATTAAATTATCTTGGGAAAACTCTATCAAAAATCTATTGAATATCTATAATAATATAAAATATTATAGTAAATTATAATATAATTAGAAATAAATGAACAAGATTTTAATTCTATATCAATAATAAATATTTTATAGTATATATCATAAATAAAAAATAAAAAATCTTATTTAGTTACACGCAGTAAGCTATATAGGTATGCCTTACACATTAAAGATTAGAGCCCCAAACATTTTTATGAAGAATTATATAGGAGGCGCTGAATATGTTACACTTAATTGGCTAACAAGATTCAAAAAGATAGATTATGAAATCATACCAGATATGGATTTAATTTATTTGGATTTATGTATAAATAAAAAAATTCAAAAAGATAATATTCTAGAAATTATTGACAAATTGAAATTGCCTATAAATACTAGGCTATTGAACTATTATTTAGACTGTAAATTACATAATAACCCTGATATTTTTAAAAAAGTATTAAATAACGAAATTGTGCTGGACATGAAGATTGGCACAAACGTTAATGTCTCTCAATTTTTAAATAAACATATATTAGAATTTATAAGAAGAAGACCAGTAGGGTATGATTTTCTACATTATTCATTAAAATACTCTAAAAAATATATTGGTATGCTTCAACATCTTGGCGATATACCACTAAGTCTAAATTTTTATATTTATTATTTTAAAAAGTTACTTGGTTATATTGATAGTTTCACGGAGCTTATATATTTATTAGCTAGTGTTATAAGGCAAAAAACGTGGGTATATGCCCTAATTCATTATAAAGATAAGGTACATCTTTTAGCACCGTCCAAAGGAGTCATAAAAAAAGTGGGATTAAATAAACTAAATCATACAATTATTTTTCCTTATGTAGGATTAGATAGCTCAATTTTAAATTATGCATGCAAAAATAAAGATGACTATGCAGTATTTTTTGCAAGATCCTATAGAACTAAGGGAATACTTGATGCGATCAAAATTTTCAAATTAGCTAAAGAAAGAGGATACTTAAGGAAATTATATATTATTGGAGGAAATATAAATGATATTACTTCAAAATATAGCAATGAAACAGACATAATAAGTCTTGGACGAATTAACGATAAAAATGAAGTATATAGAATCTTAAGTAAAGCTAAAGTAAATATTTATCCATCTATATCAGACGCTTTTGGTATAACTATTCTAGAATCTTTAGGAGTTTATACTCCAGTAGTAATGTATTATAATGAAGCTAACTATGAATATTTTTCAAAATCTAAACTTGTAAAAATAGTTAACTCATTTGATAAATATGAGTTTTTAAACAAAATAAACGAGATAATAAAAGGTAATAAAGTAGAAATAGATGGATATACAAATAATCTTATTCGATCTCATTTAGACTGGAATAAGATAGTTAATAATATAGAAGAACATTTATTAAATATTATAGAAAATATTAGGTAATTTTCAAAGTATTGATAATCCTTATATATCTTTTTTGCCCATTAGTATTATTTCTGATAAGACTGAGTGTGAGCACAGTGTAGACATTAAGCTATTTTTATTCTATAATTTTTTAACATTTTGTATAGTTTAATTTATTGTCTATTCTCTTTATAAAGAAAGTCATTTAATAAATTTATAGCTTAATGGTGGTACGATTTCCACACTCATAAGACTATTATAAAATTATATTTAAATTACAGTCTGACAGTATATATTAATGATGAATAAATCTAAAGTACTTTTGCGTAGTATTTATTATAAATGGCATAAGATTAATGCATATAGGACTATATTTTCTAATTGGTTGGATATAATCTATAAAATAAGAAAAGGAGATAAAAATATAGGTGTCGTTCTAAAAAATGGTAGCAAAGGAATGTGTAACATAAATTGTATATTAACTTTAATAACAATAATATCAGAATTTAACTTCGTTGAGCCAATGAAATTTCATTTTGGCGACAATAATAGATTATACTATGATGGTAATTTAATAATAGAAGATAATAACACTACATGGTTATTATCAATTGGAGGATTTATTAGAAATAACGATTATTTGTACTTTCCTAAATATAGCGTAAAATTCAATAAGATAGAATATGCTATTTTTGAAACTTTCATACTAGAGCAATATAATACAGAAATAGAAGGTGAAGTAGTAGATATAGGAGCTAATATAGGCGACTCTGCAATATATTTTGCTTTAAAAGGGGCATCTCACGTTTATGCTTTCGAGCCTTTACCTTCAGTTTATAAAGTTGCATTAGAGAATATAAAACTTAATAGCTTAGACGATAAAATTACTTTAAATTAATGCAGCAGTAGGCTCTAAGGAAGGCAGGGTTAAAGTCCCATCAAATATTAATACTGAAGAGTCTGGAGTATTTTATATTAAAAATCAAGGAGACGTTGAAGTTCCAAGATTCTCCTTAAATAAAATTATGAGTATGACCAGAAATCCTTATCTTCTAAAAATGGATTGTGAAGGATGTGAGGCAGATGTAATCTTTTCATCAGAGTTAGACTTTAATAAAATATTCGTTGAATCCCATCAAGGAATAACAAAAATACCTCATAAGAAATTGATAAAAAGGCTAGAAGAACAAAGATATAAATGTGAAGAAAGAATGAAAATAGATGATAATACTAAGCTATTTTATTGCATAAAGCTTAATTAATTTTCTTATATTATAAAATATTTGATATAAACAAAGGATCGTAGATATATAAATTATCAAGTATAATTCGAATTTCATTTAACCTCATAATGTTAGTAATAGCCCATTAAAGCTAGTTAAGAAAAGCTTTAATATTTTCCTTTTAAAGATCTGACCTGAATGAATCCTATAAAGAACGCACTGAAGACACTTAGTGTCACTACCACTAATGTCATGGTCGCATTAATCTTCTTTATTATTACAGCTAAGATCACTAACCCTGCCTTCTTTGGGAAAGTTGCAATAATCCAGCTTCTTGAAGTAGTGACATCTGCATTCTTTTACATTATTCCAAGTCAAATAATAACAAGGGAAATATCTTACCTTTACGCAAGGAAAGAAATAAATAAAAAATTAGTAGAGAAGTTTCTTTCTTTTCCTTTTCTTGTTTTGCCAGTTTTTCTTCTTCTTCTTCTTTTACCAAATTACGTTAAGTTAGCGATTCCTTATCTCTTCCTTTACTTACTTAATAACGTTATGATAGCATTAATGATAGGAATGGACATGTTCACTGAGTCTGCAATAACTGGAAACTTTTTCCTGATTATAAGATGGGGAATATCGATAATTGCTGTCCTCTCTCATAACATTTACCTCTTCATTGGAATATGGACTTTAGGAGGAATCCTCTCTGTCTCTATGAACTACGCCTTTCTCAGTAGGAAAGTTGGTTTAATTTTGCCATCTTTTGACTTCGCTTTTCTCTTTAAACACTTCAAGGAAGGATTACCTCTTTACTTATCTTCCGCAGCAACTTTCCTCTCTTCCCAAGGTGACAGAGTAACTACTGCCTACTTGCTGGGTTCTTACTACCTGGGTTTATACCAGTTTTCCGCCTTAGTAGCTGGAGTACCTTCAATGGTTTTAGGGGCCTTAGGAGGAGTTTTATTACCTACAGCATCATTTTATAAGGCTTTGGGAAGTGACGAGAAGAAGATGTCCTCAATCTCTTTTCGTGTATTGTCTTTAATTACATTTCTAGCCGTAATTATCTCAATACCTACAGCCGTTTTGGTCGTTGAGAAATTCTTCCCGGCCTACATTGCCGGCGTTAAAGTTCTGATCCTCCTTCTTTTAGCTACGACTTTACCTTTCCCCATAGGCTCTTTAACGAATTTCATAATAGCGGCTAAGAAATCGTTGAGGCCTTTCCTAATCCTTTCACTTCTTAACGGTGGTCTGGTTTTGTTAACTTCTTTCCTCCTAATTCCTAGAATAGGAATAATGGGGGGAGCAATTTCTCAAGTGATAGTTTCTACAATCTCATCCTCCTTTGTGTTGGTTTACGCTTTAAGGGAGAATACTTTCGTCTTGGGTAGAAGGGAGAGTGTGCTACTGACAGCTATGCCTTTAATAGCTCTTTATGAGGTTTTTTTAGACCCTCCTTATCTTAACTTTCTTTTACTTCTCTCTGTTATACTCCTTTTTAAGACATTTAGGATAATTACTGCTGAAGACATGAAATTGATAGACTCTTTTTTGCCTTCTAAACTGAAGTTCTTTATCTCATTAGTGAAGGCGATCACTTAGTAAATAGATTATTTGAATTCTTCCAGTTAATAATGAGAGATTTTAGTGTAACAACATTTTTATCTCCAATAGGAGAGGAATTTTGCATCACTTACTTGAAGATTTGGTAAAAGCTATAACTTTTAGTAGTTTACGAAAATTTCTCTTACTTAAATATCTTCATTCTTTTATACAATAAATCTTATTTTAGATGATAATATTTTAGGCTTGCAATATTTATTTAATGTCTCTTCCACTATATAAAATTATTTTTAACACACGTAGTACTGCAAGGATTTTCGTAGAAAGTCTAAACGTTGTCTTTCTCTCCTAGGCTTAAGTGCTAAATCATCATTGTAAGAACTTAACGTTGCTTGTAGGCATAAGATCGTGGACAATGTTGTTTTCACCACTAAGATTTGTAAGCTAAATGTTGCAAAATAACGATAAACTTTATTAATTGATATAATTACAGAGAAGGGGGTTAAGGGGGCGGAAAGCCTCGCCTTTTAAGGCGGGGATGGATAGCCCCCTTATAAAAGGTTTAAATATTTCTTTTTTCAAAAAGTCTTTTAGTGACGCTAACGATGCTCCTCCCCAGCTCGATTGGGGGCTTAATGGGACTGTGAGAGGAGCAACCATCATCTTCCTTTTCCTTCAAGGGACTAGAGCTCAGCAATGAAAGTCCCCTACCCACTCTGTCCAAATGGGAGGGTTCTCTGAGCCACTCGACTGCCCACCAAATGAGAGATGTAATCCCGAATCGATGGTGGGAACTATGAACCCTCTGGAGGGGAACCCTCGCCCTTCCAGGGCGGGGAGGAAGTCAGATGAGATTACTACTGTTATTTACGCTGGCAGTCGTTGTTCTACTATCTTTAGCAACTCCTTTACTGCCTCAATTTCCGTGCAATATCCTGAGGAGGCAATATTAGGTAGTAAAATTTCCATAACTTTCTCATTAGCACAACATGAGGTAAATAGCACTGATTTCCCTTTCATAACTTCTGGAGTAAGAGAGGTAAACGAAGAACCTCTGATACTTGAGGGATTTGCGGGATCATTTGCAGTATTTAAAATAAACAACTCCTCACGAGAGGTGGCAATTACTTTTGAAGGTAAGGATTATACTCGACCGTGTTGGAGTCCGGGCATAGTAGTTTATGGAGGGGATTTTAACCCTCACGTGTCGGATCTGTCGCAGGGAGACTTTACCGCAGTTTTGATTGCTTTCGACGGCGGACTTTTTGTTCACACTCCTTCTAAGGGTTGGTTTACTCTTTCTTGTTCTCTTCCCAGTGTAGCTCCTCAAAGGGACGGTTGGATGAACTCTACTGAATTTAATTATACGGCAATTTTGGAAGAGTTTAACGGTTCTATATGCGTAAAGTACGTAATCCTTAACGGTGAAAAATACATAGTAAAATACCAAACTCCTATACCCTGGAATTTCACTTACTTAGGAGTTAGGATAGACCCATCTACAATAACTATCTGCGGATTTTACGTAACAATCCTTTCTCCTCATCAGCCTTAGGCAGTCTACGTTAACGGCAAGGAATACGCCAGGGTTGTACTAATTGCCTCGGCGGAGGTTCGGTGACGTTGGTTGTATCCTCTCCTTCAATGGTAGTCAATATTAGCTTTCCTTTACAACACGAGTACCGCGTTATAACGATTTCCGCATATAATAAGGCAGACATACACGTAGAATACCCGATCACACAATACGCAGTGCTAGGAATTTCGGTCGTTTTAGTTGCGGTTTCGTTAGTGATAGAGAGAAAGAAAAGAGGATGAAAAGAGTTACATTGCAAAATAGGGAGAGAGATCTCCCTGCTGTACATGAATTGCCGAAGCAGGCACTAGTGCTTTCAGAAAGTTTATAGCCTTAAGGATTTACTAAGAACTTTTCGAAAATATTAAATGATGAAGAACAAGTATTTAAAAGGAGAGAAGTCTTCATGATTTTCACTTACGGCAAAACTAAGCTGAAAATTCCAGAGGGTTGCGAATACGTCTATTACGCTACTTTCATAGCTGGTGAATGGGACTTTTTAAAGGTTAAGGACACTGACACAGTACTTGATGCGGGCGCATTTATAGGGGACTTCACTGTAAAGATTGCGTAGGAAAGCTAAGGAAGTAGTAGCTGTGGAACCTTTACCTTGGGCTTTCAAACTGTTAAAGGAGAATGTGGAGATAAACAACTTAAAGAACGTAGTGTTAGTGAACAAGGCTTTATAAGACGTTGACGGCGTTAGACTAAAAATTGTCGATGAGGGGACTGGCTCTAAGATCGGGGAAAACGGGGTTGAGGTTGAGGGCGTTACTGTGGACTCTTTAGGTAAGTTCTCGGTTGTGAAGATGGACATTGAAGGCGCTGAGGGAAAGATAATGAAAAACGGGGAGTGGTTAGACCACGTTAAGCAAATAGCTATTGAACTCCACGGTAGGGAGAACATAGAGGCTATACCGCAGTTGTTAAGGAACAAAGGTTTTGTGATCAGATTCATGACTGGGGATGACCTAGTCAAAAACTCGCTCAAGAACTCCTTCCTCCACCCCATCTCGTTTATAAAAGCTGAGGCGAGGACTAAAGTGGTCTTGAACTACTTCAAGAGGAAGTACGACGTGCCGGCTTTGAGTAGGGAGGAGTATAAGATACTTTACGGTAGGAAATGAGTTACGGGAAACGTCTTAACATATTATATAATATTTATACTTATATAATAGTCTTTTTGAGTTTCATTATATTTACTGCCAATAAATATATTCAAGAATAGACTAATCTTTTTATTTTAAATTTCTAGAAGTAAGGATCTTCAGCATATTCACTTTGCAATCTAAAAAAGAGAAGAAATTATTATTAAAGTAGCACCATAATACTAATAAAATTATAGGTTTACTTTTAACAACTATTAAAAGTTCCTAAATTTTTTATACTGCATTTTCATTACTTCTCTATTACCAAACATTTTAAACTGAAGTTATGAAACAATAGGTGTGAAGATAGCTTTCGTAATGATGGAGACTATTTATCCTCAGAGAGGAGGAATACACGAACAAGTTTACTTACTCAAAAGGGAATTGGAGAGGAGAGGTATAAAGGCTGAAATAATCGCCTACTCAAAAAGAAGAGCTGAAGAGAGAGGCAAAAGATTACTCTGGCTAAGATCGCTTTCCCCTTCTTTCATAAGAAAAATTGTAAAGGGGGATTACGACGCAATAGTAGCCGAGACTGCCTGGATATCGTTACCCTCAATAATTTCCTCAAAAGTCTCTTCTACACCTTGTATTCTCCATCTACATTCGATAGAGTCTAAACAAGACGTAGGACTGACAATGATGGGGAAGACCTTAGTCAGGATATTCGAGTACTTAGGTAAAAATTTCTGCGACAAAGTTTTAGTCCCTTCAGAAAATGATAGAGTCCTCCTGAACAGCAAGAAAGCTATAGTGTTTCCTAACGTAATAGACGTAGATGCTTTCTCTAATTATACTCCTATAGACCTTAAGAGGCCTGCAGTTGTATTTGTAGGTGGCATGGGCTATCCTCCCAATAGAGAAGCTGCCGAGTTTCTTATTAGGGTAGCTAAGATTTTAGGAGATAAAGCAAACTTTTATCTTGCAGGTCCTTCACCTCCACCAGTAAGTCCTCCAGTCTATGCTACGGGATACGCAGAGTCCACAATACCTTACGTCATGTCTGCCGACATCTGCGTCGCACCGGTAAAGAGAGGTGGAGGTGTAAAGTTAAAGATGTTAGAATATATGATGAGTGGTAAACCTATAATTGCCACAAAGAAGGCAGTAGAAGGGATAGACGATATAGTGTACTTAAACGCAGAGAGCGAAGAGGAGTTTGCAAAGAGAATAATTGATGTTTTAGAAGGTCGTGTAAACCTCGACTTTCAGAGGAATAGGAAAATAGTCAAGGAGAAACATGACCCAAAGGTAGCTGTAGACAAAATTTTAAATTTAATATCGAATTTACAGTGATTGAGCAGAAAATTATCTCTTACTATAGTTTAATTATAATAGTCTCTAAATTGAATATTAATTTGTTAGTTATTACATAGCAGTAGAAAATAAGATCAGAATTTGATTATTAGATTTAATATATATTTTAGTGATACGATTAGAAATAAACTTAATAAATGATTTATGAAGAAAAGTCTTTACATGCATAAAAAGTTTTTATTTTCTTACTCTTCATCATTTTAATGCCGTTCGAATTTGAGGAACTAGGACTGGGCGTACTACTAATAAAGCCTAAAGTATTTCCCGACAATAGGGGTTATTTCAAGGAGATATTTAAGGAATCAGATTTTAAGAAAATGGGAATTCCTACACCTTTGCAGGTAAATGTCTCATTCTCTAGGTACGGAGTAGTGCGAGGTCTTCACTATCAATTACCGCCAAAAGAGCAAGGTAAAATAGTTACTGTAATCAAGGGGAAAATCCTTGACGTCGCAGTAGATATAAGGAAGGGCTCTAGTTTCGGGAAATACGTTAGCGCTGAACTTAGTGAAGATAACCATTACATGCTATGGATTCCTCCAGGCTTTGCCCACGGGTTTCAAGCATTAGAGAGCTCAACTATAATGTATTTCATAACCCACAATGAGTACTCTCCCCCTCATGAGAGGTGCGTAAATTATTTCATAATAGACTGGCCAATAAAGGACATTAACATAAGCGAGAAGGACTCAAAAATGTCCGCCTTTAGAAAAGGCCGAGGTCTTTGACGAAAGTCATTAAAGCCAAAATCTTTATTTTTATTCTCTATCATTTTATAATATGCGGATATTGCTAATCGGTGCTTCTGGCCAATTAGGCCAGGTCACGATAGGAGGTATTGTATGAATACTTCACTTTCTTACGAAACGACTCCTCTTAAGGAGGGTTTGAGGAAGACCTATGAGTGGTACTTGGAGAATGAGTGGTGGAGGAGGCCATTGATTGACGATAAGTTCTTTAAGGAAGATGAGCCGTGGAAGTGAATTACTTTTTATAAAAGACTAATAATATAATATAGTAGATTAACGCCTTTTATAAGATCTTTTTAAATCCTAAGATCTTCACAATATTAGATCACAAAAAGTATCTACATGTCTGTGTTAATCATATTAGTGAAAATTATATAACACTATGTATTTTAATGAAATTTAACGTGTAAAACAAAAAGATACTTTGGCACTGTAGAGATAAGAAATTGGACTTCATAAAGGCGTTGAATTATACTACGTACAAACTAATGATGAGAAAGCTGAGCAAGTAAGAGGAAATAGAGCCTTAAATTCCTTTAACACTTTACAAGATTCTCCTCAAGTTACTAATTAATAAGGGTTATATAGTAGAGTCGATAAACGTTTAGCTAGATGTTATAAATTATTTTAAAGTTAATAAGTATTAAGCAAGTAATAAGAAAATTCCTTAATCATTAGTACTCTAAACTCTATTATCCCTCTACTAAATCTTCAATTACTTTGGTAACCTTACGGAAGGACTGATATTCAATATAAGCCCTCTCTAAATCCTCAGAGTCAAGCCAAGGCGATTCTGGGTAAATAACTTTCACCTTAATTTCCCTACTTTTGGCATCTGCTAAAAACCTAAGGAGTTTTACAGTATCATATAACGGATGAGCAATAACAATAACTTCTCTCATCTCATAAGAAAGCTTATATGGGCTTTCAGTAGTCCCATTACCCCTATTTACTTTAAGCACCTTCTCCAGCTCGCTCATAATTTTAGGAGGTACTATCTCATATATTTCCTCACCTTTATCTAAGGCTATTCTAAAAACCCAGTAAAGTGCTATTTTAAGTATATAATCTCTATTACCCTCATAGCGGTAAGTCTTAACTCCGTCAGTGATTAGTACTATAGATCTATCGGAATTTAATATAGCTGATAAGAACTTGCTCGCTAAATAGTCCGCAGTATACCTCCCTGGAGATCTTATGTCAAATATTATAGCTTCTCCCAGGCTACCCTCGTCGAGGAAGTATTTAATGTGTAAAGTCCCAGTCTTAGCTGTTGCGTTAAAGTCAATCCTATTTAGTAGATCTCCTTCTATATATTCTCTGCTTTCCACATATTCTAACCCCCTCGGCGAAAGTTTATAATAACCCAATCCTCCGATGCCGTAAAGTTCGCCAAGGGCTAATATGACCTCCCTCAAAAACCTGGGGTAAATAGTCAAATCTATTTCAATACCACTATCTTTAACTACTGAAAAGAGCCTAAGAATGACTTAAGCACCACCTTAGGCTTCGGAACGTACTTCCCAAAAAACCTAGTGTCAATAATAGCCTCAACCTTACTCCCCTTATTCTCAAATTTTACAAATTTTTGATTAACGAATTCTCCTAATGGAGGTAAATCAAAACTTAACTTTTCTCCAGCAATAACTTCAGCCTTAAACTTCAAATTTAAAACCTTCTTCCTTACAAGCGTTAAATAATCGAGGAGCAAAATGGAGATTAAAGTAATAGCTACTAAAGTTATTATGGGAGTTAGCACGGAAAGGAAAGAAGAAATTATTAGGATAATGAGGAATTTGAAACCCTTGTCAGTTATCATTTTGGCACCTTAACGCTCTCTAAAACAGCCTTAATTTTCTCTTTTTTGTCCTTTTCAATAGCTGATTCTGGCTTAAGAACTATCCTGTGATATACTACATAAGGAAATACAAATTTTACATCGTCCGGTATTACAAAATTCCTACCTTCTAAAAAGGCAATAGCCTTACTCCCTCTATATAGCGATATTGAAGCCCTAACAGAGAGTTTGTACATCAAGTCCTTATCTTCTCTTAAACTCCTTACTAAGGTGACTATGTAGTCTTTAACCTCATCACTTACTTTTATCCCCTTAATGACCTTAGTTAATTCTAAAGCCTTTTCTGGTGTAATGACAGGTTTAACGTCTGGATTGTCAGTGAGGTAGGAAACATCTAAAATCCTGATCTCATCCTCTTTACTAGGTAAATCGACTTCGATACCGTATGAAAATCTATCTATTTCAACGTAAGGTAAAGTATAAGTTCCCTCGGCATATGGTACTTGAGTTGCAATTACCATGAAAGGCGAAGGTAATTTAAAGATAGTATTCTCTATAGTAACCTCCTTTTCTTGCATGGCTTGTAATAACGCTGACTGAGTCCTAGCAGGTGCTCTATTTAATTCGTCTATGAAAACTACGTTAGCAAATATTGGACCTTTCTTAATGCTCCAGCTCCCATCCTTAATATTATAGAACGGGGTACCCAATATATCTGCGGGTAAAAGGTCTGAAGTCATCTGAATTCTCTTGAACTCTCCACCTATTAGCATGGAGAAAACTTTAGCTGTAACTGTCTTACCTACACCTACTGAACCTTCTATAAGTACATTACCCTCTGTTAAGAGCGATAAGATTAAAACTGTTTTCAGTTCCTCTTGTCCTATTATAAGGGAGTCTAGACCTTCAAGAATTCTCTTAATATAATCATTCTTCACCTCTATCATCATAAGTCCTCCTCAGCACGTTCTCATCCCAATCAGGATGAAGGGAAAGGATTCTTTTGAGCATAGTTTTTGACTGCTCATTTTTCCTTTTAAATTTTAACCTAAATATAGCAAGGGACAAAAGCAAAACGACGTATGAATAGTCGGAGAGTTGATTCAACAAAGCCTTTACATAATCCAACGGTGAGAAAACATTAGGATAAATGTAAGCTGATTTACCTATAATAGCGTAAAGGAAATTCAGATTCTCTTTAATATAATAATTAGTCAAAACGTAAGGAGAAGAAATAACGACTATCCTCCCCATATTATGAACCTTTATCATCCCAACTACAGTAAATGGCCCTTTTTGAGTAATAGTATAGGAATAAGGACTAGTCTCCACTAATGGAGTAACATTATATATAGGATGGGAGTCAAAAAACACTGCTAAATTACCCTTATAAAACACCTCAATTTCGGAATCATTACCTGCATTGAAAAGATTGTCTCTTATAATACAACTGCCTATATAAGCACCGAACTCCTTTAGTGTATTATTAATTACAGAATTATCGCCTACTAATATTACTGTGCCGTTATTTATAAGAATCTTTTTAACGAGTTGGGTAACGTTTTGCTGAGGCTGAACTATAATAACGACGTTATTTGATGGAGTGAAGTACTTCTCGGTACTAGATAAACCTAGAGGTGAATTAGAGAATACGGAAAAAGGAGTTGTAGATGGAGTAACGTAAATTAATGTCAAAACTACTAGAATTGAAAGCAAGGAGGAAATTAAAATCAATTTCATGACATTATCACCTTCAGTAACTCGTTAACTTCAGCTAAGTCTAATGCATAATTACCGTATACCCTTAACTCGAATAAGAAGGTTAGCCTCGAAAATGCGTTATACTTATTCTCATCTATCTTACCTCTTACTAGGTTTAAGTACCCCCTCACTGTATAATAGTCCCTCATCTCCTCATTAGTAATTTTCTCAATAGCTGTTAAGGCTTGATAATAGGCTAAGGCTATTGGATCCGTAAAGATAAACTTCTTCCTCTCACCTACTCCTTCCTTTTTCTTCTCTTCCCTCTTAACCTCAACAGTCCTACTACTCAAGGCATAATAAGCTAGATACCCTACAACTCCCAAAGGAACTAAATCTAAGACATTAATTACGAAGACGTTCTTTACAGTAGTACCAGAATAGGGGGGTAGGGCTGAAACTGATATTGGAGTATTACCCAAATTGAGAGTAGGAGGAATTACAACACTTACTGAAAATTGACCGTCAATAACATGAGTATAATACTTATTATTTCCGATCATAACTAATACCTCGCCGTTAAACTTGGACGTAGTGCATCCATGTATGTTAGTAGGTAATCCAGCTATAACAAAGCCAGGACTTTCAAAGGTTATATTTGCCGAAAAGTAAGTTACGTTAACCGTGAGTTTAACAGACGCTGGTGCAATATTGCCTTGCGGTAAGGAAGTAACTATAATATTCTGTAGACCTGGGATGTTAGGCAAAGTAACTATAGTAGAATATGTTACGTTCGGCTCAACGTCTGTTATCGTGTAACTGGAGTTAAAAATTGAAATTACTACAGTATTATCTGTGCTAATTGTCTTTAACTCAAAATTAAGAGTTAACTTCTCTCCCTCAAATCCTCGTGTTTGATTAAGGCTTGCTTGGATTTCCGGTTGATAATAGTTTAGAAACACTTTTGCTGTAGTTAAGGAACCTGCATAGACATTTGTTGGTAAAAAATAAGCAGTAACCTCTATCTCCCTAACGTAAATTTGAGGTAAAGTTAAGTTTAACTCGAAACTACCTATACTACTTGTTATTACGGAGTATTGTTTGTTTAAAAGAGTTATATAAACTGTGTAAAAAGGTAGCGGTGTTCCGTTATAAGTGAGCAACTTCCCCGTAATAGTAATATTACCTCCAGGAACTGTAGAGTTAATTACATTTATTTCGATCTCAGTCTTTATAAGTTCGCTTTCTTGTTGTAATATTCCTGCGTATATCTTGTTTAAAAGGGAATAAATTGGGGTGAGCGTTACATTAAGTGAGTAAAATTTTAATAAATTTTTCAATTGGTTTAAACTTTCATTAGTCTTTAACAAATAGTATTCCTTTAAGCTAAGAGAAGTAGAATTTAGGAGAGATTGAAGGTAGAATATCAGGGCGGATAAATTGGAATTAAGCTGCGAATATTGGCTTGGTGCCTCAGATACCATCTGTAAAGCCAAAGTGAAGTTCCCTACTGATATATTATTTATCACGCATTGGTAGTAAGTTGAGACTATTTGGTTAATTTGCCTTACAACGATATTAGGTAAGTGAATTTCCTTAACTGCAGCAGGCTGTTGGTAAACAGTAATCACGGCTAACGATAGAATAATTAAAAGCATTGATAAACTAAGTAAAGCCTCTTTTCTCATGGTTATAAGAGATTGTGAGCAGGTATATAAGAGATTGTGATCAACATGATTATTAATATTGCTCCAATTATTAAACCATATAGAAGATAATTAGATTCAAATGTAGGTCTATAAACCGCGTAAAGCACTAGGAATATGAAGACATAAGTCATAAAATAAGCGTCTATAGGTTGATTATATAAGGAAATTACTACTGTTGATAAAGTAAAAGCTATTGTCAAATACAATGGGAATAGCTTACTCAAGTTAACACCTCGATCAATGCAGTGAATCTCTTATCGTCACCCTTCTCTTCCTTAATAACGCATGGTTTTCCTTCCTTTAAGGCTATAATTGATGCGACAATACTCGATACGCAGCTTCCCATTACTAATTTAACTCTTCCAGGGGTGTAAACCTTACTACCCTTTACCTCTAAGGCGTAAACGCTACCATTCTTAACAACCTTAACACCTTCAGCCAAACCCTTCTCAACCACGTACTCACTTATTAGCGAGTCTAAACTCTTGTTTAAGTCCTTGATAACGTAAATAGGGGGGTGGAGGATTAAAACCGATGAACCATCTTGAGTTGTTATAATCCCCTGAGGTTCTGGAAATGATAATTTACCGTTCAGAGCAACATAAAAATTTACCTTATTACCGTTAGGGAAATAATATCCTTTTTGGGAAACATCTAAGTCCTCAAGTAAAAGTTCCAAATTAGCTAAACCGCCTTCAATAATCCCGGAGATGTCTCCCTCATCTCTGATCGAGATTAAAGTCAAACCTATTATTATAATCCCTATTCCTAGGGCAGTGAGAGTATCGTCTCTTAAAATGAAAAAGGAAGATAGAGAAAGTAATGTGCCGAAAATGCCTAAAGATATTCCTAATTCACTTCTCAACCTTTTCCACCTCCTTTAACAATCTATAGTTAGAATACTTTCTAAACAATGCTCCTAGGGAAAAAGCTAAGGTCAGTAAAGTAAGAGAAATTAAAGAAGTGTTAACGAAGATTCCAGGGCCGTAATTAAGGAATAAACCCACAATTGGATCTAATGCTAAGGAAAGTCCTATCCCCATTGCTAACCTACCCAATTGCGATAAATCCTCCTTCTTTGGGTAAACGAGTTCAGTTAAAGTTGCGCCAGGCAAATACATTACGAAGATTATTCCGAAAAAGTAACGTAAAGGTAAGAAGTTAAGAAAAACGGAAATTATAGTCCCGAAGATTATTACTAAGACTAAGAAGAACCATATAGCATGATAAAGTAAAAAGTTTAGAAAACCCTCATTAGGATCCACAAGCCTTATTTCACCGTCCTCGAGCATTTTATAAATTACTTTAGCAACATCGTAGTCCTTAACGTTCAATTCCTTACTTACCTTTTCGACGATCTCGTCTAAGGTCAAACCCTTGTATTTTATTACAGCACTCCTTATTCTGTCACGTTCAAGATTAGCTGTAACCATTTCCCAGAATACACCTCCGAACCGTTATAATAATACAATATGAAAAACACCTTACCGTCAATGACCGGGTAAGGGATTTTAATAACTACCGGCAAAGTAGCGTTCTCGTCACTCCCTACTATAACTTGATAAACGTTTAACACTGGCAAATTATAGCCAGGGTAAGTTGAGTTAAGAACAGTAGTATAGTTACCCAACTTTTCGTAAATTATGTAATACATAGCCTTACCTTCATGATTATAAATGAAGAGATAAAGGGTTACAGACTGGTTAACTACTAGATGGCTGGGGTAATTCCCTATTTTACCATTAATTCCCAGGAGACCTATTGCAGTATAATTATCACCTGGGTTAAAGAAGGCTAACGTCACAGCAACTACGGCAGCAACCACAATTATAGCCATTATAACTCCCAGCACTTCGTCCTCTATCATTTAACCACCCACCTACTCCTCATCTTTATCCATGCCTTCCACAAAAACCTAGGACCGAAATAATAAGTTAGAAAACCTAAGACTATTAAAGCCGTAATTGTAGAATACTTAACGATTTGGTGTTCAAGGCAAAGTGTGCTTGCCTCACTCTTGAGTTGCGGTATTGAGGAATTAACTTGTTGAATTAAATTTTCAGCCTCTTTCGGATTTGAGCAATTCTGCAACAATTGTAAGGCTTCATTAAGCTCTTGAATTTGAGGGTTTACATTAACTCCCGATTCACTTATCTTCTCTAGTTGCAAGTAAAGCTCTTGAATTTGAGTAATTAAGTGAGAATTAGACGCAGCAAAAGATACCGTAGAGAAAGCCGCGGAGATTAAGAGTAGTGCAAGGATTATAAATCTCACAGCGAGTCTTATTTCATTCCTTATTTATATATTTTATCCCATGTATAACTGCACTGCCCCATCGTTAAATATAAGACTAACGTTATTCAACTTCTCTTCGTAATTCGTCGGTACTGGGTTAGGCAAATTCTCGTTATAATTTAGAACATATCCTTGACTAAGAGAAGGAGTAAGCAAAAAGAGAGTTGGTGGAGGAGCTTTTCCTAACAAGTAATAGTATGCTGAATAACGATCAACAGATTGACCGAAATATTGGAATAAGAACTGGAACTTAACGCACGTAGAAACCTCAGCTAAGACGTTATTACATGAAATAAAACTTCCTGCAAAGAACTCAGGTTGTGTATAAACCTCCGTTGTTCCTCCAGTGTAAGGCAACTGCAGGTTAACTGTTGCGAAAATTGCAAAAAAGTTAGAGGTAGCCAGAATTAATAAAATGAAAGGGATTAATTTTGTTCTTACCCCACCTAAACCGAAAAGCATTGCTAAGGGAATTGATATATAGTCCATTACTCTGTATGCAATGTAAAAACTCAAAGAAGTCTTAATTAAAACTGAAAAGAGCAAGACCACTAGAAGGGATGAAAGGAATAAGTTAACGTAAGTTAACTTCTTCTCATTAATGTAATAAAATCCTACTATGTAAGGTACTGCAAAAGGTAAGAAGTAAAGAGGGAAAACCGTGGCATAGGGTAACTTAACGAATAAGGAGAGTATAACAAGAACCGCCATCAAGCCGGATATCACATAGCCTTTAACGTGAAACTGTAGTAAGAATATTGTTAAAAAGTAAAAGGCTATATACACACCTAAGGCTAGTAGGTAAATAGGCCTAATTATTGTTGAAAGGTGAGGGAAGAGTATTAATAGAGGTAAAGAGACACTTATAAATTTCTTCCAGTCCCTGTCATAGAGCGTAAAAAACAGTGCTATAAGAAATAAGAAACCCGTAAAATAGAAATATACTGGAATAAGGGATAAGGAGATGAGAAACAACAAGAAGTACTCCTTTAACCCGCTCTTTCTTCTCATCATTAGCCATATAGCTAACAAGAAGAGCGGTTCACCGTAAACTCCGTTCTTAACTGAAGCATCTATCAAAGCCTCACCGAAAAATAAGGCTAAAAAAGTTGAAGAAAGGAATGCAACTTTGACCCCGAAATCCCTAACCATTAAGTATATTATTAAAACCGAAATAGACCCTACGGCAGGTATTATTAACGGCTCAAAGGATATTGGATAAATGGACGTGACTTTTGAAAATATTGCTGAAAAGAACTCACTACCTAAAGTTGGGTGAATTATAAGTAAGCTTGAAAGTGAAACCTTACCGCTTAATAACATGTTAGATAAGTATAAGTTATCCCAGCTTATTGTAGTGAAAGGTTCACGGGAATATAAGTATGGATAAAGCCTCAGCATTAGGACTATAAAAGTAGGGATAAACGTAGCCCACTTACCCTTCACCTTTCTTCCCCTTTACGACTTCCTCAATTTCTTTCTCTAAATCCTTTAAGTCCTTCGGTTTAGGAGCTTTAACCATTGAATAACCTATCCAACCAAATATGCCGAAAACTACGGTTATTATTGCGAAAACTGCTATTTTTAAGAAGATTTCACTGTAAGGGGAGAAGAAAAGACCGTAAGCGTAAAGAGCAATCACTAGAAGGGAAAGAGCAATAAGGATTATTCCTAAAGTCTTCATAGGAGAATATTATACAAGGGGATTATAAATATTAGATGCAATGACTACTCTATTTTACCTCCTCTTTACTCATAGAATTGCCAAGGGACGTAGACTCTATGCCAAGGGCATGATCAGCTTCTATGAATCTCTATTAGGAGACAAATTATTCTCAAAAAAATAATCTGAGAATTAAAAATATTTCATTCATATATACTAGGTGGATACTCATTGTAGTAAAGACGTAAGAACCTAAAACTTGCTTCTTAAATAGAGAATAAAAGACTGTAACACCTTTATGTAACTTTTAAATACTTCTAGTTACTTTTAATTACTGTGGAGAAGTATCTAACACCTAGTGAAGTTGCCGAAATATTCGGAATGAGTAGGAGTGGTGTTATTAAGTGGATAAGGGAAGGGAAGATAAAGGCTGTTGAAGTTAACGGTAGGTGGAGAATACCTTACAGTGAGATTGAGAGGCTATTAAGTGGAGGTGAGAGGGCAAGACAGATAGCTATATACACTAGAGTTTCATCGAATACACAAAAGGACGACCTAGAGAGGCAGTTAAACGCATTAAAGGAATGGGTTAGGAAAACTTTCGGTGAAGTGAGTGTAATAGAAATTAAGGATATAGGTTCTGGATTGAAGGAGGATAGGAGAGGGTTAAAGAAGTTAATAGAATTAGCCAAGAGGAGGCAAATTGACGTAGTAGTAGTAGCTTATAAGGACAGGCTAACACGTTTCGGATTTGAGTACCTTGTAGAGTTATTCAAAGCTTACAGAGTGAACGTCGTCGTAGCATTTCAGGAAGAGCCAAAGGATTACATGCAAGAGTTGCTTGAGGACTTCGTAGAAATCGTTAAATCGTTCGCCTCAAGAATCTATGGACATAGGTCTCATAAATATGAGAAGGTGGTAAAATGTGTTGAAGACGTTGAAAAGGACAGTTAGGTTAGAGAGTGACTTCTTGAACGAGTGGAAATATCATGTTCTTAGGGAGGTTGAGGAATATCAAAGATTAATTGTTAATGAAATGATTGGGGTAATCCTATCAGAGGGCTTACCAACCACTAGGAAGAAGTTACACGAGAGGTTTTACAATCATTATAAGGAGAAGTACCCCTTCCTACCTTCAAGAGTTATTGAAGGTGCTTACATTATTGCTGGTAGGATTGTTAAGAGTTTTAGGGAGAGGAGGAAGAGAGGATTAACGAGGAAGGATAAACCAGAGTATAAGAAGGTGGTAATCACTATACCAAACATGGTTAACTGGAGGTTTAACAGAGTTTCAGTTAACGTTTTAACCCACAAGGGTTGGATTGAGATATCCCTTAAGTCAACTAAGCAATTTACCCGCTACGTATATGAGAGTTGGAGAGTTTCACAAGAGCTTAAGCTGAGATTAGTGGGTAGGAAAGTCCTAGTTTGGTTGACTTTTGAGAAGGAGGTTGAGGTTGAAACGAAAGACGGTAATTATATCTCTATTGACGTTAATGAGAATAACTTCACTTTAGCAGTTTTTGAAGATTTTAAACTCAAGGAGTTGAGACGTTATGAGACCGGTTTAGGTAGGATTGTGGTTAACTACTCTATTAGAAGAGAAGAGATTACTAAAGGACACTCAACTAAGGATGAATTAATAAAGAAGAAGTTGAGGAAATTGAGGGAAAGGGAGAGGAAAATTGACGTGTTGAGGAAGACTGCTAAGAGGATAACCGAACTGGCTAGGGATTTAAAGGCTAAGGTTATTGTTGGTAAGTTTTCCTCTAAAGCTAAGGAGAAAATGGAGGGTGATAAAAATGGTAGGCTTAGGCATAGGATTCATCAATGGAGTGTTGTTAAATTTGTGGAAATGTTGAAGACTCAACCTATAGATGTTGAAGAGGTTTCTGAGTCATATACCTCGTCTACCAATCCCTTCGACGGTAAGAAGTTAAGGAAGGGTAAGCAGGAAGTTGAGAAGGTTGTCAAGGTTTTTAACCCCTTCCTGATGACGGGCACTGCTCACGAGGGTGGGGGTATTAGAGTATTTAAAGTGAATGCTAGGTACTTGGAAAGTGGACAAGTTCTTTTAGAAAGGGATTCTATTGCTCCACTTAACATTATGAAAAAGGTGGATGGGAGGGTAGTGGTTTTTCCCTCGACTAGCCCCAATGATTTAAGGATGACTGTGTATGATCCCTTGAGAGGGGTGCCCGTGGCGGAATTAAAAGTAATTAAAAGTAAAGAAGAGTTACGCCCCGGGTAAACACCTATCTGACAAGATGTAGTTAGCGTCTTTCTTCCTATTAGCTACTTTTCAAAATTGCTATCTTCTAATGTCTTCTTATATACATCCTCATACATACTTACAACCATTTCCCAAGGCAAAACGTCCTCCGGTATTTCCTTAACCTTAAAATCCTTAGCCTTTGGCAAAATGTTAGCTAAAGCCTTATAATCACCGGGCTTAAACAGAAAACCGTTAACCCCCTCTTTAACCCTATACTTCAAAGCACCTACGGAAGAAGCTATGACCGGTTTCCTCCTGGCCCAAGCTTCAGAAGCTACTATAGAGAAAGCCTCAACGTAATCCGAAAGGCTCGGAATAACTACACAGCATGACGAGTCTATTAAAGCAATCTTACTCAGATCGTCAAGAGAACCGGCATAAACAACGTTCATACCTTCAACTTTATCTCCACCACCAACTATTACGCCCTTAAAATTAGACAATTGCAGAGCTTTAATAAAGACCTCGACGCCCTTCAACTTATGAATCCTACCCACGTAAAGTGCAAACTCACCCTCTTCTAAGTTAAAACGTTTTAACACCTCTTGCCTAAAATCCTCATTTAAAGGCTTAAAATATACGTCGTCTAACCCATCAGGAATTAGGAAAGGATTTGCATTAAACTTCTCTAGAATTATTTTATCGCCCAAGTTTTTCACTGTTACTGCGTTAGCTAACTTTAACCCCTTTTTTATCATATAGTCCTCGTAAATAGAACCAACCAGTCTGTAAAATAAGTTTGGATGAGTGCGCAAAGTCTTTACGGATAGAAAACTCACTACTTTTTTACCTTTAAGCATTGAGGATACTGAAATATTAAAATAGCTCAATGAGGAAAGCGCGTGAACTACTTCGTAATCTCCATTTACCTTATCTAGAGGTATTTGAATTTCCGGGTTGAATTTAAGGACTTTAACTTGCCTAACGTTCATACCTTGACAAGCTGAGGTAGAGAAGAGTGTTACTTCGTGTCCCCTTTTAGTCAAGTAATAGTAAAGCCTTTGAGAAACAATCTCCATACCTCCGTAACCGCAAACACTATGATGGACTAATGCTATTTTCATCAATTATAAAAGCGAGGAGATGAATTTAATCTTTAATACTAAGAATGCAACATTATCATAGTTAACCACATAATTACTAATTTATTACACTCACATTTTTAGGCATTCTGAAAATTCCACATAAAAATATGCAATACTAGTACTGACGTCTCCGCGCCCTGGAAGGCGAGAGTTCCTTTCCAAGGAATTCATAGTTCCACCATCGGGACTCATCTGGTGGGCAGTCGAGGTAGAGCCCCAGAGAGGAATCGCCAAGCTCTAGTCCCTTAAGGGAGAAAGATACTAATTACTCCTCCTATATTTCCATTAAGCTGAAGAAAGGTATAGCACAACTAAGAGGTGTTTGACAAAGAGATATTTGAACTTTTTATAAGGTGAATATCCATTCCCACCTGCAAGGCTTTAGCCCCTTTTCTGTAAGAAGACTAGTAGCTAGTTAAAAGTTCTCCTCTTTAACCTCAGCTAATTCCAATAACAAAACCTGGAGCCATGTAAATTATTCCGTCCCTCAAACTCGTATTATAAACTATTTCCTGAATTATCGAGAAGTTACCGTACTCATAATAATAAGATTGTATCAAACCTGAAATTGAATAGCCAGTAAGCGTAGCGTTAACAGTTAAGGGGCAATAAGCCGTTAGGAGGAACGAAGGAGGTTTAGACGCTGCGTAAGTATAAAGGAATTCAAAGTAATCATTATTAAGCGTGGCTTCAAAATTCCTACCCTCATAGTAATAAAGCGAACCAATTAACACTAGGATAATAACCATGGTAGCGAATAAAGGCTTAAGCTTTCTGGAGAAAGCTATTTCAGCAAAAGCTATTGCCATAAATGGCATTAACTGTTGCGGAATTCTCGTAATATAACCTGCGCCGCCCAACTTTGCTGCTACCGGACCGATTATTAAAGAAGTAATGAGTATCAACGCTGCTAACATTAAGTATTCCTCCTTTTTCTCGCTTTTCCGCGATAGTAAGAAAAAGAGCAGTGCAGGAGTCAAAGTTATTATAGCCATGTATATTGCCTGATAAAACACTATTTCAGCCCATATAGGCAAAGGTCTGTATAAGTCTTGCGATACTACATTAATTGCACTAGAAGGCTTTATGTAAAACGTTGCTACATCATAACCTAAAACTACGTAACCACCGTAAACCATAGCTAGGTAATTAAGGTAACTTATCCAACCTATTCCGAATAGCACTGTATAATAAATTGGCGTTCTGTTCTTCCTTAAATAGTAAAGAGCAATTACTAAAAGCCCGAAGAAGGAAAAGAATGCAACACCTAATTGAGATAATATTATCCCTGATGATAGTACTGCAATAGGCACAGAGTGCCTCAACCCGCCTTCCTTAGCGCTTAAGTAAACTAATAAAAGCAGTAACCAGTAAAGGGGCGTAGCGTAAGTTTGATCAACATAATGAAGGTTTGGCGAGAACTCAAAGCCGAAGAATATTATGAGCCCTATGAAGCTCTTATATATGTCTAAACCTAATTTTCGGAAGACGTATAGGACTATCGGAGTGTAAACTAGGACTTCCACTACATTATAGTACTTTACGAGGAAGGCGAGAATAAAAGCTGTAGGCGATTTAGGTACACCGTTCATTATATCTATTAGCATAGCGTTAGCCCATTCAAAGCCTGGCTCTTGCCTTACTATTTGATCAAGGGGATAAATTGGTGTAGTATGGCCAGTATAGATTACATATTCTGTCCTTGCTAAAAATCCCCCTGCGTCATAAAACTCACTGCCGTATTGAGGAAATGAGAACCAAGGTAAGTAAAAACGAGCTAAAATAAACGCTATTAAGGGGATAGTTAAGAAGATTATGCTCTTGTTCTCTCTTTTAGTTAAATAAATTAAAGTGAAGGAAAGTGCTGTGAGGACTGAGAATAGGGGAAAAGCGTAAGGGTCTAAGCTCATTTGACTAAAATAATCCTTGAACCCCATTAGCCTAGAATACGATAAGAGTGTAAGCGTGTAAATTGTTAAAACTACTAAAACTGATAAGGAGACTATAAGTGAGGGTAATGTGCTTCTTCCTATTTTTACAGCCATTAAATTATTTCCCCCTTGAAACTTTATATTTATTATCCTTAGTTTATCTATACATAGTTAACAGAAAGAAAGATTATCACCATTGACACAACTACTGCGTTATATATTCCCTAACTACTCTGTAAAGTGTCCCATTCAGTAAATTTTATAATACAATAGGACAAAATTAAATAAGAGGAAAGCTAATGAATATATGCATTTACGGCACTGTTTATAATTCAGTAAATACAGTAGAAAATACAATAGAAAGCGTCTTTGATCCTGAAATTTCTAGTATTGTAATTGTTGATTCCTATTCAACTGACGGTACATATGAAAAACTAAAGGAGATTGAAAAAGAGTTTAACTTAACAATACTCAGATTTAAGTCTTCAAGAGGTATAGGAAGAGGTATTGCATTAAAACATTGTCCTGACAATTCAGTAACTGCATATATAGATCTTGACGTAACTTATACTCCGGCTTTCAGAAAAATTGTAAAATCTGGAATTAAGAATGCATTAATACTTCATGAAGCAAACACGTTCATTGGAGTTAAAGAAGAAATACTAAGTAGAGGAAATTGGAAAGATCTGAACTCAGGTGAAGATCGGGAATTTTTTTCTAGAATGAAAATTCAATACGGACTCCCAATAATTATAGGTAAAAATTTTGTATATAATGGGGCCAGAGAAAAGAGATATGCGAGAAAATGGAGAGAGTTTATAAAAAGGGAACTAAGATGGAAAATTGATACTATTAGAGGGACAGGTTACAGTTTTGTAGAATTAATGAGAAAAAGACAACAGACTTTAGTAGAAGAGCTAGCTAAACCGTTAGCTTATTTAGTAGCAAAAGTAGAAGGAATTTATAGGAACTCAAAAGAGCTAAATAATTGGAATTTTACACTAAGGAACTTCTTTTATAATATTGATGACCCTCAAAAATACGGAATAGATAACGAGTTCATTTATCCGCTAATCGTAGAAAGGCGATCGAATATAATTGATTATAATAAAGTTAGAGAGATTTTACTAAATAATTTCCTGAAACTAATTGAATATGATTGCGGTAACTATTCGGTTTTCACTAAGCAACTTAATCCCTCACTAAAATGCAATTATAGGTTATTAAAATGCTAATTGCCTAAAAATAAATTATAGCCGTATAGTTAAGTAGTACAATATTAGTTATACATAATTATTATTTTACATTAGAATATCAATGTAAAATCAAACTCCTATAATACCTTGAAAATAAAAACGTTAACATTTTATTCTTCTTTTTTCTTACTCTTTTTGTGCCTTTTATTTCAGTTATTATTACTGCTCATAATAGGAGGGAGTTTTTACTTGAGGCCGTTAACTCTGCTCTAAACCAAACACTACCAAGAGATAAGTATGAAATAATTGTTGTGAAAAACTTCGAGGACGAGAGGATTGATAAGTTCCTTGAAGAACATAATGTGAAGAATATAGTAACGAAGGAAGAACCTGCTGGTATTTACCTTGTTAAAGGTGTTGAGGAGAGTAAAGGTGAAGTGATATCGTTACTTGATGATGATGACTTATGGTTACCACAAAAATTAGAAATAGTAAAACAAGTATTCAAAGACAAAAACGTAATATACTACCACAATGGCTTCGTTAATTTTACTGAATTTAGTAATTTAGATTTAATAAATAAAATCGCTTATAACAATAAAAGCTCATTATTAAAATTAAAGATAACTGACATGAAAAATTTTCTTACCCCTATGAATAGCTCTTCTATAACTGTTAAGAAAGAGATTTTTTATGAAGTATTAGATAAAATTAGAAAGGTTTTTAGTTTAATAGATGCTTTATTGTTTTATCTAGCTTATTGCTACGGTAAAGATTTCGTTTTTGATGATAGGATCTTAACTCTAAGGAGGATTCACAAAACTAATACAAGTGTAGATAGAGTGAGCGAATATAGGGATTGGCTTAATAACCTTTCTAGAATAAGTAAGCTATATATGACTGATAATTTAACACTTCTAGATATTTTCTCCTCAATTGAATGTAAAATTTCAAATGAGTATAAGAGGAGATTAATTTTACAGTTTGAATCCATGTATTTAGGTTGGAAAGTTACTTATAGTAGATTACCTAATACAAAAAATGAACTCACATTCAAAGAGTTTATTAAATACCTTAGCTATCAACGAAGTTTAAAATCGTTCTTATACGGCTTATTACCTTATGCTCCTAGGAAAATTAAGGAATATGTTATAAAGAAATGGTATAATTATAATCTAAGTGTTATGGGATCAAATGAGCAGTAATAGGTTTTTTCCTTAGTTAATTATGAATCAATACACACTTTATTAATATAATCCCACAATTGGTATTTATCAATAACTATTCAGATGCTAGCTCCAGATATCTTTTAGATATGGAAATATAATCATAGTTTTTTACCAACTCCTTTCCATTACTGCTTATCTTTTCCCATAACTCATAGTTTGATAATATCATCTCTAATTTCTTAGCATAATCGTTAGGATTAATTCCATTAATTCTAAAACCATTATATCCATCAATTAATGCCTCTTCTGGAATACAGTTACTGCCGACCACTGGAGTACCGCTTGCTGAAGCTTCGAGAGTCGTATACGAAAAGCCATCAAATGTAGACGGTAAAATTAAGGCTATAGCTCTTGCATATAACTCTTTGAGTTCTTCATCATTTACTATTTTAGGGATAATCCAGTCATATTCAAATTTTTCCTTCCAGTAATGAGCAGCAGGGCCTACTATAACTAGGTTCACGTTAAACCCTCTTTCCCTTAAGAGCCTAATAGCCTCAATAGAAACGGTAACGTTTTTCTCACCTCTAGTCCCTACATGAAGGATAAATCCTCTCTTATCTCTAGGGTAGTATTTAAATCCATCGTTCTTAAATGGAATAGGTATAACTTCGTGACATTTAATGCCCAACTCGGGAGCCATCCTCTTAACCTTCTGCGAAATACACACAACGTAATCTTGCCTGGAATAAAGGAAGCGTAAAGCTAACGCGTTAACCTTACTCTTTTTAGCTTCATCAAGACCATTACCGTGAATTACTGCAATTTTCTTAGCCTTACTTCTAATCCACGTAACTCCATTCATTATGATCAAATCTGGAGAAAACTCATTCACTACCTTACTTCCCTCAAAGGACCAATCAATAACTACTTTTTTTATAGGCTTAGGAACTGAAAAAGCCTTATATTTAGCATCAACACCCCATCTTTCCAAAGGGGAAAAATCGCGTTCGATGTGATGCGTAAGGAAAAATACTTCGTTACCTAATTTTCTCATTCCTTCCCCTAATGTGAAAACAAACCTACTGACGCCGTCTAGAGCATCAAGATGCTCTCTTCTCGTTATTAATATTCTCATAATGGTAATGTAAAATGAGACTACTTTAAACTTTAAGCCAAAGATTTCACACTAAATAATAATGAGAATTTAAACTCGTAATGATGAAATAATGAGGATTAGTTTCAGTAATGGTTTCAGAATAATATTAAACTTGCTATTCTCAAGTGCTGATTCAATTTCATTAATTTCAATAGTGGAAATTGTTTTTAACAATGCTATCAATATTATATATTGAGTTATAAAAGTTACCAAGGAAAGTGGAAGGTTGTAAGGATAAGGAATCTTGAACTCTATTATAGTAGGTAATATGAGTGAGATAAGTGCTATAGTTTCAATCCTAATAAGGGTAAAAATTGATTTCTTCAATTTCAATCTTATTAATTTACTTAACTGTATATCCTCATAAATTGTGGTTACAATTGATGAACCCCAAACTGAAAATATCATGCCCACAATACCGTAGTGTAAGAGAAGGAAATATGATAGTGGTATAAATACAGAAATATTAATTATATTTTCTACAATTGGAATCTTGTACATTCTTTTTATATAGAAGATAGTATTCCTTCCGTAAAGAGAAAGAAACGAGGTTAAGATTGAGAGGGTCAAGGAAAGCTGCAATAAATAGGGAGCTAATGAGTACTTCCCATAAAGTAAGTAAACAAGGGGAAATGAAACGGAAAATAACATCCCTTGCGCTCCCAACGTTATTAGTAAAGCATACTTGGAATACTTCATTACTGCCTCGGCATACGGTCTTTCGTCAGTTATCCTAGAGAAGGTAGGTAAAGTTATCTGAGCTAAGGGAGAAGTAAAGATGGCTATAATACTAGTTAAGTTGTTAGCGGCAACATAATTACCTATATCTGAGGCAATTATGAGCCGAGAAAGTAAGATATATTGGACTTCACTCGAAATTAACCCTATTATGCCCAAAATCGTAAACGGTATATTATAAGAGAAAATACTCTTTAATGATATATCTCCTTCAGCTTTTATCCCCCTAAAAATGTAGAGCAAATAAGTGATCCCAACTATTCCGGCAACAGCATATCCCGCTAATACACCAAAGATCGCCCCGGCTATTCCAAAACCTAGAATTATTAATAATGGCGCTAAAATAAACCTCAATAATGCATGTAAGAAATCTATAAATGAACTTACGTGAGATTTTCCTAATGCTAGTAACTGATTATAACTAATGTACCTAAATACCGTTTCTAAGAGAATTACTAAGGCTGAAATCCTTAAATAAATAGCTAATTCTGGTCTATTTAGTATTGTACTCGCAATGTAATTACTTAAGATTAAGAAGAGCACAGTGAAAACCAAGGATAATGTGAGCATGTAAGATGAAGTAATTTGAAACACTTTTTTTGCACCTGCTAATTTTCCTTTAGTCATGAATTCCGAAATGTATCTTTGCGCTGCAGTAGTCATTCCTAAATCTATGAAGCCTAAAAGAAAGTAAGGAATACCAAATGAAAGAGTGTATAAACCGTAATTTGCAGGTCCTAGTAGCCTAGCGATAATGATGGTGTTTAAGCCTAGTAAAACCATTGCCGAGAATGTGCCTACTAAGATGTGGAGGTATGACGTGATAGCGTATTTAGATATATCACCCATTAAGCCAATAACCTTGTATACATATAAAAATTTAGACAGTACTCTAGGAAGCTTTTTGCTCCTTTTCGTACCACTTCCTTGCAACGTATAATTGAATGGACTTAGGCATAAAGATTAGTGATGCTAATAAAATTCCTCTAAAGTTTTTATAATCCAGACTAACATATTTCAGGTAATCACTAAAATTTGCTTTATGCGGCCCGTCTTTAGATAATCTAGTTACAGTTATTTTGTCACTTAAAGCTTGAGCTAACAGCGCTTTAATTACGCTGTCGCTTATTCCTTCTGATTTACAAGAACTTATAAGTTCTAGTATCAGCTCATATCGATTAGAATAAAAGGTTATTTTCTTCTCTAACCAATCTTGAAAACTTTTCTCTTTTAAAGCAGTAGAATTATTGTAATGCTATCTGTATAAAGTTAATATAACTGGGTCGAACTTAATCTTGCAGTTTTTAAGTAGTGCAAAATAGTAATAAAAGTTATCAATAAACTATCTTACCTTTTTTAGCTGTGAAATACATTTCATTAGAGTATCTTTCTTAATACACGTAGAACTTGAATTAACTGGGCTTAAATCAATGAACCTATTTCTTATAAATTCGTTGTCATTTTCTTTCAACTTGCCTATAAGTTCATTTATATTTTCACCTTGCCTAAAAGCTAAAAGAGCATGACGATAATAGCCTAAGCTTTCTTCCTTAAATTCCTCCTTAACTTTTTCTAGCTTCCATGGAACCCATAAATCATCGTCGTCTAGAAAACAAATAACATCACCTTCTGTATAGGATAAAGCGTTGACAATATCAGCACCTTGATTCTGTTCATTAGAAAATACAGTTTTTACACCTAGATTTTTTAAAATGTTATCGTATTCTGAGAAATTCTTTGCAACAATTACCTCATATTCATCTCTTGGTAGTGTTTGGTTTAAGGCAGAGTTAACAGCCTCAAGTAAAAACTCCCTCCTATTATGAGCAGTAATAATAACTGAAATAAAAGGCACAAAAAGAGTAAGAAAAAAGAAGAATAAAAGGTTTTATAATAATTTTTAACCTTATTTTAGCTCATTACATTTCGTGGCTAATATAACATTTGTAATGTGGGGATTAGGAGGAGCTGGCGGTGAACTAATAATCTACAGGATTGCGGATCAGCTAGCTAAAGAAGGACATACTGTAAATTTAGTCAGTTTAGTGGGATGGAATTATTCTGGTTATAATCCTACAAGATATGCTAATGTGTTTACTCAAAGGAAATTTTTACGTCCTCTCTTTTCAATACAATTTCTTTTAGAATCTAATAGGCGCTTTAAGAGATTTAGCTGGGCTACAACCCAGTTTTATGAAATGAATATGAGAATATTAGCAAATCTTGTTAAGAAAGTAAAGAGTGATATAGTAATTGCTACATCATGGTATACTATATTACCAACTGTAAGAGCTGGTGGAAAATATGTATTTGTACAAGATTCAATTGACGCTTATTTCATTTATGATCAATGGAAAGAGGTCAAAAAATATATATCAAAAGCATTTTCCTCTGATCTTACTTTTCTAAGCATTTCGAATTACACTGATAATATAATTAAGCAATTTAATAGTAAGGAAAAAATATTGCGAGTAGGAATATTTATTCCGGATGAGTTCTTTAACACTAGGTTAGTTAAACCATCACAGAGGAAAAGAATAATAATGACTATAGCCCGTATAGCTCCTACAAAAGGTTTTGATACGTTTGTAAAAGCTATGAATGAAATCTATAGAAAGAGAAAAGATTTTGAAATACACATAGTTAACTCAGACAACTTCAATCTTGGGGATCTTGGCTTTAAATATATAGAGCATCCTAGACTTTCTTGGACAGAATTGGCAAATTTATATGCATCATCTTATATTTTCGTTTATACATCAAGGTTGGAAAGTTTCGGACTTCCGCCAGTAGAAGCTATGGCTTGCGGTACTCCGGTAGTCATGACAAGGACTGAGGGGTCTAAAGATTACGGAATACATAATCATAATTCCCTAATCGCTGACGTTGATGATTACAAAAAGATAGCTGAATATGTGGAGTACTTGCTGGATAATCCGTCAGAGGCTGATAGGCTTTCTTTAGGTACAATAGAAACCGCTAAGAAATTCAAGTTTGAGGAGTTTATGAAGAGATTTAAAAAGCGATAGGTTTATAATAATTTAAATACTGCGTGACAACCAATTATTTGATTAAATTGAGGGTTAGAATTTTATTAGAGACGAGACAGAGAGGAGTTTACGCTACTACTTTACTAATGTACGAGTTTCTAAAGGAGAAAGGAATAGACGTGGAAATGTATACTTCTTTTCCCTCCAACTTTAATGTATTACCTTCTCCTCCTAAAAGTAAGATATTCGGAGAAGAGACGATGCTTAATAGTCCATCTTACTCAAAGAGGGTTCTCAACGAGATTAACCCAGAAAAAGGTTCAATACTTCACATAGCTAACGCTTGGCACGGTATAATACCTTTAGCCGAAAAGAGAGGAGTAAAGACTGTAATAACAATACAGTATTGGTGGCCAACCTGTTACTTTAATTCAATGACTTGTAATGACTGTGATTGTAAAACAGTGGGTAAGGTGAGTAAAGCTATAAGTAGTAAGAAAAGCAAATCTTTGCTTACGTCAACGCTTGAGGCATTTTACACAATAAGAAAAATGGAAAGGATAAAGAAAAATGTATCTTCTGCCTCAGTAATTTTAGCTTTAAGCAAGGTGGTAAAGGACGTCCTAATATCTAGAGGTTTTCCCGAAGAGAAGATAAGAGTTATTACCATTAGTGCACTTACAAAAAACATAGATTACGTACCGTACACTCCAAATGATAAGTTTTTCACTTTTGCGTACCTTAGTTACCCGGATAGGGAGAAGGGTATATTCAACTTGTTAGAGGCTTTTGCAATAGCTTTAAAGAATAATAATAATTTAAGGCTTAAAGTTCTTGGAGGCCCAGAATCGAAACAAGTGGTTGAGATTGTTAAGGATTTAGAACTAACTAAACATGTAATTCTAACAGAAAGAGTTCCTTATGAAGAGTATGTAAAGAAAATGAGAGAAATTTTAAGTGACGTTGATGTTGTTGTAGTACCGAGTTTAATCATTGAGACGTGGGGTAGAGTTGTAACAGAATCAATGCTTTCTGGTAGACCAGTACTTGTAACTAAGGGTAACGGAGGGTTAGTTGAGCAAGTTACTGACGGCGTTGATGGTTTCCACGTTAATACTTATGGTGTTAAGGAATTTGCTGAAGCACTCTATAAAATATCATTAATTCCGAGGGAGGAGATTAAGAAAATGGGAGAAAAAGCTAGAGCCAACGCTTTAGCAAAGTATAATCCGGATAAGATAATTAACGACATAATAGAGATGTATAAAGAATTAAGCGAATAAATTATTTCGTAAATATAAACTTGAAAATGCCAGAGAATACTGCGCTACCGTTAATTAAAGTCCATATAGGATAAAATAGAATAACACCTAAGGTCACCTTTAAGTTTCTTAACTCTTTATATGAATTCAACGCACTGGTAATAGTTCTATAGAGTATTACTGACCCGCCAATGGCTAAAAGGAATAATGGATGAAAAATTAAGTAAGCTATAGCCCCCAGCAAATAACCTATGACAATTTTCTTAGCTCTGATGACATACTTGTTCTTCTTATAAAAGTTAGGCTGTTCTAATGGAAAAGTGAGTAGCGAGAGTAATATTACAAAGAAAAGAAGAGGATAAAAAGGTAGAAAGAAATTTAATAAGAAGAAAAATACGCTTAGAAAATAAATTAAGTTATCCAAATTGGGCAAATATTTGTACTTCTTCAAAATTATTGCTAAAGGGAATCCGTATTGCAGGCTTTAACCAAATGGGACTTTAGCGATTTTTGATAATAAGAAAGTAAGTGCTCCACATGTACTTTTGGATTTAATACAATCTTATACCCAGTTCTTCTAACCCTTTCAGCAAAATCTATGTCGTGCATACCGTATTTGTATGTATTATCGAGAAAACCGACTTTCTCT
This sequence comes from Sulfuracidifex metallicus DSM 6482 = JCM 9184, assembly GCA_032834875.1. Classification (NCBI taxonomy): domain Archaea; kingdom Thermoproteati; phylum Thermoproteota; class Thermoprotei; order Sulfolobales; family Sulfolobaceae; genus Sulfuracidifex; species Sulfuracidifex metallicus. The sequence goes on from CP135238.1 coordinate 166,529, forward strand.
ATAACTTCTCTTCTGATAACGTCATTATTAAGCCCGCTGTATAGTACTTCCATTATAGGCGAGTTAGGTACTTTATCGTGCCACCCTAGTATGTAAATATAGGAGAATATTTTATCAATCGTACTCCTGAGTTTTTTAACTGGGGTAATAAAAAGCGAAGAAGCTATGCCAATCCTTTCATCTTTTTTGACCGTTTCAAGCATTACTGAAATCCAGTTTCTTTCCCCTAGAATTAGATCGTCGTGTAAAATTAAAATGTATTCTCCTTTAGCTTTACTTATTCCTTCATTTATAGCTCCTGCATGACCTAGTTTTTCCTCATATTTATAGTATCTTATCGGTAAGTGATCTATGTATTTTTTTACAATCTCTTCAGTCTTATCCTTAGAACCGTTATCTATTATGATTATTTCATAATCGTCATGGAAGTCTTGAGCTTTAATACTTTCCAATAGCTCACCAATTGTATCCTCAGCATTGGAAGTAGGAATAACAATTGATAGCATGACATAATAATAGGAATAAGTTCCAGTATATAAAAGAACATTTACGTTCTAAAAATTATGTAAATCTTGTCAACGCTCAAAATCCTTTTTTACTTCTCATCTCAGATACCTTCTTTTTGCCTAAGATTAGCTGTGATTTTTTAATTACCATTTCTAAAGTTCTAATATGATAGCCTAATCCTCCTTGTAATTCAGACGTTTTAACGTAGTTGACTTCAAAGTTTTTATTATATTTAAAAACATCATCTTTTGAACTTATACGAAGACCTATAACATAAATTCCTCTATTACTTAACCTTTTGGCAAGTTCAAATGAATAAACTTCAATTCCATCCTAAGGTTTAACATTACCTGGTAATAGGGTTACTTGCATTAAACTTCATATCTTATTTTAATATTTAAGGTTTTAGGAACCATTTTGTTAAAATCTTATATATTTTTATAATTTTGAAATTCTTCTATATATAATTCTTTAAAAAAATTTGTTAATTATATTTAATAGATTTTTTTCGTAATTCTCTAATGAAAATCTTTCAGAAATGTTTTTCATCTCTTTCATTTCTTTCTCGTTCCAATCTTCCATAGCTCTTTTCACTTTATCCATAGCGTCAGTGAATTCATTAAATGTATATTTTTCTGGAACAAAGTCTATTACACCTCCTTTATTTCTAGTTACAGGAATTAGACCTGCACTCATGCCCTCTACTACTGAAGTACCAAATCCTTCAATATAAGGAGTAGGGTTAAAATAAACCTTAGAAGAAGATAGTAATTTTATTTTAGTAGTTTCATCAATATTAGGATATAGCTGTATATTTTTGGTTTTTTTATTTTTTATTTCGTTAAAATATTCTTGATCTTGTAGATAACCAGCAATAATAAAATTATAATCTTCTAGTTCTTTAGCTATTTTTATTATATTGTCTAATCCCCTATCCCTAGAGAATCTGGATATAGTAATTACGGTATTATCTCTATCTAAGTTATTTATATTTCTAAACCACTCTACATGAACTGGAGGATATAAGATCTCTGCATTTATGTTCCAAAAATATTTAGCTTCTGCTTTTGTCCATCTACTATTTACTAAAACTAATTTCTCTTCTTTCCTTATTTTTTCCATAAAACCTTTTCTTATTAAATATTGAGGAATCAAAATTAGCTTTTCCTTGAAAGGTGATCTTATTCTATAATCTATATTAAATTGATGAAAATATACAATATCAGAAGCTATAGGTTGAATGTCCCCATGCATATTAATACTAAAATCTTTTTCACTATAAAATAGCCTGGAATACAACATCTGTAATGTTATATTAGAAATTTTTAGCAGTAGTTTTATTTTAACATTTTTAAGATCATATCTTTTTAAATAATTAACTATTCTATCAGATACTTTCATTGTAACAAAAGTTACATTATATCCATTTTTTGATAATAAGCCGATAGTATCTATTGTCATAAGTTGTATTCCGCCTAAAACACTAGCGTCAAATAAAATTACGGAAATATCCTTCATTTTTACTCGCCTATTTCTTTATATAAGTCTATTAATTGATTAATAATTTTTTCATTATCAAATTTTTGGAACGCATTATCTCTTGCAATTTCTCCCATTTTTCTTACTTTGTCTCTAGGTATAAGTGAAATCTTATATAATGCTTCACTAAACTCTTTAACGTCATACGTATTTACGTGAAAGCAATCTACACCGTCAGATACTTGTTCTACAAGTCCACCGTTACCTTTAGTAACTATAGTAGGCCCTTCCGGCCAACATTGATTCTATAACTACTCTTCCCCATGTATCAATATATAAATTTGGCACTACCACAAAGTCAACATCATTCAAGATATCTCTAAGAGATTTAAGATACTGATCATAAGGAACTCTATTAGTTAAAATAACATGATCTTCTATTCCTAATTTTTTTACAGTTTTAATAACTTGAGGCGATTCTAGGCCGCCTGGAACTTTTAACCTAATTTTTTCATTCTTTTTAAGAGCTAGCGAAAATGCAGAAAGTAATTGAAATATTCCCTTTTCTCTATCAGGATAACTCAAATATGCAAAAGTAAAATATTCGCCAGGATTATATGGTACATAGTCTCTATGTTAAAAGTCAAAGCGTTTATATTTAATTACCTTTATTTTTTCCTTAGGATAACCTCTATTTATTAAGACGTCTTTAACTACCTTACTTACTGCTATTATAGCAGAAGCGCTTGAAACGTTTTTCTTAATTTTATTCAATTTTCTTATAGCATATAAAGCCTCAGCTGGAGATGTAAGTTTCCTTACTCCACTTTTCTTAAATCTTATGCACCTACTTACCTTTAAAATACTTTTACAATCACAATCATCTTTTTCCATTGGATTAAAATAGCAAGTAGGCCACCAGTATTGTACATTAATAGTAGTCTTAATTCCTCTTTTTTTGCAATTGGTATTATTCCATACCATGCATTAGCTATATGTATAATGGAATTCCTCTCTGGAAAGGGTTCCAGTGCTATTACTCTTTCCTCCCCCTAATTACGAAATATATGGATGAGTCCGCATTTGATGCCCCAACATCTATTACAGTACCTTTAAAGGACTTACCGTAAATTTCTTGTCCAAAGATTTCGACAATGTGAAAAACATCAGCACCTATGTTAGTCCTCACCCATAGGCAAATTTCTCTACAAATGAGAGCCTTATCATAATAAGAGTCCTTACAACTTGCATTTATTATATTAAATCCTAATTGTGCTAAATCAACAAGTACTCAAACTGTTCTTTTCTTACATAATCCTTCTTGACCATTCTTAAGTACGATATTTATTAACTCTTTTTTCTTTAATATATCTAAAATTACATTAATGAAATTTTTATATACTTTATAATAATAAAGAATTCTATTAATTTCTCTCCTTATCTTGCTCATTATAAGTTATTAAAATAGCGTTATATAAAACCTAATATAAAGGATTACTGAAATATATTCTCGTTATTTGAAGAAGATTTTTCACTATTAGGTAGAATTATAGATCTCTTAACTAAATCACTATGTTGAATTATAAGTCCTTCTCGCATTAATTGGATTTCGTCAAAAAGGTAGTTTTTCTATCTTTTAATCTAATTATAATTATTTTATAAAATTTTGATATAAACCATATTAGTGCTTTTATTCGCGAAATAGCTAGGTAATTTTTCTTTCTATGGAATATATCCATAAATATGCTTCCTATGAAATAGAAAAATATCTTATGGATTCTAGGAAGAAGAAATTTATAATTAAAATTTTTAAATACAAAATACAATCTTCTACTTTCTAGATAGTAAGCCAATCTTTTTTCCCTTTCTTTTGAGAGCTTAGAGAAAGATCCATGTTCATGATGAATAACTACAGCAGATGAAAGAAAAACTACTTTTTTACCTTTCTTTACGGCTCTAAGACAAAAATCTGTTTCATCATAACCGTAGAAATATTCATTATCAAACCCATGTAACATATTGAAAACATCTTTACTCATTCCTATAGCAGCACCCTTTGCATAAAGAATATTAGCAGGTGGAATAAAATCAGCTACTATACTTCCTTTAAATAACTCTAATGGATAGCCTAAATCATCTATTATACCTCCAGCCGCGTCAATTCTTCCATCATCCTTTATGAGCTTTAATTGTACTATGAAATCTGGATTTTTGTTAATAAATTCAAAAAACTTTTCTATAGTATCTTCCATTACTTCCGTATCGTTATCTAGAAATAATAGAAATCTACTGCTAGAAATTTCTACCCCCTTATTTCTACAATAAGCTAGTCCTAAATCTCTTTCGATTTTAACGAGTTTAAAATCCCCTAACGTCGTCTCGTTGTCAACAACTATAAGCTCAAAATCTTTATAGGTAGACTTTTTTAAAGATGCCATTAGTCTAGGTAAGTTTTCCTTTTCCTTAACGTTAACTACTATTATACTTAGCGTAACCATTGCTAAAATAGCCCTAATGATTATTTATTAACTCTTTTAATATATCTTTTTTTAATCGCTCTACGTAATGATAAGAGCTCTTCATATCCGAATACTTGATCTCCTAACATCTGTAAAAATATATTGCCTTCTTTACTTATGCCTTTTAAATACTTTCTCTCATTAATTACATATTTTATCTCTCTAAATAATGAGAGAAGTGCCCTTATTTGAGCAATGGTATTTGGCCCCTTAAAAGCTTGAATAAATCTGATAATATATAATGCTGGGAACGTGGTGAGTAATTGGTTTAAATCATAGTAAGTGAGGAGAAGTAACATCTGATTTCTTAATGTTAAATAAGATGTAAATGGCGATGGTAATTTTTTAAACGTGCCATGAGCTTCGTGATATACCTTTGACTTAGGAACCATTAATATCTTATAACCTGCTCTATATAGTCTCCATGATAACTCTGCATCTTCCCAATAAAAGAAATAGTGCTCGTCAAAACCACCTAATCTTGCTATCTCTTCCCTTCTAACTAAGGCTGCTGCTGTGGAAAACCATGGGATTAATCTGGGTTCATCTCCATAAGGCCAGTCTGTGTATAAGCTTTGAACAGCAGCTATCTTTTCATCTTGAGCTATAGTTTCTATTAAAGGATCTAGCCATTCTGGAGGAGTTCTCACATCGTTATCTAAAAAAGCAATGTATTTACTCTTGAAAGTTCTTAATGCAATATTCCTAGCATAAGCAGGTCCATAATTTTCATCTAATGAAATTAACTTTGCTCCCAAAGATTTAACGTATTCTTTACTGTCATCGGTGGAACCATTACTATAACCTCTTTATAAGGATATCTAGTCTCTAAAACCGATGGAAGATATTTCTCTAATAACTCTATTCCATTGTAGTTCAACACTTCTATTGGAATTCCTTCCATTATTATTAACCTCACATTAGGACTTATAAGTTAAAATATTAATGAGAGATTGTATTGAGAGTAGTACAAGTAGCACCATTTTATTATCCTATAATAGGCGGGGTTGAAAAAGTAGTTAAGGAGATTTCTGAATTTCTAGTAAATAAAGGTCATGAGGTTTTCGTAGTTACGTATAATAGAGATAGAAGACATATAACAAATTTTAAACCAGTAGAAGATATAAATGGTGTAAAGGTAATTAGAGTAAAACCTTTATTAATATGGTCTCATGGTAGTTACTCTCCCTCGATACCTAAAATTGTTAAATCATTGAATCCAGATATCGTTCACGTTCATGTATGGAGACATCCTCATGTTTTTCAGTTAAGTGAAATTGGTAGTGTTAAAATTCTACAACCTCATTCACCTTTTTATAATATAGGACAAGTAGGATATATCACTTATATTTACTATAAATTTATAGATAATTTATTAGGTAAGTCTATAATTGGAAAATATAACATTATAAGTATGACTCCATTTGAACAAGAGATTTTGATCAAGAAATTCGGAATGAACTCTAAGTTAATTCCTAATGGGGTTGATGATAAGCTATTTTCTATAAGTTCTAAGGGTGGCGATTTTTATCTTTATATAGGTAGAATCAGTAATGAAAAAAATATTCTAACAATGTTAAGAGCTTATGAAAAATCAAATGTTAAGAGGCCTTTAATCTTAGCTGGACCAGATAATGGATTAGCAAAGGAAGTTATAAAATATATTAGAGTTCACAATATAAATGCAAAATATATAGGGGAGGTTACAGAGGAAGATAAAATAAATTTGTTATCGAGATGTAGGGCCTTAGTTAATCCAAGTCCATATGAAGGTTTTGGTCTTACGTTATTGGAAGCAGAGGCTATAGGTAAACCCACAATAATTGTAGGTCATGGTGGTCAAGAATATGCTGCTCCGCCAGATAAGGCAAGTATAAGGGTAAATAACGATGTAGAAAGTTTATCAGAAGCGTTTATTAGAATGGAAGATGATATTTTATATAAAAAATTATCGGATGGAGCTAAAAGTTGGGCCGAAAATTTTAGACTTAGCAAAATTCTTAACATTTATCTTGAATATTATTTGGAATTAGTAAAAGTTTGAAATTAATTAAATATTATAATAATGATAAAGATATTAGGCAGTAATAATACACATTTTGTTTATAACCTTATTATGCAGCAAGCCATAAAACTTTTTATTTAAATAATGATCTAAAAATAGAGTACAAATGTATAGATTACTTTATATTAATGTAGGAAATCCCGTCATTTCTGGAGAAATTATATCAAGAATTCTTTTTGAATATTCCTCAGAATTAAGCATACTTTCTTCTCCAAAAATTTTGCTCTTAGGAGGAGGAGGTAAAACATTATATGGAGATTTAAAAGTTGTATAAAATTCAGTATCAATTCCTTTTTCCTTTAATTTCTCGTATGCGATTAAAATAGTTGCATAAGTTCCCCTTTGCTGAGTCTCAGTGAGTATCCTTACTTTCGTTATTCTTTATAAGTTATCACAGAATTAAAAACTTTATAATAGGCTATTTCTAAGTCTTCAGTTATTTTTGAGATACACGTTTAAATATTTCATAATATTTTCTTTAAATGTATTAAAAGAGAAGAACATAGCTCTTTGTTTTGCTTTTTCGCTGTATTCTTTATATGTTTTCTCGTCTTCTATACGTTGTGGATCGCTTCAGAATTATACAAAAATTTTTAAGTAATTATACAAAGTATTACCTATAGAAAAGAGGAACACTAGGAATTAAAGCAAGTACGACGAGAACGTGGTAACTAGATACAAGCTAATGTTCCCCTTCTACGTCTTCTAACACTGGTGGGAATTACTCCAGGAGGAGAATAGGTACGCGAAAACAAAGTACAAGGCGCCAAAGGTGTTTTGGGGCAAATAATCTTAGGTAAAAAGAAGGTATCTGAGATGAGAAGTAAAAAGAGATTTTGAGCGTTGACCGTACTTACATAATTTTTAGAACGTAAATGTTCCTTTATATACTGGAACTTATTCCTATTATTATGTCATGCTTTCTCTTATCTATTTCAATTTCATAGTGAACTCTATCTAATTCATTGTTTAGATTATTATTATTTTCATCTATCAATTCTCTTGAATTATGAATAGTTACTATGTCTCTCCTTTTTTCAAATATTTTATTTATATATTCAATTTTATCTTTATGAAACATATCGTCGTCCTCAAGGAAATATACAATATCGATATCATCTCCTAAAGCCTTAATTGCCTCAAAAATTTTCTTTCCTAATTGCGGATAGTCTGCCTCAATTACAGTTGTATTTATAGAGCTGCTCAACATTTTTGGATTATCAGCCACTATTATTATCTGATCCGGTTTGACTGTTTAAGATAAAACTGAATTTAACGCTTCATTAATATACTTATACCTCTTGTAAACGATAATTATTACTGCCGACTTCACAAGTATAGCTTAAATTACTAGTAAATATTTTTTGAGAAAGGGATTACCAAAGTCCTTATACGTTTACTGTTATAGAACTATAGCGTAAACTATACTAACGACAGCTATATCGTGATTTAAAGATAGTTTGTCCTTATCAAGTGCAATACTAAATCAAATCTTCTAGCTCAGCGGTCAATAAAAAGTAGAAATGATGTATTTAAATTATAAAAATAAACTCCATAACAATTGAAGCTTATATATTTCTATAGTAAATCAATAATTAATACTATTTTATCATAATATTTTATAGTTTAATTTATTTCTTTTAAAGCTTTCTCAAAATTCTCTACTGTTTTTGCCCATGTAAATTTTTTGGCAGTCTCTAGTCCATTCTCTATCATTCTCTCCCTCAGTTTATCATCTTGAATCACTTTTAGTAAGTTATCTGACAATGATTTAACATCACCAGGTTGTGAAATTAACGCATTAAAACCATCTATAGCATAATCCCTAGAACCCTTATTATCAGTCATAACTACTGGAGTTCCGCAAGCCATAGCCTCTAGAGGCGGTAAACCGAAACTTTCAGCATAAGATGTATGGAGAAAAACGTCCGAGGACGAATAAAGTTTGGCAAGGACTTCGTCTGATACGTTAGAAAATACTGAGTATTCAAAGTCAAATCCTATAGTCTTTGAATAATGCCTAACAAGACTTTTACCTCCAACAAAAACTACATGAATAGGAACCTTTTTATTAACGTTCCTTAAGACTTCTAGTGCTACTTCGTCACCTTTAACCCTAGACCCCCTTAATATTACCATAATTCTCTTCTTTTGATTTTGGCTATTCGCTTTTCTTGGTCTAAAAATGTTCAAATCAATTCCAGGATGTGCTATGGTAACTTTCGCTGTGGGATTATTTTCCACAATTAGTTGTTTAGCATAAGAAGAGACTGTTATAAAAGAGAATGGTAATTTTAACGAGTGATAAAACATGTTTAAGCCTAACTTTCCTTCATTTCCTTCTACCAGTTCTGGAAAGTCTTGCATCAAATAAAATGGGTTTTTATTTTGTGAAAACCAAACTGAGAACGCTGTCAAGTAATAAGTCGCAACAGTAACGTCTGAGTCAAAGCTTCTGATTAACTCAGCTAATTAAATAACAATGTCCGGTCTTACACCGAGTTTAGACGAAATTAAAAGAAAAGTATCATAAGGTTTCATCTTAGCACTTCGTAGGGTAACGTATCTATAAAACTTGTAAAAAGCGTATACTATCGAACTAAACGTGTTTAAGTTTAATGGCTTATAAATAACTTCTGCCCTTAAATTCTTGAACCAACTATGATCTCCGGCTAAAGCTGCTACTATTTTCACATCATGACCTTTATCCTTTAACCCGTTAGCTACTTCAAAGATGTATCTAACTCCGCCGGCTAATCCCGTGCGATTTAATGCGAACAAAATTTTCATAAATTAATCTATTGATAGTGTAATAAAAAATTTATTAACCGCTTATATATTATACTCCTAAATGTTAATTAGCGTAATTATATCAGCTTATAATAGAAAAGAGTTCCTTAAAAACGCAATAAGGAGCGTTTACAGCCAGTTATTAGATAAAAGATTATATGAAGTGGTTATAGTTAAGAACTTTGAAGATAAAGACATAGACGATTATATTGCAAAATTAGGCTATAAAAATATTGTATGCGACACTCCTAGCTATGGAGAGCAAATTAGCGTAGGAATTGAAGAGTCAAAGGGTGAAATTCTGGCATTCCTAGAGGATGATGATGAGTTTAAACAAGAAAAACTAAGTAAAATATATAATGTATTTAGTACACAAAAAGAAGTGTCTTATTTTCATGATACAAGAGAGTATATTTATAATGATAAAATAGTTGATATAAACACTAAAGACCCTAAAATTAATTGGATTATCAGATTTCTTGAAGAAATAACCCCTCATGAAGACGTTCTAATAAATCCATTTGATAAAAGAATGGAAAATTTTCTGATAAAGTATTATGGTACTGTAGCAACTGTAAGTTTAATGGCTGTTAGACGTAGCTGCATAGAGGATAAATTAGCTCTTCTTAAACAAATAAATATTGGTGTAGAGGATTTTATCCCTGCCTTTGCGGCTGAATACGGTAAACTATTTCATACTGCAGATAGATTAACGAGATATAGAATCCATAATAAGAACACCTCAATAGCACTTAACGAAAAGGATACTTTAAGAACTCTCTTTTACTACATGAGGTTTATAAATGACGGAAAAATTATAATTAATAATATCTCTCCAAAAAATCGGATTCGAAGTGTTATAAAAATGAGGTTATTAAGGGCTAAATTAACCTTGTATAACTCACCAGAAGAAATTAAAGAAAAATTAGGCTACAAACAGAACGTATTAAGTGCAATTAAAGACCTTTCGGCATTATACTTAATTACTCATGACCTACACGAATATTTTAGTTTACTCCCATATACTATTTATAATGGTATTCCTTCAAAACGGACAAAAATGTTAATTAAAAGACTAGTTAAAGGTGAAAGGTAATGAGTAATTATATAAAAAGAGCTAAAATAGCGATTAAGTCTAGGAAATTACTGAAAAATTGGGCAAATAGTATTCTTAAATATGCTCGTAAAAATCCAGAAATTCTCCTTAAATGCAAGGATAATAGTGTAATTAAAGTTAGCAGAAATATGTTTGCGAATATTTTATCGTTATATTATGAGGGAAAGATAATTAATTGTTCAAATAATTCTATCGAGTTTTATGTTAAAGGAAATACTTATTGGATACCGGTTAATGAAATACTTATAGCTAGTGGAGAATTTAACAGCATTCTAAAAGCCCTTTATTATAACTTGAGATATAATAGTAAATATTGGGAAAAAGGAGATATAAAATTTAAACATATTCACGCTGAAATTATTGCAACATTTGAGGATGAAGAATACGGTTACGTGGATGTTAAGAATAAATCAGTAGTAGATATAGGGGCTTTCGTAGGAGATACGGCAATCTATTTCGCAATTAAGGGGGCTAAAAAGGTATATGCAATAGAGCCTCACCCTGCAGCATATGAAGAATTAGTGGAAAATATTAGGATAAACGATCTTGAAGGAAAGATCGTTCCATTAAACATCGCTGTAGGAGATAAAGAAGGATATATTGACATCTCTAACGTGGAAACTAAGCAAGCACCGGTGACACTGTTCAAAGAGTCTGAAGGAAATGGAATAAAGGTTAAAATGGAAACATTAAATAATGTTATTAAGAAGTATAATTTAGAAACTAATGTATTAAAAATGGATTGCGAAGGATGCGAATATAACTTAATTTTAAACGATTATGAGGCAGTATCTAAATTTGATCAATTAGCGTTTGAATACCATGCGTATAATACTGGTATGCCTGTCTATAAGTTGATAGAATTGCTTGAAAGAGAATACAACTGTGAATTTGTGGATGAACACATATACAGGAAAAATGATCCAAACTGGGATAAAAATAAGATAGGTATACTTTATTGTGTAAAAAGAAAATAGTTCATTTTTATTTATCATATTACCCCACCATTGTATGATCGATAATGATACAGTAGTTTTATTATTATTTAACTAATATGTTAATGTGCTGTCTATTGTTATTCCTACTTCCAATGCTGAGGATACAATTGGCGAGTTATTAGAAAGCATTAAAGCTCAAGACTTCCATGACGATTATGAAATAATCATAATAGATAACGGTTCTAAGGATAAGACTGAAGAGATAATTAAAAAGTATATGAATCTTTTATCAATAAAGTACTACAAGTATAAGGAAAGTTTAGGTGTCGCAAACAGTAAAAATGCTGCAATTGATAAAGCAAGCGGAGAATTCATTCTCTTTTTAGATCACGATGTAACATTACCTCCAAGGACATTATTCTTGTTGTCCACTATATTAAATAAAGAGAATTATAATACTGTTTTTCAGTTAAAATTGGTTTATCCTAGCGGTTTGATAGATAGCTGTGGAGGACTTATTGATGAACTAGGCTATCCAAGGGAACTTAGGAAAGGAGAACCGGCAGAAAATCAATGTATGGATGTTACCGATATTCTTTATGCTAAAGGCTCGGCTATGCTAATCAGTAAAAAACTTCTTGATGAGCTTAAAGGTTTTGATCCAAATTACTTTTACGAGTATGACGATACTGATATATGCTTTAGGGCTATAAAAAGAGGATATAAAGTAAAGTTATTGCCTACCTATATAATTCATCATGAGCACGGAGCGTTACCTAAAGATTTGAGAAGTAGGGAAATAAGGCTAACGTATTTTCTTGAGAGTAGGAGGCTTTATTTCCTCTTAAAGAACTTCAGTAGGAGGTATTTGCTAAGGAAAATGCCTAAAGTTCTCTTCTACTTCTTCGGTTCAATGCTAATGGACTTAGTTAAGAGGAGGAAGACTTATTTATTTAAAGCTAGGGTTAAGGCATTACTTTGGGTTATATCCAAATTACCAGAAATTTACAGAAAGAGGAAGAATGAAATTTTCATTAACGAAGAAGAATTAATCAAAAAAGGTTTAATAGTAAAACACTGATCAAAAATATAAAAATATTAATATCATGTTCATAAGATTATTCTTTATTTAAACACTCTAAGATTTTATTTAATTTTATCGCACCATAGCAATCCCACTTCCTCTTTGGAGTACGAGGGTACTGCAGAAGTTAATTCACAGTGGAAGTCTTTAGATAATTTATCTACTAATTTTGTATACTCAATACCAGTAAACTTTGCGTGGTGTTCAATAATTAATTTCTCAAACATCCTAACGTGCTCATAGTCGTTCAATATTACGTCAAACTCACAACCTTCGCAATCCATTTTGAGAAGATATGGCTCAGTAAGCTGTTTCATAACCTCAGATAAGGTTACTATAGGAACCTCACAATCTCCATTAGACTTTAAAGTAGAAAAACCGATTGAGATAGGCGTTGACATATTACAAGGTACTTTAAGCTTTCCACGCTTAGAGCCTATAGCAGCATTTATTAAAAATACTTTATCCTCTAAGTGATTAAGCTTGACATTCTCTATAGCTTGAGTGTACACGTTAGGTAAAGGCTCAACTCCTATCACTTTTTTAGCTCCTTTCAATGCAAAATAGACCGATGAGTCACCTACATTAGCACCTATGTCAATAACCTCTTTATTTGAAACATTTGTATTTCCATATACATTTTCCTCAAAGACTTCCAAAACGGAATAACTTATATGTTTAAATTTTACAGAACCATCGCTTTTCACTATTATGCCGTCCTCATATTTCCATCCTCTTTTTATAAGAGAGTATAAAGGTCTAAATCCTTCGTGTAAAATCTTATTATCGACTTTAACTTCTTGTGCTTTTGTTTTTATTACAATTCTTCCATCTTTTATACTTAAACCTTCAATTTCTTTATCATAAAACATATTTACAATATCCGAATAAAACCACCTACTTACTACGAACTTTTTACCTGCTACTTTGATCTTAATTTCCTCATTCCCTTTCATATATTCTAATGCTGATGATAACCAGTTGTCTATAATCTATCTGCTCTTTAGGAATACTTTGATTTTCCTAGTTAAATACACAATCTTAATTTCTTTTCCCGTTATTAAAACATTGTTGTTATGAGTTACTGAAACTTCCCTTGTCTGGTAAGCCTTAATCGATATTCCTTAATACCATCCTTAATCCCTCTCATTACTTCTAAAGCACTATTAGGTGAATATAATATAAGGATAATTGACGATACTAAAACGTACCATATAGCTCTAGGTCTAGAGTACCACTTAAAAGAAAAATAAGTATTAGCCCTAGACTTACCGAAAATTCGTCTCGATAAAGATACCCCTCTATCTCCTCCTTCCTCAATAGGTATGTGGTAAACGTAAAAATATGGGTTAAAGACTAGTTTATATCCAGCCTTTTTAACCCCCTGCTGAAAGTCGCTTTCCTCTCTAAACCCGTTAGTACTGTCGTAGAATTCATCATATCTAACATCTTTCACAGCCTCACCCTTTATCATGAAGAAAGCTGGGACAAACTCTGCAAATCTAGGGCCGTGCTTAACGTCTAAAAAGATGTAACCTAAAGCTTTACTTAACGGGTCCTGCAATTGGGAGATTTAAGAAGAAGTCGGGGTATACTGCCCTATTCAGCGTCTTTTTGAATAACTCCGATCTGTTATAGGAAGTATTAGAACTGCTAGTTTACACATCCCTCTTCAAACCTTCTATTTTCTCATTTAGCCTGTACTCCATTCTCTTCAAATAAAGGGCTAGCACGGATAGGAGAAGTGATATAAGCCCTACGTTAAATAAGCGACTTCGATGGAGAAACCTTTGGCTTCAAAGTTAACTCCTTTAACTTCATTAGTCCTCAAGACGTAAAAACCGGAAAGAACGTCTTTCAATCTGGTCCCGAAAAGTATGTTGAACATTTTAGTTATAACCCAGTTACCGAAGCGATTAATTAAAGGTATGTTTTTCCTATTCCCTCTCACAACAATTACTTCATCGTAATCCTCCATCATTTTTAACGCCTTGAACACATCGGCAGGATTGTAAGTGTAGTCTCCGTCAATTACTGCCACATAAGGTGTATCTACGTGTTTTAATCCGGTCATCATGGCCGAAGCTTTTCCCTTCCCTTGTTGGTAGATCACTTTAGCTCCTTTCTTTTTTGCTATTTCTGCAGTCCCGTCAGTTGAGTTTCCGTCTACCACTATTATTTTATTAAAGCCTAAGGACTTTATTTCGTCAATTATTAGTCCAATTCCATCCCTCTCGTTAAGCGTGGGTATTAAGAACGTCACTACTTCTTCTAAACCCATTCTGGTAGTAATTTTTGAAATAAATTTATAAGCCTTTTTCTTGAGGTTTAAAAGACTCCAGAATTGTACAAATGTTGCCGAAAGCGTTACAAAAGGCTGATCGTCCCTTCCAAGATTAAAAATACGGTACGATAATAACGTTGGTTTTTACTAGGATGCATGAATTAAGATAAATCATGGTATTTATCTCTTTAAATAGTCTAATACAGTTAGTTTTTATATTATAAAATGTTTTTAGTATGAAGACCGTGATAAGCTTAAAGAGTGAGGTTTTGTCCTAGGAGGTGTTTCTCTTACCGATTATTTAGGCTATCTAGTAAGAAGAGAAGTTAGGAACTAAAAAGGGAAGCAGTTGTTCTATCTAAGCAGCTATTAGCTAACCTAGATACAAGAAGCTAACACACTAATATGGCTCTTAAAATTACATAAATCAATAAAAATTAAAAAGAAGAAGAGAAGCTCATTTTTTAAGCTTTCTAGTTTCTAAATACGATGGAATAAATAGAAAACTTATTGCTAACGCAATCCAATATATGATCTGAGGATAGAAGGTAAAGGTTAATAGTAAGTTAGCGTTCTCATATTTTACGCTCACTAATTCCTCACCAATTTCTAAAAACGAATAGTTAGAGTATATTCCGTGCGATGACATTAAATATGTTATCACTATATATATTATGAAAGGATATACTAAATATGAGATCGTTAACATCAGTAAAATTCTGTTTCTTACTATTTTTCCTTTTAAAAATAAGTAAATATCTCTACTTATTACTATTATTAAAAATATTCTAAAAGCTTCCAGAGCTGCACTTATTACGTATGAAATCTTAAGAAACGTTCCTAGGAAATATATGGACATTTGGAATGGGGAAGTCTCTATTACTACAAGTCCGCCAAAATTATAAGTCCACCAGTAAAAAGGTAGTACGATTATAATTAGGCTAGAAATTAGGTAAATTAACGTGAAGGGATACTTTATCATAGTCCCATCACGTATGTAATATTTGTTTGGCTTATCTGAGCTTTTATAGTAATATTTTCGTTGAACACTTCACTTTCGTTTATTATTTTGATTTCCAATAATTGTGTACACCCAGGAGGAATTGTATAAATCTTAGTTAAATATAAATATTTGCCGGTTATGTTATATATGATAATAGTTTCGTTGAAAGGATTGTGAACTGGAACATCTACTTGATTTATGGATATAGATAATGAGTTGCTTACTTCGAAGCTTTCGCTTATATTTTCTCCATAAACGTTGGCAAGGAGCGTTATTTTCTCGTTAGGAATGCCGGTGAAATTAGTTACATAAATTCTTAAAATCCCGTAGCTGAAAGGTTTAATTTCAGTTTTATTTAATAAATATAAATATTTGCCGGTAATATTATAGATTATAAGAGTAGTGTCCAGAGGATTGCTAACAGTTATGGATACTTCTCCACTTTCGTAATACGTTAAGTTTATAGAACTACACAAAGGAAAAGTTTTAGTAATATTAATATTTCCTATTCCAACTAATATAGTTATATTTTCTGCCTTATCTTTTATATTATTATATAATAAATAGAAATTAGTTACATTAAAAGGCAAATACGAGTAACCAGGCTTCAAAGCATATGCACTTTCTAGTTGGAAATACTCTCCATAAGCTTTATATAACATGATAGTGAAATTAAATGGATTATATACTTTAATATTTACGATTCCTCCAAGAGTATTAGGTAATGAAATGTTGAAATTCTTGCCTAATAATTCTTCCTTGCTTATTTTTATTCCATCAACTTCTACACTAATATTAACCATTTCCTTACTTTGATTATATAAATTATAAAACCCAGTAAAATTACTAACGTAAAATACTGCAGTAGAAGTAGCATTACTTCCTATGGTAATATTCTTTTCTAAGTACAAATATTTTCCAGTTATATTGTTAATAATTATGCAGTATGGGAAAGTATTGGTAATATTCACACTTACTGTTCCACCTTGATAATTTGGTACAGATAGAGAGATATTTGAGTTTTTAGATAAAATCGTGTAACTACTAAAATTTATTCCATCAACGTTTATGTGGAAAGTGACGTTTTCTTCTCCTTTGCTATAAAGCTCATAGAACCCCGTAAAGTTCGTTATATTGATAAATATCATTCTCTCCTCCATTGGGGTAAAATATTGCTCAGAGGAAAGAAGTAGGTACTTTCCTGTAATATTTTCTATTATTATACTCTGATTGAAATCATTGTAAATATTTAAATAAACTCCTCTAATGTTTATAGAACTAAGATTTACGAATAGCTTTCCAGTGATCCGCTTAGGAATTTTAGGCATATTTATTTTCAAATTTCCCGTTAAATTATGATAAAAAGAGGGAACTTCAATACTTAACTTGCCGGAAACTTGTTTATACTCATTGGCTAACTGAGTGAGATTTTGGAGATCTATGTTAAACGAGGAAATAGAAAAATTTTTAGGTATTATACAATTTATTTTATTAGCTATTTGCTTAGGTTGATTTACATATGTATTTATATTTGCCGGAACGTCAGTTACTATAATATAAGCCAAGAAAAAGGCTACAGCAATAATAGCCCCAATAAGCTTTACTAAATCCATAATAATATTTATGAAAATTTACTTAAAAGTATTTATAGTGCCTTTATTTTGGTACAAATATTCAATAAATGAATATTACTTAGATGAAAGAAAAAATGGGTTGATTGCATATGTCAAGTTATATAAGAACACTCGTGATGCTAGGTATAACTAAACCTACAAAGATTTTAGCGAAGTACACGACGAACAGTTGTCTTAAGCTCTATTATAATGACTTTTAGATAGATGATAACAAAAGATTAAATTTTATAAACCTTATAGTACATTTACAGTTCATAATTATGGAAGATTTTTAAAGGCCGGATAAATAGTTACCCTTTACTATTCCAAAAACAGTACAGAAGGTCTAAGTCGATTTGAGAAAAGGCTTTTTAAAAGCAAATGAGGACACCTTTCATGGAACCTCTGGTCAGTATAGTGATTCCCACCTTAAATTCAGCTAAGACTATTAGAAAGACTTTAGAGTCTATCAAGCTTTTGAATTACCCTAACGTTGAATTAATAGTAGTTGACGGTAAATCGGACGACGGTACTTTGGATATTGTTAAAGAGTACAAAAATGTTTACAACTTAAGAATTGTAATTGAGGAAAGGAGAGGTAGGGGAGTTGCTTACAACCGAGGTGTTTTGGAGAGCAAGGGTAAGTACGTTGCGTTTCTTGACAGCGATGCTACTATAGCTACGCCAGGTTGGATAAGCGACGCGGTTAAGGTTATGGAAGCCGACGACAAGGTAGCAGTTGTTTTCACTAAGGTGTACTCGCCCCTTGACTCTACGATAATGCAAAAGGCGATAGATACTTTCTTGTGTAAGGGATTTACTACTGCTAACGGTGCTGTTTACAGACGTGATGCGGTACTTAAAGTAGGTGGTTTTAACGAGAAAATGAACTATTTGCAGGAAGATGAGTTGTT
This sequence comes from Sulfuracidifex metallicus DSM 6482 = JCM 9184, assembly GCA_032834875.1. Lineage (NCBI taxonomy): Archaea > Thermoproteati > Thermoproteota > Thermoprotei > Sulfolobales > Sulfolobaceae > Sulfuracidifex > Sulfuracidifex metallicus. The sequence goes on from CP135238.1 coordinate 184,842, forward strand.
ACATAGGTTAAAGAAGGCTGGCTATACTTTTTACGTCAACTATTCTGACTATATTTATCACTACCACAGAAACTCTTTGAGGTCTTACATAAAGCAGAACGTCGAGGCCGCTAAAGGTGCCAAGGCTTATAAGGCTTTTACTAGCGAGAAGTGGATAGTTAAGGATTCTATGACGAGATTACTTACTCTCTTAATTTCATTTGCGTTACCAGTGATATTAATTGTAACTGATAAAATACTGTTATTCTTGGCTTTAATACTGCTATTTTATGTTATGCTCTATATAAAAGTAAATTTAGAGACGTGTAAACAATATAAGTGGTCTAAGTACACGCTATTAGCCCCCTTCCTGATCTACATGTCTTTAATAGGGTTCTTTATAGGTTACGTGTCACCTCAAAAATCCTAGACGTTAAAGGTTGTAATTTAGCTGTATTCATTGAAATGAAAGCTTATTAATAAAAACCATGCTATTTTCCTAATGCTCTTAGGCTTAGAGCTTTTAACACTCCACTTCTCGGAACCCTTAGCTTATTTCTTTGCCATAAAAGATAAGAGAATAGCGGAAGTTGAAGCCGAAGGCTACAAACCCGTAAGCATAATAATCCCTACATATAACGAGGGAGATAAAATCAGGGACAAGTTGTTAAACGTTATGAAGAGTTACCCTCTGGAGTACGCCGAAATTATACTCGTTGACTCCTCCACGGACAACACTACAGAGGTAGCCAAATCACTCGGCATTCCGATAAAAATAGTCAAGGAGAAGGAGAGGAGAGGTAAAATATTCGCAGTAAAAGAGGGAATAAGGAATGCTAGTAATGATATAGTAGTAATAACCGACGCTGACGCTTTGTGGGATGATCCTTTAATAGATGCTATAAAGTACTTGAAGGGCGAGATCGGTGCTGTTAGCTGTATTAAGAGGAGTAATAGAGGGACTGAAAACGCTTATAGGAACTTTTATAATGTGATTAGGCTGTCTGAGTCTGCTGTTTACTCCACTCCGATTTTCCACGGTGAGCTAACGGCTTTCAGGAAGAGCTTGCTTTCAGCAGACGAAATTCCTAATGCCGGTGCTGATGATAGCAGCATAGCTACGCTCATCGCTTTAAAGGGATATAGAGCCATATGCACTAAAGTAAGAGCATTTGAGTACTCGCCAAAGGGGTTAGACTACTTTAGTTGGAAGACTAGAAGGGGGTTACACTTGGTAAGGCACTTTATACGCTTTTTGCCTAAAGTGATGAGGAGTAAGAACAGGAAATATAAGGCAATTTTTCTCGAGGAGTTTTACCTGCACTTAATAAACCCATGGTTTTTAGTACTCGGTGTAGTTCTGACGGCAATTTATTTGCCGAAGCTTTTCCTCTTCTTACTATTAGTACTATTAATCGCGTTAGTTATACCTCAGACCAGGGAGTTAGTGAAAGCCTGGGTACCTAATCAGTTCTTTCTAATAATGGCACAATTTAAGGCTTTGAGGGGTGAATTCTTGATGTGGAAAAAGGAGAGCAAGTGATCTGTGGCCTTCACGAGTATATAAGTGTGTATTTATCTGACTACTCACCACTCTGGAAGGGTGAGGGTTACGTCATCATCGTTTCCACCATCCATTCTGGACTCCATTTGGTGAGCAGTAGGGATAGCCGGAGAGCCCACTTGCGCTTTTATCCATTACGTCTAGTCCCTTAAGTGAGATGATATCTGCTCCTCTCTCAGTCCCATTAAGCTGGAGGAGCGCAGCTAGAGTCACTAAGAGAAATTTAGAAGAACTCATATTTAAATATAAGGGGGCTATCCATCCCTGCCCCTGGAAGGGGTGAGGCTTTACGCCCCCTTAATCCCAATTTTTTGTAATCCACGTTACCGTAAAGTTCGTAAATTGCTTGTTCAACTATATGCAGATCGTCAGATTTTAAATTTCTCAACCTCTCATCATCAAAATCGACATAAGCGAAGTTTTTGTCTTTAGGAGTGATAGAGTAGATTTCCCGCTCCTCCTAACCCCTAATATTGCTAGGACGTTTAGGATTGATAAGTTTGTTAGCAACTCCTCTTTAGGCATATCTCTGGGTATTGCCTACTCATTAAGTTTTCTGCATCTTCTCTTTGTTCCTTTATAATGCTTTTTATTTCCTCAACGTTCACGCATAATAGGGTTTTTTGCATTTTTAAACTTTTGGAGTATACTCCATAAGTTAATCGGAAGAGTTTTGGAGTATACTCCAGAACTAAATCTGGGGAATAGTTCTATACTCTTTAAGTTATAATGACGTCGCATACGGTAAGCCGTGTAGTATTTACGAGTTTTAGAATTGAGGGTAGACCAGAGAAGTTTGAGTATAGCACCTAAGAGATTTAATGTAACAGTTCTTTTAGAGCTCAATCGGGTCATTTGCGAGACTTGGGCAAGAAGTAATGCAGTAATTGATCTTACTTTAGGTATGATAAACTATCTCGTTAGGAAGAGTAGACGTAGTTATCTTAATCCTTTATTCTCAAGTTCTTGAATATCTCTATTTATTTCTTCAGTGACTTTGTCTAGTTCTTTAATTTCGTTTAGCTTATAGGTAATTAACACAGAATAGGAATTAGCCATTGCCATGTAAGAGTTAATTCTAACGTTCTTCTTCTCTGACGATACCTCCAGACCCACAACTTCTCCTCCTAGCATATTTAAATTTAAATTTAATTTTCCATTAAATATCATTTCTAATGATAATTCTATGTAATCTATCTTGCCCAAGTTTAAATTACCAATGATCCTGCGTAAGTCTTCCTCAACTAAGTCTATTTTATCTAGGGACTGAATAAAGAAACTTATAGTACCGGTAATGTTATTGAATTCTACTATTAAATCATCTTTTAATGCAGTTACACTTCCTAATATCATAGACCCCGGAGGAGTTAATGGTAAATTATCGGAGATAACGTAGCTTAAGTCTTTGAGGATTCTAATCATGTCCCTTAAGTCTAAAGTATAAGGATAGGAAAACTTAAACAGAATTCTTATGCTTTTTATAATCAATGATCCACAACTCCCAATTGAACCGTAGTTGAAGCAGGAACTAGTATTTTTTCCACTTTTATCGTTGGCTTAAAATTTATCTCTTTTTCCTTTTCTAGAATTTTTAGATGTTCCTTTAGTATTCCTTCTATAAAATTTATGGCTTCGAATTTATCCACTTCATAAAATAAATCTAGGAGCTTCACTTTATTTTCATAATCTATATCTTTAACCATATCCCAAATCCATTGATAAATAGAACCCCTAGTTATTCCTATCCTGCTTGCTATCTCCGACTTAGAAAGACCCTTTTTATTTAATAAGTCAATAATCCTTATAGCGTCAGCCTTGGTAATTATTCCAGCATAATAAAAACCAAAACTCATGTATAGCTATACTATACATACTAATAAAAGCTTTACTAATAGACTCCAGCAAAGTATCGCGTTCTATTCTAGTTTCTCTAGTACGTCAATTAGATCCATTAACTTAATACTATATCTCTTTGCTAACTCAAGAGAGGCTTTGTAAATATCATTTTTTAACAAATTATCTATATTATTATGACTGCATCCTTTAGAATAATATCTCCATAATTCTTTTATTCCTATAATCAAAGCTAGATTACCCCAAAATGTAGCATAAATTTCGTATTCCTTATTAATTCGACAAATTTCATCAATAAATCTATGATCTAGGCATGCTCTAATTCTCTTCTTTAGATAATACAATGTAAGAAATTCGGTTAAACCTTCAAAATACATATCTCTCGCCTGCTTATAGCTATTCGAATGAATTATTTCATGGACAATAGTTTCAACGCATATTATACAATTAATACAATATAATGTTAATATCTTTGAATTATAGTCGTAAGAACCCTTATCCCAAATACCGATTCTTCAACTCTAATCTCTTTTATGAGTGAATCATTAAAATTATCATATATTTCCTTAAGACCTTCAACTATTTCCTTAGATTTCTTTTTAACTTCATTTTCATCGCATTTTACTACACAAAGTTCCGTCAATATAAAAATTTCTAAAAAGAACTGAGTAAATAAGATTGTTGGCTAATTTACGGTATGTTACATAAAGCAGAATTACAAAGGTAGAGAAAGAAGCTTTATGATCGGCTAAACATAAGCTTGCTCGAAGTCGTTTATTAGGTTATAGATAGGTATATTTTACCTTTAACGCAGATGAAATATATGGAAGAACTAAAAAGGAAGACCGTTGAGAGCATAACAGTACGCCAACTTAGAGGATTTAGCGTAATAGACCACGAAAAAGGAGGGATCCCAACTTTACACCCTCGGAAAATTAACGTAATTGTGGGTTGCAATGGATCATTTAAAACTACTTTCCTTGAAGCATTAACGGTAGCGCTATCAATAATTTCACCAAACGTGTATAACGTGAGATCTACCTTTACTTTGGCCTCTACTTTAAGGATGGACACCTTATGGCATTATTTCTTAGCTAAAGGGGGCATGGATATTTCATTAAATGAATTTAGGATTATGCTTCTTTAGATGATTTATTCAAGGTGCGTCCTATTCAGCCTCTTCAGATCTAGCTTTACCTAACGGATTTAAGTTGACTAAAGATGATAAGGTAATAGGATTTTAAGAATAGATATGGCTCAAAATTCTGTACTTAGCATACAAGATATAACTCCAGATATGGAGGTTACCTAACTATAGATTTGTGGCGTTCTCTATTCCTAATCCAATATCTGTCGATTTCATAAATAACTTTCTATCTAGCGTTAGTTTTGCCAGCGTAAATGATAGATTAAAGAAACTGCTAAACCTTGAACTTGTAGGCATGAAGCCTGAATACAATTGAGGAAGAAATTAAGGAGGCATTAAAAGGTTTTGAAATAGAGGAAGGACCGTATTTAAGTGAGCAAAGCGATAAAGAACACGTTATAATATCGTTAAGAATATCCGCTGATGTAGATAATTGGAAAAAGGTTAAGTCTGAAGCATTAAAGAGAATTTTAGCTTTAAGGCATAAAATAGTTAAAGAGCAAACAGCGTAGAAATCATTGTAGCTTAGAATCTTCGTTTTAATAATCCGTGAAGTTTTATTTTATCTTTTACTTGTTTTAAATATCTAGGCAAAAATAACTAAAAGTCACTGATCATAAATTGTCAATAAAACGTATTATTAGGAGAATCAGAATAATAATATTGTGTACGAGGTATTAGATTACAAGGGAAATCCCAAATCTTATATCCACATGAAAGTTATGGAAAGTTTAGTCGAAAGTAGGTTAGCATTAGAAATGTTGAAAAGAGGACTTTTAATTAACGCGTCGTCTAAAGCTTTTATTTCCATAAAGGCATTTATAAGTGCATTAATTGTAAAGGATTTTGATAAAATAATTCAGAATAAGCCTGAAAAGGAAAAAGAGTGGTATGAGAGAATAGGTTATTCTGCCCCAACAACAGGTCTTATAGGAGTTTCATATGATCTTGAAAAATTAGGCTATAACGTAAGTTTAGTAGTAAGAATAGCTCTATCTTTACATTCTTTTTCATATAACGGTTTTGATCCCAATTTAGTTAACTATAAAGATAAGGAAGAGGTTGAAAAGGATATAAAAAACGTAGTACAGTTTGTCATCGACAATGCCAAGAAATATTTTAATGATTTTTGGAATGAAGAATTGAAAAAAGAATTGGAAAATCTGGTAAATGTGTCTAAAGATTAATATCGCCATAGCCATAGGGTTTGGGCTTTAGAGTTAACATTTACACGTAACTCATTGATTATTTTTAATCGCTTCTAAATATCGTTTTGACAAGTTATGTTTATATAGGTGTGCCCGTGGCGGAATTAGAAGTAATTAAAAGTGAGGAAAAGTTACGCCACTGGTAAACACTATACTTTTCCTTCAACTGTGGTGATTATTCCGCAAGCGTTTTTACACATGTACCATCTTAAGAAAATCATACATTATTTTTATCTAATAATAGTTTATTTAATCTAATTAGGAACTCAGGAAATATTTCTCTGTTAGCATAATAGATGAACTGCCCTTTTTCTAACGTAAAATTTTCCATTATTTAATCGAGTGTGGTGAGAGTGTCGTCGTTAAGCTATTTATATTTGTATAACGAGTATTACTTATGGGTAGGAAGGCTGTAGTTAGGTAAGACGTTTCTTGTCCCTCTTGTGGTAGTCATCATGTTGTTAAGTGTGGTTGGGTAGGCAGTGTGTAGGGATTGTGGTAGATACTTCTTGGGTGACGCTACTTACCATCATTCCAAGAAGTTGAGGGAGGAGGCTTTGAGGTTGTATGCTAACGGTATGAGTATGAGAGCCATTTCTAGGGTTTTGAACGTCCCCTTGGGTACTGTGTTCTTGGATTAAGCGGTATGGTGGGCAGAAGTTGAGTTGTGGGGTAAGGCTAAGGAGCTGGTCAAGGGTGGTGTTGTTGCTAAGGTTGTTGATAAGGTGTGGACTTACTTGTACAAGAATACTAGGGCTTTTCACTTGCTACGTTTACACGAAGCTGGGAGTTTACCTCATTTACTCTGTGGGGGATAGGGATGAGAGTACTTTCCTTGAGGTCAAAAAGTATTTGCTTGACGAGGGTAGATGGGTGAGCGATGATTATAACTTGTACTTCTGGTTGAAAGACCACACGGTTGTCTCGCCAGTTAACCCGAATGAGTCCTATCATTCCTCATTAAGGGATAGGCTAATTGGATTCAAGAGAGCAAAGAAGGCAGTAAATATGAGCATTCGCACCATGATGTACTCCATAGCCCTTGTCCAATCGATTTGGAACATATATATAAGCTTTATGCAAAAAGGTTAAATATGAGTGACCAGTCAGCTGGGAAAATTTAAAGCAATAAATTCCGCTTGGATCTTTTTTCTCCTCAAAAGAGCCCCTACTACATGAAGGACATGCTAGGTCTTGTCTAATTGCAAGCCTTCTGCTCATAAATAATACTGGTTATACAAAATATACATAACTTAATGACTGCACTATGCTCGCACTGACTCAATAAGTAATTCAAGATATTATTAAACACTATTATTTACTATAATTATTTACTATTTCCTTTCTACTATAACCTTGTATACAAACAAAGATGGCAAGATTGAAGATAACCCTGCTATTATAAAAATTCCATAAAACAAATCCAGTTTTACGATAAATGCAAATAAGATTGAGGCTAACGCTGAGAAGATAGTATCCATCAAGTGATAAAATGAAGAAATTTTTGTGCTAAAATTTAACAATTTGACTACTGTTTCTTCAACGACTGGTGCCCTTAAAGATGAGGACATATTGGCTAAGAATATTAGGGATAAGAAAAGAAATATCGATTCTCGGTAAAATATAGAAAGTGATAAGAAGAGAATTAATTCTGCTATAGATAATGTTATGAAAACTGTCTCCCTTATTTTGTGAGCTACATAATAGAAAATAATTAGAGGAACTTGAATTATCATGAGGTATAAACTTATTTCCTGCGGGGTATATGCATAAAATACTGTAAGCAGAATTAAAGGTATATAACTTGTGATTGCAACTCTTCTTAAACTTGCAAAGAAGCCAAAGAATATAACCAACTTCCCGACGTTTTTTAACCAAGAGTAGAGTTCCGATAAACTCTCTTTATTCTCTTCATATCTAAGCATTGATGATAATACTAGGTTTGTAAACAATAGAGGAATAAATAATATTAGGAGAGTGTTTATCCCTATTATTCTACTTAAGTAGAATATTCCTAATCCTGCCAAGCTAAGGGCATAAGTTAAGGTCATCATTATTGAATAATCCTTTCTCGTAAATCCTTTTTGAAGTATTATAACTGAGGAATTTATAGAGTTGGAGATACCCATAAAAATTGCAGAGAGGGTGAAAGTAAGGGAGGACCTTTGGATAATTAAGATTATTAGTATAAGAAGTTCTAATGCGGCTGAGACCAAGAGATTCCTCTTTGTCGAGAAAGACACCAAAATAATGTATGTGATAAACTGAGATATTGATATAGTACTTAATATTAACCCTATTTGGAAGTCATTTAAGCCTGATATTTTCATTAAAGCTAGGAACGCAAAACTCATGAAACCTATGAAAAATGAGATAATTGACTTATATGCTAAGTAATAATTCTTCATTTAGATTCATCCATTATATTTTTTCAAAATGTTGACTAAGTTATCCACGAAGTCTTTAGGATATTCTCCAGTATACTGCAAGAATGGCCTAAAATACCTCTCTACTAACTCTTCCAGACTTAGTTCTCTTGATAACTTATCTATCTCAGCAGGATGTAAATTATAGTAGTAGATTGTAGGATCTTTAACTTTTGCCTCTTCGAAAGCTCTTCTTCTAGATCTACACGCCATACATATGCCGCAGTGCATTTTTCCAGATACAATGCAACTATGAGTTTTTGTGAAATCTATGCCTAATTCATAACCCAATTTAATAACTTCGCTTTTTACCATTGTGCGAAAAGGTGCTATAACCTTAAAACCCATAAGAGATTCAATATCCTTCAAGAGACTCATTCTATTATTCCACTCATCCTTAAGCCAGCCCACAAACATAGTATTTAGATTCGGATAAGCTGAAAAAGATGCTAGGATTTCTATCACAAACTGGTACTTAATTATGTATTGTATAGAATCTATTGGAGGGAGATCGAAAGACTTAATATAAGAGGAAAAATCAATGATATGTAAAGGAATATCGAGCTTTTTAGACAATTCTTTGACTAACTCTAATTCTCTTATTTGGGGAGGATAACCGTAATGTATGAAAGTTCCATGCAACACATATTTATCTTCAAGATAATACGCTAACACTGTGGAATCTATTCCTCCAGTAAGTTGAATAATAGCTTCCTCAACCATGATTATTTCCCGTAAGGGTCTTTTGCCGGCATATAATATGCTATATGTGACATTGAATCTATTCTTTTACTATTCTTTATCTGATTGAAATTAGGATCTTTATATTTAAATATCATAACCTCATCAAATGGTAATTTTCTGCCACTATATATTTTGTATTCTCTAATGGCTGCCTCATAATACATTCTATCCATGGGGTCTACTTGTATCTGATTATAAACTCCAGATATTATATTGTCGTTTTTCTGTGTAAGATACACTGCATAACCTGGCGAAGTATTTAACCGGAATTTTTCATCAATAAACCCAACTAATTTAACTTTACCAACTCGTATCCCGTTAATAGTCTTAACTATACCTTTCTGATATCCTTGGAATACTATCTCACCCTCGTCATTTAGGGTTAAATATGTAACATTTGCTTCTAATGGAAAACCTTCTAATGTTCCCGCGACAGAACTTATGTTAACAGCACCTTTATACGCTTTTGAATAAGTAGAGTAACTCCAGCAAATTATGGAGTCGCCACTAGCAGCTTGCACTTCATATTTAGTTAATGATTCCCACTCGAAATAGAGAGACGAGATATTAGTCTTTGTATCATATGAACCAATGCCAAGTCCTCTATAAGTTTCATCATTTAAATTAACTTCAATAATAAAAATGGTATCTATCTTGGAACTTTCATAAAAGTTATAATACGATTTTAGAAAATCTTTGAATTGTTTATCGTCTAACTCACTATTTTCAATTTTTATTTCGATATTAGAAAAATTGAACTTTGTTTTGTATATTAAGTTTTTCTCTGTTATATATTCAACTTTAGAACTGATTTCCATTTTTTCTGTGTAGAATATTTCATATATGTTTAAAAAGATACTGTATTTAGAATATAGAGATATATATATGGAACATATCTATTATATTAAGTTTTTTCCCGATCTTACTCCGTGTAATAATATATTTTTGCCGAAGTTACAACAGTCTGGAGGTAGTGTCCTCATTAACCTACAAATTCTGGAATTAACATTCTCTCCCACAAGACTATGACTATGTAATACGTCATGGTACTAATGCCCCCTATTTACCGCCTTAGTAGCCTTCCTAAGATGTACGAGAATGTCCCTCAATGAATAGTGTAGCGGTTAGTTAGGATTAACGGGTGAGACAACTAAGTTACCTTTCAACCAGACAAGTTAAAAAAGCTTCTCCCCTTGTTCCTTCACCCATCTTCTACTGTCCTCTCGTCTCTCACGTAAGTCCTTTTTCCTTTCTTATATTTGAAGCCCAACTTCTTGAGGATTGGGCTTAAACTCCTCGGGTTGTATTTTATTCCAAATTCCTTCTCAAGTGTATAGGCTATGAGATTCAAGGTTCAAAAGTCGTAGTTCAAGCCGAAATCTCTTGGGCTCTTTTCTAAGATTTGGGCGAGCTTTTTCTCTTTCTTCAGTTTTGTGGATCCCTTCCTCGGCTTAGCGCTCAAGTCATCTTTTCTCAACTGTTTGCACACGTAAAGACGGAGACATCATACTTCTTGACCACCTCCTTTATTCTCATACCGTTCTTCACGTCTTTTATACACTAATTCTCCTCTCTTCCTCTTGTTTCTTGTTGAGACTTATACCGTGCATACTAGATTTCGGCATACAATTTAGTATTACTCATGAAACATTAATCTTGCCCTTTGAGGTCTGACAAAGTATAAGATGAGAGTATTGTCTTAAATATAGAGATGAGCTTTGAAATGTGTTAACTGGGGGAGTTTAACGGTTTAACGGCTTATGCGCAGTAGATGAAGAAGTCAGATATTCATTATAATAATATAATAATGTATAACGTTATGCCTTTAACAAACCGCGTTAAATTTTAGGGGTTTATTTAACGTTTTGAACATCTGGTTGTCCGGGGTTCAAATCCCCGCGGCGGCACCTTTAACTAAATTTGCTAATAATTTCGGATAGTTTTCTCGATAAGAATAACTACCAAAAGAGTAAGATTTGACAACAATAATTAATACAATCGTATATGTTTAAGCTTTTATCTTTCTCCAAAGCGGTACTTGTAAGTCTCAATCTTACTTCTCAAATTATCAACCAACATTTTAGTCTCAAAGCTCACACTCTTCCCTTCCATAGCCTCCTCAGCCCTTGCCAGATACTCCTTAGCCCTCAAGTAGAGGTCTTTGTTATTATAAGCTACAGCGTTTTGCAAATACATCATGCCGAGCATAGCTAACTGTGCCACATAATTTTCTGACTCCTTATCTGAAAACTTTAACGCTCTCTCATACCTCTTAATCAATTTTTCATCAATAGGTTGCCCGCTCTCTGGAGAAAGTATGTACTTAGTTTTAGCTTCTTTTCTCCTTATTCCAGGAGGTCTTATCCCACGCCTCATAAGATATCTGTGAAGGTAAGTTGCCGATGTCGCACCTACTGCCACAAATATTAAAGAGCTTAGCAAAAAGTTATGAGTAATATCATCGACTAAAATTGATACTATAACTGCTGGTAATCCCGTAAGTATGACAAGTAAGTAATATTTTAAAGTTGATATCTCTTTAGTAGGACCAAAGATAACCTTCCTTGTTTCATGCTTTTCCTTCTTACTCACCATAGTAATCACGATCTAAGTATTTATCACCTTTACCTTTATCTTTTTTTAAACAAAATTAGCAACAAAATCCACCTTTTTCACATTTGTTGCAAAGGGTAAGGTTGGTATAGTTTATCTGGTGTTAACACTTCCTTATTCTCTATCCTCTTAGTCTTGGTTCCACACCCAGACACTCCTTCCTTAATTAAAACCCTATGCTTGTCCCCTTCCTTTCCTATGTACTTCACTTTAAAACTTCTAAGTATACTTTCGGAACCGTAATTTATCCTATAAGTTATCTCGTGCTCACCGAAAGGATCACCCTCTATTAACTGACTCCACTGAATTATCTTTGATGGAGCATCCTCATATTCTATTAATGTAACTCCTTGTCTAAAAACTCGCTTATCATCTTTCTTCTCTTCATAATGCAACAATTTAATGCTCTTAGGCTTTAAACTCTGAGGCATAAAGAAATTGAGATCTTTAAAAAAAAGTTAACTATAATGGAATATCTTAACATTGTTCATCACTTGTTTTGCTTCTAACTTAACTAGGTTATAGTTTGAAAGAGTGTACAATTGTCTTTTAGAACTGGATGCAACAGAAGAATTCCTTAAATCAGCATATAGATACTAACAGCCTTAACAGATACCCAAGATATGAATAAGAGGGTTAAAGAGGATAAAGCTATGTAAAACACCGTAGTTGCATCAATAAAAAATTAATTAGTGTTGAGTATAAAGACAAAATTTACACGTAAGAAGATGGTGTATATAACTCTTTGTGCATTTAAAGAAAATTTGTAAATATTTAGTTAAAGATCGTTAGCCTTAATAATTAGTCTAATGTTTCTGTCGAAGCATATCATCGTTCTTGAAAAGAAATCTTCCCTACCTAAAATTAGGCTTGGATATATACCCTCACCTAAGTTTACGAAGTCTAAAGATGTCACGGGTATCTGTAACATCTCATTAAATTCTACGAAGCGAAATTTTATGTTATACCTCTCTTTTGGAGTGAGCAGATTGGAAATAATAACTTTATCAACTAAACGGCTTTTTAATGAGGATTCGTCAAAGCACCTTAAGAACGTATCATTTCTAATGACAGAAAACCTACTTCCACTATCTGGAAGGGCGTAAATTAAATAATCACTACCTAGTTTTGGACACTCCATTTCCACTTTAAGTAAAGGTAAATACGTATCATTAACCTTAACAAAAGGTACCTCTATCTCACGAGGCATTATCAACTCTCTATATACTTGATGGAAACTAAAATATCGTAAGTCCCTTTCTTGTAACCCTTCTCCTCCATAATCCTATCAATCTCCTCTTCTGAATCAGCTTCGGCAACAATTCTCCTATTATGATCTATTGCGTAATATTTCCTCATAACCCTGATGGGAGTAATCATACTCTCAAATTAAATATGAAATTGCGGGACTATAACTTTGTCTGCTATGCTCTATTAACGAATTTTTGAACTAGAGATGTTAGTGCGCTTGGTTCTTTAGCATTTAAAAGCTTAGAATGTCTCTTCACTCAGAAAAAGAGGAGAAAAATAAGTGTTAGGAGACAATAATAACAATACCAGCTGCAAAAGTTAATGCATATTGGTTGTTTGGTCTAAAAAGCTCGAATATGACAAAAATCTATTTTTAATAACGTTTTCAAAAATCAAAAAGGGAATAATATTTTGTTATAAATAAAATATTATGGCAAGAAGTTCAAGATTTATACACTAGAATAGAGGAGAATGACAAAGTAACTGAGGTGTATAAGGGTTTAACGTCTCATATGATGTAGATTCTTTCATCTAATAATTAATCTAAATTATAATATTAGAATGAAAATTAACCCTTCAACACAAAGGTGTTAAATCAAGCCTATTAATTTAACGTTTTGAACATCCGGTTGTCCGGGGTTCAAATCCCCGCGGCGGCACTGTCGAGATGTGGGTACTACTCACATCTCTCCAGGGTCAAGTTAATTTTAGACTTGTCTTATCTAAGATATTAACATAACGTTCTTTTGTATTTTTCTTTTATCCTCATTTTATTACAAATTATATTTAATCTTTTTTAATTTTCCCTAATTTATTCTAATTCATATACCTAATAATATCCATTCTCTATTATTCTGCTTAGTTTCTCTTTGAAAACATTGAAGCTAAATTGGGCTATTTTATCGGAAAAATCTATTTCCATCTTTGAAGCTTCCTTTATTGCATCAATAGCTGTTTCTAGACTATCGTATCCTATTCCATATTTACCCTCTTCGACAATATCGTACCAAGCTCCTCCACTCTTATGTATAACTGGTATTAATTGTGAAGCCATAGCTTCAACTATTGAAATGCCAAAATGTTCATTTATCTTCGGGTGAAAATATATCTTTGCTACTGAAAGGTATTTATCTATCTCATCTTTAGTGGCATCTAACTTTAACGTCAAGTTGTCTAGCGATTCTGAAGCTCTTTTAATACTATTAATGTATTCTTTATCTCTTCCAGAAGCTCCTATTATAACAAACTTAAACTCATTTAGCCTCTTAGCTACATCCACAATGAAATTAACGTTCTTTTCAGGAGATATCCTTCCAATATAGATTATCAGGTTTGGATCCTTCTTCTTGTTTATTGTTTTTCTGGAGTTGAAGTATACTGGAGGATATAACACAGTCGCGCTATATCCGGAGATCTCTAATATTTTCCTAGTCCAGTTAGAATTTGCTAGTAATTTACTCTTGTTTTTGCTAAGAAAAAGCCTATGCATGTATTTATAAGGAATATAATACATTCTTAATTTTTTATTGCTTATATATGGTTCAGATTTATAATACTTATCATCTATCAACTTTAAATTATCAGTCAAAGACCAGGGAAAATGAATATAACTGTATGTGCTTCGTGTGATATCTCCTATTGTGCTGAAGCTGTTTGGTAGTCCAGTATATAGGGAAAGGAAAAGTGCTCTGTAGATTCCGAACTTGAAAGGGAACTTCTTAATTATTATTTCGTCTGGTTCTACGAAATTTTCATCCCATTTCTTTATTTTATCTTTATCAATGCTAGTTAACGTTATTAGTTTGACTCTAAAGCCTAGACTTTTTAGCACATTTAATACAGCTATTGCGACCCTTTCACTTCCTCCGAGTACCTCGAATGAATGGTGAAACAGAGTGAAATCTTGATTCTGCAACTCTATCTTCATAAAGTCTTACAAAGTTAAAACGTGATAAGATTAGCTGAAGTTTGCTTGTAATATTTATTTTATGCTGGGGAGACTTAACAAGGTAAAGGAAATATACTTTTAATCAAAACTTTAATTAATATATTATATATATATAGCTGTTAGCAGTTATTTAATTCTGTTTTAGTTAAAAGCTCAAATACTTCGCTTATGAGAAGGTATATCATCGGAAATGGAAAATGAGAATAAGAGAAAAGTTGACGAGTTGAAAAGAACACTAACATTCAAAGATTTATTCTTTCTCTCCATTGGCGGACAAGGTCCATTCATCTCGTTAATAGCCTTCGGAACTGTAATGATAGAAAAAGCGGGGATCTTAGCTGTGTTATCTATGGCTACTGCTACGCTTGTTGTATTAATGAACGGTTTAGTTATTTATTATCTTTCAAAAAGGTTCTCCTCAGGTGGAGGTTACTATACATATGGGCTGTACGGGCTATCTCAACGCATGGGCTTTGAGACTGGTTGGATGTACATAGTTTATTCATTAAGCTACGGAGGCTCCCTCATGCTTGGAGGAGGCTATATTTTTAACTTGATAACTGGATTTCCTCCAATATATTCTATAACCGTGGTATTAATAATTTCTACATTCTTAGTCCTAAAAGGTGTAAAAATTTCATCTAAATTTGCAGAAATATTTGCCGGTGCAGAACTAATTATACTCCTTTTTTTGTCCCTTTACTTCCTTTACCTCTCGGGCTTTAGAATATATAATCCGTTTAATAGAGTATCGTTAGGAGACATATCGCTAATATGGTTAGGTGCCTTATATGGTATAGGAATTCCCACCGGTTATGGATCTATAACTCCCCTTACAGAGGAAGTCAAGAACGCTAAGTCGACTATAGGTAAAGTTGCAATATCGGCAATTCTTGTTGGCGGCCTTTTCGCTACTCTATTTTTTTATTCTATCGCAGATATAAACTTCAAAGGTAATCTAGCTAGCTTTTTAGTAATGAGATTTGGGGTTATAGGAGATATTTTAATTTCAATTGTTGCAATATCTGATGGAGTTTTAGGAGGAATATCCTTTCTTACAGCATCGTCCAGGGTAATCTACAACATGGCTAAAGATAATTTTTTACATAAGGCTTTGTCTTTAATGAAGAACAATAAACCTTATGTGGCAGAACTTGTTTCGATTTTAGGAATGGGATTTGTTATTTTGATACCTACTTTAATTGCCGGAATATATGGGGCATTGGTTACAGTGGGTGCAATATCAGGAATCTTTAACTTGTTTATTCATTCCTCTTCTAACGTATCGTTAATCAGAATCTCCACCAGGAGATTCAAAGTGAAAAAAATGGGTGAGCTTATTATAGGAGTTGTCGCTATGTCCTTGTCATTTTATCTTCTTTTAAATACAATATTGCAAGTACAGCCATACATAGTTTATTCCTTCTTAGGTTGGATGGTACTGGGTTTCTTCTATCTTGAAAGTCTAGACATAATAAGAAAGAGTCAGAACGAACAGGAAGAAAATTAATATTAGAAGTCTAAAAAATACAACAAAACATAGAATTAAGTTATTAATACTTACGTTTTTTGAATATATTTTCGCTAATAAGTAACTGAAGGAACCTAATATGAGCCTCATCCTTCTTATTTGTTAGGTGATTTCTAAGATAACCTATTCCTTTCCTTCTAATGGTTGCATCGCAAACTGGACATCTGTCTATTCCTTCGTGGGCCTTCTTTATATGAATTATAGTTGATCTTTCATCTTTAAATATTTTATTGCAAAAAATGCATTGCATCTATCGTCTTTTAGAAGATGCATAAAGATCATTACTCAAACTCATATATAAAATTATCTATTAGCTGAGTGTCGTTTTAGTCTAAAAATTGGAATAAATTTATAAATTTCATGTATAAATAAAATACATTATAGCTTAATTTTAAAGATATACATTTTTGAGTCTAATTTAATGGTTCGAAGTTACAGACAATTTAAAGACAGTTTACGTAAATGACGAATTTGTTGTCGTCTCAATTTAGTTTAGGTATAGAAAGAAGCATTTAATAGCCAACATTATAATGCTGATTAGATAAGCCATGGCCATAATTCTAAGTGGTAAAGAAGGAAAAATAGCTGAAAGAGTAATAATTGTAGGTAATCTTGGAAGAATGAAAACTATAACCTCTATGCTAAATGAGCTGGAGACCGTAAACGAGTTCGCAGGCTATTACACTTACACTGGGAAATATAATGGAAAAAGGATAACAGTAAACTTCCACGGAATTGGAAATTCATCATTGGCCCTAATAACTAACGACCTGATTAGTCTAGGGGCGAAGTATATAGTAAGGTTCGGTTCTGCTACCGGCGTAAGCGATAAGGCAGATGCGGGCACTGCAGTAGTGCCAATAGGCTATTCATATAACATAGGAGGATTTGCACTTCAGGAACTAGGAGAAATGATAAATTTTGCTGCTACTGGCAACCTAGACTTAATTAACTTATTAGTGGATAGCCTAAAGAAGTCAGAAGTTAAGGTAGCTACGGGAAACATGTTTACAAGCGACTCAATTCACAGCCACGATGAAAAATTCCTTCAGAAATGGAGATCTTTGAATCATTTAGCGGTAGACTTGGAAGGTGCAGCACTTTATTTTGAAGGGGCAAGACATGGAATAAGCACTGGTGCAGTTCACCTAATTTATAGAAATCCAATGACTGGTAAGTCAATGTCACAAGCTGACATAGAAAGGACTGAGAAGGAGATAAGCAAGTCTATACTTGACGCGTTAACTAAATTATAACGAAGTTAGCTGTCAAATATTTTTAATAAAATAATGCGTACTTCTATATTGGCTAATGAATTACGAATATCTTAGCATTGTCCTTCTATTTACTTTAACCTTAGCCTACATTCTCTCAAAGGTCAAGCTTAATCCCATTGTAGCTTACCTAATAGGTGGAGTAATAGGTACGTCTTTTCTAGGAATAAACTTCAACTCGTCTTATTTTTCCATACTTACTTTCCTTGCATTGAATCTTTTATCTTTCGAGATAGGTGCAGGTTTTAACATTTCGAAAATAGGACCTTTGTTAAGGAAATCTATTACAATAGCGTTGGTGGAACTATCTTTTATTACGACAATATCTTATTTAGCTGGCATTTATATTTTGCATTTTTCCCCTTTAGGTTCTACTTTTCTAGTTTTAGCCTCATTAGATACAAGTACTTCTATATTATATAAACTTTTTGAGAGAAAAAATGTAGAGGATAGGGACGTACTGATAGCAGTTGCCTCTATAGAGGACGTGGAGGTCTTCTTCCTTTATTCCTTTTTTGTAGCCTTGAATGGCTCCTTTAGAATATTGACAGTAGTATCAGTGATTATAGAGTTATTAGTTGCATCTGCTCTAATATATGTAATAGCTAAATTCTTTGTAAATCGTGTAATAAATGGCATAATTAGAATTGAGGATCAGGGCATAACCACGTTAATACCAGTAACTTTAGTTTTTGTCTTTCAATTTATCTCTACTTCTGTAGGAGTTCCTACCACTCTTTCAATGATACTAGCAGGGATAGCATTTGCTTCCGTTTCGTCTAGTGACAAAGTGTTTAAGTTAAGTTCTCCTATTAGAGATCTATCTTTGATTTTCTTCTTCCTTTCTGTGGGAGGTTATCTAAAGCTTTCGTTATCTATATTGGAATATGTAATAATAGGTATTTTAGTACTTGGAATAAAATATTTCTCTTTCAGTACTGCATCGTGGATAACGGGTTCTCCCTTTAAGAGGGCATTTACTGACGGATTTTATATGATTGCAATTAGTGAATTTGGTATAATTGTCAGTATTGATGCTATAAATAGTGGAATAAATATTTTCGCAATTTACTACTTATCGGTTGTAGTTGTCCTTTTGTCATCTATACTTGTATCTTTTGTAGATATCAAAATTGACTACCTTGAGGAGATGGTATCTTATGTGTACAGTAAGTCCTTTACTATCAGAACTATGGACTCTGCGTTTCTATGGTTGAATAGAAACGTAATGAAGGGAATATCTCCTATAGCAAGATCTTCACTTTTTAAAGCATTTATTATTACAGTAGGCTACATTATTTTGCCTTTATTTCTCTTTAGTAAGCTTAACCTGTTGATATACACTTTTGTTAGCCCTCTAGTTGGCATATCTTTTATAACGATAACAGAATCTATAACAGATATCTTTGTAGGACTGATTATATTTGTTGGGTTTTCCATACAAGTATCTAAAATTTATTACACATTATATACGATTATCGTCATTAATCTAATGAAGGTAAGAGCCAAGTGGCTTAAGAACTTCTGGAAGGTAGTGTTAAGCCCTATCTATGTTGGTCAGAGGTTCTACTTATTAACTTCAGGTTCAATTTTCTGGATCTTTGATCTAAGTAGCTCTATTTTGTCTAATGGATATTTAATTAATCTTTTACCTATTTTATTGGTAGTCGCATTAATTTCTATTATCTATCTATCAATATTTTATGTGCCCTATAAAATAGACTCGAGCATAATAGGTAAACCTCCTTCAAATAAGAAATTGTTAAAGATTACAGTGTCTTCCATTAAGAGGAGTAAAAAGAGGATATTTAATAAAGATCTTAATTCCCAATTTGGAAAGAAACTGGAGGAAGTTATTTCTAGAGTCTAAATAAAGGTACTAATTAATTAGTATAGGTGCCATATCTTCAATTGCCTTGGATATAATCATATTCAAAGGACTTTTGTCACTAATTTTCCCATTAAAATTTTTAATTATATCTATTTCGTTACTTATCTCTGTCTTAAGTATGAAATTCTTTCTTTTAATTACCAATAACAATCTAACTTTTCTTTCCTCTATTTTCATGACTATAACTGTTCCACTTTTGCTTGAATCTATTTTTTCCCTTTCTATAAATGGGGGCAGCTGAATCTGTTTGATGATATTCCTCATATACGGATTCTTTAACTTAAAGTTTAGTATAATTGGAATATGATCTGAAATTCTGAGGAGTAATTCTCCAAGGAATTCCTCTTTGCTCAAAGGTAGCAAAACGGGGAAGTCCTTGTTCTCTTCCAAGAACAAATCTATAGCTCTCTTCATCTGTCTAAGATATCCTCTCGTCTTAGACATCAAAGCTAACGTTACAACCGTTTTGCCAGTATCAAAGGCATATGTCATAAGAGCATTTAGTAGCCTATTTATTTAAATAGTTCCCTATGCTAAAACGGATATACCTCATACTAAAATTCTGTAGGGAATAATGTTTATTGGACAAGAAACTTTACTTTTCACCTTTTATAGTATTACCCTTATTTAAATTCTTCCAAATCCAAAGTATGTGGAATCACGTTAATTATACCCTTAGTTTGAGAGCTTATCTTTTTTAAATGTATTTTATTTATTAATTTTTAATATTTATTATCAAAATTGGTAATGTTGGTCAAAGATCTATTTCCAAAATCATTTTTAATACTTTGGCAAACACTTCTTAAATGCATAGAGCGTGGTCACAGTTAGCCTTATGGCTAATACTAATAGCTACTTTGGCTCCTTTTGCTGCAACAATTTCTAGCTATTTCGTTTACTCTGATTCTCCTTTTCTTTCAAAAAATTTGGAAAGCGTACAAGCAGAGAATATTATTACGAAGTATTTTAACATAAGCGAGAAAGACAGCATTTATGTCCTTTACAACGGTTCCTACAATAACGGATTAAAGGAGATATATTCCAATTTATATCTCCTAAATGATGCTAAGGTAATTACTCCATACCAATATATAAATAACACTATGATAGAATATGAGCGTTACTTAGAGCCTCTAATATCAAGCTATTGTGACAATATTTCTAAGTTGCATGGTCTATATGTTAACTTAACTCATTATCGGGATTTTCTATTTCAGAACTCCTCGCTGTTTGAAGAAGAGCTAAACTTCACGTATTGGTATCCGACACATTATAATTATTTTAGCTCTTATTTTAGCTCTCCAAAATTAAAGGAGTTTTTAACATATTTTAATTCGTCAAATGGAAGTATTATAGAAAGGGAAAGAAATGCATCTCTTAAGGTATTTGAAAACCCATTTGTTCTATGTTTCAGTAACAAAAACTATACTAACTTAACTCTGATAAATAAGGTCATAAATGACCCTAACTATCCTCTATTGATAAAGGAGCTAACCGGGGTTAACGTTACGATAGAGGAGTTAAAGAATCCTCATGCGTATGTATTATCTAAGGTAGAAGAGAAAGTTCCACCTCCTCCTATATCGATTTCAAATTTTCATAAGGGTAATGTATGGCTGTTCTTAGTAGAAGTTCCTAACAACGAAAGTCTGGACAACATAGAAAAGTTTATGTCGTCATTACAAAATGCACAAGTAACAGGACATCTTCCTTTCTATGCTCAATCAGCTTACTATACCCAAAGCAACATTGAGATAATTGATATTACCACGGTTGCTCTAGTGGGAATACTGTTGGCACTTCTGTTGAGAGCTTTGATACCTATTTTAGTTTTAGTTATTGATGCAGGTGTTGGTGTTATACTTTCGTACGGTATTATGTACTTAGCCTCCTTACTAGGATATAAAATATATTACATTTCTGGACTAGTTACTCCACCTATAGTATTTGGTATTTCTATTGACTACGCCATTTTGTTCCTATATAGATACTTTGAAGAACTCAGAAAAGGTGGAATGGATAAAGAACGCGCTATTGGAAGAGCATTCTCGACAGCAGGAAAGGGTGCAGCGTTTAGCGGCCTCTCTATCGTGATAGGGTTTGTCGGTTTCATAATTTCTCCTTCGTCCCTCCTTAAGAATATAGGAGTAGCTTTAGTAATTTCATCAATCTCATCTGTAATAGTAGCAGTATTTTTAACATATACAATAATTTCGATCATACCTGTAAACAAGCTAGGTTTTCCTAGGAAGGAGGTACCAAAAAGTGAGGACGTTAGAGAAAGCTACCTTGAGAAAGTTGCATCTCTTTCAATTAATAAAAGGAATTTAGTTATAGTAGGGATGATAGTACTCTTAGTTTTCTCTATAGGCTTTTCCATGGTTCATTCAACCAACGGCAACATAAACGAAATTATACCTTCATATGCATCTTCATTAAAAGCAGAAAATCAATTATCCAATTTTTATAATTACAGTATAGATTATATAGTACTAAAAGGCAATCCCAACTCAAGCTATAGTCATATCCTTAACTTAACCAAGACCTTAATTAATAGAGGAGACATAGTTTACGGACCTGCATCAATAGGTAAGTATATAGTTAACAAGAGTACTTCGCTGACTAATCATTTCTATAGAGATGGATATACTCTAATGGTAGTTTATATTCCGTATCCAGTTTTCTCAAAAGGTGCAATAAATGAGACCAATCAATTAATATCTACAGGAGCTCTTGTTGGAGGCTCGAACGCTCAAAGGATAGTTATAATAGATAATTCTGAAAATGTATATTTCCATTTTACTTTGTTGTTTACAATAATAGGTATTATATTATATTTATTTATAATACTTGGTTCGCTATCTATACCACTTAGACTTGTTCTAACCATAGGCATAAGCTCTGTATTTGGTGTTGCAATGATGTATGCTGTTTTTGGCTCTGTTTATTGGATAACACCTCTTGTAGTATTTGCGCTTTTATTTGGTTTAGGAATAGATTATGATTTATTTATAATCTTAAGATTAATAGAGACTAACGAGCCAAACTGGAATAATAGAATCATCTTCTCTATAAAGAAAACGGGTCTTGTGGTTACTGCGGCCGGTTTAATATTATCTGGCGCTTTCTTTTCCCTTATGGTTTCAGACCTTAGGTTTTTACAAGAGATAGGCTTCGCAGTCGGAATTTCTGTGCTTTTTGATACGTTCGTAGTGAGGCCAATTCTCGTACCTGCCATTTTAAGTGTCTTAAAGGAAAACAACTGGTGGCCTAACTTGAGGCATAGGACCTAGCTATCTTAAGAACTTTTTCAGCAACTTCCAGAGGATTTCTGCCGAATATATATGTAACTGGTTCTAATCCCTTTCCGCCCAAGTGAATTACTGCGTCCTCTTTGCAGTTGAAGACCGAGCTAACGGCTTCAGCAATCATTTTATCATCTACAGAATCTTGTGGGCCAACTTTAGAAAAGGAAAGACCATTAGCCCTTATTGAGGATTCAACCTTAGAATCGTACTTTATGTCCATTACGGACCTTACATCTGGACAATTGTCCATAATTCTAATTAAAATTTCAGAAAGGTGTTTACTTCCTCCCCATTGCGGTTTCGAAGCTGCAATCGGAACTCCCCTTATGTTGGCTATTCTCCCTGGTATTCCTAAAATGTCGTTGTAATCCTTAGCCCCTCTCTTTGCAAATGCCAAATTGCTTAATACTTGTGGTATGAGGAACGAAATTAGTGGATTTTGTATTATTTTTAATGCATCATAGAAAATAGTCTCCTCGTCTTGTCTATATATTTCACCACATATAGCACAATCGGCCGGAATTTCCCTATCCATTCCTCTATGAAATTTGCAAAATCTTAGATTACTTAGAAATATTAAAGATCTAGTTGTGATAAATAGCATTGCACTCTTCACACCCTCTCTAGTTAATACCTCTGTCAAAGAGCATAACATCTCATCAATTTCTTCCTTATTCAATCCCATTTGAATTAATTTTTCCTTGTATTCTTGTTCATTTTCCTCTAAGTATTGTTTAACTGCAGGCTGAGTAACACCTAAAAGGGACGCTATTCTAGTTTGACTCATACCTTGTTCTCTAAGCTTTTTAGCTTCAAGCACCCTTAATGAAGGTAGAAGATGGTCTGTAATCAGATATAATGGTGACTTTAACATTGATTACACCTAACATTGAGCTTGATAATAACTTCTCTCTAAGTTTTTCAGCCATTGATGGGACATTTCACGAGATATTCACCGAGGAAGGAGTCAGGAGTTTCGTAGTGGTTGGTATCGTTAAAGGTAAGGTTACAAGTTCATCGTTAGATATACAAGAGATTGAAATCGTAAAGGGAATTTACGAAGGGAGTGGGGAAAATGCTATGAGAGTAGCAGAGTACGAAGAGGCTCGTAAAGCTAAATCTGATATAGTCCTGATGGATAGGAAAATTTCCTTTGATACTTCCCTAGGTATCATTCCTCCAAAAAGATATTTAGGCATAGTGAAAGACTTTGATCCAAACACTAGAAAAGAATTACAAGCTAATGATCATACACCTTGGATAAAATCCGAGTCTAAATCAGAATTAAGGCAAGGTTACTTTAGGTTATATCCTTACTCTTGGGTCTTTATGTTTGAAACCAACATACTAGACGATTCTACGCTACTAAAGGTGCTTACGATTATGGGCAACGTACCATTGCCTGAGGCATTAGGCTACAATTATCCACTTTTCTTAGCTGATAAATTAGTAAAATATTACAGAGACAAGGAATATCGCGGAATTGAATTATTGCTTTCCCCTTCACGTTACAGAGATTTCAGAGGTTTAGTGGAGCATTTAAGACATTCTAGCAGGTTTTACTAAGTATGGATCTAATGGGGAAATTGAGGGACGTAAAAGTCATCACCAGGCAAACCGCAGACGGAAGAGGTTCTATATCATTTAGATCTTATGTAATAGAATTTCCTTTTTCTAGGTCTCAGATTAACGTTGGAAAGTTACTCTACACTCCAACGATAGAGAAGGGCAAGTTTCTACTTTTAGAGGTAGCAGACTTTCAGCCATTCCATTACGGAATGGTTAATCTAGATCCTTCAATTCCATTAACTATTAGGAGGGAAGTTATGAAAGGCGTAGAGGAGAGTTGGGAGAAGGAAAACCCTATGGAGGCCTGGGTAGACGTTTACGCATATCCAATAGGATACATCATGGAACTATCTAATTCGCCTAAGTTCATTAAGGGTTACCTTCCCCCTCTACCTGGATCTACAGTTAGAATTCTAGACGAAACTACATACAAGAGCTTCGTTTGTTACGATGGCCCTTCTCTAGGTAAGATATATGGCGAAAATATGGATATTACAATTAACCTAAAGAGAGCAATAGGTTATCATATAGGAATTTTTGCATTCACCGGATCAGGTAAGTCTAACCTTTCTTCCTTACTAGTAAGAAAAATCTTGTCTAACTGTC
Organism: Sulfuracidifex metallicus DSM 6482 = JCM 9184; assembly: GCA_032834875.1. NCBI lineage: Archaea > Thermoproteati > Thermoproteota > Thermoprotei > Sulfolobales > Sulfolobaceae > Sulfuracidifex > Sulfuracidifex metallicus. The sequence continues at coordinate 209,755 of CP135238.1, forward strand.
CCAATACTAAGATTGTTGTCTTTGACGTTTCGATGGAATATTCCGTTTTACTAAATGATATAATTTCTAAATATAATTCTCGTATAATTTCTACAGATAGAATTCCCTTTTCTGAGGAAGAAGCTAAGAAACGATTTTTCAGGAGTCATGTGATACCAGAGGAGATCCTAGACCTAAAGAAGAAAATGGGTGAAAACTTGGGCAAAATTTTTAGACAAGGCAAAATGAAACAGCTTTACGTTCCTCCTCAGGGTACACTTTACATGACATATGGAGATCTGGTGGACATGGTTAGAACACAAGCCGAAGATAAGTATACGGCAGTTTCTCTAAAGCCTGTGTTTTATTCAATGCTTACCTCACTAGATAAATTCATGAGGGAGAACAAACTTTCAAGGGAAGACTTAGTTGACGATAGAATTTTACCTTTGCTTGAAGAAACCGAAAAATTAGCTAAAGATTCTCACGCCAGGGAGAACGCCTCAATATTTACTTTCATACTCTCTCTCAGATCTTACGTTTCAATAGATATGAGTGAAAATGAGGAATATGATATTGAAAAAGTGGCTATTGAAATATTGGAAGATTCTCCTGAATCCCCTCGACTTTTCGTTATAGAACTTCCTAATCTAGATGAAGGAAGGCAGATAGTTTCATCAATAATTGAAAATGTTTATGCTAGGAGGAAGAGGTCTTATTCTACGGATCCAAAGGTCCTATTCATAATAGATGAGGCTCAAGAATTCATACCTTACGATACAAAATCTAGGGGAAACAGTGAGGCTTCTAGCTCATCAATAGAGAAACTTCTAAGGCATGGGAGGAAGTATTACCTAAATGCTTTAATAAGCACGCAGAGGCTAGCATATCTTAATACCAACGTATTGCAACAACTTCACACATATTTCATTAGTACGTTACCTAGACCTTATGATAGGCAATTGGTAGCAGAAACCTTTGGCATAAGTGATTCCCTCCTAGATAGAACCCTTGATCTGGAATCTGGGCAATGGCTCTTAGTTAGTTTTAAGGCTGCGTTACCTCATGACGTTCCAGTTTTCTTTACAGCTGAAAATAATTTGGATATACTTAGGAAAGAAATGTCGTAAGATCCAGTTTTTAGTCTCTTCATGAATTTGTTATTAGGGTCAATAATGGCAAAGGAACTCTTCCAATTCGATTCATATGTAAAGGAGAATATCTCAAAAGTAGTAGAGAAACCTGTGGATAATATCCTTGTTTTAGATGAGACGATATTTTATCCCGGTGGAGGAGGTCTAGAGAAAGATCATGGTGAAATAAACGGTATAAAGGTAGTAGATGTTAAACGTAATGAAAATAGGGAAATAATTCATGTTATGGAATCTCCTATAGATGTAAAAGCAGGAGATCAAGTTAGATGTAAAATTGATTGGAATAGACGATATAGAATGATGAGACTCCATACTGCTTCACATGTTATGGCAGCAGTTGCTTTATCTAAATTTGGAGCACTTGTAACTGGTGGTAATATATCGCCAGACCAAGCTAAGGACGATTTCTCTTTGGACTCTAAGGACAAAATTATTGAAATAGTAGATGAAGCTAATTCAATTATAAAAAGAAACTTAAACGTAAAGGTCTATTTCCTTCCTAGAGAAGAAGCGCTGAAGATACCCGCTATAGTTAAGTTAGCTGGAAGAAGTCCTCCAGAATTACCTACTTGGAGAATAGTCGAGATAGAGGGAGTAGATATACAAGCTGACGGTGGACCACACGTTAAGAACACTTCCGAGATAGGAGAAATAAAGTTCATAAAAGTTGAAAATAAGGGTAAGGGAAGAAAGAGGGTCTATTATACTGTACCTTAAGACCATACGTATTTAATGCTAGTTATGAACCTTATTGCAAAGCTTGAAACTATCCCTAGGAAGTTGGTAAATAATAGGGTCAAAGACGAACTATTAAGGTAATTATATAGAAACAAATAAATAAATATCTCAGATAACGTAGTAAAGTGTAAAAATTCTATTAGGAATAATATAGTGGTAAAGTACTGTACTACACCCCCTAAAGCTGATGATACATGGAATTTAACTAATCTCAAGGGTAATGTAGTATTCACTCCCATTCCCTTAAACGTCCACCAGTCATTTAGGAAGAAGTTAAATATAATTGAAATCTCTATTCCCAAAAGGAGGGCTCCCGCTATAGGTATAAACTTTGCAGATGTTATATAAACTCCCTCGTTAACTATTGTACCGAGACCTCCGACAATCATGAATTTCAGTAGCTTCGACACAAACTAATTTTCTAAGATTTCAATTTAAAAGTTTTTGGAGATAGTGAGTTCAAGACTTTTACAAGGTCTTGAACATCATCCCTTAAGGAGATTCTAGCGTGTGTATCCCTTAATCCAATGAACCCTTCAGGTTCCCTGATATAATATCCATTTTCAATTAGAAACTTATTAATTATCTTAGTTGGAATAGGGAACTCAACCAAAACAAAAGGAGCATGGGTATCGTAGATTTTAAAGGGGAACATTTTTTCGAAATTATCTCTAATTTCTATAACTTTTTCCTTGGATTTATTTAGGAATTCTCTAATTTTTTTTGGATTGGCGTTGGAAAAAACGTAGTTAGCTATGGAGTTAACCCTCCATGGAATATGTCTTACCTTTTGTTTTATCGAAAATGAGAAACCCATCCTTAAACCTGGTATAGATAGGGACTTAGTGAAGGATGACAACACAACAAGGTTAGGATATTCCTCAATCTTGTTTCTAAAGCTCTTTCCGTCGCTTAAATCCATAAATGATTCATCCAATACGAGCTCTCTTTTGTCTGCAAGAAATTCAAGTATTTCACTCTCATCGATTAAAGATCCAGTAGGATTTACGGGGTTACTGGTTATCACTTTAGTTCCTCTTAAATCATAAACGTAACTGTTACCTTCCTCTTTGACTGTATATTTGTTATAACAAGGATATTCACCATAGTTAGGCTGTGGGCAAGAGTATTCATCAGTCAAGAGTGACAGGAATTCTGAGACACCGTTGTATATCTCTATATAGGAAGGGTTCACATCAAAAATTTCTCCTATATTTTCCTTTAAACATTTATAGTTGTATTGAGGATAATATCTGTATACTTTTAAATTTATTGCATCTTTAATTAATTCCTCTATCTCCTTTGGTACTCCAAGGGGATTAAGGTTGACGCTGAAGTCTTTAACGTTGGGCGGCTCACCCTTGTTCCATGAGAAACCTCCGTGTTTCATAAACCCCTCCTTCTGAAATAATCACTTATAATATTTTTTTCTGCTCTTCTAAGTATTTCGCTAAGGGAAGACTGGCTTACATTCAATCTCTTAGCCAATTCTTTCTCTGTTATTTTACGTGGGAAGTCGTAAAAACCTGAATCCAGAGCTATTTTTACGATTTGTTCTTGTTTGACAGTTAATGGTTCGGTGCTGTTTACCTTCCTAACTTTTAGGACCCTAACTCCTTTAGTTACCTCTAAAAGATCCCTCAACACGTTCTTGAGCTCTCCATATCCCTCTAGAATGAAGATCCATACTACCGAATCCGCAAACATGATTCCCCTAAGGATAGAATAAGAAGCTACGACTCTAGCTATTTTGGAATCGGACGTCATAGAGCAAAGGAAGGTTTGTTTTCCAACCCTAGAGAAGGTATTGCACACTTTTTCTACTACTGCCTGATCGCTTTTTACTTCCAACAGTATTCTCGATGAAGGACCGCTAGCCTTAACATCAAATATGATAAATTCTCCCTTCATGTTGCTATCAAATGTGAATATATATGGAGTCTTTATTGTTGCGTAAAGTATCAAAATGGATACAGTAACATTATTGCTGGTTAATGTCTTATTTTTTTTTCCGCAGTTTTGAGGCATTACGAATAGAGGTTAGTTGTGCATGGAAGTATAATCGCACTCTTTTTATTCTATCTTTTGATGTATCAAAGGAAGGGGAAATAAATAAAAAAATCTAGCAGGAATTTTTATTTTCTATTGCATATTACTTGATATTAGCTCATCAGATATTTCTATCAGTTTAAGTATATCCTTAGAGCGCTCTCTAGTTAGCTCCGTAGTTCCGTCGCAGTTTAGTACCATCATGGCTGAGTCCCAGTATCTTTTTAGATGGATTCCCCTTTCCTCTGCAAATATTATCACCTTGAACAGATCCTCAACTTGCCAATCGCCTTTTTCTTTCACTTTATTTAAAATTTCCTTAGCGTTCAAGCCTTTGGCAATGTTTTTTACAGCCTCAACTGCAGCCTTGAAGAATATTTCACATGAGTCTTCCATTATACCCTCGTTCAGTAGATCATTAGCTAAATTAAACAGATCCTTAGCTTTCATTTAACCACTGTATATGAAGTTATTTTCAGCAAGAGACAATGGCGGACAAGACATGTCCTTGTCGCTTAATATTTCTTCCTTTAGGGGCCACTTAATGCCTATTTCATCGTCGTTCCACTTAATGCATCTTTCATGTTGCGGAGAGAATTTTGAATGAGTTATAAAGTAAATTACATATGACTCCTCTAGAGCTTGAAAACCGTGGGCGAAACCAGGAGGAATCCATAACATTTCACCTGGATTTAATATATACATAACATATTTACCAAACGTAGGAGAACCCTTTCTGATGTCCACAGCCACGTCAGCTATGCTACCTTTGCTTACGGTTACTAATTTTCCTTGTGGAAAGGGATTAATTTGATAATGTAATCCTCTTATTATTCCCTTTTTAGAAAAGCTCATGTTTCCTTGAACGAATTGTGAAATTCCCAGCGCTTTCATTTCATCCAGTTTAAACAATTCCATGAAGAAACCTCTTTTATCCTCGAATCTCTTTGAGGAAATGTGTATTACACCACTTATAGGAGTTTCTTTGAACTGGAAAGGAATTTTTAATCACCTAATGTATCTAGATTTTTATCTATATCATAAAAATTAAACGAAATCAGTTTCTTGGCTTTAGATATGTCTAAAGAAGAGTCCCTAGGTCTTTTAGCCTTCCATTTCATTTCATTTTCATTAACTATATCTATAAGCCCTTCTTTGCCTAACCTTGAGCCTATGCGTTTGGCTAAATCCTCCCTGGAGATTCTTTCTCCGGCTATATTTATTATCCCAGTAATTCGCATAGGTAAGATATCTAAGATCGCTTTAGCCAAGAATTTAGCGCTGATGGGGGAATAAAATGAATCCTTTATTACCTTTACTGTATTTCCTTTCTTTAGGTTATCCATAACGAATTTAGGGAAGTTGGATTTACCTCCAAACACTCCAGAAGTTCTAACTACTAGGGAAAGATCGTAAGATAACGCAAAGGTCTCTCCTATTAGCTTGGTTAATCCGTAGTAATTTATGGGATTTGGAAAATCGTCCTCTTTGTACATACCCTTCTCCCCATCAAATACATAATCAGTAGATACGTGAACTAGATATGAATTGTTCACCATGGCAGCTCTAGTAATGAATTTCACTGACATTGCATTTATCTTGTAAGCCAAGTCTTTGTCAACTTCACATCTATCAACATTAGTTAGTGCAGACAGATTAATAATAATATTAGGTTTAAATTTAAGTACTAAGTCAATTACATTTAATTCTTGTAAAACGTCAAGTCTAGTCCCCCCGTTTAATGCAGTTTCATTATATGTGGGTAAAATCTCCATAGACTCGGAAATCGAAGATAACATCTCGCGTCCTACTTGCCCAGAAGCCCCAATTATTAGAATCCTTTGAGGCATAATGCTACTATTCTGTATACAATTAAAAAGTATATAGGAGACTTTTATGTTAAACAACAAGTATAGATTCTGAGATAAGTTAAATATTATGATTATAAATGTACTATATTTCCCTAAGTTTTTAGGGCAATTTAGCTAAGCTAAAAAGCATACGGTTCATTGAGTGAGCTAAGATAGCTCTGGAAGTAAATACACTATATACCATTTATCTAAAAGACATATACTAGTGCCGCTGGATATTATGGTTATGTAGCTACAGCTTTTGGTCCTACACCTGCAATAGGTGTAGGCTTAGTTTACGTATTATACCAAGTTGTTAGCACTGCAGCCATTTCTTAATGAAACCATATGCTACCTGGAAAGAACAGGACTTAGTAGTCAATAGAAAAAAAATGGAAATTGTTTATAAATTATACACCAGTAGAAAGTTACCCAGAAAAAGAGATATGGCTGGCTAAAGTTAATACCACTGGAGATCTAACTTCCTCCCCGCCCTAAGGGCGGAGGTTCCCCTCATCGATTCGCTCTTACATCTCTCATTTGAGGGGCAGTCGAGAGGGTCAGAGAACCCCTCCCATTAAGATTAACTACAGCAACAACATCCCTATCATTCTCATAACCACAAGTACACTTAAACCAACGAGGGGAGACCTCAACCATTTTTTTAACGCATTGTGATCAGTATCTGTCTGCCATTAACAGTTAATGAGATAGGTTGAGTTGTTATCAAACCGCTGTTGATATGAAGTAGAACTTTGCACTGAGTATTAATGAGTACTGTGCTTTCTTTCACGTTTTCGTACTATTCTATCAAAATTAATTAACTTTATATTTGAATAGTATTATATGGATGAACTTGATATTTTAAGGTCTTCAGATCCTGAAGATTTCGAGAAGTTTGTAGCGGAAAGAGTACTACCCGTACTTGGTCTAACAGTACTTTCTGTCACAGGCAGCCCTAATGATGCGGGTTGTGATATTATTGCTTTCGATAGCAAGTTTGGAAATAAGTGGTGTGTACAAGTCAAGAGGTACTCTGAAAATAAGAAGGTAAGTGCAAAAGAGGTTAAGGATGTGGTCCTCGGGATGGAACACTACAGATGTAACAGAGGGCTCATAGTCACAACATCAGAACTTAGCGGTCCGGCGTTAAAAGAGTCCGAAGACAAGGGAATAGACTATATTAATGGCTCAAGGCTATTAGCGATGATAAGGCAGTATAATATTCCCATATCTTTGACGTCAAAGTTAGTGTCGGACGATAAGAGAACAGATAATAGCAGGAGAACAAGGAAAGAAGAGATGAACGAGGAAGAGGAGAAGGAACCCTCTTCTACAAAAGTAAAAGATGATGGTGCCTTCTTGCCCATCTCGGTGAGCGAAGCCGTGAAAATCGCAAAGGAGAAGCTCTCCCGTTATAAGGAGGTTAAATTGGTTTCAGTGAAAGCCCATTTAAAAAGGCTATATATTTTCAGGGTAAAAGTGAGTTATAAGTTAAAGGGTAGGAGGAGCCAAAGTCTCATACTGGGTATGGACGGTGACGGAAAAGTATATGAGGAAGTGCCAACGCTAGTTAAGAGCATCAGTTGTGAAGTTGAATATGAGACAGATTCTGAGTTCTATCATAATGTGAGGGATAAACTAACGAAGGAGGCTGAGAAGCAAGCACCTCAGGAAGCTACAGACATAGAGGTAAAGATGGAGAGTTATAAGTTAGCGTGGGTCGTTTCATACTATGTGTTGCGATTCACGGTAGGCCTGACTAAGGCGGAAATAATTGTAGACAGACAAGGTAAGGTGAAGGAGACCATCTTTGACCCATTGGATGAAAGAAGAGTGAGGGAGTTTTTCGGAGGAAAAGTGGTAAAGCTAAACGGAGAGGTAAAAGTGGTTAGGGAATTTGACGATAAGTTCTTGGAGGAACTTACGATTAATGAAGTAGGTGAAACCGTAAAAAGCACGAAGAGGGTTAAACCCGAATATGCGGTGAGTATAACCAGAGCTTTTTATCGCGTTCAAGGAGGGGTAAGTAGATTCAAAGAGGTAAGTGATGGAGTTAAAGTCGACATCCTTTTCAATAACTATCACTACCTAGCTAGGGTAGATAACGAGGGTAGGATTGTTGATAATGTGATAGTGCCAGATGTAAATGTATATGCGAGCACAGAAAAGGGTTATAACAGGAAAAGGAGGTGCTTAATAGTTAGAGAGGGAGATGTGATCAAGGTCATCGATGCTAGCGGAGTAGTAGAAAGAAAAGAGATACCTAAGGGGATATTCTCCAAGCTGAAGTTCTCGGTAAGTAACGGCATCACGTCCGATTACTCCATAGATACGAACGACCCACTAGAACTAGTGTGAGTAATTTCTGTCAAACACACAAGTGTTGGTGTTTACGTCTATTGAGCGTTCTGAGTTTTTTGGATTAGTACGAGACTTTTCTCATAGTGAGTACATAGGGCTTGTAATGAGACGTATAATGTGTGTACAACTTTTAATGAAATAGTTGAACGATACCCTTCGTTTCTACTAACTACGAACTCACGTCTTAGAGAGAACCTCAATATTATTAATTGAGTTTTAACCCTTTACTTTTACGCTTATAATTTTCTACGCATCCTTTTATTATATGGACAAAGAAAAATTGGAAGAGTGGATTGAGAGGTTTGAGGAGGCTAGGGAGTTGAGGAGGAAATATGCTGATTGGAACTTTATAAAGTCTCAGCCGGTGAGGCTTAGAATAGCTCTCGATTACTATATAGAAACCGGAGACTTGTATAATGCTTCTAGATTAGCTGGTATGTCAATGGAGGAGTTTAATGAATTGAGAATAAAGGCGAGGATCCCGAGTATATGATAGCGATTACGGATATGTCGTTTCTAATAGATTGGGTTAAGTATACTAGGCGTGACTTAATCTTCAAGCTCTTCGAATTAATTTACATTCCAGAATCAGTATTTAATGAGGTTAGAAGCGAGACTACACTCTTATGGATTGCCGAGGGATTGGAAAACAATAAGATGGGGGCTTTCTCCTCATATATCTTCTTCAGCTCTATGTCCGAAATAACGAAATAGTGCTGCTGCAAAATCTTGAATTGCCCTGGAGCAATTCTCCCTTGCAATACATTTATAATAAAGGGAGATACTCCAGCTTTAGCCATGTAAGATGCAAAGAAGCTCCTCAAATCATATAGCCTAAATTCTTTCCCTACCCTCCTCATCCCTTCCTTTATTTCACTCCTTAAATCGGCTAATTGGAATGGGAAGAACTTTAGTTTCCACTTCTCTACATCTCCTCCAATCTGTTGCACTGCTTTTTCATACTTAGAAATGAAGTCTTCTCTGAAGGGTAAATAATTCTTCTTTATCCATTCAATCGTTTCTTTATGAAGGAATGAAATATAAGCTCTCTTTGTTGCACTGCTTTTCATCAGCTTAATTATCCCATTTTCTAAATCTACTTGCTCTAAGGTTAGAGAGTACACTTCTCCTACCCGTAGTCCAGTTTCGGCTAAAATTAGGAAGAATGTTTTAGCACCTAAGTGGTCTATTGAGTTAAAGATCTTCTTTAACAATTCTAAAGAAAGCGGTGGTGGAGAATACTTATACTCAACTCTAGGCACCTTAAAGGAATTGTATAACATTTGCCCTAAAATTGGGTTTTTTGGCATTACTACTTCTTTAATAAAGAGTTTCAGTGTGTTAGCTCTATGCCTAGCCACGTTAGGCCCTTCCTCCGCTGCTAATTCTACTATATACTCCTTAAGAGAGTCTGGTGAAAGTGAAAAACTTAGATCCCTCATTGCATATTTTATATGTCTTAGTCTCTCCTCCTTTGTTGCCTTGCTTTTCTGTTCTAAAATTTTCTCAAACAGTTTTAGGTCTTCTTCAGTTACTGCATAACTGTTAGTGTTCTGTTTTACATATTCTCCTAAGAACCTGTTTAGCATCATAAAAAGAAGAGAACGGAACTGAGGATCCTCTACTGTAGTATTTATCACTTTTAACAAATCGTTAATATCAGCTTTCTCTATCTTCTTACCGTAAACTACCCTGGCTATTTCATCTGGTGCAAGAAAACTCAGTACTTTCTCTATTACTTCTTTAGGTATTTCCCTAAGCCCTTTCTTATACCTCCAACCAGTAGCTTTTGAAATTCCTAACTGCTCATAAGTTATTCCCTTTTCTTCAGTTACATATGCAAATAATCGGATTTTTTGCTCATTGGTGAGTTTATCTATATCCAGTATTGGCATAATATTAGTTTCCAGTATATGTTTAAGATGGTTTCCGATTTTTCCTAGATGGTTTCCGACCTCGGCCATAACTTCTCATCTAACCTTTCAATTCAAGGAAAAATTAGTGCCGCGGCCGGGATTTGAACCCGGGTCACGGGCTCGAGAGGCCCGCATACTCTCGGCGCAGGCCGCACAATGCTTGACCGGTCTATACTACCGCGGCTCTAAGGGGAGTTGTACCCAGATAGCCTTTTCTGCGATCTAATATAAAAAGTCGATTTTTTGTTGTCACCTAACGCAAGCCTGATAGATTGAATATTTTTGATTAATCTCATAAATATTATAATAATATAATTATTTGGATAAATTTATCTTTTATTTACTTTAGACAAAGTCTGAGTACCTCTACAATTCTCATAGCTTCATCCTTGTCTATTGTGCCCACAAAAACTCCCCAGCTTTCATTCAGAGAAGGAAAAGTCTTCATTAGTTTTACCATCTCAGCACAGACTTTTTCGTTTGTGTTTATTTTATCTTCATTATTTAGTACGAAATCTTTTAGAAAATTTATTGCATAAAAGATCTTACCAGCTTGTATTAGCTTAGTGGCATCATCTAATTCCATACGTCTACATCGGATACAATTAAATACGCTTAAGCCAAATAAGTGAAGTGGTTCAAGACCCCTTTACCCTTTTGTCATACTTAGTAGAGCATGCTAATGAGGGTTCTATAATACCTCTCAAGGTATCTGGCAACGTTCTGTTCCTAATTAAGGATGGGCGGTTCACATTCAGTATTTATATCTTAGAGGGTGAGGATATAGCTAAGATTAGGAAGGATTTCCTTCCTACTAATCTTCACAAGGTAATATATGAGGTAATTGATGATCTAAAGGAAAGGCTTTCCTCCGATCTCTCAGACCTTCAGATAGCCAAGGAAATAGACGCTGCAAAGTTCTTAGAGACAATGTATCCTAAGAGGGAAGAAAGAAGAGAGGAGAGAAGAGTAATACGAAAACCAAGGGAAAGAAAGGAAGCTCCAATAGCTAACCCTTTAGACTCACTCAGAATTAGGGATAACGTTCATCTATACCCTTTACTTAAACTTGGAACGTCGTTCTTCTCAATGGTATTAGAAACTACGTTAGGAGAAATGTTCAATCTCCCTAACGCGTCTCCTTTCATGATTAAGGATGGGAATGCTATTCCATACCAGATCAAGGACCTAAAGTCAATCTACGTCGTCCTGTCTCAAGCTAAAATGGACACATTCAGGGAGAGAAACCCCATAGCAGACGTTCAAGTAGAAAACAACAGGATAACTTTCTTTTCAGCTATGTTCTTAGGTGAAGGCAAGGGTGAAGATAAGGACTTCACTTTCATTGGAAGGAAAGCTAAGGGAGTTGAAAAGGACTACACGTTCTTCAGGTTATCAAATAAGGGATCCGTGAGGACTATATCAAGGAAGGTGATTTCAGTTTCTCAAGATGTCAATTTAGGCGTGGGTTTCTTCTTCTGGGACGGACAGACTTTAGTTAGAACTGGGGGATTGGATTTACTCAAGAGTCATGAGCAGGGTGTTATGACTTTAAACGAGTACATCCTGCTAAATTCACTGCTGGTATCGAATTCACTTTCGTTCTATAGTAAGGTTATGACTTCCATAATGAACATGGGCGTATCGAAAAGAATACCATCTCACCTAGTAAAGGATATAATGGATATAGATTCAAATCCAATGTCAATAAGTCCTATAGTAGAGAGCGTAACCCAAGACGAAGTGAGATTCTACGACCCAGTTGAGTATTGGTACTCAACTGAAATTTTAGGTGAAAGTGACCCAATTCATTGTAAGGAAATATCTCATTATGTCGAATTAAGGAAATCTGTAATCGGGGAACTTAAAAATAGGGGTTGGTTTAAGGATTTTCTTATATAATAATAGTAATAAAAGGAGCTTTTATATATAGGTTGGCTATTTGAATAAAATGAAAATATTTTTTGAAATATAATTTTATAATATTTACTTCAAATTAAATTTTAGAAATAGAATTAACGCGAGGTGTTTATGCCTTGTTCCAATAAGTTAATTGAATATATAGTCATCTTACAAGACGATGTTATAGATAAGATCTTTAAGCTATATGCAAGAGAGGGAAAGGTGTGGATTATCAGCAAGCTACTGCCGTAAATGTTTCCATGCTTACGTTTTTAATGTCCATGCTCTTATATAATAACTCATATATTGATCCTTATGTCGTTGTAACTAACTTAATTTTAATTATTACTTCAGGATTTCTACTTTTCATAAAAATTCCTGCTAGATATTCATGGGCTCTAATAGATATAGAATTTTTTGTCTCAATAACCGAAATATTTTTCTTTCACGGCGACTTATCTCCGTTATCTAATTATGCTGTAGCTTTAATGGCGTTATTTTTAACGGTACTCTATGCAATCTCTAGGACTTATGAAAAGGTGCCTGAGTTTTCCTTGATTTACGGAATTCTTTTCTCCTTTCTCATGTCTGCCTTCGCGAGGCTTGGGACAGATGAGGAAATGATAGATTATTACTCAGCGCATGTGTTTCTTGAAGGTCTTAATCCATACTTACCCGAGAACACTGCCTCAGTTTATTCTCACTTTCCATTCTTTAATCCAGTTTGTTTCGGAACTCCGTTTACTACTGGAGGAGTAGTGACTACGTTAGGTTATCCATCTCTGTCCTTTCTTGTTCAAGTTCCATCTAACATAATTCATTCCGATCCAAACTACGTTAATTTCTTCTTCTATCTACTTACTTTTGTTTCACTTTACTTAATCCTAAGGAAGGGGGAAAGTTTGGAGATTTACCCATACTTTTTGTTCCCTACTCTGATTAACCTAGATTATACCCTTTTCCCCGATGGTGGAATTCCGGACATAATATGGGTGTTCTTCGTTATCTTATCTCTGCAATCGGAGAAGATTTTCTGGAAGGGGTTATTTTACGGAGTAGCCATTTCCTTAAAGCAGGTTCCGTTGGCTCTACTACCTTTTTACCTTTACTATCTGAGGCGAGAAGGGTATAGTGTAGTTAAATTCGTTTTTTATTCTGCATTTACATTTGTAATTTTTAATATATATTTTATTGTAAAGTCTCCTCTTTCTTACTTTAAGGATATTATTTCTCCGGAGACTGCTAACTTGTTGCAAGTTAGTGATGGAATTTCACAAATATCAGTAGGTAACTTGTTCTTCCTCTTTAAACCTTTCTTTGGCGTTTCGATGTTTATAATTTTTTTAGGAGAATTTTATTTTTTTGTAAAATATTATGAAAAATTTAAAGAAAGTTGGGTAGGATTTCCTTTCTTTATTTTTTTATTCAACTATAGATCTCTATGGAATTATTTGATGTATTGGCCTTTCCTTTTCTTTGCGTTAAAATCAAGAAGTACCAAAAAAATGAATATAAAAAGCAACGTACCGCTTAGGACATTGGCTTTCCTTTCAGTGGGAATAATTTTCCTTGCTGCAGCATTTCATTATCCTTTTCTACAATACGCAAGCTCATTTGAGGTACAAGTACTTCATGTAGACCAGAGTAAAGGTTATGTTCAATGCTTGATTCTCAACGTTAGCTTCTCCAATAACCCTTACGCGCAGGGGAAAATTGTACCTCTTTTCAGAATATTACCTTACTACGGCTGGAAGTCTATAAACGGAATAATGTGGAAATCCAATGCAAGTTATCTTGGTCCAGGACAATGGGAGATCGTTAAATTGTATCCATATTTTCCCACTCAGAAGTTTGAGGTACAACAGTTCGAGGTGGAGGCGTATTATGGGCAGCTCCAAGGATACGTCTTGGTAAATCCGGGGTAATTTTATGAGATAGAGCTACGAAAAGCCTTTCCTTTATTCAAGACGATTTGCCATTTATATTTCATTTTATTTTTATATATAATCATATATTTTTTCTAAATATTAGAAGAAACGAGTCAATAGTATTTGTGTTCGATCCAGCTGGGGGTGTATATTAATTAGTTCAATTATGTTTGTGCAAAAAGAATAGAGATTAAAAAATGACATCATAATGTACTTTTTGTAAAAATATGTAAAGGATATTTCCCTATATTCTTTTAGCTAATTTAAACAAAGACCCATTATGGCCTAAGGTAGAGATTAGTACTCCCATAACTCCAGCCCTCTTATATACGGCCAAATGATCAACCAAATCACTTTCATCTATAAACGGCTGAGATATCTCCTTAATAATTTCGGAATTTCCTTCTGTCCTTACTATTATATAAGGAATGGATTTTTTTAATATTTCTTTATCTATCTGTAATATCTTATTTGAATCTGCTCTTAATAGAAAATAAAAGTCTGCTTCAGGTAAGGATCTAGCCCTTCTCTCCATTTCAATTAATCCTTTGTTGAAGCTTAGCATTATTCCAGCGCTCACGCCTTGTTCCTTAGATATCCTTACTGCATCCTCGGATTTTAGGCATCCTATTTCCTTTCCAAATTTAGGAGGATCTCCTCTGGTAAATGCTATCCTTAAGTTCATAATTCTAGAGGTAATGGAAAGTGACCTTACGTAAAGCTCGTTCACGTCGGCCAATCTTTGATTAATTATAATTTCCTTTTGTTCACTTATTCTCCTGGCTAATATAGCCACTGATATCGGGAGTGGAGATGGAAATCCCATTGGGGAATCCGGTATATCTATTCCGTCAAAGGACGAAAGTAAATCCTCGAGCTGTAGGCTTAATTTTTCCAGCTTCTTTTTTGGATGTATTTCTGCCAGAATTTTCATCACGAATACTCCCTACTGCGGGTAATATTTTTTATGAAGCCGGAGAAGATTGATTTACCTTGAAGTGTTCTAAATGCGATAACGAAGCGTCAATTAGGATAGCTTATTCAAACATTATCTTATGTGCATCTCATTTTGTGGAATGGTTGGAGCAGAGGATTGAAAGAACGGTGGAGAAGTACAAGATGTTGGAAGGAACAAGGAAGTTAGGAATAGCAGTGTCAGGAGGGAAGGATAGTACAACCCTGCTTCATGTTATGAAGAAAATAGCCGACAAGAAAGGCATAGAGATCTTCGGCATTAATATAGATTTGGGAATAGACCAAGGTAAGTCCTATTCAAGTAAAAGTACAGAGATTGCAGTAAAGAATTTCGAAATGCTAAATGTCAACTATAGAATAGTAAACATAGCGAAGGAATATGGTTTCACCATAGACGAAGCCAAAGAAAATATTCATAGACCGGTATGCAGTACATGCGGTCTGTCCAAGAGGTATGTTATGAATTGGATAGCGTTAGAGGAAGGAATAGATACCATAGCTACAGGTCATAATGTAAATGATAACGCTCAATTCATAAGTATGGGATACCTGACAGGAGACGTTGAGAACTTGTCTAGGTTAAGGAATGTTGCGCCAGCAGAGAACGGATTAGTTAAGAAAATAAAACCACTTTTCTTAACCTACGAAAAGGAAACCTTAACCTACGCTCTCATAAAGAGAATACCTTTCATTATAGACTCCTGTCCTAACACTTTTAGAGTGGGTGGGAGAACCCAAGACGCAGTAAGGAGGAACCTTGAGGAGATGGAAGATAAGATACCCGGTTATATGCTAAACTTGGTCGAGAACTTTGAAAGAAAGATAAGGCCTGCGTTAGAGGAAAAATACCTAAAGAAGGAGGAGGTAAGTAAGTGTAAAATCTGTGGAATGCCAACATCTAAGGGAAGGGACATTTGTTCTTTCTGCGCAATTAGAATAAAGATGAAGAAAATAAAAAGTGTGACCTAAACTTGAAGATACCTCTAAAATATCCAGACGGAAGCGACGCGGGTTATGTGGAATACGATGGCAAAATTTCCAAGGTTTATAGTCAAGAGGGAGAGCTTCTTTTCACGTTTATAGGTAGATTTCCTCCAAGAGGAAGGGACTATTCATGGATAGATAAAGTTCTATCTAAGGGTCTTAAAGATTCACGTAAGAGGTTCATACTTTTCGTGGCTTCGAGGTATCTTATGAACGTTAAGAAGCTGGATGAAGACGAGGCAGTTCAAGTAATACGAGATTTTTATTATAAGGATGGAAGCGGTAAGCTTTATGATGCTTGGGTTAGATCGGTTCTTAGAGGCGTGAAGGAGAAGGGCTTTCGTCCATGGTCACTTAAAAAAATTCAAGACAATGATAAGGAGATGTACCAGGAGATACAAAGGGTACTTCAAGGCTGAATTGGTACATTTTATTACTTTTTTCTTATGGATAATATTTTAACCTCAAGCGTGTTCATGTATCTTATGGAAAAGTACAGCGCAACTACTTGGTTACTTCTATTAGGTCCTATAGTAGCCTTCTTCGCTTTAACTATTTGGGTAGTTTATGTATTATATCAAAACCCCATGTACAGACCCATAGCGCCGATAGCTCTGGGTTTTGCAATAGTTTTCGGTGTTGCAGGAATACTTTGGAGATTTAAGTTCGGAAAGGTACTCTTCTAGCCCATTTATTACCAAGTAATATTTTATCTCTAAATAAGGAGAATGGTATATACCAATCTTCTTTTTGCCTTGTTTCCCTAATATATTTATTTTTGCGATATTTTAAAACATGTATTGATTTCTCATTTCACGCTTTTTTGATCAGTGCATGAATGGTAATCTCATCTCCTCGTTATTTTTCTTTCATCATTTGATATAATAGCCGTGACCAAACTAAATAATCCTGACGCTAAGGTCACGTAAAACATTGGTAATGGGTAATTGGTAATCTCGGCTGAGATATCCCCATTTAAATTGAGGAAAGGTATTCTGGAAAGGCTTACGTTTTCCTTGAACGCCCCAACTGGAGCGATTAGCTTTCCTATCATAAAGTAATCTATGACTGAGAAGAGAATTAAATCAAGAAGATAAAAGAGTGAAACGTAGAAAGTGAAAAGCGGGGTATCTGAGATTTTTCCTTTAACAATTCCCTCAACCGAAGAAAACAAATAAACAACAGACGTAAAGACTTCTGCTAACCTTAGGGAGATGAGTAACAGATTTATCGGATAGACTAGAGTGCATGAAAGGTTTTGTTCCATGTAGTACACATTTACAAAGAATGGCGAATCGTATACGTTTATCGCTCCTCCAATGGAAGTATACCACCAAGGTAAAGGGGAAACGGCTACAATAAAGTAAGAAAACGACGATATAAGTCTAAACAAAGCTCCTGATATCAAAGCCTATTACACCCTTTCTATAAAGAGTATGCTTAAGTTTTCTATGGTTAAAGTTATCCTTATTTCATGTGTCTTAAAGACGCTGTTATTAATGGGAATTGTTGCACTTTCATCTGGAGATATTTTGACTTGGTGGCCATACAATGCTACTTTTATGGGTACTGCGAGGGTGTTGTTTACAGCTAAATACGCTCCATTATAGTTTTCCACGATAGTAAATTTTGGTGTTTCTTGACTTACTTGCAATAAACCTTGATTATATGATTCATGAATACCATTAATGCCTCCATTAATTAGAAACAAGATTAATGCACTAATTAGGAACACTAAAATGTTACCAACTTTCATTAAGTTTTTCCTGTTTAGACTAATAATGATAACCCTCGTTACTATTCTCTTTAATAAATAAAGGTTTTTAGTTGTCTTCGTATATCTCTTCTATAGCCTTGTCTAAGATGCTTTTCTCCCCTATTATGGACAGATCATCTGTATCTTTATCGTAGAACTTCTTTATGTTTTCTGCGAGCTTACCTATGGAAGCAGTCTCTATAGATATAACGTCTGCACCGCTATATGAGTCATCTTCATAGAGAATTATAATGTGGTTTTTGAAATATAGAAATCTAAATGCGCCAACTATTTTGCCGTCCTCTACCTTCTTATAAAGAGTAACAGTCAAAAGTGGCTCAGTTAAGGAATGTCTTGTGTATTCGGCATATTTTAACATGTTAGGAAATTCATTAAAAAAGATTAATTACTCTTGATGAAACACCCTCCAAGAAACGCTTATCTTGATTGACAGAGTAAATTTAGTTGTGAGGGCTGAAGAACTTGAGGCTAGGCTTCAAAGACTGAAAGGTAAAGAAAGGGACGTGGCTTTGAGAGAGTTAGGCTATTATTATCTTCAGCAATACTTGAGGAGCAGAAATGTAGAATATGTTGAAAAATCGCTTTCCTTTTATAAACAAGTTGAAAAGAAGGACTGCGTTGTTCTAAATAACATAGGATTATGCGAGATGTATTTAGGCAAATGCCAGGAATCTATGGATGTATTCAATAACGCCAGGAAGGTCTGCAAAAATGAGGACGAATACATGCTTGACTTCAATTATGCTCTTTCTCTACTCTCGTGTGGCAAGGAAGAGGAAGCTTACATGATAATGAAGTCTCTAATTAAGAATAACAAGTCACCTTCTTTTATAAGACTCTTCGGAAAGACATGCATTTCCCTAGCAAGAAAAGACGTGAATTACGTTGAGGAAGCAGTACCCCTTTTAGAGTCTTTAGAACAGCCAGTTGAAGAGTTAGTGCTATCTTACATAATTTTAGCTAAAGCTAAGGGGAATGAGTTCACTGAAAAAGCACTTAAATTAGCCAGAGAGAACGGAGACGAGAGATTGATCGCAGAAGCCCTTTTAGTTAAGGGTGATGAAAAATCGTTGAATGAAGCCCTTTCTTTGTTTAGACGAGTTAATGATATGAATGGTCAAGCTAGAGCCCTTTATGCCCTTTCTCTCATGGAGCAAGATAAGTTACCCGACGCCCTAAATCTAGTGGAGAAGCTCCCAGACGACATTGAGAAAATGGAGATATTGTTTGACCTTTATAAAAGAACCAAGATGATCCCCTTACTTAAGGAGTCACTTAGAATTGCAGAGAAGGTTCAGAACTGGCTGTTCCTGGCTAGGGGTTATAGGGAGTTATCAGAAAGGGAGGATGCTTTGAATAATCTAAAGAAATCAGTAGAGTTTTATGAGAAATATATCAACACAACTAGGGAAGGTAAAGTTTGATTCTAGACAAGTAGAATAAAAAGTGGAAAAAAGACTATCAAAAGGAAGTAACTGAGAACGTTTAAATCATTCGACTACTTGTAAAATATATGGAAGATCTAGATCCGTTGTTTAAACCTAAGAGCATAGCCGTTATAGGAGCTTCTAGAAATAGGGAAAAGGTAGGAAACGTAATAACAAGAAACTTGTTATCATCTTTTAGAGGAAAGATTTACCCTGTAAATAACAAGGCAGAATCCGTTGAGGGACTTACAGCATACAAGTCAGTGAAGGACATAAAGGACGACGTTGATTTAGGAATCATTTCAGTTCCTAGAGAAGCCGCTGTAGAGGTCATGGAGGAGCTAGGGGAAAAGGGGGTAAAAGCTTCGATAGTTATCACAGCGGGTTTTAGGGAGGTAGGAGGAGAAGGAGTAAAACTGGAGGAAGAATTAATTCATACAGCATTAAAATATTCAATAAGATTTCTTGGACCTAATACTATGGGGTTAGTTTCTCCCGAATACAACGGTACTTTTGCATTCGCAGATATGAGAAGAGGAAACATAGCTCTGGTAGTACAGAGCGGCGGAATAGGCGCATACATGTTAGACTGGGCTCACAAAAGTAGAACCGGAATAAGCTATTTAGTTACAATGGGGAACCAAGCTGATGTAAAGGAGTACGAGGTGATTCAGTATCTATCGGAGGATCCAGAGACGAAAGCTATTTTCGCTTACGTAGAGGGAATCTCGGATGGCGAAAAATTCCTTGAAGTTATGCCTGAGTCGACTAAGAAGAAGCCCGTTGTTTTCATTAAAGGTGGAATAACTAGTAAGGGAGCTAAGGCTGCAATGTCTCATACCGGAAGTCTAGCAGGATCATTTGACGTGTTCAAGGCTGCAGTAAAGACCACTGGAGGAATATTAATAGAGGACTTTCGAGATTTCTTGAACCTAACGAAGCTGGTGGAATCGTCGGAGCCATTAAAACCTGAAATTCTAGTCGTGACTAACTCTGGAGGTCATGGAGTCCTAACCTCAGACGCCATAGAGAGGAACAACATGACTATGATAACTTTACCATCTAGGATTGAGGAGGAACTTAAGAAGATACTTCCTCCAACTAGTTCAGTAAGGAATCCGCTAGATCTGACAGGAGACGCTGGAAAGGATAGATACACTGAGGCACTGAAGTTGGTCAGTGATTTAGACTGTACTAAGGTAGTAATAGCGGAATCGCTTCCTTTCCTAAGCACAGTAGAGGTCGCAAAGGCAGTTCTTCCATTTAAGGGAAAAGGAATAGTTGGAGTTTTCATGGGAGGCGATGAGGAATTCTCTTCAAGGATCATGGAGTCAGCTGATATTCCATGTTTCAATTTTCCAGAAGACGCAGTAAAATCTATTCGTTATTTAACGTCGAGAGTTCCACCTAGGAAGAAGATAAGGATATCGCAGCCCATGGAATCAGCGTTGGAGTTAGTAAAGGACAAGGAATTTCTCAAGGACTACGAATCCATGAAGTTAATGGAAATTTACGGTATTAGGACTCCTAAATGGAGCATAGTTGAGGACGTGGACTCGGCCGAAAAGGAAGCTGATAGGATTGGATACCCATTGGTCATGAAAATATCAGCAGATTCTCCTGTCCATAAGACTGAAATGAAAGGAGTATATATGAACGTTGAGAAGGAACAAGTTAAACAGATCTATCAGACGTTAAGCAAGATTACCAAAAGAGTCATGTTACAGGAACAGCTTAACGGTATGGAGGTTTTCGTTGGAGGAATTAAGGATCCAGTTTTTGGTCACACTGTGGTAGTTGGAAGCGGAGGAATATATGTGGAGGTGTTAAAGAACGTCAGTTATGGTATATGTCCAGTAGATGAAGATGAAGCTCTAGACATTCTAAAGGAAAGTAAAGTTTACGATATGCTTAATGCAAGGAAGAGAGGGTATGATTCAGGAAGTGTAATACGAACTATTACTTCTGTGTCAAGAATGATGTTAGACCTAAACATAAAGGAAATGGACATAAATCCTCTAATAGTGAATGAAAAGGGTGCGTTTGCAGTAGACGTAAGGTTAATATTGAAATAGATAACATCATTTTCTCTTATTGAAATGCCTTTTTAATGAAAAATATATAAACTACATCTCTATATTATTTCCTGATAAAAATGTCAGCTGAAGAAGTAGTGAAAGTATCAAGAAATTATCAAGTCACTATACCAGCAAAAATAAGGCAGAAGTTTCAGGTTAAGGAAGGAGACTTAGTTAAAGTAATATTCGACGAAAAAGAAGGTACAGTAAGAATAGTTCCACTGAAAACCGTTTAAATCACTCTGATAACATTTTCTTAATCATATCAAGTAAAATTTCTTTTTTTATGCTGTAAACTATTTCTGTATTAGGCGAGTTAGACCAAGGTCTATCTGAGTCGAAATGATCTATCAATGTCATACCTCTAGTTAGTGAATCGGAATTATCTATAACTACATATTCCTTTTTAGTAATTTCTGTAATTTCTGGATTAATTGCTGCTGCAGTGGTAAGTAAGTCAGGATGAGGATGACCGTCCAACTTCTGAACTTCTTTATCGTACTGCCTGTAATGTGAAAACATCTTAACGTAGAGCTCGGAAAGACGAGTTCTCATATTTTTTATTTGATTCCATTCATTGTCGTCGATTGTGTATTTGATCACTACGTCCCACGGAACCATTGTAGTGTTAAAACCAGCATTGAAGACTATTCTTGCAGCGTCTGGATCTACCCAGAAATTATACTCAGCCACTGGAGTTATGTTACCGTGGGAAAATGCCGTACCACCCATTATCCATACCTTCTTTATTCTTTCTGGGAGGGTGTTGTCTAGTAAGTAAGCTAAGGCTAAGTTTGTTAGAGGAGAAATAGCAAGTATCTCTAATTCTCCTTTAAATTGATGAGATAGCTCGATTATAGCTTGTACTGCATGTTTGTTTTCTGGTTTTCTTTTACTTGACGGAGTTATCTCACCTAGTCCACTCTTACCATGTACTTCTTCTACCGTAGAGAAATTCTTCACTATAGGCCTTTTGCTTCCAGGGAAAACTGGCACGTCTTTATATCCAACTTGTTCCAATGCCCATAGTGCGTTAGTAATCTGTTGTTGAAAGGAAACGTTTCCCTCAACTATGGTTACTGCATCCAATTTCATTCCATATTTAGAAAGCATGAAGATGCTTGCTACGTCATCTTCAGCGGTATCACAATCTATTATGAAATGTCTCATAAGATAGTGATTGAGAAGAGGCAAATAAGCTATAGGAAATTATTTTTAAAGCCACGATGTGATACAAAATGTATATATGATTTGCTCTAACTGTGGAACACATAATACAGAAGGATCAAACTATTGTAATAACTGTGGTGCACCGTTGAAGCATATAAAATGTGAGAGGTGCGGGTTTCATAATAAACCTAGTGCAAAATTCTGCGTTAACTGTGGAGTACCATTGTCTACTATCATCAGAATTGTAAACAATAAAAACTAAAAGTACTAAAATGATAATATCATGTTATACATTTCGTAGTGATTATCGTCGTTTTTCCATGGTTTAAGCTAAAAAGGTATAAAGGGAATTTTAAAAAGATATATCACAAATTTATATTAATTTAATTAAAAATACTTTTCTTCCTTCTCCTCATTAATCTTATATAATAACGACGGATGGGGAAAACGGAACCGCAGTATTCTTCTTTCCCTTAACGTCTGGAGACATTGGATCTCTAGAGTCAAATATAGAAATCTCAGTAACATTAAGTTTTCTAATTAGGAAGTTTACATTATCTGCTAATATTTTCATTTCATCTGTATCTAGGTATTTTAAAAGAAGAATGCGGAACTTTCTGTCGTATTGCTCCATTCTTCTATATATATTTTCCAGATCAGTCTCATCTCCTTTCACTTCCATTACGAAGTCTCTTACTCCCTTGCCCTGGTTAAGGAATTCTAGAGATCTTCTCACGATCTCTTTTCTTTCTTTGTCGCTATCTACATATAATATTATTTTCTCTGGTTCCTTCGAAATTACGTTCTCTACTTCCCTTATGCTTTCTATCAGGTTTTTAAGATATTCAACTTGGAATTCTGTTTCTTCATATTCATTAAATTCATCTTCAGTAGGAAATGGCTGAGTTGAAACTAGACCTTGGAAACCTTTAGACCATAACTCCTCAGCGAGGTGAGGTACCACAGGCGACATCATCCTTATCCACGCTGAGGCTACCTTCTTAAGCAAAGTGGGATTAAGTTGATCTCCCATTTCGGTATAGTCCTTTATGTCCTCATAAATTGTGTAAATTACGAGATTAAATGCATCCTTAAACATCATCTTGGCATAATAATTATCTATTTCAGAGATCCTTCTTCTTATTAGCGTCGAGAGCCATTTATCTGCTGTACTCCTTATCTCAGCTTCGCCATGAAGCTCTACCATTTTAGATACAAGTCCAAAGATCTTTTTCAACTGCTCAGATACGCTTTCTACCACCTTAGGTTCAAAGTCTGTATCTTGAATTATTTGTGATGAAGTCGTTAAAGCTACCCTCACTGGGTCAACACCGAACTCGCTTATTGCTTTCTCAAGTGGATATATATTTCGCAGGCTTTTGCTCATCTTCTTCCCTCCAACCCTTATGAAGCCGTTTAGAACGATCTGTCTAGGAAGCATTTCTTCTCCAAAGATTGCCAAGTGATTGTAAATGTAGAAGGGAAGGTGATTCTGCACTAGGTCTCTTCCACTATGTCTTGAATCAACAGGATACCAATATTCGAACTCCTCCCTCATTCTCTTTATCTCTTCTATAGAAATCTGAGATTCCTTGGCTAACTCCAACGGATTCCCCTTACCTAGCATAACGTAATCTAGAATCTCGTCGCTGATTTTCTTTCCTCTAATTAAGTGAGAAATTGTATAAAATGCAGTATATATTGTAGAATCGCTGAGACTGTCTATAATTTGACTTTCATCCCATGGAAGTTTAACTCCTATTCCTCTAGATCTGCCTACTGCCCTTCTTCTCATGTTAAAAATAGCCCTTTCGAAGTCCTTCCTTATTTCAGGAGGTATGAAATTTATGTGATTTAAAGCCCTCAGAGTGTCGTTTTTCCATTTCGGATCATCGTAGATTAGAAACCATTGGTTCTCTATTCTCTTGACTACTATTTCGGCTCCGCACCTACAGTATATGGGACCGTTGATTATTTCGTATAATTCATCATACCTATCCACGGTTCTAAGCAGTTCAATAATGTTTCGTCTAGCATCCATGACCTTTCTCCCTGCAACGTAATCCTTTACCTTCTGTCTCATGAATTCGGGAACCATCTGGGTTACGTCGTCCCTTACGACTCCCTTGTAGAATTCAGTTCTATATATGGAATCGGCGTAGTCCTTCAGTTCAGCAGGATCTTCTGTGTCTATCCCTATGGAAGGTATTTCCGGCAAATCGGGGGTAGATATAATTGGAATTACCTCTTGTATTCCTGCGTCTCTAGCCATTATCAGATGAAATGGATCGTGGGCTGGAACAAGCATCACTAAACCAGTTCCAAAGGAAGGATCAACGAATTTTCCCTTAATTATCCTGATTTCCTTGCCGGTGATGGGGTTTCTAGCATTCATGCTTTCTAACTCTTCTGGAGAAATTTCCCTTATTTTCTTCAATTTTTTCTGAAATGATATTTTATAGAAAGCATTTTTAGATATAACATATCTTTTTGTAGATTTACCTTCCTCTTCCACTATCATATAACTGTCTTTTCCAATGGCTATTGCTACTGAACCGAATAATGTCTCAGGTCTTGAAGTGGCAACCGGAAACATGAAATTATCTCCCTCAAAAAATATTATATCTAAGTCTTCTATTTCTGGTTCCACATCTCCCTTAGTGTCATGCATGCCTACAGGGAAGTTATCAGATGGACAGAATCCCACTACGTCAGAACCTGATACTAGGTAACCTTCTTTCTTTAATTTTCTAAATTGCCATTGAACGAAATCTTGGAACTCTTCCTGGGTTGTCGTGAAGGATCTCCTCCAGTCAATGCTTAAGCCTAACCTCTTCGCAGTTTTCTCCATTTCATTTTTGAAGTATTCCGCTAATCTGTACGGATCTTCCATTTCCTTTATTTTTTCCTTGGGAATATTATACAGGCTAGAGAAAGACTCTATCATCTCTATATCCCCTCTTTTAATAGCATCTGCAACAGCTAGGATTGGAGTTCCAGTGAACTGAAAGGCAAAGGGGAATAGTACGTTGAAACCCTTCATTCTCAAATATCTAGCGTATACATCAGCTGAGATGTAAGTCCTTCCGTGTCCTATATGCATTGGGCTGTTTGTATAAGGAAAAGGGACAGTTATGAACTTCTTCTTAGATCTATCGTTTCCTGCATCTATTTGGAATACCTTGTTTTCTTCCCAGAAGGTTTGCCACTTTTCTGCGATTGAATTAAAAAACTCTGATTCCATATGTTGTTGATATAGAGAGGAGAGTTATATATGGTTGGAGTCGGCAAAATTCCCATAGACGACGCGAAAGTTTACTTGGATGGATCCCTTCTGCCTGACGCAAAAGTTTACGTGCACATAAAGGGATATAGCAGGGCAAGGGTAACACACGTAGATGTAGAGCATCAGTCCTTAAAGAAGGTTATATTGCCTAGGCATAGCGATTATCCATCTGTAAAGTGGGGGAGCAGGGTAGAAATTTCAGTCAAAGGTCACGTTGTAGTTATAGAGAGCGAAACTTTAGGTAAAATCATAAAGATGGACGGCAACCTTTACGTTGGAGGAAAGGGAAAAGGAATATTCTTAGGTTTTCATAAAGATCAAATAAGATCCCTTGAATCCTTTGGAGAGAGTAAAGGTTTCCCTCCGATTAAGCGTTCCTCCTAGTTTTCCTTCTTTTTTTATAACTACTACTTTTCTTTTTCGTGGTTTCTTTGCTTCCCTTTCTTAGTTTACCTTGAAAATCGTATTTCATGGATATAATTGACATTAAAGTTCCTCCAAGTAGGAAAAAATATGCGTAATTTCCTAACTCATTTGATGAAGATAGGGCTGCAATAACAAGTGAAATTAAGCCTAATATAATGAGGACTTTCGATGCCTTACAGATATATCCCATTCATACTACCTGCTTTGTTGGATTCATGATGCCCTTATCGTCGAAGACATCCTTTATTTTCTTCATTAACCTTAAGACTTCATCACCGTTATGCTTTTTGATCTGTTCTATAGCTAATTCTCTTTTTTGTATTCCAACACCATGTTCACCAGTTACCGATCCACCCTCATCTATAACGTACTCACACAGTTCCTTGAAGAATTCCATGGCTCTATCCTTGCTATCATCGTCATAGGTTATTACTGGGTGAAGGTTTCCGTCTCCTATGTGTCCCAGTATAGGTGAGCTTATTTGATATTTTCCTTCTAGTTCCCTTATTTTTTTGAAAACCTTTGGCAGCTTGCTTACGGGGACCACTATGTCTTCAGACATAGAATACTTTGAGGTCGCTTTAATAGCCAAATAGGCGAAAGATCTAGCCTTGTAAAGTTCCTCCTTCTCGTCTTCGTTTTCCGCTATCTTTACTAATATAGAGTTGTGAAGCGATTCTTTTAACTTCTCAAGGCTGAATTCTGGTATATCTATTAGAAGAGCCCCTACTCCTTCAGTTTCTATGTTAAAGGATTTCTTTAACGCCTCCAAGACCTTGGAATCCATATATTCAGCAATTTCTGGTTGAATTCTGTTCTTTCTGAGATTTATGATTGTTCTACTTATGTCATCTTCCTTATTGAAGAAAGCAAGAACCCTTAATACCTTGTAGTCTGGTATTGGAATTACTTTAAGCCAAACCTCTGTTATTATTCCTAATGTACCTTCGCTTCCCACCATTAGATGTACTAGATCGTAACCAACTCTGTTTTTTTGTAGCGGTTCTCCTATTTTGACTACCTCTCCGTTTGGCAGAACTACCTTAACTGCTAAGACCCAGTCCTTCATAGTTCCGTACTTAACACAATGCATTCCCCCTGACCCTTCAGATGTTGCACCGCCTACTGAACACATGAAACTGCTTGCAGGATCAGGAGGGAAGAAGAAACCTCTAGGTTTTAGGAATTTATTTATGTCATCTAAGACGACTCCTGCTTCAACGTGTATGGTCCAGTCCTCGTCGCTGAATTCGAGTATCTTATTCATGTTTGATAGATCTATTAATATACCACCATTAGTTATCGCAGCTCCAGTGACGCTTGTTCCTTTACCCCAAGGTGTTACTTTTATTGCCTTTTCCCTGGCTATTTCGAGAGTTTTCCTTACGTCTTCAACGCCTCTAGCTATTACAACCGCTTCTGGCTTTCCCTTGAAGTACCCCATGTCCTCTGCGTACTTCTCTGGATCTCCGAGCATCAAACCCAACTTGCTTAGATCTCTTTGAATATCCATCTCATAGTCATGTGGATTGTCGGATAATTTATTTTTCCCAAAGTTAAACGCAAGTTATATGCATGTTTTTTATTCTTCTTTTCTTAATTCGCACACTACGTCACTTTTGGCTTGAAGTTTTTTATGTTTAATTAAAAATTTTTATCTTTTTTAGTTTACAAAGTCTCATAAAGTTTTATATCTAGCATGAGCTAGATTTATCATTAATGATTAACGTTAACTATTATGAACTTTGGGCTATTGCATCTTTGATGGCAGTCTTTTCAATTTATCTCATTTACTTAGTTAAACGTGGTGCTGATGGAATACCTTTGATAATAACACTTTACTTGGCTGGAAGCATGATATTCATGTTCATTCCACTCTCCTTTTACTTTGCGTCTCCTTCAATCTACAATCTGGCAATGGTTTTAGCTTCAAGTAGCGGTTACATGATTATAGGACTATTGCCTGTGGTTTATTTAGTCACGAAGAACTCTAAGCCCAGACTTAGAGAGAAATGGTTCGTAATTGCAGCTTTCTCCATTATAATGGTTTTTAGCGAAGCTTCTATGGGAGAAGCCTTCTACTCGGCTCTCTATAACAACGTAGGGAACTTATTGCTTGGAGTTCAAAACTATTGGTATCAGGCTACTATGATCGCTGAAATGAGTTTCGCCCTAATTTACGGTTTTAAGAAACTAGATCGAGGTCTGAGAACTTTCTTAGCCTTCACTTTACCAGTAATGGCAGTTTCTCCTGTAGCCCTAGATCTTCATTCATTTGTGTTTACCGCAATTTGGTTATCGGCATCTTTCATGATAGTTTCTACGGTGGCAATTTACGAAGTCTTATATAAGGAAAGAATGAGAGCGTCTCAGTCAACCTTTACCGCAATAGAGTTAATGTTAGTTTATACATTAATGATGGCTGGAGAGTTCACCTATTTTCTGGTCGGTTCTTGGTATCTTTACGATTTTGCAATGCTTGCGGGTATGTTCTGGTTCATCTATAGAAGTATCCAAGGTCCATCCTCATTCAAGGGAAGTTACTTGAAGGACCAAAAACTGGCTTTCTCAATTATTGTGTTAACGTTCGTAATGGAGTGGTTTATGGGCGCAGTTCTAGATTTCGAAGAGGGATTATTATCCCCCAGCATAGCCGGATTTCTGTCTTCCCTTTCCTTAGGTTTTATTTCACCTTACTCTTACCTAGGTCTTGGAGCTATTTTCGATTTCTTTTCTATATTTGGAACAGTCACTGGTTCCGTTTGGTTCCTCGTGATGATGGGAACCGAAATGGGCTTGCTTGCAGTATTTAGAATAAAAGGTCTCAAGAATAAGGAAAACAAGGTAAGATTTATACTGATGATAAGTGCATACGCGATTTATACCTTATATCTGCCTTCTTTCTCTCCCATTTCTAATAACGTAGGTTATATACCATACATGTGGAGCATGGGTTTAGGCACTAATGGTCCAGTTACTGCATCAGTTCTTCTACCAGGAATAATAGGAACGTATGCGGTATCAGCTATTCTTTCATTCATGTTCGGTTCCAGACAGATTTGCTCCGTTACATGTACTGCCCCCCTAATGTATCAGGGGACTTTCTACGATTCTACAAAGTCATTCAACAGAACGTCAAAGTTAGGAAGGAAGACTCTTACATCACGCTTGAAGCCTTGGTTTAAATTCATAATCCTTGGTGTGTGGACTATATATTTGACATCTGCAATAATATCTTACCTTAACTCAGCTAATATTATATCATTTACTATATTTGGTAACGATGTTACAGTTTTCCTTTACACTTTCTTTTTTAACTTCCTTTGGTACATTGTATTCATATCCATTCCTTTCATGGGAACTTATGCATGTGCAACACAAGGTTGGTGTAGCTGGGGCTCATTCAACCAAGCAGTATCGTCATTAGGGTTCTGGAGACTTAAAGTGAAAGATCCTAAGACTTGCTTAAACTGTAAAACTGTAGATTGTGCAAATGCATGTCCAACTGGTCTTACCGACATGAGGTCTTCCTTCATAAAGAAGGGTGAATTTAAATCCTTCAAATGTATAGGGGTAGGTGACTGCGTAGAGGCATGTCCATACGATAACATTCTGTTCTATGACGTAAGGCATTGGTTAAAAGAAAAAATAAAGAAACTGGAGAAACAAAACAAACTTGGTTAAAAATTGTAACTTAAATCTTATACTATTTAAGTTTTTCTTATATAAACTGGTTAATCGTTTTCTAACATAACCTTAACTTTATGACGGTAAAATTACTCACTCATGGAAAAAAGTAATCCTCTAGTTAAACTGGTATCATCGATATTCCTGCTCGACAAAGACTGGGTAACTCGTGTAACAATGGCTATGATAGTGCTATCTCTAATTTGGGGAATTCTAGGAATAATTGACGCTCTAATGGTGAGAATAGAGGAAGCTTCATGGGCTCTATTCCAGTATCTTCCCCTGAGCCCTCAGGAGTACGAAGGAAGTATAACGCTACACGGAATACGTGACTTGTTTGGATTCGCCCAACAACTAATATTTGCAGTATTCTTCTACTTCACCTTCAAGATGCTGAAAGTAGAGCCTAGAGCAAAGTGGTTCTTTAACATAGGCTTCATACTATTCAACATATCTTTCATGCTCTTCGAGGGACCGATAATATTGACCAATCAACCTGGTTTTGATAACTACTTCGGAGCTACGGGTTGGTACTATCTAGCTCCTCTAGGGCTTCCAGGTTATTCTTTGTATGTTGCAAGTTCAACCTGGTATTGGGCCTGGATGCTGATGGACATTGGAACCTACATGACTAGCGGTTATCTAATTTATCATTTCTATCAAGCCACAAAAACAATGAAGGAAAAACTTCCAGTATTCTTAACATATGGTTTAATGATAATGCTCCTAATACAGATAGGATATGCTGGAGAAGTTGTAGCTAACGTATGGGACTTAACCACTTTCTACGGGATAACTGGGATGGATGTAATAGCAAATCAAGTAGCATTCGGAGATCTGTGGCACGCAATAGTTTACATAACATGGTTCCCTGCAGTTGCATCTTTATATTTACTAATACCTACTCTATCAGGGAAACCATTATACAGTGAGAGGGCAGGAAGATTATCTGCCTTACTATATCTAGTATTCTCTGCTGGAGGGATAGGAATACATCACATATATATGGCAGATCTACCTTTAGCATTAAAGCTGGTTGTAGAAGCCATTACTCTAGGAGTAGTCATACCAACCATGATGACGTTCTTCAACTTATGGGCTACAGTTAAAGGTTCTACAATAAAACTTAACATAATAGCTCTATGGACAGCAACAGCGTGGGCCGGGTCTATAGCTGGAGGTGTACTTGGAATATTTAATTCAATATTAGCAGACGATGCAGTAGAACATGAGACAGAGTTTATTGTAAGTCACTTCCATCAAATGATATATTGGGCTATAGTTCCAGCAGGTTTTGCAGTTCTATATTACATGATACCTATGATGACTGGTAGAATGTGGTACTCTAACAAGACAGCGTGGATACACTACGCAGGTTATATGCTAGGAACAGTGATGATAATAGTTGGATTCAGTATGGTTGGAATTGGAGGTCTGGTAAGGAAAGAGCTAATATTCCCATTAATACCAGTCTATATCTTTGGAGAAGTACTATCCACAGTAGGTGCAGTGATAGCTGATGTGGCAACAATAGGATGGTTAATTAACCTTGTACTGACCTTAGTAAAAGGGAAGCCAGTGGAATTGGAAGGACAGGAACTACCTCAAGTAATAAACACTGTCGCAATGTCTTTCAAAGCACCCGATAAGATAGATATGCGTCAATTGGTATCTTCTCCAGCAAACTTAGTGAAAAAGCTTAACATACACTTTATACATTCCAAAAAGCAGGATGCATAATTTTCTTTTTTAAATTTTTCCTATTTATCTGTTGTTCTACTCGGTTTGTAACTTGTTCATGAAGGGAAGAGATTTTTCTATCAATTAGCTTAGTGATCAGCACTCAAGACCCTCGTCATCGATCCGTCGATCCGAGATCATCATAAATATACCGTAAATTATGTACTTTTAAAAATTTTTTAAACAAGTGAAATTATTTTATAATAATCTACCTATTACAATTATTATTCCATTTTTTATATTCTTTTCTATATCTTTGGACATCTTAAAAGGTAAAGTAATAATCTTTACTACATTGTTAGATAATCTATCATAAACGTAGATTGAGCTAGAATCACAACGTACATCTAACTCCTCTAACTTTAGATCTCTGAAACGTAAATCAAGAAAAATCTCGACGTTATTCCCTCTTCTCAAAATGTCAACTTCTGGATCATCATTTATCTCGAAAGGGGAACTCATAATATTACTTTTACATTAATCTACTATTAAAACATGACTAGGTAATTTCTCATAAGAAAATACCTGCGACTATCCCTCTTGCTTTAAAAAACTAACTGTAGAACATATAATATAAGATGTTTGGAAAGGATTTCCAAAAGATATGGGGAGATACAGATTCAAGCTTCTCAGGTAAAAATTATAAGCTTAAGGAGCCATTGAAGTATGCCCTCATTCACTCTCAGTATAAACTCAGTGCAATGATAAGTAGATTAGATGCTCACATATCTAGAATGCAGGAAAGAGACAGAGCTTTATTTGAAAGGGTAATTGAGGCTCAGATGAGTAAGGACACTGCTAGAGCAGCAATGTATGCTAACGAAGTTGCTGAGATAAGGAAGGCAACTAAGCAGTTACTTGTGACGCAGATAGCTCTAGAGCAGGTCAAATTAAGAATGGAAACTGTGAGTGAGATAGGCGATGTATTCGTTAACCTAATGCCAGTAGTAGGTGTGGTTAATCAGTTGAGAACATCCCTTAAGGGTGTAATGCCTGAGATATCTTTAGAACTGTCAGAGTTAGGAGACGGGCTACAGGAGGTTGTAATGGAATCTGGAGAGTTCATGGGTGGTTCCTCATACGGTGCCGCAGAATCTCCAGAGGCGAGGAAGATTCTAGAGGAAGCTACAGCTGTAGCGGAACAGAAAATGAAGGAGCAGTTCCCAGACCTTCCCTCTTCAGGCCTACCTCTTGCCGCAAGGCAAAAGGCCTGATCCCTTCTTTCCTATATTTTACTTTACCTTTTTAGCTTCTTATTTCTTCATTTTCTTTATGCAAGATTTTACTGTTAATCCTTGGGAAGTGAAAGGGAAAGTTGATTATGATAAGCTTATTGTGCAATTTGGGACTCAACCTATCACCGATGAACTTAGGGAAAGAATAAGGAGAGATGCAGGTGATCTTCATGTTATGCTTAGAAGGAAGATTTTCTTTTCACATAGAGATCTAGAGTCTGTGTTAAAGGATTATGAGGAGGGAAAGGGATTCTTCCTTTACACTGGAAGGGCCCCCATCATTGGGCATGCATATAGGACACTTGATACCTTTTATTTTCACTAAGTGGCTCCAGGAGAAGTTCAAGGTAAACTTGTACATTGAAATAACGGACGATGAGAAGTTCATGAGGAATCCTGAATATTCCCTTGATGATACTAGGAAATGGGCTTACGAAAATATTCTGGATATAATTGCTGTAGGATTTGATCCGAATAGAACTTTCATATTTCAAGATACGGAATACATAAGGAACATGTACCCTTTGGCAGTAAAGATAGCTAAGAAGATGACCTTCTCCGAGGTAAAGGCGACGTTTGGCCTAGACGTATCATCCAATATAGGCATAATATTCTATCCAGCACTTCAGATAGTTCCTACTATGTTTGAAAGGAAGAGATGCCTCATTCCAGCGGGGATAGATCAAGATCCATATTGGAGATTACAAAGGGATATAGCTGAATCCTTAGGCTTCTTTAAGGCTTCTCAAATACACAGCAAGTTCTTGCCGCCTATTACGGGCGTGGAGGGTAAGATGAGCTCTTCTTCGCCGGAGAGCGCAATTTACCTTACCGACGATAAGGACACTGTTAAAAGGAAAGTAATGAAGTATGCTTTTTCAGGCGGTCAGCCGACGGTGGAGTTGCATAGAAGACTAGGAGGCAACCCCGAAATAGACGTTCCATTTCAGTGGTTATATTACTTCTTTGAAGAGGATGATAATAGAATAGAGGAAATAAGGGAAGACTATAAGTCAGGTAAGATACTTTCAGGGGAATTGAAGCAACTACTTGTGGACAAGTTAAATGACTTCCTAGAAGATCATAGAAGAAAGAGGGATGAAGCCAAGGATTTAGTAAATACGTTCAAGTATGATGGAAAGTTAGCAAGATCTATGTGGGAGAAACTTCACGAGTAGAAGGCCTATATACATTGTATTTCTTTAGATAATATACTACCAAATTAGTGGAAATTTTCATTTCTTTAGCTATTTGATATATCGACTTTCCTTTTTGGAAGTCGTTCTTTATCTTCAGAGTTTCATCTGGGGTTAACTTCCTCTTTCTCTTTACCAAGTTATATTTCCTAAGTATTCTTAATACAGTATTGAAATTCATATTCATCTCCTTACTTATCTTGTTTGCACTCTCACCTTTTTTGCCTCTCTCTAATATCTCCTTTACTACTTCCTCGGCAACCCTACCCCTAAACTTAACGTTTTGTTCTAGTAACATCCTCCTTACCTTAGAGTAAGTCATTCCTAGCTCTGATGCTATTTGTCTAATGCTTTTGCCCTCATCGTACATCTTCTTTATTTTTTCTTTCAACTCCCCTTCAGACATAATAGTATTGTAGTTTCATACGGCTTTAAAACTTTTCCCAAATGTTTTTAACACTCAGTATCATATTAGCTTATTTCTGAAGGTTTCCTATTACTACGTTAACACAGTTAACGCCAAACGCTAGGCTAAAGCAAAACATAAAAATCAAACCATTAGTACAAGACATGAAGACATGTATGGACTTCTTTATTTACCGGTGGGCGTGATTCTAGGCCTTTCCATAGCTGCTCCACCAGGTCCGATGAACGCTTTAATAGCAAATTCTTCGCTTAAGTCTCCTCTTCATGGCACTAGCGTGGGAGCGGGAGCTATGACTGCGGATTTTATTTTCTTTTTAATTACTTTTTTTATAAAAGGTATAATTCCTAAGCCGGTTCTAATTGCCTTATATTTAATTGGAGGAGGATACATGCTTTACTTATCTTACGGTGTTCTAAAATCCACAATGGTTCCTACCTCTAAGAAGGGAAACTATTTCATAGGGTTAAGCGTTGGTATAACCAATCCCTTTCAAATACTTTGGTGGCTAACAGTGGGAATTTTCATGTTGACTCAATTCTCGCTTCTGATAGCTCCAGGTTTCTTTCTAGGGATTTTGATTTGGATATTGACATTTCCAAGATTAGTTAACTATCTAGGATACAGATATTCCAAATACATTAAAATAGCCTCCTTTCTTGTTATATTTGTCTTTGCATTATTTATAATATATAGCGGTCTAACTCAAGTTTTTTGACAGAATATTAAATAATATTTGAGCTCCTGCCTCCAAAAAGTTTTTAAATTTTTGATTAAACAACTTTCTTTTATGAGATTTGAAGCCTCCTTGGATATCCTGCAGCCTTATGGGAGGCGATTCCTTACCAAAGATGGGCGATTGGTGACATTATCTAGGGAATTAGTTGAGCAATGCGAAGGTAGTGGAATTTCTCCGTCTATGTTGAGCGAAGTAATAGCTGACTTTAACGAGAGCGGATCCAGAATATCTTCTAGCTACTTAGTTTCTATGAAGGAAAATCAAAACAAATGTAACGTAACTAAGGTGATTGATCTGTGGATTACTGATGCAGTTAAATCAACCCATGTGATAATGACTGTGACTGGACTAGGCAGTGTGGGGGAGTTACGTTTCGTCTACCCTGAATTCTTCGGTGAACTAGCGAAGACTATTCTTTCAAACAATGTCAAGTATGACTGCAGTAGTATCGTGATGACTTTTCCTTATATGTTTGTTGTCTTTGATACATTCAACGCATTCAAAAAGGTGTATAATAATGTAATAGAAGGTATAGTTAGAATGAACGGATCAAGTTTCATGTTCTCTAAAACTGAGGCTAAGTCCTTGATCTGGGAAGTGGACACGCCAAAGGTTGATTATATAAGTAACGAATTAATACCAAATAAAATGAAGAGCCTAATAGAAGGCGACTATAGTTGAGCTTCTTTGATAATCTAATGGTAAAATTAAAGGAAATGGAATATCATTATGCTAATATTAACGAATTATTAGCCTTGTTCTTAGCTTCCTTATCTTTAGCTGTTGCGTTTATAGTGAATTTCCTTTTTTCCATACCTTATTATGGACTTTTATTTGCAGGTATTCTGGCACTTATATCTATAGCTGTAGCTGTTCTTGCTGTAATTCCTCATGAGTTGGCTCATAGACAAATGGCTAGAAGGTTTGGGTGTAGATCCCGTTTTATACTCAGCTTTAGGGGTTTTCTGGCAACTCTCATAATAAATCTCTTGAACCATTTTCTCGGATTTTTAGTATTTTTCTCTGGTTATACTGGAATTAACTGTATATTTGGAGGCAATTTTGATAACGCAATTCAGGGGAAAACCGCAGCCGCAGGTCCAGCCACAAATCTGGTAATCGCCGTAATTTCGGAGGTAATGTATTACCTAGTACCACCTTTAATTACATCGCCAGTACCTCAAATAATCTTAGGCTACTTTTTCCTTGAGCTTGCAAACTTTAACGCCTATGTAGCATTCTTTAACCTTATCCCATTTTGGGTCTTAGACGGTCTAAAGGTTATAAGGTGGAACTTCAAGGTATGGCTAGCATTACTCATACCTTCACTAGTGCTGACTTTTATTGTGCCTTTTTACCATATAATAGTGTGATTAAATGGGGAAGTTGAATTATTCTTTTTTAATAATATCATTAATAGTTATAGGATTTATATTAGGTGAGATAGAATATTTAATAAACCCATACTATTTGCTTTATAGTGAGCAATTCAATTATTTAGTCTTTCACGGTTT
The DNA here is from genome assembly GCA_032834875.1 of Sulfuracidifex metallicus DSM 6482 = JCM 9184. Lineage (NCBI taxonomy): Archaea > Thermoproteati > Thermoproteota > Thermoprotei > Sulfolobales > Sulfolobaceae > Sulfuracidifex > Sulfuracidifex metallicus. The sequence continues at coordinate 246,293 of CP135238.1, forward strand.
CTTTTATGAAGTAATCACGTCCATTTTTGTTACAAATAGTTTTGCTGATTTTGCTTTTAATTCAATATCAATGTATGTAATTTACCTTCTCTTCAGAAACAAGGCAGGAAGGCTTGAATTATTAGTTTTCCTAGCAGGAGGGATAATAGGGAATGTATTTTCCCTTTTCTTTTACCCTCTCATAACCTTGTCTGCAGGTGCGTCAGGGGGAATCTTTGCTATCCTATCATTCTACGTTTTCTACGACTTCGTAAAAGAACGGGAGCTAGGTATTTACGGTCTACTCTACTTGCTCGTGGTTTTTCTTCTCAGTGACGTATTCTTGTCCAACGTAGATGTGGCAGCGCATATAGGCGGAATTCTAAGCGGAATTACCATAGCGGGAGGTATATCTCTTAAAAGCAAATCGGGCAAATATTAGGTTATGCTACTCCTTGAGGAAATTCTTCTAGTCATAGGTTTACTCATGTTCCCATATGGAATTTACGAGATAATGAAAGGCGACGGTTCCCTTAAGACCAAACTGAGTATTATAGGTACTTCCGCTGCTCTCTTCTTAGTAGAGGCTTTACTTACTATTAGATGAAAATAGATGATAATATATATACACACAGTATTATACTATTTTTAGGAAATATAATGACATGATAAATGATACTTTTTACCAATCACCTTTTCAGTTTCAAGTGTATATTTCTCCAAATGTTACTGGTCATTACGGGCACGCCAGGGACTGGAAAGTCTACTTTGGCTAAAGTACTGAGTGAGAAGTTATCTTTAAGTATATTATCTGTTTCCCAATTTGTGATTGAAAGGAAGCTCTATACGGACTACGACGAGCTTAGGAAAAGTTATGTAATAGACGAGGATAGACTTGTTGACGCATTGAGGGACGAACTAAAGAAAGGGAACGTTATAGTAGAAACTATTTATCCATCAGTGATAGAAAATCCTGATCTGGTGGTTCTTCTACGTAAGGACCCCAGAATCCTATATAAAGAACTTATAAATAGAGGATGGAGCGAGCTTAAGTCAGCTGAAAACGCTATGTCTGAAGCTATCGGTTATGTAGCTTCAGAAGCTTGGGATACGTTCGTTAACGTCTGTGAGATAGACGTTACTAAATTAAACGTAGAAGAAACTGCTAATTTGGTTATTTCAAGGAAGTGCATGGACAAGGTGGATTGGCTGTCTTATGATGGTATGGAAGAATTTCTTTCTTTCTTAGATAATGTTATTAGCAGATATTCAGAACATTAAATGTTATGAGCGAAGGAAATAACCCATTCAGAATAGCCTCTCCGAAGCCAGCTAGACAACCCAAGGATCTTAGGAAATCCCCGCCTTCAATACAACAATCTGACCCAAAAATTGAAGCAAAGATGAAACAAATAAAATATAAGATAGCTATTTTGAGCGGAAAAGGTGGAGTAGGTAAGTCTTTCGTTTCCTCTAACTTGGCAATGGCAATAGCTGCTTCAGGCAATAAGGTAGGTATTGTAGACATTGATTTTCACGGTCCTTCGGTGCCTAAAATGTTAGGGGTTAGGGGTCAATTCCTTACTGCCGATGATAATGGAATAAATCCGGTTACCGGCCCGTTCGGGATAAAAGTAGTTTCAATTGACTTTCTCCTACCAAGGGATGATACTCCAGTGGTATGGAGAGGAGCTATTAAGCATACCGCAATTAAGCAGTTTCTAGGAGATGTGATATGGGGAGACTTAGACTTTCTTCTCATCGATATGCCACCAGGCACTGGAGACGAAGCACTTTCAATTACACAATTACTTCCTACTTTAGACGGATTTGTCATAGTAACTATCCCATCTGAGGTCTCTACTCTTGCTGTAAAGAAATCCATAAATTTCACTAAAGCTGTGAAAACCAAGATTATCGGCGTAGTTGAAAATATGAGCTATTTCATGTGTCCTTCAGATAACAAACCTTACTACATTTTCGGCGAAGGTAAGGGGAAGAAGATGGCAGATGAAATGGGAGTTCCTCTATTGGGTCAAGTTCCCTTAGAACCTTCTATAGCTCAAGCTAACGACGCAGGCGAACCATTCTTCCTGTCTCATCCTGAAAGTCCAGCATCAAAGGAGTTTCTTAAAATAGCAGACGCTATAGTTAACTCTCTACGTTCAGATAAAAAATAAATTTCTTTTTATCATAATCAACTTTTTTATTTACCTTTCCCTCTCTTACCATATCAGCTAGCACTTGCCTAATGTCCTCAGCTGTAGCGTCTATCCCTTTTCTTATTACTTTCTCCATTATTTCGGTCGATGTTAAACTTCCTTCTTTCAGAAGAGTAATTATTTCCTCTTCAACCATGGCTTTCTGGTCCACAAACTTAAATCAAGCCATACAGTTTATAAGTTTAAGGAGTTTTTAGCGGAAAATTTAAAAACTTAAAAAAAACTTAATTAACATAGGTGAAAGTTTAATGAATTATGAAATTAATGAAAAAAGCTTTTTATTAAAAAGATTCTTGATTGTGGCCTATGCACTTTCTGAAGCTGACGTTGATGCGTTCCTTAGAATAGTGAAAAGTGCAGAAGGCAAGGATGTAGATTCTATATCTAGTGATTTAGGGATAAGTAAAAGTAGAGCTAGTCTTATACTAAAGAAGTTGTCTGACGCCGGATTAATAGAGAAACAGAAGAGTCCAGTTAACAAAGGAGGTAGACCTAAGTTCGTATATTCCGTAAATAAGCCAGAATTACGCAACAAGCTATCCAAAAAGGCCGCAGAACTTTGCCAAGACCTACAAGAGATAGTATCCTCGGTTTAGGAAGTTAAACTCTCTTTAGTAATTAAGACGAATAAAAGAGAATTTCCAATAATTTTTTATTTCTCTCCCCATAAATTGACCACATGTTAGGGGAGATAATTTACTTTCTTTTTATAGTGCTAGATTTAGTATTCTCCATATGGAATAGTTACAATGCAGGCCAAATATTTCCCACTAGGAGGGGAATTGGAGAGTTGTTTTATATTTTTGGAGGTTTATTGCCGATGTCTTATGTGGCCTCTGCTCTAGTGTCCTTCTTTTTAGGATATTTAGGCTATATTTCGTTATCCACCTTTTACTTTATTTTATCTTTTAACTTTCTTTTCTTTGGTCTAACGTTTATAATATGGGGTATAATAGCAACATTGACCAGCATAATGGCATTTAGGGGTTCTCATAATTGGATAGCAGGTCTAGTGGCAGGCTATGATGCTTTTGTAACGATATTTGATGCATGGGATTACATTTCAGGCTTTATGTCATCTTGGAAAGATATAAGGAGATCAATAGATTCCAGTGACTTCTCAGTTTTAGATGTAATAGTAATTCTCCTTATAGCCTTCGGAATAGGATTCGTGATTTCGTATACAGCATTTAAGCAGGGACAGAAGAGCAGCAGAATTTCGTATTATTGGTAAAGTTAAGTGTAAATAAACCACGTTTTTTAAAATTAACTAATTGATCGTTAACGCGTAACCTATCTTTGAAAATTTTTGAATCTAATATTTAAAAAGTAATCTTTATACGGAGATAATACCATCTTAGAAATTGCGAGGAAGTGAATAATTTACATTTATTATCCTATATTATTATTTCTTGTTGTCCTAGCTGCATTTCTTCATAGAATTTCTTATTATAGCTAGATCGTGGCTTGTCAATTTGAAGAACTGTACATTGATAGACCTAAGGTATTTCTCCCATAACCATGACCGTAAACGTTAGTTTGAACTTCTTTTATAGGCCAGTTATAATTTTAGAGTTAGCTGTAATTATTATAGTAATATTTTTAATTAATAAAAAGATAATTTTTATAAAAAGATTAATTGAAACTTCATATTACCCAAATCCTGTTATTGAACTTATTGAACCACTTATGATGGCTAGAATTCCAAGAGTGAAAACCAATAAAAGTATCTTGTTGCTTCTAGCAAACTTCAGTAAACTTTCTATTAGAACTAAACTTACTAGCGTAGCTACCAAGATGGAAATGCCTAGAGCATCATAACTTATCAAACCCAAGGTACTCTCTATAGCATGTCTAGAAAACAGTAGTGTGACGCCTATTGCACCAATTGATGCAGGTATTAGTGCCAAGAAGGACAGCCTGAAAGCCTCTTGCGGCTTAACGCCCAACAAAATCAGAGCAGAGGTAGTCATCCCAGATCTGCTAACTCCAGGGAGTGCCGCTAAACCTTGTGCCAAGCCAACTATAACGTAATCCTTCCACGTAAGTTGGAACAGTTCCTTTTTCAGTATATATGACTTTCTAGTAAAATATATCGTAATTCCATCAACAATAAGAACAAAGCCCAGCATCATCATTGGAATTCCAACTATGGGTCCTTTAACTAGGTTTACTATAAACAAATAAATTGGAACTCCCATTAAACCCGTGATAATTGTAGATATGATCAAATATTTCAAGAGTATCTCATCCTCCCTTGTTCCTTTTCTAAAAATTGCCAGAATCACACCGTAAAGCTCCCTCCTGAAATAGATAATAGCCGCAGCGAGCGTTCCTATTTCCATGAACAAGCCGAAAGCGTAGCCGGAGGCGAATCCTAGACCTAAAATGAAAGAGGATACAAGTAAAATTTGCGTTTTACTACTTATAGGTACCCATTCACTTATTCCTTGGACTACGCCAAGGACCAAGCCCAGAATCAGAGGATTCATGCAACTCATATAACAAATTATTAATTTAAATATTAGTAGATAACAGATATATATCCTATATAGAAATATAATGTCATAAATCCCTATGTTATTTATATAGCCAACTTAATATCTGAAAGATCCAATTCGTTGCGGACTTTCTATATTAAACCAGAGGTCTTCGTTAGAGCTATCTTCCAAACTTACCTGGCTTAATTTCAGGAACTATGAACAAAGTTGGTACGGAACTATTGTTAAAGATATATTATTTCTTATACCTAAGGATAAGTAAGATAACTAAGGTCAATATACTCGTAACGCTTCCTATGGGTTCAGAAATACTACTTTGAAAGCTAGTAATTTTCTTTATCCTTTCTATTGGCGAACTCACCCAAGACTATAGGATACATGACGAAATCTCCCTCTATTCCTTCCAAATATCATGTGAATAAGTATAAGCTCGTGTACCTTCACTGAGAAGACACATAAAACTGATCTATGGATAGCAAAAGAGTCTCAATAACCGTATACTACCTTTCTTCCCTTGAAATTAGATATGATTCCGAAGATAGTGCTCCACAATGGCAGTCCAAAATAAAGCTGTACCTAAGAGCAGAGATAAAGGAGATCTAGCTACTAAATCCAAAAGCATTTTTCAACTCAGGAAGATCTAAGGTTACAAATATTATATTATTACTTGTTAATTATTTTAGTTATATGTTTTTCGAAAATATGAGGATTTATACCTATGATTTTTGACTTAACCTCAGATTCATCCTCTCCTATGCCCCACGGTGCATAAGGCAAAAATCGTGTAACTATTCCTACAGTAGGATCAACATCTATCCAATGTTTGTCTAACTTTACTTGAACCCAAGCATGAGCCGCATCGTAAATGCCTGGAGGTATTCCCACTACAATTCTTGCTGGAATTCCATTCTTTCTCATCATTGCTATGAAAGCGTGGGAGAAGTTTACACAGACTCCATAGCCAAGCCTCAACGATGAACTAGCACTTTTTACCTTGGCCTTCTCCTTGTCATATTTCATTTTTCCCTTTATAATCATTAGGGCATTCCTCACTTTTGTTAAATTTTCACCTTCTAAATTAGGTATATCTTTGAACTTAATGTACCTTGACTCGCTGAGAAAGTCCTCTCCACTAATGTCACCTATTGGTCTCCTATAGAGGGAATAAGAGATCGTAATTTCAGCTTCAACCTTGTCTTTCATTTCGATATCTAAGAACTCATTCCACATCCTGTCTGTCCGTCTCTCAACTTTAAGGAATTTAGGATAATCAATCTCTAAGTCCTTAATCTCCTGGGTTTTATGGGGAGTTATCAATAAGCTTCCTTTTACCCTTTTACCGCCTATCTTGATAGTAGAATTAACTTTTATTTCTATCAATTCTCTTCACGTGCATAATCGAGAGATCGCTGAACTTCCTATCTGACGTTGACAAGCTAGTTGAGGTGAACTCGCTTCTAGAAAAAGTTGATAAAGTTAGGTTCTCTAAAACTATTATTTTAGCATTTATGTTGTTATTTAAGAGAAACTTTGCAACCCTTTGAGGACCGTCAGGGTATGGTTCTGGATTAACTAGTACTCCCCTTTCCATTTCCAAGCAATTAATTATATCTTTCAGGAACTTGTCGATTTCTCCTCTTACATGAAGCGTTACAAAGCAGTTTCTACCAAGGTCTTCCCCTAGCTCATCTAATGCGGCATTAACCACCGAGATTCCTGGAATTATAGAAACTTTCTCGAAATACAATCTAAGTTTGTCTATGAACTGCCAATCTGAAACGCCTGGATCTCCATGATCAAGCACGCATACCTTGATTCCTTGTTTCTCTAGCTTTGATGCTTTCTCTAAGCCCTCAGACTCCTTTTTATATGAAAGTTTGATTACCTCCTTTCTACCTATTATGTCGTTGAATCTATCTATCACTGAACCCCATCCGACAATAACTTGGCACTCCTCTATCGCCCTCTTTCCCTTCACGCTTATTAGGTCAGGGTCTCCCGGTCCAACTCCTATGATTATCAAGTTACTCACCGGTTGCTATTGCTATGGTAGCAGATTTACTCAGCTTAACTTTCCTCAACACAAGTCTGGGATTCAGACCCGAAGACATGAGAGCACATACCTCGGCAACTCCTTTAACTCCAACCTCCTTTAACTTTTCGCTCTGAGGAGTTAAACAAGGGTTCGAGAAGATTCTTATTTCCTCTAAATTATAAAGGATGAACTTAACTTTCAACATCTCAGCTATCTTACCTACTTCTTCCCTAACGGAGGAAATTGAGGATATCCTACTAGGCTCTATGTTCATTTTTGATAATGCTTCCATAAGTCCAGAATAAATCAGGTTTACGTCAACTTCCCTTTTAGACCCTATACCTACATGTAAAGGCAGTAGTCTCAATTTAAGGACTACTTTGTTGGGGTCTTGGAAATTCGACGTGGTTATAATATATTTGCAATCTTTACCTTCTCTCATTCCTTGGATTGAAAACCCATCAGTGCATATTTCCTCTCCTCTTAGGATCGCAGAATTAATCTTGACTATAGCCTCAGGATTAACTATCTTAGCTATTAATCTTCTAGCTATCGATTCCACGCTATCCTTTCCAAATATTTCTGATGCTGTAGTTATTATAGGTTTTCCACCTAATATAGAAGAAATTTCTTTGGCAATCTCATTTGCCCCCCAATGTCCGCCTAGAATCGGAGTCACAAAGTTCCCGGCGTCATCTACAGCTATAACAGGAGGATCCTTGTCTTTGGATGACGCTAGCTTACATACGCTTCTAACTACACCCTCAATTGCCATTACAAAAATTATTGCGTCATAACAAGACCAGATGTAGCTTAAGTCTGTAGAAGAATACGTAAAGGATATCGCAGGCACTTCTTTTTCGGATTCTATCCAATTTTCTATTTTCTTTGCAGTTTCCTCTCCCGTTTTTGTATATATTATTGCGACTCCTCTCCATAAGTTCTCGATCAAGTTCTATTCCTCCACCTTCCAAGGTCTATATGAATGGTTGAATGATGGATCATAAACACTTGACCTAACGTACTGCTTTACTTCATCCTCGTTAGCCGCAGGTCCAACTATAATCACAGAATCTCTGTATATTTTAGCCTCATGCACCTTTAAGGCTATGTCAGATAGTTTTCCTTTTATAATCTTTTGATTGGGCCACGTTGCTCTGTAAACTACGATGGCTGGAGTATCGTCAGAGAGTCCTCCCTCCTTTAGTTCATTTATCACTCTCTCGATTACGTGTATTGCTGTGTATATCACTAACGTAGCACCGTTATTCGCATGTTTGGCCATATCCTTCAAAGATCCCTTCATTGGAACCCTGAGAGACGCTCTGGTTATTATGACAGTCTGACCTAGCTTAGGAACAGTTAACTCTATCGGAATCACCGACGCTGCAGCTATCGCAGCAGTTATCCCTGGAATTACTTCAAAAGGAACGCCTGCTACTTGCAATCCCCACATTTCCTCCATCAGGGCGCCGTAAATTCCTGAATCCCCAGACTTCATCCTTGCAACTGTCTTTCCCTCTGTGGAAGACTTAACCATGATCTCTACTATTTGAGAAAGGGTCAGAGGAGAAGTGTCATGAACCTCGACATCCTTTCTGGCGTATCTTTCAATTATTAGAGGGTTAACTAAAGAACCAGCATACAATATTACGTCGGCCTGCTGTATTACCTTCATTGCCTTTACAGTTATTAAGTCAGGATCACCTGGACCGGAACCGATGAAGTAAACTTTACCTTTAGTCACCTGAAATGACATATCATTCACCCCTTCTTGCAATCAACATAGAGAAATAGTCTCTGTCACTTTTTCCCTTCCATGTCTCTATCTTCTCCTCTTTCATGAAGCATCGTCTTGCATAGGTAATGTCATACTCTTTCAATATTTGTGAAGCTTCCTCAAGTCCAGAGCTACCTTTTATCACAACTATCGTTTCAAAAGAGTTCTTTGCAGCTTCAAGTAGATCTCTTCTGGATGACGGGATAATAGCTATGGCTTCCTTTTCACTGGCTAAGTTGATGTCAGCTCTACAAGCGCAAGCCGTAATTGATGAAACGCCAGGGACTATTTCATATTCGCTAAAGCAATTTAGGAATTTCTTGACCCTATAGAAGGTGCTGTATAGAACCGGATCTCCTAGGGTAACGAAAGCTGAAGGATCTTCTGCCTCAAGGCAAATTTTCTCTCCAAGTCCCTGGAGCGTAGTTTCATCCACATGCTCTCCCATGGGGAACCCTACTTCCACAATCTTACCCTTAACGTATTCCCTAACCACCTCCATGGCTAAGCTTCTACCGGTACTACTAGAATAAGGCACGAAAACCACTCTTGATTCAGCTATTCTATTTACAGCTCTTACTGTTAGCAAGTCGGGGCTGCCTGGACCTAAGCCTATTACGTTTAGTTTCATTTCAGTTCACCCGATATTATGAAGACGGGGTTTCTAGCTAACATTGCAGTTCCAGTCTTCGTTCTCATTCCCTTCGAAATAGTGATTTGGGTCACTTCAACATCCATTTTGGTTGACATTATAGAAATAGCTCTAGTTGCGGTCTCAAGCTGGATTGCATCTAACACTATTCTTCCTCCCTCCTTTAGGTGCATCATGGATTCTTCTAAGATTGATTCTAGCATATCTGATCCGCCACCTATGAATATTCTATCAAATTTATCTAAGTCCCTCATGACATCTGGTGCGTGACCTTGAATTAGTTTTATATTTACTTTAAAATTATCAGCGTTAGTCTTGGTTAGCTCTATGGCTTTTTCATTTTCGTCTATTCCAACTGCATATCCAGTTACTAGTGCCATTTCCACCGTTACGCTTCCGGTTCCACATCCCACGTCTAAGACATCTTGTCCCTCCCTTAGTCTTAGCTTAGAGATAACCATAGCCCTCACTTCTTCTTTGGTCATCGGTACTTCCTCATCCCTTACAAAAAGGGAATCAGGTATTCCAGGAGTTTCAAATGCCCATCTCTGCAAGCTCCTCTCCCTCATATCCTACCACCACAACTTTAAGACTTAATTTCTTTTCTTGAATATTATTTCTTATATTTTTAATATTTTTTATTCTGAAAATAACTCTTTCTGCTAACAATTTAGCCACCTTAAACTTCATATCTCCCATATAATGGAAACCCTCCTCAACGGAGTAGGAATTAGCTATCTTAAGGATTGTCTCATTATCTACGCCAGCCAGGAAGGCAAGAAAAACCATTGTTTCAATTCTGGCGTCTCCGAATTTGTTATGTGTATTCATAATTCCCGCTGCTACTTTCATAAGCTTAGCGGGCATTCCATAAAGGGATATGTGGGAAAATCCCTTCTCGCAGGCTAGTTCGAGGGAATCTCCAACCCTATCCCCTATCTTTACAACGTTCTCCCCTTTGGATTTAGCAAAGGAGAACGCAGTATTTCCGAGAGCCAGAGCCACGGAAGTAAAGGAAGATCTCAGGGCATCAAGCTCACACTTTATGTGCTCAATGTAATCCTCATCACTAACCGGATACTCAACACCGGTAGTCCCAAGAATTGATATCCCTCCCTCTATTCCGACTACCTTATTCATAGTGTCTGATGCGATTTCCCTTCCGCGGGGGACTTCTATTCTAACCTTCAGTTTCATATCAGGATAAGCTTCGCTTACGGCTTCAGCTATCATTTTTCTTGACATGGGATTTATCGCCTTATCACCTTCCTTTACTCTCAGTCCTGGTCTTGTTACCACGCCCACACCCTCTCCTCCCTCCAACGTGAACACCTCTGAAGAAGATACACAAGCTACTATTTCTATTCCGTCCAAGACATCCGGATTATCGCCAGCAAATTTCTTCACGGTCGCGCAGAACTCCTTTCCCTTTTCTTCAAAGGAATCTATGGGAACCTCTATCCTCAAACCTACTGGGGTGGGTACGACAACGCGATCACATTTTATACCCATCATGAATAGCGTCGCTGCCTTGGCGGCAGCAGCAGCTGCCCCTCCAGTGGTTATGCCAAAACGCTTTAGCGTATCTAACAATTGGATCGCCTAGTAACTGTACTTTCTTTCGTATCCTCTTGGGGTTATCATCTTATTCCCAGTTACATACGTCTTAGAGTTTCCTGCGACTATTGTAGTAACCATGCCTATTACGTTTTCAAACTTCTTCCACTCTTCAGTATCTGTAATAATGACCTTCTCATCCTCCCTGAACGCATGATCAACTATTCCTACAGGTGTGGGATTCTTTCTAATCTCCCTTATGATATCCATGGAGGCTTCAAGCAGAGGTTTGCTGATTGGATTATAGAGAACAATAACGAAGTCACCTTCTGCGGCTTTCCTTACTCTATTTAATATCTCGTCCCTAGGAATGAGCAAGTCGCTTAGGCTAATTGAAGCATAATCTAGCGAGAGAGGACTACCCAATTTAGATGATACGGCTAAAGCCGCGGTGACCCCAGGAATAATCTCTACTGGTATGTCATATCCATGTTTCGCCATCATGTCCAGAAGTAAGCTGGCCATTCCGTAAACTTGAGGGTCACCGCTTGATACTAAAGCCACTTTCTTCCCTTCTAGAGCTTTCTCAATTGTGATTCTTGCCCTGAAAAGTTCCTCCTTCATTTTTGCTCCTATTACTTCCTTTCCCTCAGTTACATCTCTGATTATCTTGAGGTAAGTATTATAGCCCACGATCACGTCGGCCTCCTCTAAGGCTTGCTGTGCCCTTATTGTCCTATACTCCTTGCTACCTGGGCCCAGCCCTACCACAAAAATACTTCCGTTACCCATTTCTGCTCATCCTCACTATTTCGTTGGTTATGGATGCAGCTATCCCGCTACCTCCCATTGTTCCCCTTAACACTATGCTTGGTATTCCGGACCTAACCAGTTTTTCCTTAACCTCCACAGCATTAGTGAAGCCAGGAGGCGTAGCTATTATCAATGGTACGTCACGTCCCTCTTTAGCCATTTGTAAAGCCTCAGCTAAGGCTGTTGGAGCGTTTCCTACTACAACTATGCTAGGTTCTTCAAGCCCCTTCCTTATAGCCTCTGATGCTCTTGTGACTCCCTTTTCCTTTGCACTCTTTATGACGTATGGATCGTCAATGAGGCAACGAACGTTTTTCCATCTTATTCCAGCGCTAACCATTTTTACGTCAGCTAAAATAGAAGTACCAGAAGCCAAAGCCTCGATTCCAGATTGGATGGCATCGTCAGAGATGTACATATATTTGGAAACTTCCAGATTTCCTGCAGCGAAAACTGCCTTGGCTATTATTTTCCTCTTTGTGTCGTCCTTTTCGTCAATCCTTTCCAATATCTTGCTTATTGAACCGTCCTCTATGGCTTCTGGGTCCATAAGAACATCCTCAATTCCTGGTAGTGTACCGATAGCCCTGCTCAACCTATACTTCAGGGCGATCTTAACTAACGGAGATCTACCAAGAGTTTCGGTAAAGAAAACCTTCATGCGTTTACCTGAGTAATGAACATCTTCCCATTCCCCAATCTTAGTTGCTCCCATCTCTCCCATTATATCGTGGTAAACGTGATTTCCTCTCCCAAGGAAGACTAGCCCAAAAATAACGTTAGTAATGCCCTTCTCCAGTAGTTTTGGTAAAAGGTCTCTCCAGTTGGGGGAGTTGAATTCGTTATATGAAAGATAAACTGGAACCTTCATCTCAACTCCTAGGGACCTAGCCATCCTTTCAATATCCTCATTGTATGTGTTTCTCCTTGATCCATGACCTATCAATACAACAGCGTAGTTGGATAAGCTATCCATAGGCTAGATGATTAACTGGGTTAAAAAGCGTTATTGACAGAGAAAGTTCTATATCCTTATATTAATTAAAAGATAAACTTCGATTATCTGATAGATATTTTCCCTGAGTTCTTTTTAATTATTTTTTTATTATTTTATAATTTTATTTTTATATAACTAAAAACTGATCATTCAATAATTACGATAAAGACTAAACACAATCATTTTAACTATGCAATTCTGTTTCCTTGATGGCAGTAACACCTAGAGGGCTAAGATTAGTAGTTCTATTGGCATTGGTTTGGGGCTCTTCTTATCCTCTTATAAAGATCACTGCGTTTTATGCATCTCCTGTGATAATATCCTTATCTAGAGTAATAGTTTCTTCCATATTTTTCCTGGCCATAACAAGAGGAAAAATGCAACGTGGTAAAAATGAGCTTATTGTTGGTATACTTAACGTTGCCCTCTTCATGCTTTTGTTGAACTTCGGCACGGCTTTGTCATCTAATCCTGGTCTAGCATCCGTCATGATATACACTCAACCTATTTTTGTTCTAGTTTTAGAGAAACTGTTAGGAACTAGATTGAATAAGATGGCGGTCATAGGAATTGTAATAGGATTTTTAGGGGTATTAGTTTCAATTTCTTCTTCCAACTTTGGAATAGGTGAAATAATAGCTCTCGTGGGAGGATTAACTTGGGCTGGAGGAACTGTATTCTTCTCGAGGAAAATACCCGATTCTGACGTTATAAAGCTCAATGCGTTTATGTCATTAATATCAATACCTATATTGATCCCTTTCACTCCAGTTGACTTTTACTTCAAGGTTAGTCCATTTTCATTTCTAATGCTCATATCTTTGGCGATATTAGCTCAAGTAGTGGGATATACTATCTGGTTTAACATGGTTAAGGAAATGGGTAGTGTGGTTGCTTCCTCGTCATCCCTGCTAGTTCCAGTAACGTCGTATTTTATGACTTTCATTATTCTTCGTGATTTACCTACTTCTCTAGAAATCGTTGGATCTGCTATTACTTTATTTGGTGTGTATTTATCCCTATCGAAAGGAAAAGATACATTTTGAGACAATGTTAAAAGTGTTTATCTTAGGTTGAAAATGGATGCTGAAGTTACTGATTGCAATTCTAATATTCGTAGCTACGCTTTTGTTGGTTAATTTTAAACCCAAGGGAATTCCAATAGGGTATTCAGCACTAATTGGTGGAGCCCTTACTCTAATTCTGGGTATTTCTAATATTCACGACGTTGTGTTAGTTTTCGATATAGTGTGGGACGCTACGTTTACTTTCGTTGCTATAATAATTATGACTTTAATATTGGATGAAGCAGGTTTCTTCGACTATATAGCGTACAAAATATTGGGATTAGGAAATAGGTTAGGCAAAGCCTTCGTTCTTTTGCTTTTGCTTGACGCTGTAGTTTCCGCGCTCTTTGCAAACGATGGAGCAGCGTTAGTCATGACTCCAATAGCCACTTCAATAATATCTAGGAGCAGCATTGATGAGCGTTCTAAGATTGTGTTTATGATGGGAATAGGTTTCGTCGCAGATACTGCAAGCCTCCCGTTCATAATAAGTAACTTAGTAAATATAATAGATGCTACATATTTTGATATTTCATTTCTCCTTTATGCAGAATATATGATATTTCCTTTTATAATATCTGTAATAACCTCAGTAATACTTTATTATTTTCTTCTAGTTAGAAAGACCGATAAGAATCAAGAATTGCCTAGTTTTCAACCTACAATCAATGATCAACTTTTGGTTAAGCTAGGCTTTCCTTTCATAGCAATATTAGTTCTAGCTTACTTTCTTACTTCATTTGCCAAGATCCCAGTTGCAATGGTTGCCATTCCTGCGGCCACCCTGTTAGGTATTATAGCTAAGCGTAGGAAAAAAATAGATATATATAAGGTTGTAAGAGAGGCACCTTGGCAGATTGTGCTTTTCTCTTTGGGCATGTACATAGTAGTTTTCGGCATGGGGAAGCAAGGCGTTACTAATTTCTTAGCTAGTACTGACTCTACCTTGTTTAGCCTTCCGTCCCCATTTAACGTGATAATGGAAGGATTACTTTTTGCCTTTACCGCAGCCTTTATGAACAATCTTCCTTCAGTTATGATAAATTCTCTAGCTATAAACTCTACCCATTCTACTAATCATTTCCTTTTAGCTTTAGTAAACGTAATAAGCAATGACATAGGACCTAAGTTCACTCCTATAGGGTCCTTGGCTACTCTACTCTGGATATATTCCTTAGAAAGAAAACACGGCGTAAAGATACCTCTAAGGATTTATGTTTACTTAGGTCTGATAACTACGCCTATAGTTCTAGTGGCAACTATTCTCTCCTTATGGATTTTATTTCTATGATACATCTTACAACCATATCAACTATATAAAAATATTAGGAGAGAGAAAACATCTAAATTTTGTACATAATAGGAGAAACATTCCCTATCATTTCTCGAAGGGAATAGTAGTTATTCTTTTCTTAGTTAAATCTTCTATTGCACTTGTAATTGCTGCGGCTGCTACTCCTACTGGTATCTCTCCAATTCCCTTAGCGCCAAGAGGTGTAAATGGAGAGGGAGACGGTATCAAGTTTACCTCTATGGGAGGTAAGTCAGGAGCAGCAGGTAAACCGTAATCGTTTAGATTCGAAGTCAAGAGCTGTCCCTCAGGAGAGTAGATATATCTTTCGTAAAGCGCTACTGATATTCCTATAGCTGTGCCCCCGATCACTTGTTCCTTTACTACATCCTCGTCTAATGGGGTTCCCGGATCCAGATAAACGACGAACCTCACGGGGGTTATCTTCCCCTCAACCTCCTTTACCACTGCTATATCGCATGCGAAAGGATATGCGTTGAACCTATATTTTCCCTGTAACGAGAATGTGTATTTACTTTCAACATTAACATCAGTTATATCAATTATTCCTTCGCTTGTCCTTATCTTCCCTTCCACGAATTTCCCGCCAGTTTTTCTTTCCGCTTTAGCGATAAGCTCCTCCACGGACCCTTTGATTGCACCAGCCATGAAAACAGCCATTCTGCTTCCGCCCGGACCAAAGCTATGGAGAGTACCATCTACTTCAACGTCTATTTTTTCCATAGGTACCTTAAGCATTGACGATAAAAGTTCCTTGGCAACGTGTTCATTACCTTGTCCTTCTGGTCCATATCCTACAGAGAGAATTACCTTTCCCTCTCCGGTCCTAATTGAGACCTCCTCACTTCCATTTGGAGTGCTAGGGTCAGTAGAGCACGCTATTCCGACCCCATACCCCTTTTCCCTCATAGACCATAAATCGTTTCTAGACAACGCCATTTCCAATAATTTCTTGGGGTTGCCTGAATCGTAAACTGCGTAAGGTGCCTCGTAAGGGAATTGGTCCACTAAGTTGTTTCTCCTAACCTCGGCTCTATTCATTCCAAGTTCATCTGCTATAGCATCAATCACTCTCTCTATGGCCCAAGTATGGGGTGGCGTTCCCGCACCCCTGAAAGCTCCTGCAGGATTTTTATTTGTAGCTATCAAAGAGGCGTCGTAAACTATGTTCTTAACCTTATAAGGTCCAGCTAATATCCCTTGCGGCTTGAATGCTTGGCCGTTGAACAAGGAAGCTCCTACGTCCTCCCATACTCTAAATTTCAAACCCGTGATTGTTCCATCATCCTTGAATGATGCCTCTATCTTGAATTTCCTCTCAGGTCCTGAGGAATTCGATGCAGCTAAATGTTCAGTCCTAGTTTCAACCCATTTGACTGGAACATTAAACTTCTTAGAAGCAACGCCAAGGGCAATCACGTATTTTAGCAAGGAAAACTTAGACCCAAAGCTACCTCCTTGTCTAACTGGGTTCAACTTTACTCTACCTAAGGGAGATAGAAATGATGATTGATACGCTGCTGCTTGCATGTTGGTATAAATAACTAAAGGATCGCCAGGTATTACAAAAGACGCAAAAGTTTCAATTGGATTTCCAGAAGATCTACTCCAGTAGAGCTCTAGCTCTATCCTTCTATCCGAAGGCATCTTACCGTACTCTGTTGTGCGTCTATATACCTCATTACTCCCCTTTTCTTCGAATACCAATATATCATCCTTTAACGCTCTATCTATGGTCATTACGGGTTCCAACGGTTCATAGTCCACGTTAACTAACTCAGCTAGATCCTGTGCCTCATATGGGTCTCTTCCCAACACAAGGGCAACTGGCTCTCCGTAAAACCTTACCTTATCTAATGCGATGGGAGGAGTTGAGGCAGAGCTACCTTCTTCATCAGATGAAGTATTTATCGCATTAAACACCTCCCTTCCGGTTAATACCAATCCTCCTTTTCTAGTTACATCGCTAACGTCTATTCCTCTTATTTTAGCATGAGCATACGGACTCCTTACGAAAACTGCATGGTATCCTGAGAAAGGAAGATCGTCCAAGTATTCTCCTTTACCTTTAATAATAGATAGAAGATCACTTCTTTTCATTAAAATAGTTTTGTGTCTTGATTTTAAAATATCGTGTAAAGATTACGCTTAAAAGTTCAGGTTTCATCAATATCGAAGGCTAGGTTTCCTTCTTTAATTTTAATGATCTATAAGCATAGTAAATATAAAACATTAATAATCCAAACATTGTCGCGGCGACTACGTAGAAGAGCGTGCTGAACCTTTCTCAGCATATTATTAGCCTAGTAGATATCATTGATAATGGTGTCAATATTTTAGAATTCTTAAGCCTAAAATATCTGTCCATGCATGATGTTGTCCTCCTTAGGAGATTCCAGAGCAATTTCGTTCATAATGCATGCGAACACTGAAGTTGAAGATATTATGTTGACCAGCACTTGTCATGTTGGGGATGGTAGCAGAAGTAATCCACATAATATTATCAATAGTGTTAATGATAATACTGGAACTTAATTCTTACTATTTTCATTAGGAAGGTAGGGAAGTAGTAGGGTGATGAGAATCCGTAGACTATCCTAGTTTTTGCTTTCCATGTATATCATGTACTGTCACTATGGCACATTATAGCGTCAATGGGCAGTATTACAGATTTACAAATATTGCTAGCAATAGACCTTCCGGCTAGAGAATTGGTTATTTCCAAGTAGAAGAACCTGCTAATTAATGTGAAATGCAAGTCCAGTTAACAGGAGCTGGGTTGAACTTCAGTACACCCTTAGAATTAATGTATTTTATCGTGCTCCAATTTATTTCTCCAACGGAAGACTGCTTGAAGTAGAGCGTAAAGTATTACAAGTCATAAGTTAATAACTGATATTATTTCTTTTCGTACGTAATACCATACTTAAATTTTTATAATTTTACTTTTATAACACTCATTTTGTATATACTTTGCTCTTTTTGTTTTAGACTATGCGCTATAGGTATTATCAAGTATAATGTCACTTTCATCCATCATGAAGGCTTTAAAAAGTCATGCTAAATTTTCTTTAATAAAGTTTTTTAGTTAAGAAAACCATTTTAGGATGATTAGAATGAAGACAAACAAATATTTCACCGTAATGAAAACCATGACCTGCAAGACGGGCTATGGACTATATGAGTGCGTAGATGATAAGTGTAGTCTAGTAGCGTGCGTTATAGATAAATAAGTTGTATTTGACTAACATGTGTATATATAATGATAATAAAAATACTTTTTTAAGATTTAAAATTAGAGATTTCTTTTTAGAATTTTTTATAACTTAGCGAAAGCTCTCGCTGGGGCACCGTCACCCTTGTTTATGAGTAGTGGAATTGCATAAAATTCGAACCTCTTTCCAATTAGGTAGCTCAGTTTGTCGGATAAGTTTTCAACTACTATCACGTTATTTGATAGAAGGATTTTATGTACATCTATTGAACCTATGCTAGGAGAATCTATTCCAACAATCCTAATTTCTTTCCTAACAATCTTATTTGCAAGGTTCTCGTCTATAGTTTCGATATTTTCCATGTTCCAGCCCTTTCTCCATCTTTTGTTTGTACCCGTGTATATCAATAGAACTTCTGTATCAAGTTCCGGTTCGTTTATCCCGCAAGCCTTTCCATTCCCAATGAAGCTCGATATGTCAATTTCATCAACTGTCTTCCCGTTAGGTATTGCGTGCGCAGGTACGTCAATGTGAGTACCGGTGTGGGTCCCAATTATGATTTCGCTAACGTCATATCCATCCTTAGGTATGGAAAGGAATTTCCTTACTTGAGGTTTAGGATCCCCTGGATAGAATGGCATCTCTTCCTCAATTGGAAGGCTCAAGTCAAGTATCAATTGGCATCACTTATTTTTTTTCTTTCTTTCTTTTTAAAAAAAGTTAGACGAACTTTATTCCTCCTCTATACGCTCCTCTTATAACTCTGTCTATAGCGTACCAAGACACAATTAAAACTGGTATAGAGGATATTAAAGCAGAAGATGCAAGTATTCCCCAATTAATGGTTAGATTACCTATTGAATTTAATGCGAATATGGTAACTGTCTGTGCACCTTGAGGTGGAAAGTCCATGCAATAAGGTGTAGAAGTCAAAACTAGAGGATAGAAGAGCAAATGCCATGAGAAAATAAACGACAGTAGAAAGGACGAGATTAAAACTGGTCTGCTTAAGGGTAATATTATTCTTATGAATTTGTTCTTAATTGAAAATACGTCTGCAGCTTCCTCATATGACTTGGGTAGTCCTGAAAAGAAGTTGAACATCAACCAAACGCTATAGGTGGCAGTGAAGACCGGGCTAGCCAGTATCAGACCCCACCAAGTGTTGAGTAGTCCTAAGAAACCTATCAGCAAATATACTGGGATGATGTAAGACGCAGAAGGTAAGGAGTAGAAATATATTGAAAGAGGTAACAGGAAGGAAAGCTTCTTGTTCTTGTTTATTTCAAATGAGGCTGCAGATGATATTAATATAGTAATAATTGCAACAGAAATACTTACTACTAGGCTAGTTATGATGTAAGGAACGGAAGTTTTCGCTGCTAAAATAAGGTATGAAGGATCTATTTTACTTGGGAGAAAGTCTGGAGGCGATACGAAGTCGTCTAGAGGTGACCTTATTGATACGATTACCATCCAATACACTGGCATATCCAAGAAGAACAGGATGACTGCAGTGAAGGCTGCAAGTATAGACTTGAATACCTTGTCGTTAATCCTTATTTTAATCGACGGCATGGGGCTCCTCTTTCCTTTTATCGCGTAAAGGAGCCCTATTGAAGGAACTGTTGCAATAATAGATAAGATGGCTGCGAAGAAAGCGCCGGCAGGCACATTGCCCAAAAGGAAAAACTCTTGATATACAACCAAAGGTAATGTGGTAGATGCATAACCTGGGCCACCTCCTGTCATCACGTATGGTAGGTCGAAGTTACCTAGTGACAGAACGAAGTTGAGTATGAAAGCGGTCCAAAATGCCTTTCCTATTAAAGGATTTGCTATGCTGAAGTAATATTCAGAAAGCTTAAGTCCATCTACCCTCGCACTTTCAGTAATCTCCTGAGGTATTGACTTAAGTGATGAAAATATTATTAGAAACGCGAAAGGAATTGACGTCCATATGCTAACCATAGTTACGCTGTATATGGCTGTAGACGAAAAGTAAAGCGGATCGTATGGTATGTGAAGTAAATACGTAAACCATCCATACCCTCCACCGTATAGGCTAATTGACCAGATTAAAGCAGATGCGGTGAAAGGTATAGTGAATGGTAAAACTATTAACAAAGACATTATCCTTGCCCATCTTCTAGTCAACATATCCACTGCTATTGCCAGGAAGTACCCTATTATTGTTGAAAATATTGCAGTAAATACAGAAAAAATGAAAGTATTATATAGTACTTCTTCTAGTGGTATTAGGTCTATTGGCTTGAGGTTGTAATTAACTCCAGCTATGACGAAAGTGGAGATGAAAGGAATAACTGCGAACACGGTTATGTATGCAATATAAGGTATTGAGTACTTCACGATTTACCACCGAACTGTTTAAACCTTAAAACCTCGAAGGATACATCTGATCCTTCCTTGATTTTGTTTTTGCTGAAAGCCCTTATTTCTCCGTTTTCAAGGTGTATATGAATTAGATATCTATCACCCATGAATTCACAATCTGCTACCCTTCCCTTAAGTTGCCCCCCTTCAAGTTTAACGTCTTCAGCCCTAATTCCGACTGCTCCATCTATTCCAAGAATTTTGCCGTCAATAATAGACATGGGAGGATTACCAATGAAGCTTGCAACCTCTTCGCTATTTGGGTTCTCATATATTTCCTCTGGAGTTCCAATCTGAAGTATCTTACCTTGATCTATAATGCACATTCTGTCTGCGAGTGCCATTGCCTCAGTTTGGTCGTGGGTAACATATATTGACGTAATCGAATATTCCTCTTGAATTTCCTTTATCAACTTTCTGGCGGAAACCCTTTGTGGAGCGTCGAGGTTTGACAATGGTTCGTCCATTAGGAACAACTTAGGAGTTCTTACCAAGGCTCTAGCTAGGGCTACCCTCTGTTGTTGTCCTCCTGAAAGCTCTGATGGAAATCTGTCCAGTAAGTTTTCGATACCAAGTCTACGTGAAATGAACTCTATTTTCTTTATTGCCTCTTCCTTTGTTACACCAACTGACTCTAAAGGTAGATACAAGTTTTCTCTAACCTTCTTGCTTGGATATAAAGCGTAGTTTTGGAAAACCATTCCTATGTTCCTTTTTCCTGAAGGTAATGTGGTTACATCCTTTCCATCTATTATTATTTTGCCGTCGTCTGGTTTCTCCAATCCAGCTATTATTCTTAGAAGAGTAGTCTTACCCGATCCAGATGGACCTAATATAACGAAGAACTCACCTTTCTCTACCTTCAGGGTAATCTTGTCAAGGATCATCTTCTTATTAAATGCCTTAATAATATCGTTAACCTCAAGGCTCATTCGTCATCGCCCCGTCTCTCCTAATCCTCTCTTCTGGCATCGATCTAAATTCTTTGTCTCGGTTTAAAAATCTCCCACAATCTATTAGTTCCTAGAAGAGAACTAGCCTCCATTAAAGTATAGTTGTGTACTATCTTTCTTAAACTATTTAGACACTATTTATTACCGCATAGACAGAAGTTAATTCCAACCTACATTTTTTTAAGTGACAATGCATTCAGAACTTATGCATTTGAACCGCAAATGGAAAGCTATAAGTAAAACCATTGTTGTTTTAATTATAGTGGCTGTAGTAATAATAGCTGCTATAGGAGGATATATGCTAGTAAGTAAACCATCTTCAAAGGTTACGTTAAACGTGATTACATTCAGCGGAGAATCTGCTGATTTTATACAGTATGCAGCAGATCAGTTCATGTCTTCACATCCAAACGTTAATATAAAGGTTATACAAGAGCCTTTCTCCGAGTACATAACCGACGAAGAGACGTCCCTTGCAGATCACGGGACTCAGTACGCAATTTTAGGTTATACTTCAACTTCAGCACAAGACATATCTAAATATCTCCTTCAACTCAACTCGTCTGACTTTAATATGAGCGATATAATTGCACCGCAGGAAGACTTCGGAGGTATAATTTACAATACTACTACTCACTCCTATGAGATGATAGGAATAGCTTACGAAACTGCAATATATCTGACTGCTTATAACGCTAAGATATTCGATAATTCGACTCTAGCTAACGAGTTCTATTCTCAATATCATATGAACTTCTCTCCTAACACTTGGAAGAACTGGACCGTGGTAGAGGACGTAGATCAATTTTTAACTTCTAATAATATAACTAAGTATGGCTTCTTGATAGATGACCATGTAAAACATGGTATAATTGACGCATACCCTGCAGTCTACGGCTATTATTATATGAGAGACTATTCTCTAAATCATGGTAACTACTCTGGAATTTCAGGTTTCAATATAATGTTTGAGGGTTACGTTCTTCCAGGGTACAAATATCCTTTACCTTCCTTTAACTCTAGTAGTGGTATAACTGCACTGGAAGTGTATAAAACTCTAGTTTCTTATGAAATACCACCTTCTACTGAACAAATAGAGTACGGAAATCTGCCGGAAATATATTCCTCAGGTCAAGCCCCTGGTGCTTTTCTATTTACAACACAGCTGAGTTCAATTTCCTCTAATGTGTCTTCAGATACGTACTTAGCGCCATTACCAGGAGGTTATGCTGAGACAGGAACAGATTTCCTAGGCATAAACAAGTACATACCAGCATCGGAGCAGAAAATAGCATTGCAATTCTTAGAGTTCTTAGTGTCTCCTAAGGTACAAGAAGAGGGGTTCCTAAATTATGGCAAGTTCCCTGTGTCAAAGGAGGCATTTCAGATGTTAATGTCTAACTCATCGTTGGGAGCACAGAAAATGGAATGGTTAGAGGAAGTTTACACAGCGTCTTCCAATGCATTTGCGAACCCACCCAACATACCAATAACGTATACGTATCTCATAAGTGATTTCAATAATCAGGTATTCAATTATCTAACTTCTACTACGGTTTCACCATCGTCTGCGCTTCAAACTGCCGCAAATGAGTGGATGTCAAGCCTTCAGTCATATTATTCATAAAAGAAATATAAGCTATACACATATTAAAACTATATAGGTATATATATTTTTGTTTTATTTCTATTTTTATCCAGACAAAGGAAGAAAAATGTAACGTATTTACAAGTTTATTTTTAACCATTTAGTTTTCAATACTTCTAGATTGATACAAAAGAAATCAAAATTATGTTTTTCTAGTTTAAATCTAATCATATATATACACATACTCTCTTAATTCTGCTTGATTAGATATAGTTGTTTTCCGTTATTTAGCGACTTTAAACCCTTATTATACATGAAGATAATTTCAGTTGATGATAAGCCTCAATGATTTGATAGAAAGGGTTTCGCAATCAGTGGTCACCATAGTTTCCAGACCCTTTTCAATAAACGATTACGTTCAAGGAAGAACCATTCAAGGAGGTTCAGGATTCTTCGTCTCTAAGAATTACGTTGCAACTAACATGCACGTGGTTGAAGGAGCAGACGAAGTTCAGATATTAACTAAGGATTCACTTACTATAAAGGGGAAGGTGGTCCATGTAAATCCGATAACGGATTTAGCTCTTATAGAGACAAACATAGAAGTTCCCAGCTTACCAAAGGGTAACAACGTTAGAATAGGCGATTTCGTAATAGTTCTTGGAAGTCCTTTCCTTTTTGATTTAGGAGATCTAACCGTATCCTTTGGTATAGTTAGTTCAACAAACAGGGAGATTAAGTCGCCCTTTGGTTATAACATGATAGTCCATCAGACGGATGCAGCGGTTAACCCTGGTAACAGTGGTGGTCCTGTAATTAACATGGATGGTCAAGTGGTCGGCATAGCACAGAGCCATTTGGAGAAATCCGAGAACATAAATTTCATGGTACCCATGATATCCTTAAATAGCTTCATAGCAAATGTTTCCAAAAATGGACAATATGTAGCTCCTTATACCGGAATTGAGAGGGTTAGAGTTGTAAATAAAACAATTGCAAAGATGTTCAACCTACCCGTGGAACGTGGTCTGATGATTCAGAGGATCTCACCTGGTAGCCCTGCAGAGAGAGCTGGTTTAACTGTTGGAGACGTAATATTATACGCCAACGGAGCGGAAACCCCAAGTACGTTATCCCTTTGGGAGGTGAGCGAGAGGGTAGCCCCAGGAGTTCTAAACCTGATAGTCCTAAGGGATGGAAGAAAATACGCTGCTAGATTAGAAGTTGAGGGACGTAAAATTGAACATCAAGGTCACTTAGAATAAAGTAGAAGTATTATCACTATTAAAATGATAGACATTGCTATAGCCACGTAATCCTTCCTAGAGAATTGCCCAGGTTTCTCCTTCTCTATTTTCTTAACGTTCTCCCTAACGAAAGGTGCAGCCTTAAAGTTAAAACCGCAATTTATGCAAATCTCGTTGGAATCGTAGTTAGGATGTCCGCAATTTGGACAATATTTAACCATTAAGTAAAAAGATAAATTGGACAAATATAAGCGTTAGAGTGACTATGCCCTTATAAAATAGCTGGAAACGGAGCAAAGCTTAAGCGTTAATATTTTATACGATTCTTTCCTTATCAATTATGCCGTGGTAGCTCAGCCTGGCTAGAGCGCTGCCCTGGTAAGGCAGAGGTCCCGGGTCCAAATCCCGGCCGCGGCTCGTTTTAATGGGAAAATTCTTAATTCTACTTTATTTGGAAGATCCCTCTCCCTCGATGTCAGTTTATGGTACGATAATCGATTACTGCCTTTTTGTTTTACCGAGTCATATTCTTTGTTATTTTAAGTAATAATTATTATATCGCATTAATTGTTAAAGGGAAGATTAGCCGTAATTATTGCGTGAAGTTACACTTTAAGTTAAAAAGATCTGAAAATAATAAGTAAGTGAAAGTAATTGATATATCTATCAGAATCACTAGTGTTAAGGCCACTTCTATGGTAGTGTCAGTTCTCTACTCAATCCTCTGGTTTGAATTTTGTTAAAGAGCATTTTAGCTAGAATTACTGTAAAAATTGTCTCGTTTCAAGTTCCCTTATATTCTAGGGGCTAAAATGTACAATAATAAGATAATAGCTATAATAGATAGGCTAAAAAATGTTAAGGGCAGTACCTAACTAAAAACGTAAAACAGAAATTCTACCAAATAGAGCAAAATACTCATTATCAACGATTAAATATTTAGTTATACTTTTTATACAGTTTAAGTCGATAATGGTTCGAAATCCATATCTCATGATATAACGGTCTAAGGTATGATCCCTTTACTATTGATCACCTAAAAGATGTTACGCATTCCACTATCTACTCTTGATACAAAAGAATAGTATTAATACTTTGAAAAATTCTCATAACTTGACTAATATTTTATACAATTTATCTAGAGTAATATTACATTAAAATCTTCAATTAGCTATTCAAAAAAAACGGCATAAGATTAACTAATGAGACCTTAATCAATTAAGATAATTTACTACAAGCAACTAGATATCAAAAAATTAAGTTAGTCTTTTATCTCTTATAGAGTAAACAATTTATGACAACTTCTCTTCTAGAACCTATTAAGGTAGGCGATGTTTACCTTAAAAACAGAATAGCAATGTCGCCTATGATAAGCAACCTGGGTTCGCCTGAAGGTTATCCTACAGATGCTTACATTGCTTACTTGTCTGAGAGAGCTAAGGGAGGAGTGGGACTAATAATCACTGAATATACCTATATCAACAAATTAGACTCCAGGGGCGCAGTAAACGAACTAGGTCTTTACTCTGATGAATTAACTCCTAAATTTATGAGACTTACTGAAATGATTCATGCATTAGGAAGTAAAATATTTGTACAGTTAGTCCACGCGGGTAGGAAAACTAAGAGGGATGTTATATGGGGTAATACTCCCATAGCACCTTCCCCAATGCCTCTGACGGACGAAGTAAGGGAAATGAACCTTAACGATATAAGGAGGATAAAGCAGGAATTCATTTCGGCATCTATTAGGGCTAGAAGGTCAGGGTTTGACGGTGTAGAGTTGCACGGCGCTCACGGGTATTTGTTGGCTCAGTTCATGTCTCCTGCTGTAAACAGGAGAAATGATGAATACAAGGATGGAGTAAAGCTAGTAGAGGAGATAGTTCAGGGAATAAAGGAGTCAAAGATGACAGTAGGAATAAGGCTAAGCGTGACGGAGTTCGACGATTTGGGCTTGCATCCTGAAGATGTAGCTGAGATAGTAAAAAGGCTGGAGAAAGCTGGAATAGATTACGTTCACCTATCTGCTGGAAGGGACGGTCCTATGAATTCAAGCATGCCCTTCTATTATAAGCACCTATCGTTCTTGGAAGAAATAGAATCAATAAGAGATAAAATTCATGTACCTCTATTCATTGTAGGTTCTATAATGAACCTCCATGACGCCTTAAAAGCTAGGGAAGTGGCAGACGTTGTGGTGCTTGGGAGAAGTTTGCTTGCGGATCCGTACTGGTTGAAGAAAGCCTTAACTAACGAACCCATAAGGCCTTGCATAAGGTGTAACCAGTCGTGTAGGGGTATGGTATATAGGGAAGTTAGGTGTGATGTTAACCCAGAGCTAGGCTGGGAAATTTTACCGCCCATGGAGAGAGGTAATGGCGAGGTAGAAGTTGTAGGAGGAGGAGCGATGGGCATGGAGGCAGCCAGGGTATTGGCAAAAAGGGGGTTTTCCGTAACGTTATACGAAAGGGAGGATAAATTAGGAGGCCAATTCCTTCTCTTCAAGGATCCTTGGAAGATTAATGAGTTCAACTCTATCGTTGATTTCTACAAGAACGAGTTGGAGAGATTGGGAGTAGAAATCAAGCTTAGAAGTGAGGTGAATTGTGACAACGGGAAGTGTATCTATGCGGTTCCGGAACAGCGTAGTCCAGAACCTCCAGAACTTAAGGGAAAGAGAATACTAATAGATTCAACTTTATACGCGTACCATGACTATGCATTCTATTTGGCTAAGGATAACGAAGTTTACATGACCGAGGATTCACTTTCTATCTTGGACAGAACCAGACAGTTTCTGTTGGAGGAGAATTTGAAGGAAGTGGGCGTGAATTTCGTTCAAAAGGCTACCGGTAACTTTGACGTTATATTCAACGAGAGGGTCAGGGATCAGCCAACAATAGGCAAGTCAATCCAAAGGGGATACTGGTTAGGTAGAACCTTCAGTTTGAGATAATTTTGCTTACTTTCATGATGTTGTTTTTAAATAGCGGTAAAGCGGCAAGCAGTAATGCAGTAATAAATAAGAAAGTTGAGAACAAAGATATAGCTACGAGTTCTTAAAGAGAAAATGGAACAAAATGAAATAAAATGATCTTCTTTACAAGGTATCTATAACTGTCTACAAATTATTCTAATAAAATAGAAAAATAAATATATTAATAACAAATATATCCTGGTATAATGAAGTGTCTATCCCTTCAAATGGAATAGAGTAAACTTTGATTTTTACTAAAATATAATTAAAGTTACAAGTAAATTTATACGTAGAATTGTTTTCAACGGAAACTCTAAACACTTAATAGTATAGAAAGCACACCTCTTTTCATGGCAGACGGAACTGATGGAACTGGTGTCAATGGAGAGGACAGATTAATGGACTTAATCATGGAGTACTTTAACGAATATATGAACAAATATTTGCAGGATACGGAAAAGAGCGACGACGATACTATAGCTTGTTATATAGCGTTTCAGACTCTCTCTAATGTACTCAAAGGTACAATAGAAAGTAGGCTTAGTCCTTCATTAATAGAGAAGATAAACAATTTGATAGATAATCTGACTGCACAGTTTCTAACTAAGGCAAAGAAGGGGAATAATGACGAAAAAGGGGAAGGAAATCAATAATAGATTTAAAAGGCTAAATGAGAAACATTAAAAATTATTTTTTACCTTATATATAGAACAATGGAAGTTGAAGGCATAGCCGACTTACCTTTGCATACAGGTCACGTTCCCCCTTATCTCATTCCGATAATGCGAAGACTTTCCAGCGGGATAATCAGGATAATGATAGATGAATGGGGTCCGTCAAAAGTAGTGGAAAGGCTGTCTAACCCTCTGTGGTTTCAGGGACTCAATAACGTAATAGGGATGGACTGGGATTCATCAGGGTCAACCACAGTAACGCTGGGAATATTGAAGGAGGTTGTTGGACATGAGTACGGCTTGGCCATACTTGGAGGCAAGGGAAAAAGTTCTTTACGTATACCGGAAGAGATAGATTCGTTAAATTTTGACGTAGATAAGGAAAAGCTGAAGGAAGTATCAAAGCTTGTAGCAAAAGTGGACACTACAGCAATACAAGACGGGTATCAACTCTACCATCAGAGTCTTATAGTGTCAGACGAAGGTAAATGGGGCATAATACAACAAGGGATGAACGAAGAAACCAAGTTCGCTAGGCGCTACCACTGGGTGAATCAAGCCTCCACTACTTCTGTTCATGACGTTGCTGGCTTGAAGTCTAATTCCTCAGTTAACGTAGTAATGGATGAAGCTCAAGGGGCCAGGAGGGTCGTCCTGGATTTAATAAGGCAGGACCCGAGGAAAGTGATTAGGGAGATAGAGGAGGCAGAATCTATGTTGAAGGGCAGGTCAAACATAATGTTTTGGGTTAACGGTGGCACTGAATCCTTCGTTTCTCCTCAAGCTAAACTGGTTTATATGAAACCTATAGATATAAAGAAAATAGGTGAGGTAATTTCAAAATTGAACGAATTTTCCCCCGCCTCGTTTGATGAGGCCCTTTTGCAGGGTTTGGGCCCTTCAACTGCAAAAGCGTTGTATTTGGTTGCAGATCTAATATATAGGGAGCCACCGTCATACTCAGACGTAGCCAATATTCCTTATGATCCTTTCAAGTATGCATTTGCAGTAGGAGGTAAGGATGGCGTACCTTATCCCGTAAATAGACGTGTGGCATATGAGGTAATTCGAACTTTAGAGAACATGATAGAAAGATCGAAACTCGATAGAAAAGATAAAAAGATAGCCTTCAGAAGGTTAAAGGAGAGTATTGGACGTACTTAAGAAGGGTTTGGAGGACATAGCAGTAAAGGAGACTTCTATAACTTACATAGACGGTAAAATGGGAAGGCTATTTTACAGAGGTTATTCAATTTTCGACCTGGCGGAGTTTTCTTCCTTCGAGGAGGTTGCCTTCCTTCTTTGGAAGAACAAGTTACCCAACATGCGAGAGCTAGAGTCCTTCAAGAAGACCATGAGCGAACACAGAGACCTGCCCGATCAAGTAATGGAATACCTTACTAACGTTGATCCATCTTCAAATCCTATGGACGTTCTAAGGACGGCTGTTAGCATGATAGGCACAGCAGATACCTCACAGGACGACATAATGACTAAATCAATTAAGCTAACATCTAAGATACCTACCCTTATTACCGCATTCCAGAGGATAAGATCTGGAGAACAGCCTATTCCTCCTGATCCGTCTTTATCTCATGCGTCCAACTTCCTTTACATGTTGAGCGGAGAGAAACCAACGGAAATTGAGGAAAGGGCTATGGACGTTGCATTGATCCTTCATGCTGACCATGAGATGAACGCCTCTACCTTCGCATGCCTAGTCATAGCCTCTACGTTATCAGATATATATTCTTCAGTTATTGGAGGTATTTCAGCCCTTAAGGGTCCACTTCACGGTGCAGCTAACTCAGAGGCATTGAAGATGTTTCTAGAAATTGGGTCTCCAGAAAAGGTTGAGGAGTACGTTTACAAGAGGTTATCTAGAAAGGAGAGATTGATGGGTTTCGGCCACAGAATATATAAAACCTACGATCCTAGGGCAATAATTCTAAGGTCTTATGCAGATAAGGTCACTAAACTGAAGGGAAATCATCATCTATACGAGATAGCTAGGAAGGTTGAGGACTTGGCGGTAAGGACTTTAGGTGAAAAGGGAATTTACCCTAACGTTGACTTTTATTCAGGCTTAGTTTTCTACAGCTTAGGTTTCTCACCTGGGTTCTTCCCGACTGTGTTCGCTTCGTCTAGGGTTGTGGGATGGACGGCTCAAGTGATGGAATATCTAAACGATAATAGGCTTATAAGACCCAAGGCAATTTACGTTGGCGACGTGGAAAAACCATACGTTCCTATAGAGGATAGATCTTAAATAATACTCTTTTTATAAATATTCAGATGCTTAAGTTTAGAATACTTAGTAATAAAGAAGGACAAATTTACTCGAACCTAATGAAGATGTCGTCCATGATTAGGGAAGCTGTAACCACATTACAGGATGAGTTTTCAGCCATCAGGAGAGGAGATAGGGACCCGATAGCTTCTGAGATGATAAGGATAAAAGGCTACCACGAAAGAATAGCCATGCTTAGGGAAGAGATACTCTCCACGCTTTACGGTGAGGCTTTTCTTCCAGACTTCAAGGAGACAATAGTTATGCTTACGCAGTCGCTTTACAGTACGGTGAAGGCTGTAAAGGACGCCTCTAGAGCCATGAGCTCTAGAACACCCAATGAGAGATGCATAATATCATTATCAGAGGGGCTTTTGACCTATCTCTCTCTAGTAAATGAGGCATCTAAGAAGACCTCTGACTTGATTTCCGCAATTCAGGTTGACATGGAAGAGGCAATTAAGGTAGGAAAGGAAATACAAGCCATGGAAAGACAAGGAGATGAAATAAAGGATACCTTGTTGCAGAGATTGTATGATATGGAAAAAGAGGTAGATATAATTTCAATACTTCAAATGAAGGATATAATTCTATTTATAGATGAAATACTTGACAGCATGGAGGAGCCACAATAAGCGTGGAGTTACTCTACGCTACAATGAAGGCATAATCAATTGCCTTCTTTGGAAGTGTGATTTTCGCAATGGTAGAGTCTTTTCTTCCTTTTATCCTTATTATTATTTTAATATTATTTTAATGTCTGGAAATCGTGCGTGGGTATCATAATTAGGTAACAGACCATGAGCTGAGAGACAAGGGAGGAAAAAAGAATCTCTTTTCTGTAATAGAGGAAAAACACAAAAAGGGACAAATTATTTATTTTGTTACGTGCTCTTACTCCTTCTTATCAAGGCTACTATAGCTATTATTAATGCAATTATAGCGAGAACAATCCCTACGTCTGCATAGGTCATGATCTTACCTTCCTCTTTAGACTGGCTCGATAAAGCTGAGTCGATGGAGGAGGTTTTGTTAGAGAATTGTGTAGACAAGTTTCCTAAATTCTTGTTAAGGTTTTCCAGTTGTCCATTAACGTTCAATAACGTCGTGTACGTTGACGAAATGCCATCACTCTGTGTAGCCCTAATTTCCAAGCTATATGTACCATCAGGCAGCTTCGTAGTATTTATGGTTACAGAATGTGTGCCATTAGTATAGAATTCTCCTATCGGCGTTCCATTTAATGTAACTACGACCTGCTTTATGTTCTCTCCGATTACGTTAAACGTTAACGATGCATTATACGTTGCATTTATGTACTTTGTCGTAACTATTTCCGGTGCAGATGGAGATATCGATGAAACGTTAGAGTCAATTAAAGTTACTGTGCTATTAACTAGCTTTAGCTCTTCTATATGACTATCTATCAGCGTCAAATGTGAGTCGTAAGCATACACGTCATTTAGATTGCCCTGAATTATCGTGCTGTTAGCGTCCATCAAACTCATGGATCCAGTTGCCATCAAAATGTCCTGAGTTCCACCTTCAACTGTGGTATTATAGAACACATCGTTCATCAGCTCTCCTGAGAAGTCCAATATTGTATCGTTCTTAAAGTACGAATTATCTGTGGGTTCAGTTATCTTCTGGCTCTCTATTAGACTGAATGGCTCCACATTTATCGTTTTTGCGTACTTCAGGCTGACGTTAGTAGGAACTGCGTTATAACTTTCCCCGGTCACAAGTATTCTGAAAGGACCCTGCACTACAGAGTTATCTAGATAAGAAAGATTTCCGTCGTTCAATATTGAAGGCAAAGTTACGTTTCCCTGCCAGAGATCGGACGTATAGTTAAAATAGAGCGGAATCTCGACTAAGTTACTAATATATGAATAATCGAAGGATAACTTAACTGGGAATACCGTAGCAGAGTACATTCCAAATCTTACTGGAGTACCGTTTGGATAACTTATGTTAGCATATATCTCAAGTAGTTGCCCTTGTATTGAGTAATTTGACGTTTCAACTACAGGAGTAGAAACTGAAGGACTAACGTAGATCTGACCATAGAAGTATCCCGAGATGTTTTCACCTAAAGAGAAGGACTGATACTGCGCGTTAAGTATAATGTTGTAAAGCCCTCCACTCACGTTTTTAGGCACGTATAGGAAGCCTAAGTATTGTAATTGAGACGTCATTAGCAGCTGAGTAGAACTCACCGATTTACCGTTGAAAGTAAGCGAGGCGTTTATTGTAGTTCCGAAAACGGAATCTGACATAGTTGAGGGCGGTATGTTAACGGGAGGCTCTATGTTACCTTGTATGATGACATATTGCCCTCCTCCGACGGCTCCAGGCTCGGATATTACCTGAGGTAGAATGAACAAGCTCTGTAAATCAAATCCGTTGTAGAACGATACAAAGCCATAAGCGTTCTCTCCCATTAGGAGCATTACACCAGCGTTATAATTTCCTTGAAGATATCCAGTCCATAGGTCGGTGTAATTATTAAACGTTAGAGTTACATTTCCAACTTTGATGTATTGATTGGAAGTGAAGTTGTAATAATATACTGCTACTTCCACGTGAGAGTGAGGGAATGGTTCTCCGTACACGTTCTCGACTTGTGCTTCAACTGTAACGTTATTTTCTACGGAATAAGGTTTCATTATTATAGGACTTAGGAAGCAAATGTAATATCCAGCGAAACTGCTCACCATGCCAACACCTTCAATTTTGCTCTGATTCATATAAGTAGCATTAACGGTAAAGTAGGTAATTCCACTATCATTTGAGGGCACTTTTACAAGTGCATAGTAACTACCGTTCATTTTTGTCATCTCAGCTTTTAGCACTTGACCCATAACGTCACTTAGATATAACGTAACATTAGCTTTCACAGGAGTTCCGTTATAGGTTACGTTAGCGACGACTGTTAAGTTCTGACCCGGATATATTTCCTCTGGTAGAGTAACGTTAGGTGTACCGTTAAGCACTTTTATTGACACGCTCAATGATGGCTTCACTGATAATTCCTTCACTAAATTCGACAAATATCCTAGATTGATGGATCCCCAGCCATTAACTAAGTTATATCCGTAATGTGCAGTCCAAGGAATATTGTATCCGAAAGTTATTGGCACGAAAGCCTTTTGATAGTCTGTAGAGTTATCTGCTAGCTCGTATATGATGGGGTTAAGGTCTCCAAGTTTGTGCCCTAGATATTGAGCCATTAAGGCTACCATTCCTGCCATAAGGGGGGATGCCTCACTTGTTCCGCCGCTAATTTCGGTGACGTTCCCCGGACACACTATATAAACCCCTGGGTAAACGTTAGCATTGGCAGAAAGATCTGGGACTTCCCTTCCATCAGGGTAAGAGGAAGGTGCACTTAATCCTTCTTGATACCATGGCTCAGGCTCAATTATACTTATTCCTCCTGTGCTACCTCCGTAATTTACTCCGTTGGGGATAAAACCGTAATTTGACCATGACGTAGTGACGAAGCCTTTTCCGAAGTCTATGTAGGTAGTCGTACCTCCCATTGCGGTGACCCAAGGAGAAGTGGCAGGGTATCCAACTGTACCTAGAGGACCTGCGCTGTAACCGCTTCCTCCAGCGTCGCCCGAAGATGCTAAGAAAGTAATTCCCTCAGCTGATCCCATAGCATAGTACTGATCAGTCAGGACAACACATGAGTAAAATTGAGGTCCGCTAAACTGCGAAAAATAAGTCTCTGGTATACTAAAGCTCTGAGAAACGTCAGTCACATTTCCTATTTCGTCTATGTAAGAAATGATGCTATACAAAGGAAGATTTCCGTTAGCTATGAAAAGGGTTATTCCTGCATTGGGAGCTATTGTGTGAGAAGATTCTACGTCTAGACTTATTTCTCCAGCCCAGCCTGTCTCTATTCCTAAGTTAGGATCATATGGCCCAATTGGGACTATCTTGAAGTAAGGAGGATTCGAAATGTTATATAGTTGATCGTAATACGCTAGTTCCTGATTTATGTAAGGATCACCGTAAAAGTCCAAGATTCCTATGCTATAGTTGGAGCTTCCCTTTACGTTGTTAGAGTAAAGGGGAGTAACGTTATATGCCTCTCTTAAAGCCTTAATTGGATACGCTTCAATTGGGGTTGTAGAGTTAACTCCAAAGCTTCTAGCTTTATTAAACAGAGTAGAAGGATGCCCAAAGAATAAGTTGGATATGTTGCTCGAATAGATGAAGGCATGAACTGGAAGGTTAAATTGCCCATTTGCTATATAATAGCTTTCGCTTCCGTTGCTAAATACAGAGAAGGATAGCCCTAATTTCTCGAACTGCGAAGCTTTGCCCTCTACAACAACAACTGAATCAGTAGACGTTGATATTACCTTCAGTCCCTCCTCATTTATCCACGACATTAACTTTTGATATGAACTCGATGGGTAGAACAGTTTCTCAACTTGTTCCTTTGACAAGAAGTGATGATACAACGATGATGAAGGGTTCGAGGTTTCTTCGGCATAATAATAGAGCATGTTCAAGTTTCTCAACGGTATTGAAAATGTAACTACTACATTCGTTGATGGATCTAGCTTTCCTTCGTAATGAAATCCGTTTATTTGTGGCGTCTCTGGGTTCTGCAATTCCATTGGACTAGATGTAGGCACGTTGCTTGCCGAAATTGTCATGGAAGATCCTATTGTGATTAAAATTATTGTTAAAAGTAGTACACCAAAATTTTTTGTATCTTCCATGTCTAGATAAAGGCTAATAACTAATATTTAAAAATTATCAGGATGTAAAATACTTTCTTTTAAATTCTAGATTAAGTAAAACTCCTTATAATTTTCTATATGTTTATTTCTAACTTCCATAGGTCGTCTCAAGCCACGGTGTCCCATAATTTATCATTATAGAATCGTTTAACATTTAACTAGATTAATAATCAATAATTATTTTTTTAACATTGTTTAATAGAAAATCTTATATATATGCAATAAAATAGATAAAGATAGGTGTGTCCATGCAAGAAAAGCTCGAGACTTTAATGAAATTAAAAGGCGCGGTAGCCGCAGGAGAGTTTAAGGAGAACGGAGAACTTGTGTCGTATAAGGGTGAGATGCCAGAGGATTTAGCTAAGATGGTGGCTATGATGTGTGCTGCAAACACGATGATGGCTAAAATGCAGGCTGAAGGGTTCTCAAAGATGACTGGGATGAAATGGAGTCCACTAGTTGGTTGGGCAGTAGCTGCAGGCGACTATGCGGTATGTGTAGAGGGTAACTATGGAGTCTTCCTACAATTGAACCAAACAGACTTTAATGAGGTCTTCAAGGTTCTCCACGAGGTTGCGCATAAGGGGTAAAACATTATTATCTTTTTTTATTTAGATTAGAAAGGAAATAATAAATATATATTTATGTTTATACACAATAAATATATTTTTTAGTTAATTTAAATATAATTATTCTTAACTGAGTTAGATAAAGTAATCTTATAAAGTTGTGATATTATCACGACCTAATCTCCATTGAGGAGTGACTTAATGAATTACGATCTAAACAACGTTGACGTTTCTCTCGTGAAAACACAAACAAAGACAGCTCCTAATCTTTGTAGCTAATGCTAAAACGAATTTATAATCAAGTTGTAATCACAGAGAGACGAAATGGCCTATTTAATGTATCCAGATATATATGGAAACAAACTAGCTTTTGTTACGGAGGACGACCTTTGGGTTATGGACTTAAACGATGGGAAACCCTTAAGGTTAACTTCAGGTCTGGGTGCTGTGACTAGAGCTAAATTTTCTAACGATGGGACCCTTATAGCATTCACCAGACTTCAGACGTCGGGAAGCTCGATAGCTGAAGTTTACGTTATACCTAGCGAAGGAGGAGAGGCAAAGAGGATCACTTGGTTCGGGAGTCCAACAACTAACGTTTTGGGTTGGAGTCCTGAAGGCAAAGTGATAGTGTCCTCCGATTTCCAATCTCCTTTCGCAGCTTGGAGGAACCTATTTGAGATAGATCCTAACGGAGGAGAGCCCAAGAGGCTAGATCTAGGACCCGTTACCTCAATCGCGTACGGTGAGAAAGCTCTAGTGATTGGAAGGAACAATTATGACCTAACTTATTGGAAAAGGTATAAGGGCGGAACTAGAGGAGTCTTTTGGATAGATAGGGGTTACACTGGTAACTTCGTTAAATTCCTCGACTTGAATGGCAACCTAACTTCGCCAATATGGATCGGGGATCGTTTCTACTTCGTCTCAGACCATGAGGGGATTGGCAATCTTTACTCGGTTGATTTAGAAGGGAAGGACTTAAGGAAACACACTGATATGAACGACTTCTACGTTAGAAATGCCAATTCTGACGGAAAGAGGATAGTGTTCCAAGCAGGAGGAGACATTTATTTGTACGATGATCAAAAATTAATAAAACTCGACATAAGGGCACCGGTTAGTGGAAAGCAGAAACAGATCTTCTTCGACGAAAGTAGAAACGTGAGCGATTATTATCCTATCTCAAGCGAGGAGATAGGAATCATAACTAGGGGCAGGGCTTTCTTGTTAAACCCTTGGGAAGGTGCACCTTTACCCTTGGGAGATAACACAGGGTTCACTAGGTACAAGATGATTCATTCTGACGGAGAGACTGTTGCTGTAGTTAAGTATGACGATGTAGTTGAGCTTTACGATAAGGAAGGGAATCTGAAGGAGGAACTCAAGCCAGACGTAGGAACGATAACTAGGATCGCAGTTTACAAGTCAAACCTGATCATAGCAAACAAGCGTGGTGAATTGATAGTTCTATCCTCAGGCAACAAGACAGTTTTAGACAAATCAGATTATGGAGAACTTTCTGACTTCAGCGTTGGACCAGATGGTTGGATAGCGTACTCTAAACCGGAAGGGACAGAAACCTCATCAATATGGGTTTCCTCTCTAGACGGAAAGAAGTACAGAATTACCAACCCGACGGGAAAGGACTTTATGCCGTCGTTTAGCAAGGATGGAAGGTACCTCTTCTTCCTATCTATTAGGCATTTTGATCCAGTTCTAGACGAAATTGTCTTTAACTATGACTTCCCAGCCTCAACTAAGCCTTTTGTTGCCGTAATGAAAAAGGGAGTTCCCTCTCCCTTCCTTTCAACTAAGGGTGATGGTGAGTTCAACCCCGACGATGCAATAAGGAGAGTAGAGGCATTCCCAATTGATGCAGGAATATACAGAAAGGTTAGACATGTAAAGGAGGGCAAAGTAGCACTATTGAAGTCCCCCATAGAAGGAAGAGCTAAATATTGGCTTTACTCCTCAGCTGAAAGGGTTGGTTCCCTTATAATATATGACATGACTACAGGTCAGCAGGAAGAGGTTGTAAACGACGCTATTGACTTTGAGGTGTTAGAAGGTAACGTCATAGTCAGGGAGAAGGGTAACTTAATGAGAATTATAAACGTGGATAAGAGACCAGACCTCACTTCAAGGGATCCAGGGAGAAGGAGCGGAGTCATTGATTTGAGCAGGATTAAGATAAGGGTGGAACCAGCCAAGGAATGGAGGCAGATGGTTAAGGAGACGTGGTACTTAATGAAGCATAACTATTGGAAGGGACTTGATGAAGATTGGGATAAAGTCCTGAATAAGTACGAGAAACTGCTGGAAAAGGTAAACACTAGATACGAGCTCATGGACGTAATAAATGAACTTCAAGGTGAAAACGGAACTTCGCATTCCTATCAAATTGTTAACGAATTGAGGGTTGAGAAACCTTATACTGTAGGAGGACTCGGAGTACAAGTAAGGTTTAACGGAGAATGTTACGAGATTACCAGGATTTTCTATGGTGATCTATCGGCTGAAAACGAGAAGAGCCCCCTGCTATCCTCTGGCTTAGACATGAAGGAAGGCGACTGCATTACTTCCATAGATGGAGTGAAGCTAACTAAGGAAGTTACTCCACAGGAGATTTTGCTCAACAAACAAGACGTCCCAGTACTTGTTAAGATTGTTCATAACGGAAAGGAAGTTTCAGTCAGCGTAAAGACCGTAAGGAACGAGAGCTACTTGGTATATAGAGATTGGGTAAGGAGGAACAGAGAATACGTTGAAAAGAAAACTGAAGGTAAAGTTGGTTACATACACATACCAGATATGGGGCCAATGGGTTTTGCTGAGTTCGTGAAGGACTTCACGCATCAGATGGATAAGAAAGCTATGATAGTAGATGTAAGATATAACAGAGGAGGTCATGTATCGCCCTTAATAATAAGCTACCTTTCGAGACAGAGAATAGGCGCCGATCTGCCTAGGGATAGGAAGCCATCTCCATATTTGCCCTTCTCTCCACCTCCAGCAATGGTTTGCCTAACTGACGAACATGCCGGCTCTGACGGTGATATATTTACCCATGTTTTCAAGAGGCTTAAACTAGGTAAAGTGATCGGTGTAAGAACTTGGGGAGGAGTAATTGGTATAAATCCTAAAATTAGATTGATAGATGGCACTACGGTTACACAACCTGAGTTCGCAAGCTGGTTTGATGATGTTAAGTTCGGCATTGAAAACTACGGCGTGGATCCAGATCTATGGGTAGACATTTCACCTCAGGACTATAGGAACGGGATTGACCCTCAACTAGACGAAGGAATAAAGGCTAGCCTAGAGGCTATGGAAAAGAGTAAGGATATCCTAGAGGAAGCTGAAAAGGACAGGGAAAGTATCGTTGCAGGTAAAGTGAAAAACGTTTAGGTATTCTCGGCACTTTCAGTTATATCCCTCCCTTTTAAATAACCGCAATTTTTTTAGAGAAAAATGGGCAGAACTCAGCCTTCCCTTACAAGAGCTATTGAAGAGGAAATAGAGAAATTGGAACGTGTATCAAAGAAGCTTAGAAACGTCGAGATGAGCAAGAAACTTATCAATGTGAGGAAGAATGTAAGGATAGTTGAGGAAGCCCTACAAGACGAACTAACGGATCCTTTAGAAGTTATAATGATAGCTATTTTGGTGTCAGAATGAGGGGGACCTTACTGGATATTGTGCCTGAGTGGGGCAGGCTTAAGTTAGTTCTTGATAAAGGTAGGACAACTTACTTGAAGACCACTTATCCTTTTTACTTAGCCGATGATGGATGGATTTCGTCTTCTCTGTATTCAAATCCAGACGTACTGAAAGTGGAAAGAGAGACGTGGAATTCCTTTGAAGGAAAGGTTAACTTGTTAAGAGTTGATAGCCTCAATCCTTGGATGAAAATTAGAGCTAAGGTGTTCAATTCATTCCCTCCAAGTTGGGCTCAAGCTTACGTGAGAATGGGTCTTTCTCCCTTTCATGAAGTGGAAATCTCAGGTAGTGTGGCGACAATTGGTGAGGCTGTAAATATAAGCGTAGCAGAAGTGGAATTCCAATGGCCAATTTCTAGGCGAAGGGTTAAGGTTAGAATTAACAATGAAGATGCTACTTTAGACGAACTTGAGAAAACTAAGGTAGACGTTGCAATTGCACCAAAATGGATAAGGGTAAATTCTGAGGTTAGAATCGACCCGAGCAATCTTAGAATCAAACTAGGGATTAAGGGCTTAATAGAATGGAGTATAATCTCTAAGTTACCATTACGTGAAGTTGAGAGCTCTAGCATAGGAAAGATATTAACAACTAATGAGGCATGGACAGCAATAAAAAGGAAATTCATAGTTCCAGATGCTAGGCCTAACGTAGAAAGGGAAAGGACAATAACCGAAATAAGGGAAGCCGACAAGGGAGGTCTTATAGTATTTCCGGTTACTGGGCTTTACGATGATGCAATTCAGATAGACTTCAATTCGATGTATCCCAACATTATAATCAATTATAATATTTCCGCAGAGACGGTTAACTCAAAATGCAATGGACGTGAAATTACAACCGAATTAGGGCATACTATTTGTGCTAATGAAAGGGGTATAGTACCTGAATCCTTGGAATAT
Organism: Sulfuracidifex metallicus DSM 6482 = JCM 9184; assembly: GCA_032834875.1. Taxonomy (NCBI): domain Archaea; kingdom Thermoproteati; phylum Thermoproteota; class Thermoprotei; order Sulfolobales; family Sulfolobaceae; genus Sulfuracidifex; species Sulfuracidifex metallicus. The sequence continues at coordinate 286,509 of CP135238.1, forward strand.
TTAGTCAAGAGGAAACAGGAAATGAAGGAAGTCGATAAAGTACGGGCTGAGGCTATAAAATGGGTTCTTGTAGCGTCATTCGGTTATTTAGGCTATAGGAACTCTAGATTTGGAAAAATTGAAGCATATGAATTAGTCACTTACTTAGCTAGAAAGACGATGAGGATAGCCATAAGGGAGGCTCAGGAGATGGGTTTCGAAGTAATACATGGGCTGATAGACTCCCTCGTAGTAAGGGGGGATAGTTCCAGAATTTATTCGTTGATAGAGAACATAGAAAGGAAAACGAAAATAGGACTTAAGGTAGACACGGAATTCGATTGGATATGCTTCACTTCATCTAGAAAGGGGGAATCTTATCCTCAGAGATACTTTGGTAGAACTCCCTCTGGAAATCTAAAGGTAAGGGGAGTCATAAGGAGGAATCAACCTAAACTTGTTAGGGATTTCCTCACTGACATCTTAAACGTAGCTTCAAGGGAGGCTAACTCTCACGATGTTAAAAGGGTTGTTAGAGAATCTTTACCTCAGATCACTGAGGAATACCTCAGGAGAGCTTACTTTGGAGATCCATCGGATTACGTTATGGAGATAAAGGGAATACCTTATATTAAGGGAAAGAGGTTGTACAAGGCATGGAGATATGCGGGTCATGATCCGCTTTATTACGAAAACTTCGTGAAAAGGGCGGCTCTAGAACTCAAAGGCTGGTTCTCTTGAAGATAGGAATAGAGGAGATAGACAAGATAATAGAAAAGGATAGAGTCGTTGGTTTTAGGTTTCAAGACAGAAAGTTGATGAAGATAATGTATCATAGGGCTCTGGTTGAGTCAGCTCCAGTGAACCTAATCTTGCTTGGAGAAAGGTGTAGAATTCTAGAACCTTACCTTCTTCTATCCTTCTCAAGAATACTTGGTAAATCGTTAGATGGAATTAAAGTAAAGAGAGCATTCAAGAGGGAAGACGTTTTCCCCACTATAGAATCAATGTACGGAAACCTAATCATAGTGAATCCTTATGTATATGGTAACGTTTACGATAGTCTGATGAGAAGAAGGGAAGGAAAAACCTTCCTCTTTTACTTGAACGAGCCATTGGGTTTGAGGGCAGAGACGTCAATTCTCGATATAGAAAAAATTGAGAAAAGAAACCTCTTCTCTATCATAGTAAGGAAAAGCCCTTCATATCCAAATCTAAGAATGACGTTTCCAACTCGTATCCTCTATTTCAGGCAAGAACAAGGGATATTGAAATGGGTTAACCTCTAGCTGAAGTCTTCCTGAACATTAAAAAGAACGCTAATCCAGAAACTGAGTAAAGGGAAGCCGTAATTAGAAAGGGTAAAGTTAGATTGCCCAGATTAAATAGAGTTCCCCCTATCTCAGGTCCTATAGCTCTGGGTATTGCGTGAAACATGTTCACTATTCCGTTTCCCCTAGTTCTCTCCTCCCTCGGTATAAGCTTCAATATGAATGCTTCCCTTATCGGAGAAGTCATGTTCATGAGCACGTTTCTAACTACATATACAGCAGAAGCTAGAATGAAGCTTCCCGTGAACGGAAGGTAAACTAAAAGGAGTATTGATACCAACTCGGTGAGGAATATGGTATTTACAGTTCCTATCTTCCTAGATAGAATAGGCGATAACATGCTGGACGCTGCTAAAGTTAACTCAGATATAATGTATATCGGTGCCAATTCTTCTCTTCCTACTCCAAACTTTAGATAGAACCAAAGTGACATCAGAGGTATTACCATACCGGCACCTAAGCCTATGAGGGAATCCGTCGAGAACTTAAATACGGTCCTTTTTGACGTTATGCCTAGCTTGAACTTACCGGTTGGCTTTCCAACTTCTCCCACAATTACTACAAGAGATATGGAAACAAGGAATAACACTATTTCAATTAGGAAAACATATTTAGGATAGAGAAGTCCCGCCATGGCGGATCCTAGAACAGAGAAGAGGATAGATCCAGAGTTAACTCTACTTAGGTCCCTTTCCATGTTATCGCTTAAATCCGATATCATAGCCATCTTTATTGTTCCACCTCCAAAACCTCCCAGAGTAAGGTAACCAAATGGTATTCCGGCTATAAGAAGAATTAGACCTAAAATAGAAAGAGAAGTCTGTATTGTTAGACCCTTTACCTTACCAAATGCGTCTGCATAAGCTGATAAAATGAGGGACATGAACGCTGAGAAAAGTATAGATAAAGCTATTATCGTTCCTATGTCCAACGGTGTTAGACCTAAATCCTTAAGATACAGCGGCATTAAGAGGGAGTTAGCCCCCCACGTAATTCCGGTAATCATTGAAGAGACAATCAGAAACAGCAGTCTATTCATACTTCACGTTGGGATAGTTTATTATATAGAGCTATCTTTTAACAATGAAAGTTCAAGGCTACATCTTTCGAACTAAGTCAATTGAAGAAAGTGTAGCTTGCGAAAAATGTATTCTGAATGTTATTATTAATTTAACAAACATATATATAATGATATACAGTAAGAATGTGTAAGGCGGTTAGCAGGTTTCTATCCCTATAGACTATACGTTTCACGTATTGCCTCTTCTTTCCCTAGTATGTTTCGTTTCTACTTTAATATAGTTCATATTAAATGCCAAACTCTCCTTAACTTTTTTGTTTATATTATAAGATCAAACAACGTTTTCTAATGTAAGTTCATAGGTGTTAATAGATGAATATTGATTTGAGCTTTCTAATGAAATTCCTAGCTATCTTCTCAAACTTATTTTCCCTAGGGAAAAGCTCTCCTGCTATAAAGCAAGAGCTCTTTATTATGTAAACTCTATAGATTCCTTCTTTTACATTTCTCTCATATATGTCAGTGTCACTATCATATTTCATCTTATCGAACGAAAGTTCCTTCAGCAAATTCTCCAACTCGCTTAGGCCTTCAATAGTTCCCACCGGTCCGAAGTCTTCGTTCATTTCAATCCATGTCATTATTTCATACCAGCTTCTGTATACTCCCGGCAATTCCAACGTTTTTTTATTGTTAGTAGCTCTGCTCATTTGTATCACCTTTAATACTAATGTTTTAACAAATTTAAGCTTTTCATTTTATGACTAAATATTTAGGAATATAACTATGATAAAGGTTTTATCTTCTATATAGTGAATATAGATCTATTAACCTATATAGTTGAGATTAGGACAGCTTATATGATATGAGGAAAGGAGCGTAGGTTTTCATGTTTTAAAAATTGATTACATATTGATATCTTCATTGTTTCTAAAATAAAATTAGAAATAAAAATTAAAGAAGAAATACTAAGACCCAGTTAATGCTGTTGTCTTAGTTAAAGGGTAGATCAAGAACGAGGTGTTCGTCCTATATTTAGGAATTAGTTTTATCTAGTGTTTGAATATCTTTCTTTTAGTTAAATTAAATCCTACTAGAAATGCAGAAAGCATGAAGAACGGTTGCCAAGGTAGGAGGAACCTTGGTGCATTTAGCTTGAAGACTGAGTATTCTAATACCTTTCTTAGCTTCTTATCTAACTCATAGTTTATCTCTACGTCCTGAAACTTGGAAATGATAGAGAAGCTCTCCTCCAAGGAGGGAAGAACATAACCCAACAAATGTTGAATATACTTTCTTTGTACTTCTATATGGGAAAAGATACAGCCATTATTGTATATTCTCATGTGAAGCTCCCAGGGGAAGATCAATACCTTAGAAAGGGAGTATTTCTCACCCATTCTAAAGGATAATGAAGGCTTCTTAAAGCCTACCCTAAACAGGGAGGACGCAAGGTCGTCCACATGTTTAGGGCTGACCCTTAAACAGAAAGTCCTTTCCTTTACTAAATCCTCATTCTTGAGGGATACGGTCTCTCCGTCGTTAAGCTCAAACCTACTCGGTAACTTTAAAGTAAGCGATGAGAACGGACCTTTCACAATTAATAAGCACTTGAGTCACTTAAATAACTTTGCTGAATCTAATTACAAATCTTCTCCTTACGTTTTTCTCCATCCTATGCGTGTATTTTTAATTATATATAGCCCATTCTCTTCAATAACTTTCTATACGCAACTACGATCGCGTCAGAACTTACGAAAGTTTCCTGGCCTTCCTTTATGCTTTCTACTACCTTTCTATCTTGCTCAGCTAAAGTATCTTGAAATTCTCTCATCTTTTTAGGATCTCCTGGATAATTGACTGCTATTATCATCCACATTAAAGTTCTCCTCTCTTCCAGCGGGGTTACAGTCATAAAAATGGAAAAACTTCTTGAACCGTCTCCCTCTTTGATGAAATAGGCCGAATACGGAGATAGTATCTCGTAAGTGTAGTTCTCCCAGCCTCCCCTTCCGCTGCCGTCAGGATCAGGTTGATATATTCTTATATTTTTAGCTATTATTTTTCCATGTTCCTCATTCACCTCATATTTAGGTATCTCAGGGGTCTCTTGTGTGCCCAGAAGTCCTTCATGCACAAACGGAAAATGACTGACGTCCAAGAAGTTTTCTACTACTTTAAAGGGCGAAGCATTGAAAAGATAAGGTCCACATTCTACTTTCATAAAGGAATTATCGTAGTATTCTCTGAAGTCTGGGATTTCCTCTGATCCCTCATCGAGATTCACCCAAAGCAAACCGTACTTATAACTCACCTCGTATTTCTTTGCCCTAGCCGGTCCCCTCATTGAATGAGCTGGAACTCTAATTGCGTAACCCTCACTTGAGTATTCCCAGCCGTGATAAGGGCATATTAATACGTCGTCCTTAACCTTGCCTAAAGAGAGGCTAGCCCCTCTATGGGGACACCTATCATCAAATGCTATCCAATCATTCTTCGATTTCCATAAAACTAAGTCTCGACCTTTAACTAATACGTGAATTGGATTTCCAGAATCCCTTGAAACAGCGTACCACATTTTGTTTAATAGAGTAATGTTACAAAGAATAAAATATTCTTTTTAACTGTCTAAAATACCGGATCGTTCCTTCCTCCAATCTTTTGAGTTATTTATATTAACAAACAATTTAGGTAGGATATAATTTAATTATGCAATAGTTTAGGTTATGAAAAACTTCTTTGTTACTCTTAAAGATAATTTTTAAGTTAAACATTGTAGTATTCTAGTCATGCAGGACATGGGATTCAAGTGGATAGTTTTCTCCAGGATTATGAGGAGCATTGGGATTATCTTCATTACCCTTTCATCTTCTCTATATCTTAACCTAATTCACGTATCCCTTGTCCTGATAGGCGTTGTGTTTCTGGGCGTTATAGGATTTAACTCAGCCTTGTCTTTAACTCTAGGTATTATAGGTGACAGATATGGTTATAAGAAGTCTCTTATAATAGGTGAATCCATTTCTACCATAGGTACATTCCTTTTCGCATTATCAACTAATTTTTACCTGATTACTGCATCGCTTATGATAGCTGGCATAGGAGGCGCTGCTGGAGGAATGAGGGGAGTTTATTCTCCTGGCTTATCCGCGTTAGTAGTAAGCAATTGGCCTAACGAACGGGAAAGGGTAAGAAGGATGGGCATACTTACTTCCTCAGCTTCCTTAGCCTCAATAGCAGGTAGTTCTATGTTGATTCTTCACAATTATCTTCCCTTCGGAAGCGTAGAAAATTATAGGGTTCTATTTCTTCTATCTTCATTCTTCTTATTGGCTTCGCTTTTATCGATTATCAATGTTAAGGAGAATCCGAGACCAAGGAAGACATCGAAGGTACTTTCTATGAGTAGTCTTAGGTACGTTTACAAGGTAATGATAACTAACGCTCTAGCTGGGTTTGGAATAGGTCTTGCAATTCCACTTTTGCCACTTTGGTTCGAGATAAGGTATGGTGTTAACTCCTCAGATATAGGCGTAGTTTTCACTTTATCCTATTTGTTTACGTCATTTGGTTCATTTCTTGCTACGAGGATTCACCTTGACGTATTAAAAGTGGCTTCGGTAACAAGAGTAATGAACGGAATCTTTCTAATTCTCATGGCGCTATCGCCGTGGTTTGTCTTAGCTTCAGCCTTATATTTGATAAGGGGAATGAACGCTGGCATGGGTGCTCCAAACAGAACAGCTGTAAACATTAGGGGCGTGAAGTCTGAGGACTTCGGCGCTGCCTCTAGCATAGAAGGCCTTGCTACGAGAGGAGCTCAAATGAGCTCGGGGCTGAGTGGGGCCCCTCATGGAAATGGACTTACTATATCCCCTTTTCCTTGGAGGAATTATACAAGCGATCAGCGGAATCCTCTATTTGACGCTTCTGAAGAAGCCGAAGGAGGAATCAACCTTGATAAAAAGGCAAAGAAGTGAATTCTCTTAAGACTAAAACTTTTAAACTTTAATTATTTTAGTATTTTTATATGAAAATGACTTTTACCTTAAAGGGAGGAGTAAATCCTGAAGTTGAGATAGGCGGAGTAACTAGATCGTTGAGGGACATGTACGACCAAGGTCCGCTTTTCGCCTTCATGGTATCTATACCGCACTGCATGTTCGTGATGGCTAGACAAGTCTGTTTCATGAACGATCTGAAGCCTAATTCGGTAGAGATAGAATCAACCTTCATTATTGATGATGAGAAAAAAAGAACTGAGGGAAAGACGGTAATAAATAAGATCTTAGTTACGATAAAGTTGGAAGGTCTAACTGAGGAACAGACTAAGAAGGTAGTGGAGGAACTTAAGAACGATTGTCCAGTTTACAATTCCTTCCCTGAAAAAATAGAGATAGAATCCAAATCTGTCGCTTCCAGTTCTTAAGTTAAAACTAATTTAACTTGAAAAATATAAAACAATAGCGTACTTTTGTTAAAAATGTTAAAGTATTACTACCTAGTCATGATTAAACTGTTAATTTTTAAAAAGTGCAAGATTACTGCTCAAATCAAAGAATTTATAAGAGTCGATTACTAACATTTTTTTCATGGTAGAAGAAATAGTAAAAGTGTCAAGAAACTACCAGATAACTATACCTGCAAAGGTAAGACAAAAGTTCCAAATAAAGGAAGGGGATTTAGTAAAAATAACCTTCGATGAAGGGAAGAACGAAGTTACAATAAAGGTATTTGATACTAAAGGTTTCTAATCTATTAAATCCTGTTGTTTTAGTTCCCCTTCCTCTTTTTCTTTTTCTAAAATTTCCATGAGTTGTTTTAAAGTTTTAATTCTGTTTTCAATCTCTGGATATACGTTTCTCCTATCTATGAGAACTCCATCGTAACCTGCCATTTTAGCTCCTTTTATGTCAACTTCGTATATATCGCCTACATGTATAGGTTTTATGAAACCTGATAGAGCAACCTTGAATATCTCTGGGTTTGGCTTAACAAGGCCCACCTCAAAGGAAAAAACCATTCTATCGAAATACTTGGATAGAGAAAAAGTTTCCACGTGTTTCTTAGCTTTACCGTTGACTGCTGCGTTGCTTATAAGGACAAGCGTAATCCCTACGTTTTTACTCCATTCAAGAAAATCTATTACATCATCATAGAGGAAGACTTCCCTTTCAGCCTTTCTATTTGCTTCTTCTAAGCTTAGTATCTGCTCTTCCGTTAGAAAGATTCCGATTGAGGATAATACTTCCCTTAGTGAGGGAGTGTTGTTTCCGTTAGGGTTAGGTTTAAGTTTACTGCCTCTAAGTTTAGCCGAAGCTCTAAAGAGTTCACTGGCGCTAACGTTGTAACCTAAATCCCTCAATAGTTCAGCTAATACCTCGTACCCCCATGGTTTGTTGTACACTAAAGTATCCCCAAGATCCAGCGATACGGTTTTTATCATATAGAAGTTAATTCAATAACAAACTAAAAGCCTTTTCTTAATTTAATCTTTCAGAAAAGAACTTTCGTGAATGAGGATTAAAATAGAGTCTAGCATTGTACAATTATCTACGCAAACATTTAACAATTACTTACGTTTCTACTTCTATTTCATCGCCTTTATCATTTACCTTGTAAATTATCAGCTGCTTCTTTGTGGCTCCCTTTCTCGGCTCTCCAGTTGAAAGAGAGAAGTGAGTAAAATGGCACTGGCATATTAATTCTTCTCGTATTATAACTCCGGTTTTATCTAACTTACAGCCAAGATGAGGGCATTTGTTATTTACTGCAATGAATTTATTTCCACCTAAATAAATTACTAAAATTTCTTTCTCTCCATCCTTGAAAACCTTTTTCTCTCCAACCTTAATGTCAGATTTTCTTACCCTGAGTGGCATTGTTTATCTTCTTGTTAACTGCTCTCGGTAGTACTAAATAAACGCATAGATCACCGCACATGGTGCATGATCCTGCCTCCATTCCTTTATATTGTCTGTAAATTGACTTTGCCTTATTTGGGTCATACGTTAATGAGAACATGGTCTTCCAGTCTAGGGAGGATCTAGCTTTGCTCATTTTGTTGTCTATTTGTCTTGCTCTATCTCCTAGTTTTATCATGTCTCCGGCATGAGCTGCTATTTTGAATGCAATTAATCCTTCCTTCACTTGCTCCGGGGTAGGTAAAGATAGGTGCTCAGCTGGGGTCAGATAGCACAACATATCGGCTCCAGCTTGCGCAGCTATTGCACCTCCGATAGCCCCAGCTATGTGGTCGTATCCTGCAGCTATGTCAGTCACTAATATTCCTAAAACGTAATAAGGTACTCCTCCGGAGAGCTGTTTCTCAAGCTTTACGTCCATCTCTATCTGGTCTAGTGGCATGTGCCCCGGTCCTTCTATCATAACTTGAACGCCATGTTCTACGGCCCTCTTGGCTAAACTAGAATTCACCATTAATTCCCCTACGTGAAGCTCATCATGGGCATCAGCAGTACCTCCAGGTCTCAGAGCATCACCTAAGCTCAAGGTTACGTCGTATTCCTTCGCTAATTCCATTAAATAGTCGAAGTTGGAATACAAAGGATTTTCCTTTTCGTTATATATTGACCATGCAGCCATTACTGTTCCTCCCCTGCTTACAACTCCAGCTAGCCTGTTAGCTTTAGGTATTCTTCTTGCTAATTCCAAAGTTACCCCTGTATGTACTGTTACGTAATCTACACCGTCCTTGAACTGTTTTTCAATTACTCGAAAAATATCATCCTCAGTGAAATCTATTACGTATTTTCTTTTGGCCACCATCTCGTAATATACTTGATATATTGGTACCGTACCTACAGGCATGATTGCCTTAGAGATTACTTGTTTCCTCATGTAATCAATATCTCCTCCGTCCGTGAGGTCCATGATTGTGTCAGCACCAAACTCGTTAGCTATTTCAACTTTCTTCATTTCCTCTTCTACGTTGTAATGGTCTGTAGATGCACCTATGTTTACGTTAACTTTAGTTGTTAATCCCTCGCCTATTCCCGTGAGCCTTGTAATGTTATTTCTGACCAAGTTTCTGAAGATTACTACCCTTCCTGATGCTACCTTTTCCCTCAGGAAAACTGGGTCAATTCCTTCCTTTTCTGCTATTATTTTCATTTCCTCGGTTACTTGACCCCTTCTTGCTAGTTCAATCTGAGTTGGCATTATAAGATCAATATAATCTACTTTATAACTAAGTTATATAGGTTCCTCTTATTGATAAGAGTTGGGGTTTAATTTATAATGTCAGACTTCGTTATAAGTAAATAAGAGGTAGTGCTTATGATAAGTTTAGAGGATTCCATAAGGTCTAAGGTGGACTATAGAATTGTAGAGGTTTCAAAGAGTTCACCTTCTACCGACGTAAAAGCGATAGTCCTTACTAACGTTCCTCCATCAGAGGAAATAGTCAAGGACGTATCATCCTCCGTAAAAGTAAATAAAGTGTATAATTTTATGTCTGTAATAAAAGTTGAAGGAAAAGCTAAGGATGTAGCTTCCTTAGCTCAGAAGGAATATGTAAAGTACATAATGTTGGAGGAGATAGTAATAAGCTCTCTGGCGGAATACTAATTGAATTATAGAGAATGGCAATCATCTTTAAGGGAAAAGATAATTTTTCAGTTAAAGAACAACAAGGTAGTTCTGCTTCAAGCTCCGACTGGAAGTGGAAAGACTCTTTTTGCCTTAGATGTAGCATTCTCTGTAGGAAATAAAGTACTTGTAGCTGTGAGAACACATAACGAATTCTACCCTTTTTATAGAGAAATAGCAAATCGTTTTCATGGAAAGAGGTACGCATTCTTAATAGGTAGGTCCAACGGTTGTCTTATCGCATCAGAGAAGGTTAAGGCTGAAGATATAACGTGTTCTGGCTGTGAGTTTTTAACATGGAAAAAGATTGACTTCTACGGATCGCCCTTTGAGACCTTAGCTAAGTTGAAAAAGGAAGGGGTAAATGAAAAATTTTGTCCATATCACTCCATATTGAATTCCGCGTTGGATGCCGACGTTATACTTGTAACTTATCCCTATTTATTCATACCTTCTTTAAGGGACACAATAGGAATATCCTTAGACGACTACGTGGTTATAGTAGACGAGGCGCATAACGTCGATAGTCTCATAGACTTGGAGGAAAGAAGGCTATCCCCTAACTCAATAAACATGGCTATTAAACAATCCTTCGGATTAGAGGTTAAGCAGATATTGGAAAAGCTAAAGGCAAAGGTAGTTGAGATTACATTCAAGGAAAAGAAGTTCATAGCCTTAAGCAAGGAAAAAGTGGAGTCTTTGTTACTCAAGGATGAGCTTGACGCAATTGAAGAGGAAGCCAGTTATCTGTCTCAACGTATGATAACTCAGAGGAAAATAGTAACTAACCACTTGATGTCAATAGTAAAGTTCTTCAACTCGGTTAAAGAGGATCGATTTAGGGTATTTTCCTCTGAAAATAGTATCATAGCTAAGCCAGTGACCTCAGACCAATATATGAGCATTTTCAACGGATCTAACGTGAAGGCAATATTTATGTCTGGTACACTTCAGCCCAAGGAATACTTTTCATCAGTCTTAGGATTATCAAAAGACACATTTTACGTTGACGTAGAAAAGGAAGTTGGTAAAGTGGGGGGAAGCTATGAGTGTTTCATTGCCTTAGATGTAACTTCGTCTTATTCTCTCAGAAGTGAGGAAATGAATAAGAGGTTTGCCTCCTATTTATTAAGAATATATTATCAAGCCAAGGGTCATATTTTAGCCGTATTTCCTAGCTATGAAATGATAGAGAAAGTTTCGCTTTATCTTAGATCCGTGAATACCTTTACGGAAACTCCTATCACTAAGGTCGACGATCTAATTGAGCATGCTAGAAATACGCCAAAGATCATGATAATGGCAACTGCAAGGGGGAAACTATCAGAAGGAATTGAGATATCTCAAAATGGTAGAAGTTTAATAAACGACGTAGCTATAGTAGGCATTCCTTATCCTCCTTTAGACGACTACATGAAGGCTAGATCGGAGGAGGTCTCTAAAAGGACTAGGAGGAACTATTTGGAAGAGCTTATGCAGATGCCCGCTTACATAGCAGTGAGACAAGCAATAGGCAGAAGTATAAGGAGCCCTGAAGATAAGAGCGAAGTTTGGCTTTTAGATAAGCGTTTTAACAACATATGGTGGAAGAAAAACATTAAATGTTTCAATCCTAAACTCGTTCGTCTGTAAGATGAAAGTTGAAATATTTACCCATAGGAATTGCACTGAGTGTCACATAGTCTTAGACTTTCTGAAGGAAAAGGGGCTTCTGGATAAGGTTGACGTCATAGATACTGAGAAGTATCCTTTCATGGCATTTGAAAGGGGAGTAATCTCCACACCTTCAATTTTCGTTGACGGTGAACTCATCTTCGCAGGTCAAGTTGATCTTGTAGAGTTAGAGAAAATATTAAATGGAGAAAAAATAAACAAGAAAATCTCCGAGCAAGACCTTATAAACAAGCTCATGGAGGGTATTGTAGACTCATTCGCAGCCACAGCGTGGATATATGTCAATAATGATCTTCCTCATTTTGTAGAACAGAAAGACTTCGTCATGGCAGTCACAGGGATAATAAACGACGAAAAGAGGGATGAGCTATACGAAGCCCTTAAGGAAGGAGTAAAGGCCAATGGAACTGAACTCCTGGATAAATGGAAGGAGAGAATGAAGAGAAATATATCTTCCAATTTCATTAGGGAAATGTATTGGTTATATCAACGTAAACTAAGTAAGGAAGAGGTGTCCTCAAAATATCCTTTAGAGGTTTTCGCTCACTGGCTAATGGTTAGGGGAGGTGCGCTTGGAAGGGTAGGCTTGAGAATATATCCACTTTCTGACTCTGCAGTGTTATCTAGAATAAGTGAAGTTTATCTTTATGTTTTTGAAAATTATGATCAACTATGGGATAAAGTCATAAATGAGCAGAGAAAGTTAGAGGAGGGAGAGGTTCTGAATAGCTAATCTTTTATAAGTCTATGTAACACTATTGTAACTTTCATTTTATATAAATGACTATTATCTTTTTTATTGATTAGATAAGAAAATATAAGCAATGATAACGTTTAATACGTATGGAAACGCTAGATTTACGTGGAAAACCATGCGAGGAATTTATTCTCGAAATTTCAAAATATCTGGTGAACTTGAAGGTAGGAGATAGCTTAAAGGTAGTCACAGATCAGGACAGAATAATATGCACTCATCAGCTTCTAAGGAATGCCCCACGTTTTGTATTCAAGGCCGATACTGTGGGTGATCATGCTGAAATAGTGATAAGAAGGATGAGATAGCAGTGAAGTAGGATTATTTTGATGCTATCTGTAATATCCATGCATAAATGTAGTATAATATAAAACGAGCAAAAAGGCATATCGTAACAATGTAGTACTAAGTTATAATATGTAACTTTCTTGGCTAAAATCCCTAATTTCCTCTACAAATACTATCATTTCTTAAGCTTACTCCGTTTCCGTTTTCCTTTATTTTTGCTCTAATCAAAGGTGCTAGATCCTTTCTTATGCCTAGTTCAGCCAAAGGAACACACTCCTTCCCATCAGATAGTAGTTCTTTCGTTACGTTGTTCAGTATACCGTTTAAGTCTCTTACATATTCCTTATATCTTACTACCAAAGAAAGATCCTCTAAAATCTTAATTGATGATGAAAGTAACGTAACTTTTCTGCACATGGGAACTCCTTGGTCATATAATGTCTGTTGAATTCTTTCTACGACGTTGATGTTTATCACGTCGTTTAGGAACGGATAAGCTGTAGTTAACGCTGTGCTCTCTTGGATGAGGTTTTTTATGAAGTTCTGTACATACGTTAACCCTCTCTTTATAGTATCGTAGGAGTAGTTTATCTTATTTATTCCGTTAAGTTGCTTGGAGTCAATTATAGACTTAAATATATCTGTGTCTCTCTCCTTTTCTGGTTTCATTTCATTTATGTTCTGGAGTAGAACTAGGAGGTTATCTAAACAGCTGTTTATTTTCTCCATAACTACGGGATCAGCAACTTTATCGTAGAGCGATGGCAGTTTATCCATACTCGGTAGTACCCTAATTTCGTTCTGCATTTCCAATCCAGTTATTTCTTTTAATTTATCAGCTATCTTTAAGATCACTTGGGCAGATGAGTTATACTCCATTTCTATTTTAGATATTATTCTTTGAATGGAATAGGTTAAGTTCGAATCTATTTTGAACTCATCTTTTGGTATCTCTATCTTCTCTATAACCAGACCCTTACTTTTCAGCTCCTCAGCTACGTTGTTGAAAGCGATTATCTTCTCAAAGATCACATCATTGATGTAGTTCGAAACGCTCTTTATTGAGGCTTCCATCTCGGTCCTAAGTTCATCCACGCATTTTGGGGTACTGCATTCCTCGGTCCTCTTTTTTATGTCCTCTATCTTAGCTATTGTCATCTCAACGCTGTTAGTAATAGGGAAGTTGTCGTTCTTCATAGTCTCCAGATCCTTGAGTCCTTTAAGAGTTTCCTGCAGATCATCTGTCAGGCTCTTCTTTTTCAGTTTTAACTCATTACTATACACAGATTTAGCCACTGCGTATGAATAGCCCACATAAATAGCAATTCCTGCAGTTGCTAGAACTGATGAAAGAAGCGTCAAAGTTTTAGAATATGAGAACGAATTTGAAAATAGCAAAGCTGAAACTATTGCAGGAACTGCGCTTACCATTGCAGCACCGTTGTTCAAGGCGAAACCTATCACGCTCGATATTTCAAGCAGTATAACCGCAGCAATTATGTAAAACCTATCAGGTGAATATAAGTTAAGTAGAATAAGTGAAAATAATGGCAGAGGTGATATAATGGCAGAAATTAGGGTTGTCTTCTTCTGTGTGGTTGCAAAAAACGTTATGCCTAATAAAATAGGGAAGTTGACTAGGAAGTAGTTGACATTAGGCCCAATTATTGATGCAATTATACCCATGGAGATTACGTAAGAGCTGAGATCTACGAATTTAGCGTAATTTACAGTAGGGACGATGATCAGCAATATAAACGATGATATAGAAGCTACTAGGAACTCGACACTAGGCTTTCCCAATACGTAAGTTCCCAATACGGTGTAATTTTTTAGGAACTGTAGTATTATAGCTGCAACCAATAATATAACTGGCATTAGTCCTGCTAAAATTACTGAGGATACAACTATTAACGCTGTTACGAAATAATTTATTCCGTCAGGAAGTGAAACTGCTCTAAGCAAATAAAAGGATAGAAATCCAGCTAATATTCCAATTAAACCTCTATCAACGTAACTGTATAATTTGTCTACGGTAGGAAATCTAATAGGCATTATATACTGATTTATAATGTCTAATAAATAGACTTATCTCTCTAGAAGATATTCATTGTTATAATTAGATATTAGGTCTCCAATTTAACTATTTATAAACTCAGCGTAGTGTAGTTTGTTTTTGAAATTCGATTCCAAGTCTTTACATTTGAGTTATTATTACATTATTGTAGTAAATAGACTATTTACTATAAAAACTAATTAAAGATAACAATAATAATAATTATAAGTACTATATATTCCTTTAGGTATATCTTCTAGTTAAAATGATTTTTCATGATATATGAACTCTATTAACATAAAAGATATAACCGATGACGTCTTATTTCACCCATGGCTATTCAAGTAGAATTTAAAAAATACGAACTGCCTCCTCTTCCATACAAATTAGATGCATTAGAACCATATATAAGCAAGGATATAATAGACGTTCATTACAACGGTCATCATAAGGGATATGTAAATGGCGCTAATTCGTTCTTGGACAGGATGAATAAGTTAGTGAAGGGAGAGTTAGCTTCAGGACAGTACGATATGATGGGTCTAATGAGAGGATTGGTCTTCAATATAAACGGGCACAAGCTACATGCAATGTATTGGAACATGATGGCTCCTAATGGAAAAGGTGGAGGAAAGCCTGGAGGAGCTCTGGCAGATTTAATTGACAAGCAATATGGTAGCTTTGAGAAGTTTAAGCAGGTGTTTAATGACGCAGCCAACTCCCTGCCTGGCACAGGTTGGACAGTTCTCTACTACGATCAAGAAAACGGAAACCTTCAAATAATGACATTTGAGAACCATTTCCAGAATCATATAGCTGAACTACCTATAGTTATGATTGTAGACGAATTTGAGCATGCCTACTATCTACAGTATAAGAACAAGAGGACGGACTACATCAACGCCTGGTGGAACTTAGCCAACTGGGATGAAGCAGAGAAGAAGTTGCAAAAATACCTAAAGAGCTAAAACTTTTTCTATCTTTTCCTTTATATTATTTTATGGTTTCTGCTATAGTCTTGGCTGGAGGATATGCAACTAGGTTAAGGCCTCTTAGCCTGACAAAGCCCAAATCGCTTTTTCCCTTACTGGATAAACCCATTCTAGAGTACACGTTAGAAGCACTAAAGGAAGCAGGGGTTAATAACATATATCTTTCATTAAGAGTCATGGCTGATAAGCTCATAAGTTACGTAGAGTCTGCTGGTGTTAATTCTTATGTGAAACCTATAATTGAGAAAGAACCCCTTGGTGACGGCGGTCCACTTAAATATATACATCAAAATTTTGACCTCGATGATGACGTAGTAGTTATATATGGAGATATCTTTAGTGAAATGAATTTTAAGGATTTAATAAACTTTCACATGAAAAATGGATGTAGTGCTACAATTGTAGGCACTAGAGTAAACGATCCAAGGAGATATGGAGTTCTTTACCAAGAGAATGAGAAGCTGATTGAGTTAATAGAAAAACCGAAGAATCCAATCTCTAATCTAATAAACGCAGGAATGTACGTATTTAAAAAGGAGCTCTTTAAGGAGATAGATAGGTTTCCTTATTCGATCAGCAAGGACTTCATGCCGAAGATTTTGAGACGGTGCTGTGTTTCAGTTTATCAATACAACGGAGTGTGGGCTGATATAGGATTACCTTCAGATTATCTTAAGTTAAACTTTCAATTATTGGTAAAAAAACATCCTAAGGGTTATGTATCTCCTACAGCCAAGGTAAGCGAGAGGTCAGTTCTAAATCCTCCATATTTCATAGGTGACCAAGTTTCAATTGGAAGTGACACTTATGTGAATCCAAATACGGTAATAGGGAAGAGGAGTAAAATAGGTGAGGGAGTTTACTTACAAGAGGCATTACTCATGGAAGGAGTAAAAGTTGGAGATCATAGCTACATTTCTAACGTAATAATAGCGGATAACAGTAGGATAGGTAAGTGGAATAGGATAATGGAAGGCTCAATACTAGGAGAAGAGGTTATAACAAAGGACGGGGTCATGTTAAATCAGAAAACGATAATTCTACCATATAAAGAAGTCTCGGATTCAGTAACTGAAAAGGGTAAGATCATATTATGATATTGGAGGAAATTGTAGACGAGATAAAGGTCGAATTAAAGAGAAGGCAGATTTTAAATACATGTGTGGGTTATTCTTTCACTTCCACGCTTCTTGACAACGGAGAAGTAGGGATTTCCCATACGATAGGAGAAGGTAAGATAAATGGAGCAGGTTCATTGATCGGCAAGAACGCATTTGAAGTGGTTCGTGAGAATCTGGAAACTCCCCTTCAACGTTCGCTTTCCTTGTCAATTTTATCAGCGTTGAATACTGTGGAGGGATTTCAGGAGGGCGATTTGATTAACTTTCTAGAAGAGGGAAAAACATGCGTGTTTGGTTATAGCCCTTCTTTTTCGTCGGAAAACTACGTCATTTATGATTTCTACGATGTTGAAAACCCTACCGAGAAGAGGAAAAGTTTTTCCTCGTTTCAAGGAGATAGGTGCGTTAACGTAGTAATTTATGGTTCTGCGATAGTAAACGGTTACATTGACAAGATATTATCTCAGGTTTCCTCTGACAATATAGCCGTTCTGGGGTTTTCATCTATATATGCACCTCACACACTGAGGAAGTATGGAGTTAATTTGATAGGAATTTCGAAGTTTCTGGACGGAAAGAAGGGTATGAGGGTAGTATGCGAAGGTGGTAGAAGCGAACTTTCAGCGTTAATCAAAAAATACTTTAAAAAGATTTGAACTGAATCATAGAAATATCATCATAGCATTTGTCGTCTTGCTGCAACTTGCACTGAGGTTTTTCTTTAGGTAATTCTACTCTGCAATCTTTACCTAAAAATGACGCGTCGTTGCTCTTGATTCCCTCATTTAACTTTAAATAAGCTATCATGACCCTCTCTTGAACTTCGATCCTATGAGGAGCACCTCCGTTGGCACTCGCCATAGCTAGCTTGGAGGCTTCACCGTACTTTTGTTCTCCCGTAACTTGATAGAGCTTTGCAAAGAATATTGAAGCCTCGGCGTTAGCTAGAGGTTCTAACATTACCTTTGAAGTGAGTGGATCCCTTCCTTCTACGTCCATGAATCCCTTCTCATGTTTAAGGTTGTTAAGAATGTAATCTGCTATTTTTAATGATTTATCTAGATATTCAGTATTTCCTGTTCTCTCATATTCATTTAGGATTGCACTCCCAGCGTAAGACTGATCAACAAGTAAACCTCTGTTTTCTTTTCTCTTACTTCTGTAAACCTTTCCATCTTCCTGGGATAGCTCTATTATCTCCTCGATTTTCCTGAGTCCATAGTAAGCCTGCAAAGAAAGCTGTGCCGTATATATAGTTTCGATAGACTTTCCCCCTTTAATTAAAGCTGAAGAGTCATTATCCAAATTCAACTTTTCTATCATTCTACCGTACTCCTTGTAAACGTTGCAGTAGGTTCTGAATACCTCTAGGCCCCTTAAATCCACTGGGTACCCCATCATGAGGGAATTTATTGAATTGAAGAACAAAGATGGATCTGGATCTATAGGTACTGGTACGAATTCTGATAGTTCAACTCCCTTGAAGCCCTTGAACTTGAAAGCATCTATGGATTCCCTGATTCTATTTTCTAATGTTTGGTCTATTCTATCTATTAAAGATATTATCTTAAATTCTGGAGAAATTAAAGTAACTGCGGGATACCTTCCTGCGGTAAGCCTAATAGCGTATTGAAGGTATTCGCTTGCGTTCACATAAATCTTAGTGATTTTATCGCTGAACTTGTCTAGAACGTTGTCTAATTCCTTCACGGGTTCAAGATTATCTACACTAAAAACTAACGCTATCATTTTACCGTAGAACTTGGCATCCTCTAGTGTCTTCTCGCTTATCATTGTTAAAGCGTAACACTTATTTGTATTTAATTTCTACTACTTCTGATGTCTAGACCAGCAACAAAGTGGACATGCGCCTTTTGTGGAAATACAATATATTGGGACGAACTTTTTACCTTCATGAAGAGTGGAGTCGTTCACTATACATGCTTCAGAGACAAAGCAATGAAGACATCCAAGATTCCACCAAACGAGATGCAGACAGTCCTAGATCTACTAGAAAAAGAACTTAGCAGAATTACCGAATATAAGAAGGTAATGTCATCTATAACAAACGAGGAAATAAAGAAAAGTTTAGATCAGATAGAAAAAGACGCTGAAAAGCAGTCAGGCGTATTGACCAGGATAGCAGCGGTTAACAGCCAAATTGAGGGATAATCTAATTTAGGAGATTAATATATAAAATCTATTTTTAAGTTAAATCAATTTTTCTACTCTTTCTTTATCATTTACTAACTAAGGAAATGTATGCAGAGAGTATATAGATCAAAGGAGAGTATTTTGTTGTAAAATTAGCTAAACCTTGATAATAGCTTGCTAAGATCTTCAACGTCACTGTACATAGGGATTTTAATAGACAAGGTGCAAAGAGTGATAGTGAAACTAACACCTTCAGGAAGAGAGTCTACATCATCTTAGTTGAAGACCACGAGGACCCTCAACTCTCCAAGACAGGGAAAGCTGTTGCTGTTGACGTTGGTGTAGAGAAACTTCTTACTAAGTCAGATGGAGAAAGGTCCCAACGTGAGACCTTACGAGAAGGCATTCAACAAGACTAAGAGACTCCACAAAGCCCTTTCAAGGAAGATGTTCCTTTCCCGTAGCACAAGTTCTTAAATTGTATGCAGAGCTCACAAAGACAAGCTTCTTACCGTGTTTTTCCGGTTGATAGTCATGATGTTCCTAAGCTCATGAAGAGCAACGTTGTGTAGCCTTATCCTCAGCCTTCGGAGAGACTTACCTATAAGTTGCTTCACGTGGCCTCCATGACCATGATGTCGTAACGCTCAGCTAAGTGTTTGCCAAGTTTCATTTACATGTTCTTCCTCAAGTTAGTAAGGTGCTCATGAACCCTTGCTAGCTTATTCTTTGCCTTAAACCAGTTAGGTGCGGTCACGTTAAGGACGACCTAACTTCGGCTGATCGTATCTTTTCTTGTCTCAACTGCGGCTTAGACACTGATCTTGATTTAAATGCTTCTCTAACATTCTGAGGAGATCGGGGTCGGAACGACCCTCACTGTGTAGCTTCGTCCTCTGCGTTGCTAGGTGAGGCTAGGAGGCAGGAAGCGCTGTCCTTAAGGGCAGGTAAGTTCACAAATTATTTATAGAAATTGTATAGCCTTGCCTATACTGAAAAATTATCTATCTATGAATTGGACACTTTAATTTCGCTTCCGTGCCTGTTGTCTTAAAAAGTGCTTTCATAAAATGTTAAATCAAATGTTCTCAGTTAAGCTTGTCTCTTATACTCGCGACGGAGAACGCGTCGTCGCAATAGCGTCAAAGATGTCCAGAAGCAGAAAGGGATGGAGTCACCATGAAGAAACCATGTCTGATGAAGAAGCGGAGACTTGGATAAAGGACGCAGTTCTCCACGGTTATTGGTCTCCCCTTGAACACTCCTCCTACACCTTCTCGATAGAAGGCGTGTCGAGGGTTGCCTCCCATCAACTGGTAAGGCACCGTATCGCGTCGTATACTCAGATGTCCCATCGTTTCGCAAAGCCCGTGGACGAGTATTATCAACCTATTGTACCTCCCTCTATGGAGAAGAGAGCCGCAGAGCTTGCAGAGAAAGGTTACAAGGAGGCATACGACGTATATTTTTCGTTATTATCCCAGGGCGTTCCAGAAGAGGATGCCCGTTATCTTCTACCCAACGGAGTCAACACTAACGTTGTCGTTACAATGAACGCCCGTGAATTATACAACTTCTTCTCTCTTCGTCTGTGTTCAAGGGCTCAATGGGAGATCAGAAAAATCGCATGGGCAATGTTGGACGAAGTGAAAAAAGTCCATCCTCGCCTCTTCAAGTATGCTGGTCCATCATGTTTAATACATGAGAACTTCATAAGGGAGAAACCGATGACTCTTGAAACTCTGGGAACCTTCGTATCTGAAAGGTGCATAGAAGGGGTTACAAGGGATGGTATAGTAAAGTGTATATCTAACTCAAAACATTTCTAGTAATTGTGATGATAGTATACGTCTTTACTTAAACTTTTTAAACAAACTTTTTGAATATACCCTTATTTGCCCTTCCACGTTCTACTAAGATGCTATGGCTCTAACACAGGCTTTTCTTGCCTTCGGGCTACCGATAATAATATTTCTAGGTGCTGGTTTGGGAGGGTACAAGATAATTTCTCTTATAGTCCCATCCGAACCCAACCCAGTGAAACTTAGTAGATTCGAGGCAGGCAACATTCCGACTGGAGAAGGAAGACTATGGTTTCCCCTTCAATATTATGGATATTTGTTGGTATATACTACGCTAGAACCTCTCATAGTTTTCCTATTCCTAGTAGCTTCAGCATCTTACTCTGGTAACTTAATACTTTTCAGGAACCTAGTCGCAGTAGTTGGGACTTTCATAGTGGTACTCTATCCAATTCTTAATTATGCAATAAAGCAAATCAACATAGTCCTCAATTGGGAGTTGAGAAGATGACGACCTTATCCGAATTAATAAAGGAGTTTCAATCCCTCAAACTACAAGCTAAGCTTGAATCTCCCAATAGAGCTACACTCGTAGTAGATAAGGATAAATTAAGGGAGATAGCATCGTTGCTGAAGAGCAAGGGCTTCGATCATGTTATTTCAGTAACTGGGATGGACTATCAAGAGCAGTCAAAGTTGGAGGTTGTATATCACTTCTCCTCCTATACCGTAGAGGAACTGAAAGATGCCATAGTTGCCCTTAGATCTTCAACCTCATACGAGGATCCTAACTTCCCGTCGCTTTATTCTATTTTCGAAAGCGTATGGACTGGAGAGAGGGAAACTTTCGAAACATTGGGAATATACTTTAGAGACCATCCGGATATGAGGAGAATGTTCCTCCCTGAAGACTTTGAGGGTGTTTACCCTCTAAGAAAGTCCTTTAAGATAAAGTTGGAAGGTGTTTTCATTGACAAGCCAGTCTGATATATCTGATATGAATAAAATTTTGTCCTCAACTGGGATGGAAATAGATATAGTTCCAGTTGAGGGAGAGCTCAATGTAGGTCCTCAACATCCAGGATCTGGTCATATGAGGATTTACGTAAAGCTCAACGGCGATATAATAGATGACGCAGAGCTGGACGTAGGATACGTCCATAGGGCTGTGGAGAAGCTTTCTGAAAACAGGAACTACATGCACTTAATTCCGCTCGTGGAGAGACCTGCGATCCTTGACTCGATACATATGAATTTGGGCTACGTAATGGCAGTGGAGAAGATAATAGCGACGGATGTTCCTGAAAGAGCACAGTACCTTAGAAGCTTTGCTGCAGAAGTAAATAGAATAGCTAGTCATCTGTATGGCTTAGGTATCCTTGGAATATTTCTAGGTCATTCTACAGCCTTTATGTGGGGTTTTGGAGATAGAGAAGTATGGGTCACAATACTTGAGGCTTTAACAGGAGCCAGGGTAACCAATTCATATATAATCCCTGGAGGAGTAAGAAGGGATATCACTCCTTCTATAATGGATATGACAAAGAAGGCTATCGAATACACCAGAAAGAAACTCCTAGACTGGAGGAAAATATTCTTCTACAATCCTACTATTAGAGCCAGGCTGGAAAACGTAGGTGTAATGACTAAGGAAAAAGCAATTGAATGGGGAGCTGTTGGCCCTAACCTAAGAGCTTCTGGTGTACCTTACGATGTTAGAAGAGCGGATCCTTATGCTGCATATTCTAAACTGGACTTCGAAATTCCAGTTTACAAGGAGGGAGACGGTCTAGCGAGAGGTCTAGTTAGGCTAGATGAGATGGAACAGAGCATGAGAATCTTAGAGCAGATTATAAAGGAAATACCTGAAGGTAATATACTTTCGGACAGGTTCTTCAAACAGATACCTCCTATAAGACTTAAGAAATATTGGGAAGGACAGCATAGGATAGTACTTCCAGGATATTATGCATCCTTTAGGCCTCCAAAGGGGGAGGCTACAGCCAGGGTTGAGTCTGCCCGTGGAGAGCTCTTCTATTACTTAGTAAGCGACGGCTCCCCTAAACCCTTCAGGCTTAGGATGATCACTCCGTCATACAGAATGATATACCCTTTCAAACAGCTCCTAAAGGGATCCAGATTCGCAGACCTAGTATCCATTTATGGTAGTTTAGATTATTTCCCCCCAGAAGCTGATAGGTGATCCAGATGATTAGCTTCATTACTATATTATCTTTATTGAAATTTTATATCTTTTATCCCTCATTTTTTGTTACAGTGATATTTCCTGGTGCGATATTCGCTCTAGTTTTCTTGCTCTTCGTTATATGGTTTGAACGTAAGGCCGCCGCAAGGGTTCAAATGAGGGTAGGTCCTTATTATGCCTCTAAGAGAATTGGAGGTTTCTTCCAACTTTTCGCTGACGCCTTCAAGTTCGTTTTCTCTGAAATAATAATACCAAGCGGTGTTAATAGGACGTTGTATATTTTAAGCCCAGTATTAGTTTTAGTCGTATCATTCATCCCTATAGTACTGTTACCAGTTTCCGTAATACCTAAGACTGGTTCAATATTTTCCCCTTATTATTATTCCTTCCTAGATCCTAGACTCAACTTAGGCGTTGTCGCGGGTTACTTTACAAGGTTCAACTTAGTGATTATATTAGGTTTAGAGGCAATATATCCAATATTTGTAGTTTTCCTAGGCTGGGTTACAAATAATAGGTTTGCAATAGTAGGTGCAATAAGGGAAACTTTCCTTTCTGTATCTTACGACGTTCTGATACTAATGTCAACTCTTTCCTTAGCTTTAGAATATCATACTTTAGATATAGTAGAGATAGTACAAAGTGGCATTCCAGGGGTTATTGCAGATCCTATTGCAGCCTTTGTATTCCTTGTCGCTATGTTGATAGGAAGTTCAAGGTTTCCCTTTGATATAGTTGAAGCGGAGACCGAAGTAGTTATAGGTCCTTATACTGAGTATAGCGGTTTCCTTTTCGTGCTTAATATGGCTGGAACTTACATTGTTAACTTAGTTTACGCTTTGCTCTTCGCGGATCTTTTCTTAGGAGGCTGGCTACCATTCTCGGGCTTCCCGGGTTTGATATTTACGGTATTCAAGGCCGCGCTAATCGTACTCTTTGCGGTATTTTTAAGGTCGGTTTATGGTAGGTATAGAGTAGATCAGGCTTTGAGGGGAGGTTGGAAGTATTTATTTCCTCTCTCATTAGTTTCTCTCGTTATAGGTATGATGGTGGGTTATTTATGGCTCTAGATAAGAAGGAAGATAAAAAAGATGAATTAAAGGAAGAACAGAACAAAAATATTCAAGCTCAGAATTCTCCACAAAGTAGCGGGGAGAACAAGGAGAAAAGAGGAGGAGCTCCCAAAATGAAGGAATATCAGAAGGCTAATCCTCTGAAGCTATTCGCCGAACATGTACAGAGCATAGGAACTGGACTAAAGTATCTTGTCAAACCTCAGAGGATAACTCTTTTCTACCCAGAAGAAGCCTTGTCCCTCCCTACGGGCTACCGTGGGTTAATTAGGCTATACAAGGATGTATGCATAGGCTGTACGTTATGTGCCCTAATATGCCCAGCCGACGCGATGAAGATGGCTACGGAGGAAGGGAAAAAACTTCCTATGATTAACTACGGTAGATGTGTGTTCTGTGGTTTCTGTGTTGACGTGTGTCCTGTCGACGCTCTAAAGGAAACCAGAGTTCACGACGTTGCCTTTTCTAACAGGAGGGACCTGGTTTTCAATCCTGACAAGTTCAATCGTAACTTTGATCAACCCGTCTCTATGGACAAACCTGTGAGAAAAATGAAGACCGTAATAGATGAAAAGAAAGGGATCAGGTATGTTCCTGACGAGTGAACTGCTACAATTGATAATCTTCGGAATTTTCTCTGTTGTATCCTTAATAGCAGCAGTGTATATAATAAATTCCAAGAATGTATTTTACGCCGCAGTTAGCCTTGCATTCCTGGGAATAGCAATAGCTGTCCTGATTGCAGACCTTGCTCCAGCTTCCTATTCTATTTACTCGGCTTTCCATATTTTACTTTACGTGGGTGCTACTGTAGTATTCTTATCTATCTCAATGGTAATATTTAAAGATCTTTACGTTAAACAGGAAAGAGTCACACCTTCGGGAATAGCTGTCGCAGTTACGGCTGTTGCCTTGTTCTTAGCAGTTATATTTGGTCTTTCCAGCTCTTCAGGTACAAACGTTCCTCCGGTTTCACTTCAAGAATTAGCTACTGATTTATTAACTAGTTTTTGGTTTCCAGCTATAGTTTTGGTGGTAGCTTTACTTACCACCTTAATTGAGGCTATAACTCTAGCAAGGAGGGATTAGGATGATACTCTTAGGTTATATGTCTCTTTCCTTGTCCATAGTTCTTGTGGCTGTAGGTCTATATGGGATCATAGCTAGCAAGAACGTGATCAGGGTTCTACTATCCTCAGAAATAATTCTAAATGCGTCAATACTTTTCCTTTTTTCAGTATCCCTAGTATTAGGTTTAGTTTATAAGCCAATTATTTTTTCTGTTTTTGCGATAGGTATGGCTCTAACTGAAGTAGTGGTCGCTTTTGCGGCCATAATACTTTACTATCGTCAAAAGGGTTCTTTAGAGGTGGATTGAAAGGTGCTAGGTTTCATAGTTATGATAATTAGTCTAATATTGGCCTCCTCAATTTTACTGGTTAAAGATAAGAGGATCTCAGCCTTACTCTCTGGAATATCTATAGCAGTAAACTCATTTTTCCTTTTCAGATATGGGCTCTTTGAGGAGTTCTACCTAGGGTCTTATATAGGGAACTTTGGTCTGGTGATTAACGATCTAAACTTCCCATTCATCATCACTATACTGGGTGTGACAATAGCTACAGTCCCCTACTCCCTAAGATACATGAAACATAAGTTTGAAGGAAATGAAAGTTGGGGGCTCTATTATGGGATGTTTACACTTTTTGCTGTTTCAATGCTTTACGTAATACTCTCAACTAACTTGCTAGAGCTTTACATATTCCTAGAAGTGGCACTAGTGACATCATTCGTGCTTATAGCAGTATATGGATACGGAGACAGGAAGAGAATTAGCTTAATGTATTTCATTTGGACGCATGTAGGAACAATACTTCTGTTAGCATCCATTATAATAATTGGATTAGAAAGCGGAAGAATGGACATTTATTCCTCATACGACACCTTGTATAATTACTCTAGTCTTTCCTTTGCATCATTGGTGTTCTTAATTGCGGTAATAGGCATGTTCATAAAAGGAGCAATGGCAGGTTTTAATGTATGGCTTCCTTACGCCCACGGTGAGGCACCTACGCCAGTTTCGGTGCTTCTTAGCCCTAACATGGTAGGTCTTGGAATATTCGTCGTTCTAATTTATTATTACCTATTTCCATCATTGTCCTTCCTAGCGCCCATCTTTTTAGGCTGGGCCTTACTCACTATGATTTATGGAGGAATAAACGCAATATCTCAATTTGACTTCAAGAGGTTCTTAGCATACTCCAGCGTCTCACAAATGGGCTACATGTTGCTAGGAGCTTCGATATCGTTCCTTTTGGGCCTTACGGGGAACGTGTCCTTCTTACCAATAGGCGTGTTGGCTTCAGTTCTAATATATGTATCACATGGGTTTGGAAAGGCATTGCTATTCATGAGTGCAGGCGCATCCATAACAGAGCTTGAGAATAGAAACGTGAACCAGCTTGGGGGTCTCTTCAGGTCCTCTCCTCTACATACTACGTTATCATTTGTAGGTTTATTGAACATTTTAGGTCTACCACCATCAATAGGTCTAATCAGCGAAGCTCTCTTGGTCTTTGCTGCAGGAGAAACATATAATGCCTTAGGTGTCGGATGGTTCCTAATTCTGCTCCTATTGCTTTTCATAGCTATTGGCATTTCCTCGGCGTACGGAGGAATACTCTTCAAGAAGGTCTACTCAGGGCTTAAGAACGCTAAGGAAATAGATGGAGTAAAGGAATATTCCATACCTATGCTATTCTTGGCTGCAGTCAGCATTATACTTTTCTTCTTCCCTCAATTGGCGGATTTATCGTTCTATAACTTCATTCAACCTCTAAACACTAACACATACTTGTTACCCCTAATTGTATTCATGCCTGCTCTAGGTTCATTTATAGCTTTAGTTACCCCAAGGTCTTTAAACCAGGACTTGAGAGGCGCGATAAATGCTTTGTTTATCGGAGTATCCGTGTTGGCTTCTGGGTACCTGCTTACCCAAAACATAGACAAACCTTTCTTTAGTTCTCCTTCCTTCACTTTCTCGCTAGGCTATCTTCAGTTCAGCACAACTTTGTTGCAATCCATACTTGCAGTTTTTGTCTCAGGGCTATCGTTCTTCATCTCAATTTATAGCATAGGCTATATGAAGGAAGACTCAGTATTAAGGAGATATTGGGGCTTCTTCGGAATATTCGTTTCCTTCATGCTAATGGCAGTTCTGTCAGATAACGCTTTGTCACTCGTAGCTGGATGGGAGGGAACTAGCCTAGCATCTTACGGTTTAATCAGCTACTGGCTGGACGACAACGATAAGAACGTTGTAGGTGACTTCGATAGAAAAGTTCTAGGAATACCTTTCTTATCGCGTCCAACTACCAGTGGAATAAGAGCATTGATATTCACTAGGTCAGCTGACGTAGGTTTCCTCATGGGATTGGGATACCTCATTTACGTTGTTACTGGAAATCAGAACGGAGGAATAACTCTTCTGTTCTCCCTTTTCGATGGAAGGAACTTAACTGAGGCTCTAGAAACAATCTCCTTGATGCCATATGCGTGGATCATACTGCTTGTTCTTTTCTTGGGAGGTCTATCGAAGAGCGCACAATTTCCCTTCACCCAGTGGCTACTGACTGCGATGACAGGTCCGACTCCGGTTAGTTCACTTATACATGCTGCAACAATGGTCAATTTAGGTGCAATCCTGTCCTTCCTCTTATTCCCTTACATTCCATTTAATGGGAACACTTCGACCTTCTTCTACGTAATAGCGTCACTCGCCATTTTCACTGCCATATACACAAGCATCAACGCTTTGGTCAGCAATGAACAAAAAGTCATACTAGCTAATTCAACTGCAGATCAGATTTCATTGATGCTTTTCTCATCTTCCTTAGGAGTCATCTTGGGAATTCCACTAGTGGGAATCTTAGTAGGACTGATCCAGCTATTTGCACACGGATTGTATAAGGCATCTTTATTCATGAACGCAGGATCAGTGATTCACTTTACAGAAAGCAGGTATGTTCAATCTTATCCTAATTTATATGTAAAATTGAAAGCTGTGTTTGTTCTTCAATTGATAGCTTCATTGAACTTGGCTAACATACCCCCACTAGCTGGCTTCTGGGCTCATGACTTCATAGGAGATATTGCTTTCGCATCAAGTTTCTTTTACTTATACTTGATAGTGGAGTTTCTAGGTTCACTGTATATCTTGAGATACATAATAAAGACCTTCTTATGGAAGGGAGAGCCACATTCTGAGGAACACGGGCATAAGATAAGTCCATTGATGATTATTTCCTCGGCTTTCCTGGTTCTTGGTTCAGTTATATTAGGAGTAAGTGTCTTCACTTTACTTTCCTATTTTAAATCGATCACTCCGACTTTGTATTCGTACACCTCAATAGATGTTGTGGGAATAGTTTTATCTCTAGTTGGAATAGGAATCTCTACGATTTATCTTAAGAACATTAATGTTAAGCCTATAATGCCTTTAATAAACTTCGCTTATTACGGATGGTTAGTTTATCCCATATTTGACCTAATAGGTTACGGATACGCTTCCTTAGCGACAAGAGTCTATAGTTATATAGAGAAAGGTATACTTGATAGAGGTATAAACGAGATGCTGCCTGCTTTCATAACTGAATTTGGTTCTAGGATATATAAAACGGTTCAGAACGGAGTTCTGTCAAACTACGTTTCCCTTTACACTTGGGGAATTGCGTTCATTCTCATACTACTCTTGCTATACTTAGGGGTGGTCGGATGATATCCTTCGTAGATTACTTACCTTTAATAATACCTTCAATTCTTCTGGTATTTTCTTCTATTGCAGTGCTTTACATAGACGATGGAAGGAAGGATAGATTTTCCATTTCATTTAACTTAGCGATAATTACCATGATAGTTACTTTAGCGGCAGAGGTAGTGTTCTGGGCTAAAGGTATATATGGGTTTTACCTCTTCTCTAAGAACGTTTATATAGACGTGGAAGCCTACCTCTTTTCCATAGCAGCCTTATTGGGAGGAATAATAGGACTTCTGGGAGGCTACGATAACATCATGAACTGGAAGGCCAGAGCTTCCTTAATCTCTTTAACTATGTTACTTGTGTTAGGAATAATTTACATGTCGTTCTCATTTAGCGTGATAATGATATTAGTTTCCTGGGCTGTTTCCTCAGCTGCAACTTACGTAATCGCAATGGCAAGGAAGGACTTTAGATCAACTAAGGCTGGAATAAAATATCTAGTAATGGGATTAATATCAAGTTCTTTAATGATAATGGGATTTGCTCTTTACGTTGCATCTACTGGATCTCTAGTATTTACACAGCAAGTTCTCTATGAGCCTTTATTCTTACTTTCCGTGGCATTGCTTTCAGTTTCATTTTTATTCAAGATAGGTTCATTTCCTTTCCAGGGTTGGCTGCCTGACGTTTATTCCATGTCTGACAGAACGTCAATCTCAATCATATCCAGTGTAGGTAAATTGATAGGGATAGTTCCACTTTTCAAGGTTTTAGTTTACAGTGATCCAAACAAGTACGAGCTAGTAATTTACATAGCTCTAGCCATAGCTAGCTTATTCGTAGGAAACTTCATAGCGTTCTCTAGGCAAGACGTTTCCTCCATACTGGCATTTTCATCCGTGTCCCAAATGGGCTTCTTCTTAGTTGCGTTTGCCATGCTTTTCTCCGACCTAAACGTTGCTATTGTAGCAATATTAATACAGAGCATAGCTTATGTAGTAGCACAAGCTGGTCTGTTTCACTTTGTAGATCATTTTGAAAGAATTTCGGGCACTGCTGATTTATCGGGTCTTCGTGGAATGGCTAGATCAGATAAATGGCTTGCATTTGGAGCTACTATCTTAGTCTTAAGCTTGCTGGGAATACCTCCGATAGTTGGCTTCTGGGGAAAATTATTCGTCTTCGAGTCATCCTTCGCTTATCCTTGGTTGACTATAATAGCAGTAATAAACAGCGCCATATCCGCAGGTTACTACATACCAATAATGAGAGAAATGTTTAGAGATGGAGAATTCGTCAAAGTAAATTCTACTTCCAGAGATACTGTCATTTCATCCGCCGTACTTAGCATAGCGTTGGGAATTTTAGCCCCACTTCTATTTGGGATAGTGGTGTCACAGCTTGGTTAAAGTGGCGATAATCGGCGTAGGGAACGTAGCTTCCGCCTTGCTACAATCCTTGGAAATGGTTAAGAACGGTTCTAAAGTTCAGGGGATAAGAGAAGATCTTCCACTGAGTCCTTCTGATATTGAGGTAGTTTCAGCTTTCGATGTTGATAAGAGAAAGGTAGGATTACCCCTATCTAGGGCAATATTTGAAAGACCTAATGTAGTTGAACCTTTAGCTCAGGTTAGAGATTGGGGCGTTATGGTGAAGAGAGGACCTACATTAGATGGAAGGGAAGGAGTATTAGGTGAAATTATAGAGGAATCAGAGGATAAACCAGTTGATGTGGCGGAGGAGATACGTCAGTCAGGCGCAGAGGTAGTTCTAAATCTTCTTCCTACCGGAGCAGATAAAGCTTCAATTTATTACGCTCAGAGATCCTTAGAAGCAGGTTCATCTTTCATTAACGCTACTCCTTCTCCTGTCACCAGACTGTTAGGCGATAAATTCGTGGAGGCTGGATTGCCTCTACTTGGAGATGACTTATTAAGTCAAATCGGAGGAACGGCTTTTCATGCAGGTCTAATAGACTTCTTAAAGTCACGAGGTGTTAAGGTAACCAGATCTTATCAAATAGATATTGCAGGCACTACCGAAGCTCTTGTAACCCTAGAGGACAAGAGGAAGGATTTAAAGAAAGGTATAAAATCATCTTTTCTATCGTCTCACTCCGATGCTGACGTTGTAGCTGGAACATCAGACTATGTTGAATTCTTAAGAGACAAGAGAGTCAGTTACATGGTTATTGAAGGAACTTACTCCATCGGAGTACCAATAAGGGTTGACATATCCCTTAAGACTATGGACGCACCTAATGCAGTAGCTCCATTAATAGACTTGATTAGGTACTCAAAAATGCTTAAGGATAACAATATGGGTGGTCCAATCAAAGAGGTATGTGGTTACTACTTCAAGAATAGCATAGATAAATATAATTCCTTTGAAGAGGCAAAGTTAGCATTAGATAAATTTACGAAAAGTTTGATGAGAGAACCCCGGACTGAATAAATGATGCTATTCGTGTGAGTGCTGAATACAGTTAACATACAGACTTTATTTCATTTTTACACGTTAACTTCGTTCTTGTTTACTTTATTATTCCCTCTCCCTTTAGTCTCATGTATCTCATGTACAGTTTAATTGCATGCTTGCATATCTTCTCTCCGCATTCACATGAAGAATCAACTAGCTTTCCTTCATCAACAATTATGGTTACCTTGTAGTAACCCATAGCGCACTTTGCAGCTACTTCTCCTTCGATCTGTTTTCCTTTAGAATTGAGAATTCTTATCATGTATACTAACTTCCTCCTGATAATTAATTAACTTTCCAGAAAGGCAATTCTCAGCTTACTTTATCCTTTTCTGTCTAATGGATTTTTATTTCATGGCTAAGATAAGTCATTTCTTGATCCTTTATAGAATAAATTTTAATCTTCTTTTTAGATCTTATAAATGTATATATAAATAGGGGAAATATTTATAAAAAATTTTTATCTTATATATCTCTTTTTTATTCTATAGCTACAACCCAAGGTACTGGTTTTACGAATGAGTAGTTAACTAGGGTTCCATCGTACACAAATATAGGATCGTGAAGGACGTATTGGTAGTTTCCAGATGTGCCACCCCAAGTCAACATTTCTACTGGGCTTGAGGTTGGTACGTTCATGATAGTTAAGAATGGTTGTGGTTTACCACTCATCTGATTCAAGCTGGTGTAATCGAAAGTTACATTTCCGTTAATGGCAAAGGCGAAAACCTCAAATGGTACGTAACCTCCTCCTGGGGTAGATACGTTATAAACCGGGTAGAATACTACGGAGAAGTTAAAAGTAGTTAAGTTAGCCTTTCCAGTGTCTATCATAGTATCTGGTTGAATTACTACTAAAATGTTACCAGCGTTTATTACAGCACCCTCAGTTCCATTTACCATATAGGTGTAAGATGTAATAGGAGTGAGTCCAAAAACTTGGCTCTGTTGCAGGGAAATTTGCTTTGGACTCAAGGCGGACTCAGATTGAGTTTCAAAGATCCAAATTACTGGTTTTACAAATAACGTGTTCACTATCGTGTTGTTTCCATATAACCACTTATCTGCAAAGGCGTATTTTCCTCCTATGTAAGTTCCATTACTGTAGAGTTTACCTCCTAGCCAAGTCCACGAGGTTGTGTTGTCGCTTGCCGATACTATAGTTATGGGTGCATATGGTACTAGCTTTCCACTTACGTTATGAACTAATGTTATTTCAGGGGTGATTTTTCCGTTTACCATAAACGCGAACGCGTAAGTTGGAGTAAGTCCCTTCTCTGGAGAATTCACGTTTTTCAAGCTGAAAGTTACCAGAGAGAATTGGAAAGACTTCATTAAAGTACCGTTATTGAACTCAGCCATTGTCCCTGGTTTTACAGTAACCTCTATTGAACCTACCTTTAGAAGATAAGGCAATTTAGACGACGAATTAATTGTTACCGTTTCTATCCCGTTCTCAACGAACATAGGCTCTAGGTTTACTTGAGCCTTAATTTTAGTGTAATTCGATTGGAGTGCGTTATAACTTGAACTTATGTTACTGTAGGATGCGGACAGTGACGAGTAAGAGGAACTCAATGACATGTAATTGGAATTTATTGAGTTATACTCAAAAAACCCTATTACCGCTATAATTATAAGAATGAGAACTATAATACCCAATCCTACATTTTTCATATCTGCCATTCTATTTCTAAGTTCATTGCTAATCTATAATTATAAGCTTTTCCCATATTTCACTAGCTCTAATAAATATCAAGAATAAGTTTAATTGTACTATATTACATAAGCAAGAAAAAGAGCAAGCTGTAATAGAAAATTATTTTTTACATTATTATAATATAAAAAGCGAAATGAAGAATAGCTTAGACGTTTCATCACTACTTTTAACGGTACGAAGAGTACTAAAATACGCTTCATGAATTTTAAGAATAACAATTACGGGTATAATTGACTAGAATTAAGAGAAAAGTAATTAATTATTAATCAATAATGACTAAGTTCTAAATATGCAATCTAACGTTCGCTTAACTTCCCTGTAATTCATCTGCCCAGGAGCAGTGCTCTCAATTACTGAGGCATATATTAGCCTGGATCCAAGAATGCCGAAGGCTATCCTTTCTAAAGGATCTACTCCCATAGGCATCACGGCTACCTTTTTGAGAGAAAGAAGAGAAGATAGAACTTCTTTATACTTTCCTTTGCCTATTATAGCAACCTTGAATAGTGGATCTTTTCCCTTGAAAGGCTCAAAGAGTTCAACTACCTCCTCTAAGCTAGGTACATCACTAAAATAATGTAGAGACAAAATTGTTCTACAGTCTACGTTTATCTCATATCTTTTTGCGAACTTGGCTTCTACGTCATAAATGAACCCACTATCATAGATTTTATCGTATATTTTTTTCTTTATATCTGGAGATACTTGATTTATTCCTCCCTCGTTTACGTCTCTTATTGTGAATATTAATTTACTTGAAAGGCTGGAAAATTTATCTAATTCATCAATTATGAAAA
Organism: Sulfuracidifex metallicus DSM 6482 = JCM 9184; assembly: GCA_032834875.1. Taxonomy (NCBI): domain Archaea; kingdom Thermoproteati; phylum Thermoproteota; class Thermoprotei; order Sulfolobales; family Sulfolobaceae; genus Sulfuracidifex; species Sulfuracidifex metallicus. The sequence goes on from CP135238.1 coordinate 320,325, forward strand.
ATGGATTTGAAGAGTAATCTAGTCTCAGTTCTATTAAGTCCGATTCTATCTCCTTTATGTTGGATAGGTCCTCCGGCTTCCTTACAGGGAGCGACGCCACAACCTTAGGTTTATCCAACAAGACTCACCTTAGCTCCTAATGAGGCTAAATCTTTCCAAAATCTAGGGTTGCTCTTGTTGACACAGCATGCATTGTCTACTACACCTCCATCATAAGTCGCCAGTGCTCCAGCCATCATTGCTATCCTATGATCCGAAGGACAGGAAATGAAACCCTCCTTTATCTTTCCTCCTACTATTTCTATTTTACCTTTATCGTAATGCGCATCTCCTCCAAAAGCCTTAACAGTAGTTATTATTGTAGATATTCTGTCGCTCTCCTTTATTTTGAGTCTTTCAACTCCTTCAATGATAGTTAAGGACGGAACAGCGGTAGCTAAGGCTGAAATTGAAACTGCTAGATCAGGTGCGTCATCTACGTTAACCTTTATTCCCCTGAGCTCGCCCTGCTCAACGTTCCAACTGTTGTCTTCCCATTGGCTCGTTACGCCCATGTTTCTAAATATTTCAACTATTGAATGATCTCCGAAATAATCCTCAGGAACGTCTAAACCAGTTATCTTGAGCCTTCCCCCAGTTATTATGGACGATATTGCGTAAAACGAGGATAGTGCATAATCCCCTGGGACTTTCCCTTTGAAAGGAATCATGTCTTTTCCTCTTTCTACCGAAATTACATTACCTTGGAAATCCACCTTACCGCCAAAGTTCTTTAATAACGACGCGGTCATTTTAATATAAGATGAGGAAGAGACTGGAGGTTTTATGATAATCTTTCCTCCTCCCTTCATAATCATGCCGTAAATCAAGCCTGAAACGTATTGGCTACTTTCATCCCCTGGAATTTCAACTATATCGTCTTTTATCTTGCCAGATAATTTCACAGGGAGAGAATGAGAGGAAAAACTCACTCCTTTAGTTGAAAGAGCTTCCACTATTCTCCTTATAGGTCTATCCCTTAAAGGATAATCCGCATCTATGACTATCTCCCCGCCTATTGAGGCGACTATAGGTATGAAGAACCTAAGGGTTGTCGCAGATCCTCTAAATTTTACGTAATTTTCTTTAACATAAGGACTTGGAGGAGGGATTAACTCACGTCCCTCCATTTTCACACCTAAGGCTGTTACAGCATCTATTGCATCCTTTATGTCTTCGGAATCAGGCATATCCTCTATTTCCACTTTCGAGAGCAGTGAATAGAAGATTAGCCTTATAGCTTGGCTTTTGGATGGAGGAGCCCTTACTTTTCCCCCAACCTTAGATCGTTTGATTATCGCCCTCAAGCTCAACGAACCTTGTTAATATAGGCTCTCCAAATTTTTTAAGTGAGTCGTAGATTGGTCCCTCCTCCCCCTCTTTTGACAACGCGAAATACGATGGTCCGTTACCACTGATGCCTGCAGCTATGGCTCCCCTTTTAATGGCTTCATTTATAGGAGTCTTATCATATCCTAATATCTCGGCGATTAAAGTTCCATTTATTCTCATCGCGTCAAAGATTGACCTCTTAGCTAGTTCGAATATTCCAGCAAAGGAGGAAGAGAACTGCTTGAGCTTGTTTAAATCCACATTAGGTCTATCTCCTCTTGGCAGGATCATGACTACTACATCCTTAGGCGGATTGGACATTTTCAATATCTTTAGATATTTATTATCTGTAAACGATATCCCTCCGTAATAGGAGGCCGCAGCATCATCCAAAGCTCCGGTATATGAAACTCCTGCCTTAATTGATAGAATTGCTGAGAGTTTAGGTGGAGATAAATAATTTTCTATTGAGAATTTACTGTAAAGTTCATGGATGAGGGCAACGGAGACCGCACTGCTACTCTTTAGCCCGCTTCTAGAGGGTACGTCGCTTTCAACCTTGACCTTCACGTGAGGTATGTTCCATCTTTTCTCGAAGAAGTCTAAGATCTCTTTCACTAGTCTAGATTCAGAAGGGTCTCTTTCTCGGGTTTCCTCAATTGATACTTTGATTTTCAGGTCCACTGCTGCTGAAGACCCCAACCAACAAGGTATTGCATTTACTATTGAGATCCCTCCATAGGCACGCATTCCTTTACATACCTCTCCCAGTTTCTTTGAGAAGCTTCAGCCTCTTCCTTTTCCAATTTAGAAAGACTAATTACTCCAGATCTAAGCATGTGGTCAGCCAGAACTAGAGCAACCATGGACTCTGCAACTGTAACTCCTCTGATTGCAACTGCAGGATCATGTCTTCCCTTAACCGAGATTGTAGTTTTTTCTCCAGTCCTCAAGTCCACGGTCCCTTGAGGCTTTCTGATCGAACTCGTTGGTTTAAACGAGCATCTAATTACTATCCTCTCCCCCGTGGTTATTCCTCCCAGTATTCCTCCCGATAGGTTATCCTTCCATTTTATTTCCCCGCTTTCTGACACGATCTCGTCGTTGGCTTCGCTTCCCTTCATTGACGCTGCCCTAAATCCAAGTCCATATTCAAACCCTGTAACTGCAGGAATTGACATTATTGCCTTACCTAGGTCCGCCTTTATTTTATCAAAAACAGGTTCTCCTAATCCTCTAGGAACGTTGTCAGCAACAATTTCCGCTATTCCTCCATAACTATCCCCTTCAACTGTAGCTTCCTTTACCAGTTTCTCGTATATTTCTTCAGTTTCCTTGTCTGGAGCTCTAACTGGACTGTATTTAGAACATATAATTGAATGAAAATCTGTTGCGTTAGTGCTGGCAGGACCTAACGACTTAAGATAACCTGCAACCAGTGTACCCTTAGACATGATTAACTTCTTTGCTATTGCACCTGCTGCAACTCTACCTACAGTTTCCCTAGCACTGGACCTACCTCCTCCCCTGTAGTCCCAGTTCTCATAGCCGTACTTGAATATGAAAGGAAGGTCAGCGTGGCCTGGACGTGGCTTAGTTTTTACTTCTTCATACAGAGATGATATTATATCGTTATTTCTAACCATGATTGCAATGGGAGATCCAGTAGTTCTTCCGTTAAATATGCCACTGAGTATTTCGGGTTCATCCTTTTCCCTTCTACCCGACACGAAAAGTCTCCCAGGTCTTCTAAAAGAAAGCTCAAATTCTACGTCTTCCTTTGTTAAAGGTAACCCAGCAGGTACTCCGTCTACTATTACTCCCACTGCAGGGCCATGGCTTTCGCCAAAGGTTGTGATCCTGAAGAGCCTACCAAATGAGCTTCCTGGCATAAAGATACTCCAGCACTTTTTCATCAGGAAGAGAACTATTAAACCATATCTTTTCAGCTTCCATCGCTTGTCTCACTAATATTTGTATTCCGTTTATCACATCTATTCCTAGATTCCTTGACGCCCTAATTAAGGTAGTCTCTAACGGTTTGTATACAAATTCGATAGACAATTTACTTCCATTACAAGGTACCTTCTCCCAGTCAGGTGTAGTGTTAACAGTCACATATGCTTCCCTGCATTCTTCAACAACCTTCGCCTCATAGCCATAGGATCTAACTCTATCGGCTACCTCCTCAGCCCTTTCCTTACTTCTATTGATTATTTCCAGCGAACATCCCAATTCAGCTAGAGCGAAAGCTGCCGCCCTAGACGCACCTCCAGCTCCATATATTAAACATACTTTCTCATCTAAGGAGTTTACCTTCTCCTGTACAAGCGACTTCACGGCAAGAAAGTCTGTGTTATAGCCTTTTCTTCCCATCGTTGTATTCACCGCACCCAACATTTCAGAAGCCTTATCTACTTCGTCTAAAAGTTCAATTACCTTTTCCTTGTAAGGTATTGTAAAGTTAAGACCTTTGGCGACCTCCACTAGACCGTCAACAGCCCTTCTCAACTTGTCCTCCTTTATATCAAAGGATAAGTATACTGCGTTTATTTCTAGATTTGAAAAAGAGAAGTTATGTATGGCTGGAGATAAGGTATAGCTTATATTCTGTCCAACTACTCCCAACAGCTTAGTGTTTTGATCTATCATCAAGAGAGACATTGTTTGGCGAAGCCATTAAGAGTTTCCAATGGTATATCTACTCTTCTCCACTGCCCCAACCTTGTGGGAAGCGGCATCATTAGATAACCCGATCTCACTTTCTTGTCCTTTGAAATTGAGGATAGAGCTAAGTTAACGTCTATTTTGCCTTCTAATTCATCAATAGTGATAGGTAATCCATACGAAGATAGCATCCATGTTACGTCCTCCACAATACCTTCCTCGGAGTAACCTATTTCTTCTGATATCTTTGCCTCACAAGTCATACCAACAGAAATTGCAAGCCCATGGTGCACAGAGAAGGAAGAGCCAGCCTCAATAGCGTGACCTATTGTGTGACCGAAATTGAGGACTATTCTAATACCTTTAGTCTCCCTCTCATCTTGAGACACTATGTTTAACTTGTTACGTATGGACCTAGTTATTACCTCCTCCATTGCAGATTGATCACCTTCCATTATTTTCTCTTGGTTCATCGCAAGGAAATCATAGAAATCCTTGTCCAGAACTATGGAATACTTTATCACTTCAGCCATGCCTCTGGTTAATTCCTGTCTAGGCAAAGTAGAAAGGAAATCTATATCTGCTACTATAGTTGACGGCTGATAGAAAGTACCTATTACGTTCTTAACGTTCTTGAAGTTAACTCCGTTCTTTCCGCCTATGGCAGCGTCCACCATACCTAGGAGTGTAGTAGGTGCAATAATTAGGTTCAGTCCGCGCATATATACCGAGGCTACAAATCCCACTACGTCAGATATAGTTCCTCCTCCCATAGCTATTACGGTGTCTCCTCTGTCGAAGCCTTTAGAGAACATAAACTCAACGATTTCCATTGCTCTGTTTAAGTCCTTAACTCCTTCTCCGTCCTGAACCTCGTACTTTATTGCATCAGATTTCAACTTGTTAACGTATTCCTTAAGTGAAGTTGGATAAACCAATAGTTTCTTTTCCTTCGCAGAAAGGATTACGTCTTCCAGTACTCCCTTTCCAACAATCGTTCTAACTTCCTTGTCGCCTATCCCTGTATAGAACTCAATCATAACTTCCTACCTAACGCGTTGGCAACTCCCCTTATCCTGTTCATTAATACCTCGAATGACTCAGGAGTCAGCTGTTGTTCCGAATCACTTAAAGCTATTTCTGGATGTGGATGTACTTCGATTATCAACATATCAGCTCCTGCAGCTACTGAAGCTAATGCTAACGAGTGAACTAGTTCTCTCTTTCCTGCTGGATGACTGGGATCTGCACAAACTGGAAGATGAGTCATGGTTTTTGCAGCTATCATTCCTCCTATGTCCAATGTGAATCTAGTAGCTTTCTCAAATGTCCTTATTCCGCGTTCACATAGGACTACATTGCCGTTGTTTTCCGAGAGTATATACTCTGAGGCTTGAAGCCACTCCTCTATTGTATTTGCCATACCTCTCTTTAGAAGGACTGGTTTACCTAACTTCCCTACTTCCCTTAGCAAGTTGAAGTTTTGTCCGTTCCTTGCTCCGATCTGAACCATATCCACGTATTTCCTGAATACATCAATGTCTCTCGTATCCATTATTTCTGTAACTACTGGCAATCCAGTCTCTTGGCTAGCATTCATGAGTATCTTAACTCCCTCCTCTCCTAATCCTTGGAAAGAATATGGATTAGTTCTAGGTTTATATGCTCCTCCCCTTAAGAGTGAAGCTCCTGCCCTCTTCACGGCCTTGGCTACCGTTAGGGTTTGCTCCTCACTTTCCACAGCGCATGGACCAGCAGCCACGACTATCTTATCACCACCTATTTCCACGTCCTTTACCCTTATCTTAGTGGGTTCCTTCTTCCACTCATTGCTTGCCAACGGGAAAGGTCTCTTTATCTTAGTGGAAATTTCTATCGCATAATCGTATATTTTCTCGGCCTCGGAGTCTGGCCACACCAACGCAATCTCCATTCCGTAAATATTCACGAACTTGTACGAAGCAGAACTTGACTTTAATTTTTCTTTAAGTGTAGACTCATCTATTCCTTTTTTAAGTATAAACATGTACATTTTTTCTCACACTTCTCAAGTCTTGTTTTCTTTACCTTTTTTCAGGTTTATCTCTTCATTCACTCTCTTAAGAGTATCAATCCCAGCTTCTCTCACTTGCCTTGAGTACGGATTATTTTCCTGAATTTCCATGATCACGTCCTTAAGGTAATTCACTCTTTGCAGCGATTTGGAGACTTCTCTGAAGTTTGTTGTTTCGAAATCTGAAGGGTTAACTCCCATTTCAGAAGAGATCTCGTCTATGGCCTTGCTAAGTCCCATCATGTAAAAATGTACCAGAACTTGAACAATAGACATAGCCTTTTCATGAGAATCTGGGTCAGTCTCGATTACTGATAAACCGGACTTCCTCCAGAATTCTATAACGTCGTTTATGTTAGTGGACGTAGACGACGGAATGATTGCTATTTTTTCTCCAACAGGATAAAGCGACGGACCGAAGAGCGGATGCGTTGACACGAACCGAAATCCGTTCTCCACGGAGGCTTTTTCCAGAAATGAGAAAACGTAGTTTTTCGACGAGCTAATGTCCATTAATGTCTTTCCCCTAGCTAAGGGAAGAACATTGTCTAAGAATCCAGAAACTATTGCAGCAGGGGGTATAGCAACGATTATAAACTCGCCCCATTTCAAGGCATCCTTCATGTTCATGCTTACTGTTCTGAATTCAGACGCCAAGTTTGAGGCTCTCTGAAGGTTTCTTCCAGTTATTACTACTTCATGACCAACTAACGATAAAAGGGAGGTGAGGCTTCTAGCCATACCTCCATATCCTAATATCACAACTCTTCTCTTCTCATCTGGATTTAACTCAAGCATTTTAGAATAAGAGAAAATTAAAGGTAAAATTGACTTTACAAACGACTCTGGTATGCCTAAACCTCTGGCTCTGGATATCCATTTTTCCATCACTTCATTTTCTCTTCTCTTATCAGTTATCGTTCTACCATCTTTCTGCTTAATTTTACCTACTTCACCTACTAATTTAAATCTTAAAGAAATTAAAGATAAAATCTGTTCGTCTACTTTATCTATCTCTTCTCTTACCCACGAAATATCAGTCATTCACTTCATCAATTCTAGGGACTCCTTTATTACGCTTTCATAGTTAACCTTGTAGAAGTCTATTAAGTCCCTCTGGCTTCTGGCAGATCTGCCGAAGGTCGTAGCTCCGACGAATCTCATTGGAACTGGATATTTCTTTACTACTACTTCAGCTACAGCTGAGCCAACTCCACCGTAAATGCTATGTTCCTCTATTGTAACTATCCTTCCTGTTTTTCTGGCATAGTATTCAATTGTCTGTTCGTCTATTGGCTTTACCGAGGATATGTTTATGACTGCTGCACTTATCCCTTTCTTCTCCAACTCCTCTGCTGCTTTCATTGCATCCCATAGTAGTACCCCTGCTCCTATTATAGTAATATCCGATCCCTCCCTTAGGACGTAAGATTTGCCTATCTCGAATTCGTAATCCATGTTCTCTGTGATTTGAGGTGAATATTCTCTTCCTACTCTATAGTACACTGGACCGCTATGCTGAAGTATCTTTGGAAGTCCTCTTCTGATGTCTGCAGAATCCGCCGGGATAACCACTGAAAAGTTAGGAAGCGTCCTCATCAGTGCTATATCTTCTAATGCTTGATGACTGGATCCATCACCGCTGTCGCTATATCCTGAATGCGTAACTACCAATTTTACGTTTAAGTTCATTCTAGCTATAGAATTCCTTATTTGTTCCCAAGCCCTCATAAGGAACATGGCAAAGTTTACCACTACTGGCTTCTTTCCCACTGCGGAAAGCCCCGCTGCGAAGTTTACCAGATCTTGTTCCGATATCCCTACGTTAAAGTAGCGATCGCTAAACCTCTCTTTGAACTTGGAGGCCCTGGTTGAGTCTCCAACATCAGCTGTCATTACTATTATGTCAGGATCCTTCTCTCCAAGCTCCACAAGGAGCTTACCTAATGTATCACGCATTGATAAGATACTTCCTTGCATCATCTGGACTCGCCCTCTGTACTTTCGTGTTTTCTATTACGGGGAAACCTTTACCTCTTAGAGTCTTAGCAAATATTACAACAGGTGCCCTTATCTTATGAGCTTCTTCTATCGCGTCTACTATGCTTGCGAAGTCGTGCCCATCGCAGAACAAAGTTCTCCAACCCACCGCCTTCCATACGTCTGGAAGGAAGTGTTTGGGTTTTACCGCATCGGTGGAATCGTCGAGTTGGTAATTGTTAACTTCTATGAAAGAGATCAAGTTATCCAACTTCCTGGTAACAGCGTGTGTCATAGCTTCCCATATTTCTCCCTCATCTTGTTCTCCGTCTCCCATTATTACGTAAACTCTTCCTTTTCCTCCCTGCATTCTTATTCCTGTTGCTACTCCTATTCCGAAACTTAATCCTTGTCCAAGACTTCCAGTTGACATGTCAATACCGGGGATAAAGACTTCTGGATGTCCTTGAAGTAGACCGCTTATGTCTTGAATTTTCCATAGTTCCTCTTCCGGTATTAGTCCCTTTTCTGCTAGCACAGCATATAAGCCAGGAGCTGCATGACCCTTACTTAATATTAACCAATCCCTATCATATTTGGATTGAGAATCTCTGATATACTTGAAAATTAGCGTCGTTAAGATTTCTATACTACTTAGCGAAGAACCTACGTGTATAGAATGATCGTAGAACTGCATTTTTATTACGTTATTCCTTGCCTTAGAAGCTACTATACGTAGCTTATTTATTTCATCTATTGATATTGGAATTCCATCACGCTCACCTTTTATTCCCATTGGAGCAATATCAGACCCCAATTGGTCTATCTAACACTTATTTTTAAGTATTTTTATTAATGAAACCATGGAAAGGTTCTCTAGACAACTACTAGTATTAGGGCTTGGGGGACAAGAAAAGATATCCTCATTGAAAGTTACAATTGTAGGCTGTGGAGCACTTGGATCCAAGTTAAGCGAGGAGTTAGCACGCTTAGGAGTGGGTTCAATAAAGCTGGTTGATGCAGATGTTGTGGAGCTATCCAATTTACATAGGGTTTCCCTTTTTGATGAGGAAGATGTGGGAAAGCCAAAGGCGAAGATTTGTGCCGAGAAATTGAGAAAGATAAATCACGAAATAGACGTCTCTTACATTCTTGATGTTGTCGATGGAAAAAACGTTGAGGATATAATTAAAGGTTCAGATTTCGTTTTCGATGCTCTTGATACTCCTTTTTATAGATTGATATTAAATGACGCTTGTGTAAAGTCAGGAATACCTCTGATTTACGGAGGAGTTACCTCCTGGTACGGTTCTGCGATGTTCGTTTCCTCTCAAGGTCCTTGTCTTTCATGTTTTATGGCTGAATCCCAGGAGGATGCATGTGAAGTCACGGGAACCCTGGGAATAGTAGTTTCAGCAGTGGTTTCAATTCAAGTGGGTTTGATGTTAAAGGCGCTGAACGGAAATCCAGATCAGAGTCTATTTTACATTGATATGAAAGATCTAACCGTCAAGTCCTTCAAGATAGGCAAGAATCCAGAATGTAAAACGTGCGTGAAGAGAGAGTTTCCTCACCTTAATGAAAATCTAAAGCCCACTTGTGGACTAATAAGGATCAACTCTGGAGAAATCCAAGGGAAAGGTTTTACTGTGATTAGAGGTAAGGACGTTATTATCTGTCATGAAAATGGGAAATGTTTTAAGAAGGTAAAAAGCTAGAGGCTCATATAATGAAATCATTGAAGAACGTCGTCTATGGACTTCTGCCGATAATAGTGATAGCAGTATACTCAGCCATATACAAGATAGATCCCCTCCGCGTGATACAGCAAAAGCCTTTTCTTATACTCATGTTCTTAGGTTTTTATTTACTGCAGAACATGATCGACGCCATAAGGGACAAACTAATCACTAATTTACCTTATTGGACTGTCCTAAAGGCTAGGTTAACTGGAAACGCTTACGGGTTGATATTACCAGGCTGGATGGGACAGGAGTTAACTCGAGCTTTGTCTTATAACCCTAAGTTGAAGAACTTAAAGAAGGGTCTGGGCTTTTCCATAGCTGAAGGCTTCATAGATACAGTTGCAATTTGCCTTCTGTATTTAGTCTTCCTTCCGTTCTACTTCTCCTCTATTCAATTAATCTTTATTTTGGTAGCCTTGGGTAACATTTTAGGCTGGGGAATAGGCATATCTTTTATATATCATACACATGATAGAATCGGAAAAATAGAGGATTACATAATGAACTCCTTAAGGCTAGATAGCCTGACGTTAAATTACATGGAATTCAAGTCCTACATAAGAAGCGGAATAAAGGATAAATTTCCATTGCTTTTAATAATATCTTTTGCTAGCTTCTGGGTTCAAGGTTTATATTTCTATGTTATAACTCATAATGTTATTCTATCTTCCTTTATAATGGGCATATATATGGTAGGTGCATTAATACCCATCCCGTCTGAGGCTGGAGTAGGAGAACTGATTTTATCTTTACTTCTATCTCCTCAAAACGTTATTATAACCAGAATTTCCTATCTTATATCCAACGCGAGCGGATTTCTCTTTTCCGGAGATTTGAGCTTCAAGGAAGTTAAAAATGGGATCACATTAATTAGTAAAGAGAGAAATGGAAAACTTCTTGACTGATCCAAATTACGAAGTGATAAGACGTAACGTTATAGGATTAACTCAAAACGAAAATTTAAAAATATGTTTGCCATTTGATCTTGACTCTATCATTTTTTCCGGGCTATTGATGAAGTACTCCTCAGGAAACGCTTATTTGTCATTTTCCTCTACGGAAGGCTGTGATTTGCTATTAAGAAATGAGGCCTCAGGTAGATGGATTGAGTTTCCTAACATAGGTAAATATTTCCTGGGAAAGACCTCCTTTTCCTCTCTTTTTTCCTTGTCTGTGAACGATATTCTTCCTATTTTAACTGGGATGATGACCTCAGCCATACAGGAAAGAAGACAATTGACTGAGACTGAGAAAAAAATGGTTGAAAGTTCCCAATCTCTAGGCGTCAGCGTTGAAAACAGCTTCAAAATACCCAATTATAAACAACTTCCTTTATTCGTCTCCATAATGCTTTCTATAGATCCTTATTTGCCTGAACTCACAGGAAATAGAGAAAACTCCATAAAACTTGTCAAGGAACTTGGAGAGAACGAAACGTCTAAATTGGAGGAACTTAACGAGACACAACGCAATACCTTGGCATTCAGGATGTTGGCTTCAATGTCTAAATACAGACAAGCTACAAGCGAAGACATAATTGTAAGTAGAATATTTCTTATGGAATATGACATTTTGGAAATGGCTTTTGCTTCCTTGTTAAGTTTAGACTTTCACGGTCCTAATAGAATACTTGAAATGGTTTTCAATCCTTCCTTCGCTGAGACTATGATAGACGAATTCCGATCCCATGCTATGAAGGGTTTCTTCTTCGACATAAGGGATGAAAAGAACGTGTATAAAGTAGAAACTAACTTGAAATCCCCTCAGTTGGCTCACTTAATAGCGTTACAGCAGAAAGGCAAAAGCAAGCCAGTTGTAATAGTAGATGGAGGCAAAATGTTTTCCACTAAGTTCTTTTTCCCTCAGTTAAAGAGCAATGGGTTGATGAGAATTGATAATGTCAATTGAAATAAGGATAGAGCATGAGGACGCAGAGGAAATACGGAAGTCACTTGACGTTGATAACGTTGACCTTCCTAATGGAATGACGATTAACATGGTAACTGAAGGTGAAAATATTCTAGTTATTAACTTGAAAATGGAAGTTTCTAGACCCAAGGACTTGCTTACTCTGAAGAGTACCGCAGATGAGATAATGAGGCACGTAGAAGCCTTGGTCAAGACTATGGAAAGGTTAAATATATAGGAAATGGAAGGAAAGGTTAGCTGATAAAAATGGGACTAAGACCAGGAAGATGTTATAGGGAATTCTCTGGACCAGCTTACACGAGAAAGGAGTATATAGCAGGAATACCTATGCCAAAGATAACCAAATTTACCATGGGTGACGCTAAGATGGACTATGACTTTGAGGTTAGGCTTGTAGCAACTCAAACCGGACAGATAAGGCACAATGCTTTGGAGTCGGCTAGGCAGATGGCACTTAAATATATGACCAAGAAGACAGGTTCCGAAACTGGCTTTTACCTTTGGGTATTGAAGTACCCTCACCATGTAATAAGGGAAAACAAGATGATGGCTTTTGCAGGAGCAGACAGGCTTCAGGACGGGATGCGCTTGTCGTTCGGAAAACCTATTGGTACAGCGGCTAGAATAGAAAAGTTGGGAGAAACGATAATGCTGCTAAAGGTAAAGAAGGAGCACCTAGAATTTGCAAAGGAAGCTATGAAAATAGCGTCATCTAAGGTACCTCTTGATGTGAGAGTAGAATACGTTCCTTTAAAGAAATAAGGTGTTATTTTCTTTTGCCGTATGACTTTCAGGACGCTTATGTAATAAGCGAAATACGCAAAAGGGGGGCTAAGAAAGTCCTCCTTCAATTTCCTGAGGGTCTAAGGTATTTTTCAACTGATATATCAAAGAAAATTAAGGAAAGTTTACCTAGCGTTGACGTAATAATATCTGGGGATTCCAGTTGGGGAGCATGTGACGTAGCTGAGCATGAAGCTAGGGAACTTGGAGTTGACTTGATAGTACATTACGGTCATTCGCCTTATACTTGGTATTATCCTAAGTTTCCCACAATTTTCGTGGAGACCCATAGTGATCTAATTTTGACGGATAAGATGGTAAATGAAGCCTTAAAGCTTGTATCTAAATACTCACCTAAGAAGGTTGGGATTACAGCTACGTTGCAGCACGTTAAGCTTATACCGAGGCTTAAATCCAAGATTGAAGAAGCTGGAATAGAGGTAGAAGTAGGTAAGGCATCTAGTCCATTCATGCATGAGGGTCAAGTTTTAGGTTGCGATTATAAGGCTGGTCTCAATGTTAATGCAGACGTTTACGTCAACATTTCAGGAGGTCTCTTTCATTCCTTAGGTTTAGGCTTAGCCACGGGGAAGCCTGTAATTAAGGTGGATCCATACATGAACGGAGCCGAAGATATAAGCGGAGAAGTTTACAAATTCCTCAAGATAAGGTACGCCAAGATAATGCAGGCAATGTCTGCAAAGACCTGGGTAATAATACGCGGGGTTATGACAGGACAAGACAGACCTTTAATGGTTAAATTCCTCGAGTCCAGCATGAGACAAAAGAGGTTCACAACTTTTGTAATATCCTCCAGGATCCTGAATCTTGAGACCATGCGTAACCTGGATAGAAAAGACATAGATGCATTCGTTGTTACCTCTTGTCCTAGGTTGCCCACAGATGACCTTTATACCTATGAGAAACCTGTGCTTACTCCTGGAGAAACTAAAATGGTTATTAATAATAAGCTGGAGCCATACATTTTCCCGTGGTAAGATGAAAAAACAAGGTGACTTAGCGCTTCCTGGGGAAGACCTGGCCGTAGCTGAAGAGTTCATGGCGGGCGATGGAACCTATGAAATTAATGGTATTGTAAGATCTTCAATAGTCGGAAAAATATTTTACGATATGTTAAATAGAAAAAGTAACGTAATAATGGTAAAGAAATCTCCTTTAATTAACCTCAAGAAGGCGAAATATGTCATAGGAGTTGTAGATTCCGTGACTGGAGAAAACGCTAAAGTTTCCGTCTATAGCGTTGAAGAGAAGAACGTTGGAGATTCAATTTCTGCAATTCTACATATATCACAAATCGCCAATAAAAGAGTAAAATCGATTTCAACCTATATAAAGGTAGGTGACATAATAAGGGCTAAACCTATAACGGGAAGAATTCCCATATCCCTGACTACAAAACCTAACGACTGCGGGGTTATCCTTGCTAAGTGTTCCGTATGCGGTAATATTATGTTCAAGGAGGACGAAGAACATTTAAGGTGCACCTACTGTAACAATCAGGAAACTAGGAAAATAGGCTTATATGTGGTGAAGAGGAATGGACGTAAAGGTTCTCAAAAAGAGTGAAAATTACTTAGAGTTGGAAGTGCAAGGTGAAGAGCATACTTTAGGCAATTTAATGGCTGGAATGTTACAGAGAGTAAAAGGGGTAACCTTCGCTTCTTACTATAAGCCCCACCCTCTTATCGATAAAATAGTGATAAAAGTAATGACTGACGGGTCATTAACTCCCGAGGATGCTCTAAAACAAGCCATAAATCTAGGGAAGGAATACTCTAGAAAATACATGGAGGAGATGAAGTCGTTAAAATGAAAACTGAACGTAGGACGGCAATCTACGTTGATACGGGAAACCTAAAGGGAATTTGTATATTTAGAGGCAAGTTCTTAGAGGGACTGTTTCTAGATTTAAAGGATGTAGAAAGTAAGTTCTTATCCAGTTCAATTAAGGAAGAAGTCATGGAAAGCAACTTCGGCTTTAAGGAAAAATATACCGGCGAATTGGAAACGATTTGCAATAGAATTGTTTCTAGGATATCAGAAAGGTTAAATACTATAAAACAATAAAGAGTCTCTATTCTGGTGGTCGATTTGAAGTTCTGTCCAAAATGCAACTCTATGATGTCACCAAGAAAGTCTCAAGGTAGAACCGTCTACAAGTGTCCCAAGTGTGGCTACGAAGAAGAGGTTAAACAGAGCGTAGTAATAACCAACAAGGTGAAGCACTCAGTTAAGGAAAAAACTTTGGTATTAGAGGACGGTGACAAACCAGAGGGAGCACAGTTAATAAAAGGAGTTTCATGTCCTTCCTGCGGTAACGGTGAGGCATATTTCTGGATGCTGCAAACTAGGAGTGCTGACGAGCCTGCAACCAGATTTTATAAATGCACTAAATGTGGCAAAGTTTGGAGGGAGTACGAGTAAATCTTATTAATAAAGGCAGTTTTATGTTAGTGTGGACCCGTAGCTCAGCTAGGATAGAGCGCTGGCCTTCTAAGTCAGTGGTCGGGGGTCCGAATCCCCCCGGGTCCGCCACATTCGGCTGGGTCCACTCTTACATTCTAGTTCATCCATGACTGGAGGTTTTCGGCTAAATCTTTTCGTCTAGTTGGCGATAAAAAAAGAGCTTCTTATCGAATTGAGGTTTAGTAGCATTATTCATCTCTAATTTCAGATTTTTTAAGAATATAGCAAAGAATAATTGTAACATTAATAATTATCGCTAATTAGTTGAAACCCAAGGTAAAAAGAGGCCAAGGTGTGGCAAAACCACAGGACCTTATAGCCGGGCAGGGATTCGAACCCTGGTCCCAGGGGCCAAAGCCCTAGATCCTTGGCCGCTAGACTACCCGGCTAATCTTCTTATCGTTCTACGCTCATTTAAAACTTTTTCTCGTTAATTGGTAAAGACACTTATCTTCTTTTATGTCCTTTTTAACTTAACGTTAAAGTGCAGTTATATGAATACCGAAAGGCTTATATATAGGAAAATGCTTAAGTTTATAAGGTTTGTGGCTAACCGCAAACCTTTAGGTGGTCAACACATGTCTCAAGATTCGGAAAAGGATTCTCAGTTCAGTTCATCTCCATGTCCACAAGATAAAATAATTTTCGACGCGGAAAGGGGAGAGTATATCTGTACTGAAACCGGAGAGGTCATAGAGGAGAGAGCTATAGATCAAGGTCCAGAGTGGAGAGCTTTCACTCCTGAAGAGAAGGAGAAGAGAAGCAGGGTGGGAGGTCCTCTAAATCAGACTATACATGATAGGGGTCTATCAACCCTTATAGATTGGAAGGATAAGGACGCAATGGGCAGGACACTTGATCCCAGGAGAAGGTTGGAGGCTCTACGTTGGAGGAAATGGCAGATAAGAGCCAGGATTCAAAGCTCAATAGACCGTAACCTAGCTCAGGCGATGAATGAGCTGGAGCGTATAGGAAACCTACTAAGCTTACCTAAGTCCGTAAAGGACGAGGCAGCCCTAATATACAGGAAGGCAGTGGAGAAAGGTCTAGTAAGAGGAAGGAGCATAGAGAGCGTAGTAGCAGCTGCAATATATGCAGCATGCAGGAGAATGAAGATAGCTAGAACTTTAGATGAAATATCTCAATACACGAAGGCAAACAGGAAGGAGGTGGCTAGATGTTATAGACTTTTACTTAGAGAGCTCGACGTTGAAGTTCCAGTAAGTGACTCTAAGGATTATGTCACAAGAATAGGATCATTGCTTCGCCTTAGCGGAGCTGTAATGAAGACTGCAGCAGAGATATTAGATAAGGCTAAGACAGTTGGCCTTACTGCAGGGAAGGATCCGGCCGGTTTGGCAGCTGCAGCAATCTACATAGCAGCGCTTCAGAACGACGATAGGAGAACTCAGAAAGAGATAGCACAAGTGGCTGGTGTCACTGAGGTTACAGTAAGGAACAGATATAAAGAGTTGATAAATGAACTAAAAATACAAATACCTACGCAATAATATTTAAATTTTATTTCATTTATTTTTTAAATAAGAAAGAAATATTTTACTTCGTTTTATAGCATTGTTTTGAATCGAAAACTTTTCTTTATGGTTGTAAATTATAGAAATATTTAACATTGATTGTAAAAATGAGAAGAATTCTTCAACAAACATAAAAATCTAAAAATTAACATTAAATTTAAGAAGTGATAATTAAATTATAAATTACGTTTGGATATACACCTATTCTATGGTTAAAATGTTAGATTCAGGATATCCCATCTTTATCAGTATTTCTCTAGCTTTTTCTCTATGGTCTCCTTGAATTATAATCTTCCCATCCTTCACTGTACCACCGGCGGCGAGTTTAGACTTTAGCTCTGAGGCCTTCTTTCTTAACTCTTCGTCTGAATCTGCTAACCCTTCTATTATTGTAACCTCTTTTCCATATCTTCTTTTTTCTAACTTAATTTTTATAAATTGCTCCTCCTTATTTAATTGCTCACATATATCTGCGGGTAAACCTCCGCACAGATTATCTGCCATTCTCAAATAAGACTTTAAGTATATCCTCCATTTTAACTTTTCTATGGCATTTCATGTGAAAAGCTTAAAAGCCGAATTATTAGGTTTTAGTCTATGGCAAATTATAGATGCGGTAGATGTTGGAAAACCTTTTCTGACGAGCAGTTGAAAGTATTACCTGGTATAAGATGTCCATACTGCGGTTACAAGATAATTTACATGGTTAGAAGACCGGGAATAAAGACCGTAAAGGCAACTTAAAAATGTATGAGTTTTTTGAATAATGTCAATTATTTCTATTCTAAATTTTTATTGTTGTGTTGCCTTAGCTGCAGCAGCTGTAGTTTCTAGAATTAGTTTTGAACCTAGAACTACAGTAATTCCAGACGGATCGTATGGAGGAGACACCTCTACTACATCATATCCTACTATTCTTTTGTCGACTATGAGCGACATTATGTCCAAAACCGTAGTAGGATCAATACCTTCTGGTTCCGGAGTAGCGACTCCAGGGGCAAAGCTCGGATCTATCCCATCCATGTCGTAAGATATATAAATTGAGGAGCATTCCTCAAGTGTCTTACTGACCTTCCTTGCAACCTCTCTGTGACCTAGCAACTTAACCTCTTTGGCAGTGATGAAAGGTATGCCCTCTCTACTTGCATACTCTATTTCGTCCTTACCTACAGCCCTAGTTGCTACTTCTACTACCTTTACTCCCATCTCGGATATTCTTCTCATCACGCATGCATGATCATATTTGTAACCCATGTATTCATCCCTCAAGTCCAAATGGGCATCGAAACTAAGTACACAAAGGTTCTTTCTATGATATTGTATTACTCCCTTAATGACGCCAGTCGTTACTGTATGTTCTCCTCCTATTGATACCGTGATTTTACCTTGAGATTGATAATAACTTATTACCTCGGATATTCTCTTCAAGTTCTCCTCCACAGACGAGGGATGCATCACTACATCTCCTACATCATAGAAGCCTATATCTGCTACATTAACATTAGATCTAAGGGAGAAAAATTCTATATATTGAGTAGCTTCCCTTATATAGGCCGGTGCAAATCTACTCCCCGGTCTGTAGCTACTAGTTATATCCATTGGTAGACCTACTACCGTGAACTTTGAGTCTTTTCTCTCAAAGCCTCCAAATTTCCTTGAGCTTTCGTTAAGGTAAAGTAACCTCGGATCGCTCATAGTGGTCATAAATGAAGGAACTTTATAAACTCTCTGTAGGTCTAAGTCATGTGAGTGACGTATATAATAAGGCGGTAGAGTTAGCCAAAAGACGAGGAATATTCTGGCCCTCTTACGAAATTTACGGGGGAATTGCAGGACTCTATGACATCGGACCAGTAGGCACTATGATAAAGAACAAGATAGTAAGCTTGTGGAGGAAGTACTTCGTCGAATCTACCATGGGAATGGTAGTGGAAGTGGAGACTCCAATGATTACCCCTGAAAAGGTATTTGAGGCCAGCGGTCACTTAAAGAACTTCACAGATCCGGTGGTTCAATGCTCCAAATGTAAGAAGGTATTCAGGGCAGATCATTTGGTGGAAGAAATATTACATAAAAACGTGGAGTCCCTCTCTCCCAGCCAGTTAGACTCAGTCATAAAGGAAAACGGAATAAAGTGTCCCAGCTGCGGTGGAGATCTCGGCGAAGTAAGGTATTTCAACTTACTTTTTGAGACAACAATAGGTCCTTATACGGGAGAAAGGGGATTCCTTAGGCCAGAGACAGCTCAAGGTATGTTCACCGCATTTAAGAGGGTATTCGAGAGCTATAGGCAACGTTTACCTTTAGGTATAGCTCAAATAGGAAGGGTTGCTAGAAACGAGATCTCCCCCCGGCAAGGACTAGTGAGGATGAGAGAATTCTCCATAATGGAGGTAGAGTTCTTCATGGACCCAAAGGAAACGGACGTTCCATTGGCTGATTTAGAAAACGATAAGGTCAAGATACTTAGGGCACAAACCAAGGAAGCTGGAAGAGAGGAACTGGACATTTTCACTGTCAAAGAACTTGTGAGCGAAAAAGTCGTAGTTCATCCTTGGATGGCTTACTGGATGGCAAAGGCCTCAAGGTTCGTGAACTCCTTGGGTATAAACGAGTTCTTCTTCGAGGAAAAGTTACCTCAAGAGAGGGCCCATTACTCAAAGCAGACTTTTGATCAGATAGCCATAGTGGGAGGAGAAAAAGTTGAGATTTCAGGTCATGCTTACAGGGGAGACTATGATCTTTCAGGTCATTCAAGGATTAGCGGGCAGGACCTAACTGTATTTAAAAAATATGATACTCCACAAATAGTTAAAAAGAAGACTGTAGTAATAAATAAACAAAAGATCTCTTCTCTAAAGGACGTAGGAAAGGAAATAATGAAGAAGATCAGCGGCCTGACTGCAGAACAAATAGAGGAACTCATAAGGCAGGACTTCAGGGTAGACTCGGTTCCAATCTCCTCAGTGGTTTCCATAACAGAAAGGGAAGAGAAAGTAAATGGAGAGAAGTTCTTCCCACATGTAGTTGAGCCCTCCTTTGGAGTAGAGAGGTCCCTATATTTAGTAGTGGTTAACTCGTACAAGGAAAAGAAGGATAGAATAATTCTTTCTTTACCTAAGGATATTGCTCCTTACGATGTTGCAGTATTTCCTCTACTTGAAAGGGAAGAAATCATCAAGAAAGCTAAAGAAATCAGAGATTTACTGCAGGCCAAGTACACTGTTCTTTACGATGAGAGCGGAAGTATAGGCAAGAGATACGCTAGAGCAGACGAAATAGGAATACCATTTGATATCACTGTTGATCCGCAGTCGTTAGATGACGCCTCGGTCACAATTAGGGATAGGGACACTTGGGAGCAATCAAGGGTAAAGGTAGATTCTCTGGTTTGCTCTTTAGAAAAGCTATTTAACGGAACAAAACTCAATAACATAGGAGAAAAGGCGGATAACAATGAGTGAGGACTCAGAAAAGAAGGAGGACGTAAAGTCCTTGTTGAACGTAATACCTCCTGCCTCTGCCTTAAAGGGAAATACGCGTCAGGGACTAAAGGAGAAGCGAGTCAAGATAAGGAAAAGGGCTGACGTAGGAAAAGGAACTGTATTGATATCTGCAAAGCTGGCGTCAGAATTGTCCATAAAGGGCTCATTGGAAATTTCAGTTAAGGGAAGAAGGGAGAAGTTTAAGGCGGTAGTACAAGAAGGAATAGTTGATTATGAGATATGGGCTAGTTCGCCAGACATGATAGAGTTAGGCTTGATGGACAATAGCACCGTTACTGTGAGGGCATCTCAATGAGCGATATAAAAGTAAGTAGAATTCTTTTTGAATTTGAGACTATAATAAAGGATCACTCTTTCTATTTGGACGAACTTCAGAACATGATTGAGATTCCTGAATTTGACGTGGAAAAAGCTGAAAGGCTTATCAAGAGGATGAGGAGAGTTAGGAGGGATTTGGAACGCGGTATTAACGTAATAACTCAGAACGTAGAGTCTATGTCGGAAACAAACATGAAGGAAGAGGCTTTGGGTATTCTGAACTATTTAATGACTGTCGGATTAAAAGAAGAGAAGGAAATGCTGATGCAGCTCAAGGATAGCCTAACGAAGAGAGGTATACAAAACGATCTGGAAAAAGATGTAGATCAAATTCAAAGAATTTTAAACAACATTTCTAGATTTAGTTTTTAAACCCTTTGGGCTGATTTATAACGATGAGTGGAGGTATAGCAAACCTAACCATAGAAGAGCAACTACAGCAAATATGCTCTAAAGTGCTAGATGAAATAAGAATATTCTACGAACTGCTTACAAATCAGGAGTTGAATGTTAATCCACTTCAGGTATATTCAAAGATAAGTAGTGTGAAGGATGATGTGGAGGTCACCAAGTACAAGTTAGGAGAGTACATAATTCGCGTTAGAGAGGCAATTCAAGACGGTGATCTCTACCTCGAGATTTTAAACAATCTTGAAAGGAGCGCCCAAAATATAGATGCGGCGGGTTACAGATATAGCGTTATTCTATCTAGGGGAAACAAGATGGACGACGTTACTTATAGGCTGTTAGTAGTTATGGCTGAAAAGCTAATGGCTACCATAACACAACTCAGCGAATCCATTAGACTTCTATCGGTGAATCCAAATAAGAGCCTCGAAAGCTCGAAGGCTGTAGTGAGAATGGAAGAGGACGTTGACGAACTGTATAGAAGCTTTGAACTGAAACTTTATGAAAAGAGCGGTAACGATTTGGTCTACATTATGTTGGCTAAGGACGTTGCTGACAGACTGGAAGATTCGGAGGACTTGTTGAAGGTTTCTTCTGACACAGTAACTTATCTAGCTCTAGAGAGGAGCTAAATGCAAGGTCTGTTACTTGAAAGCAGGGTCGTTATACTTAACGTTGAGGAAGCGAAGAAAATTTACGGTAACGGTTTCTTCGGTAAACCGATTGGTGTATCTAAACCGAAGGGTCCTAATGACATTGACAGGCCACTGGAGTTATCTTTGGTAGAAGCATTATACCTAATGGAAAACTCAGTTATAAATGTAGTAGACAAGCAAGGAAACTCAGTTTCACCTCAGTTTTTAAGGGAATACGCAAAGGAGAGAGTAGATAAATTCAATATTCTTTATAAAATCTACTCCGATCTAAGGAAGAGGAAGTTCGTTGTAAGATCAGGGATTAAGTTCGGAGCTGACTTCGCAGTGTACACCATAGGACCAGGAATAGAACACGCTCCTTTTGTTGTGATTGCCTTAGATCTAAAGAACGAGATATCACCAGTTGAGCTTATGAGCTTTGGAAGGGTATCCCATAGTACTAGGAAAACCTTAGTCTTGGGACTGGTAGACCTGCAACGAGACGTGATAAAGTACGTAATGTTTAAATGGGTAAAAATGTAACTTGATATAAAAGTAGAATGGGGGTTAATCTGCTTGAGAGATCAGCAAAATAAAGCTCGTTTCAACGATAAAGTGCCCCTTCAGGGAGAGCCGAAACCTCTACCCATAGGGGGTAAATGTAACTATCTTTGCCCTTATTTTAGGTGCAATAAGAAAGCTCTTTTAATACAACAGAAGTACAACAAGGGTAATCCACAAAAGGTAGGTTGGTGCAGATGGGTAGGCGATACTTGCATTACTGGCGACTGCCAGTACGCATACTGCGAGAAGAGAGCTCTTTTGCCTGGAAACAAATGTGCCTTTGCGAACTCTAGAAAGAATGAAGATGATTTGGAGAAGGATCTGGCTGGAGACGATGAGGTAGATAAAGTAAAAGACATAATATCGAAGAAGTTTGGAAAAAGAGATATAGATATCATCTAAGCAAAATCATGACAGCATATATGATCTTAAACCATGCATTTTTGATTGTTGGAAGTAAAGTTTATGTTTTTCCTTAATTTTTTAAATTATCATAGTTTTGTATAGGGTAAACGTGTTGCACGTTTTACTTAAAGAAATGATACTTACCTTTTTTTAATATTTATTAAAGAATTATTCGAAATTAGGTTCTCTCGTTCCCTTCCATGTCTCGTAAATGTCGTGTTTTATTCCTAGAACATCTAAAGCTTTTCCAACTATGAAATTGACCATATCTTCCACAGTCTTAGGTTTGACATAGAATCCAGGGGAGGCAGGTAGTATAATTGATCCTAATCTAGCTAACTTTAGGGCGTTTTCAAGTTCTATAGCACCTAAAGGGGTTTCTCTTATAACAAGGATAAGTTTACCCCCAGTCCTCAAGTAGTTTAATGCGGATCTTGATATTAAGTTAGAGGATATACCTCCTGCTATTTCTGCAAGCGTCTTTATGCTACACGGTATTATTACCATGCCTAACGTTTTTATGGTGAAGCTTGAACTTGAAGTTGGAGCATCTATCTCCTCCTCCATGTAAAACTCAGCTTCCTTTCTTATGGTTTCCCTCAAGTCTAAATCGTTCTCTATCCTTGCAACACGCTCTGCGGCTCTAGATATTATAACTAAAGGTTTATATCCTAATCTTTTGAGCCATCTAACGGTTTCTATACCATATATTATTCCGCTCGCTCCCGTTATTCCTACAATAACTTGCCCGTTTTCCTCTTTCCCTTTATTTGTTCCTGTCTTCTGAGCCACTCCGTCATCCATTGTCTGTAACACCTTTCGCTACAGAAAACCCACGGCTTATTGTTGCAACACGTCTTAACAGTTAAAGGTTTTCCTTTAATTACTTGTTTACACCAGTCACATTTTATTGACGTAGTGTCATATTCAATTTTTAATGGCATAATAGTTGAACATCTCATAAATTAATAAATTATTTATCGCATTTCCTTTTATAAGTTAGTTTATAAGCTAGTTATAATCACTTTACGCATGCAAGAAGTTAAAATTAAGCAGATAGATGAGAAGAAAATTAGTCAATATATTATTAAATATACAATGGAAGATTGGATGAACATAGTGGATTCAGACGTTGTGATAGTTGGGGCTGGTCCCTCAGGTATGACCGCTGGATATTATTTGGCTAAGGCTGGGAAGAGGGTGGTAGTTTTCGAGAGAAGACTAAGCTTCGGGGGAGGTATAGGAGGTGGTGCCATGAACTTTCACAAGGTGGTAATTGAGAGTCCTGCAGAGGAGATACTAAAGGAGATAGGAGTAAGAATGACAGAGGTTGAAAGCGGAGTTTTCATAGTGGATACCGCTGAGTTCATGGCTAAACTGGGAGCAGCTGCAGTAGATGCTGGGGTTAAGATTCTCCACGGTGTAACAGTAGACGATGTAATATTCAGGGAAGACCCGCTAAGGGTTGCTGGAGTCGCCGTTGAATGGACATCCACTCAGATGTCTGGACTTCACGTTGATCCATTATTCGTTTCTGCCAAGGCTGTATTGGATGCAACTGGACACGATGCAGAAATTATCTCCGTTGCTTCAAGAAAGTTACCAGAGCTTAACGTCCAAATACCTGGAGAGAAGTCAGCGTATAGCGAGATAGCTGAGGAATTGGTAGTCGTAAATTCAGGCAAGGTAGCCGAAGGGCTCTATAGCTCAGGCATGGCGACAGCTGAGGTTAGAGGTCTACCGAGAATGGGACCTATATTCGGTGCAATGTTACTTTCAGGTAGAAAGGTCGCTGAGGACATACTAAGGGATATCCGTTAGTCTTAAAACTTACACATGACATTAATTGATGATTGCCTTGTCTGAAATGAAGGTTAAGCTTTCCGAAAAGGCTGAAGGCGTAGTAGAAAAGAGGGTTAAGAACAGCGTAATAGGTAGAGAAGAGTTAACAGTAAGGATCTATCATATAGGCGGCTCGACTCCATCTAGAAAGGAGCTTAGGAATGCAATTGCCTCGCTTTTGCAGTCGAAGGAAGGACTAGTGGTAGTCAGGAAAATAGATACACCTTATGGTGCAGGCTATAGTTTAGCTCGTGTTCATGTTTATGACTCGGAGGAGACAATGAAGAAAATGGAACTAAAACATATATTAGATAGAGATGCAGGAACTAAATCCCAGAAGGGAGGTAAGAAGAATGGCTAACAAAAAGGAAGGAGGATCTAAAGCCGTAGTTAGGCTTTATTATGAAGTTCAAGGTGAAGAAATAAAACTAAAGAACAAGAAGTGCCCCAGATGCGGTAGCATAATGGCGCATCACATGAAACCCGTTGAAAGATGGTCTTGCGGAAAATGTAAATATACTGAATATGTAGGTAGGAAAGGTAAGTAATGTTTGTTTTAGGTATCGAGTCTACCGCCCATACTTTTGGCGTGGGTATAGCGAAAGACGAATACCCCTTTATTTTAGCTAATGAGAGAGATACCTACGTGCCGAAAGAGGGAGGAATGCGGCCTACGGATCTTCTAGCTCACCATGCTTCCGTTGCTCCCGATATAATTAGACGCGCCTTAAACAAGGCAAAGCTAAGAATTGACGATATAGATTATATAGCCTTCTCAATGGGCCCTGGTATAGGTCCTGCTTTGAGGGTAGGAGCCACAGTAGCAAGGGCTCTTTCGCTTAAATATGGCAAACCGTTAGTACCAGTGAACCACGGAATTGGGCATATAGAAATAGGTTACTTAACTACTAACGCTAAAGACCCCTTAGTTTTGTACCTTTCTGGAGGAAACACACAAATAATTACGCTATATAAAGGTAAATTTAGGGTATTCGGAGAAACCTTGGATATAGCTCTGGGTAACCTCATGGATACATTCTCTAGAGACGCTGGATTAGCCCCGCCTTATGTTACGAGTGGGAAACACGTTATAGACATTTGTGCTGACAAGGGTGATAAGTTGATAGATTTGCCATACGTAGTTAAGGGGCAAGACATATCATACTCTGGTCTGTTGACAGCATCAGAAAAGGCACTGAAGGAAAATAAGAAAGAAGACGTTTGCTTGAGTTTAAGGGAAATAGCCTTTGACATGTTATTGGAAGCTACAGAAAGGGCATTAGCGTTAACAGGAAAGAAGGAGATTTTAGCCGTGGGCGGAGTTGCAGCTAGCGTTAGTCTAAAGTCCAAGTTGGATGCCCTGAGTAGGGACTGGGGAGTTGAGTTAAAGATCGTTCCCCCAGAGTATTCAGGAGATAACGGAGCTATGATAGCATACGCTGGAACGTTGGAAGCAAGATCCGGCATAACTATTTCTGTAGATAAATCTCAGGTGAAACCTAGATGGAGGGTAGACGAGGTAGATGTAAAATGGAGAAGCTGAACGTTCTGAAAAGGGGCGCAGAATCTATAATTTATGAAGGATATTTTCTAGGATATCATGTAGTTTTCAAGGAAAGATTGTCTAAACATTATAGAAATCCAATAGTAGATAGAAGCATAAACAGTCAAAGAACCATGATGGAGGCACATTTCATTTACAATGCATTGAAGGCTGGAGTAAACTCTCCAGCAGTTCTGTTTGTTGATAAGGAAAATTTCACTCTAGTTTTAGAGTATATAAAAGGTAAGTCAATCAAGGAAATATTAGAGAGTTCTAAAATTGATTATGAATTTTTAAGAGAGATGGGCAGGTTTATAGGTCTGCTTCACTCTCGAGGCATTTCTCACGGCGACGTCAATACCAACAACTTTATGGTAAGCGACCAAGGAGAGCTCTTCCTGATCGACTTCGGTCTGTCAAAGAGAACAGACGACATTGAGGACTTCGGAACCGACATTGAGGTTTTCTATAGATCACTAGATACTGTTCATCCAGAGGCTAGGGATGAACTTCTAGTCCATTTCATAGAAGGATATTCAAAGGTCATGGGGAAAGAAAGAACCCAGTCTGTCTTTAAGACTGCACAAGAGATTAGGTCAAGAGGTAGGTATGTAAGCAAGGATGAAAGAAAGAAATACGTGTTTGACTATGAAGACGATTAAGTTAATCACGGGGAACAAAGGAAAATACTTGGAAATGAAGGACATAGCCAATAAAAGTGGAATAGAATTAGAATGGGTAAACTGTCCTAAGGTTGAAGTTCAAGGTGACAACTTAGAGGAAATTTCAATGCATTCTGCAATAGATTCGTTTTTGAGTTTCAGGACCCCGCTCATAGTGGACGACAGCGGACTTTTCATAAATGCCCTCAATGATTTCCCGGGACCATACACTAAGTTTGTAAAGAAGACTATAGGCATTGAAGGGATATTGAAGCTCATAAACGGAATTAAGGAAAGAAGTGCAAGGTTTATGACAGTTATTACTTTTGTTGATGGAAAAAATATTATTACTTTTAGAGGAGAGGTGAACGGTGAGATATCATTGTCCCCAAGGGGAGAGATGGGTTTCGGATTTGACCCAATTTTCATACCCAATGGTTCAGATAAGACCTTTGCCGAAATGTCTATTGAGGAGAAGAACCTATATTCCCATAGAGCTAAAGCCTTTCAAAAGTTTCTAGATTTCTTCCTCACTTATAACGTATAGTCTCTCCTATACTCTCTACGTTAAGGTCCTTGTAGTTACGTCTATAGTAGGAAGAGATCACCTTCATATCTTCCTCGTTTAATGGTTCAAATTCCTCAACCTTGAGAAAAGTCTCCAACTCGTCCAAGTTGGAAATATTGGGGAAAACCGAAGTTACATTAGGGTTGTATAGGACGAACATGAGTGCCAATTGTGACAGTTTGACATTTTTCCTTCTACAAAACTCAAGTAGACCTTGAGTCCTTTCATATGCTTTCTTGACCCACTCAAAGTCCTTGAGTGATCTGTGCATATTTGGGGACTCCTTTATTGGCCATTTTCCTTCATTAAGCACGTCGGTGGCATGTGGTACCCTAATTAAATGAAACGCCTCTTGGTTCTTGAGGAAAGTCTCTCCAGGCTCCTGTTCAATTATATTGTAGATATATTCGAGTCCTTCATATCCTTTCTTTAGGGCAGCTGTACCTTCTTCTCCCCATCCAAGGGTAGGTCCAAGGGCAACACCTACGGTCTTAGCTATTCCGTCCCTCTTAACTTCTTTCATGAAATTCAATACGGCATCGTTATCTATAACTTCCATTTTAGGGTTATGTATCATGAGGACATCAACGTAGTCAGTATTCAACCTCTCTAGGGATTTCTTCAACGCGAACTGAAGGTAGTCTAAATTGAAGTTCTGTTTTAGGTGATTGTCTTTCTTATGATAAAAGTCATATCCAATCTTTGTAGCTATCACTATCCTATCTCTTTTTGAAGAGAAAAGCTTTCCTATTATTTCCTCTCCTTTACCGTTTCCATACATGTCTGCCGTGTTAAAGAAGTTTATCCCCTCATCGAAACCTTTTTTCATAATTTCCTCAGCCTTTGAGACGTCAGCCCCCCACCAATCAGTTACGAGGCTCCAAACCCCGATACCTATTTCTGATACTTGCTCGTTAGTATGATTCAGCTTCCTGAAGTTCATGTAATACCACTCTTGATTGACATTATGCTTAGAAAAATAAAAAACATGACATAACTATGTTAGTCAAAGTGCCTAAGGAAAGCGTAGAAGAATTTCTTGATAAGTTGAGGGAGCGAGTTTATGGGTATAATACTAAAATAAAGGATTATGGAGTTTATCTAAAGCCATATCACATAGTTTACAAAAAAGAAAAGAAATATATCTATATAGGGAAATATTGGTACAAAATAATGAAAGTAAACGGAAAACTCAAGTGGATTTACCTTGGTAGAAGCAAACCTATAGGCGAAATGCCTGATCCGCCTTCCCTTGTAAATTTCACCATAGTAATGGAGGGTAATACTTACATATTAGATGAAAGGATGTTAAACAAGATCGTACGACACGAGCTCCTGTATTAAAGAGTTGCTTAACTTTAGCTTCTTTCCGTTAGCAATAGCTAATATGTCACCCTTGTCTAGCCTTAGCATTTCACTAGCAGCCATTACTATAACCGGGCTGAAAGTCTGGCCCATGAATACGTTCAACGAGTTCTTCCTTGCCATCTTCCTTGCTCTATTTAGTATTTTGGATAGAATTTCAGGGGCAGATTTAGAGGAGATTGACTTCACTGGCTCAAACCTTCTAAGCACTTCAGTCTTGCCCTTGTAATCGGTAGACGCAAGATCCTTGATAAGTTCTTCATTAGTCTCGCACAAGTTCTTTGTTACCATTGCCTGGTAAGTGGCGAGACTTAGGGCATAATAATCCTGATATCCACACACTATTGACTTTGCAGCCATTTTCCAATCTCCCCTCAATGTTTCAATTATTGAAGAAATTCTATATATGAAGTATAGGTCTAAAAGGGACAGAAGTTGTGTCACGTTCTTGTAGCCGTAGCTTGACGCGAAGTTATAGGCGTTTCCGAATATAGTTCCGTTGATTGCAGATCTAAGCTCCTCCTCTGAGGATGGAATTCCCTCGTTAAACTTTGATAACTCCCTATGGAATTTTAGTCCATTTAGTTGTCTCTTGTTGTAAACAGAAGTCACTATGTTCTTAAATTCGTCCAGCATCATGTCATAAAGGTAAAGCGAAGTTATGTCCTTAGAAATCTTAGAATTATAGGAATAACCCATCAACTTTTCCATTACTCTTGTTTGTCTATCAATTATGATCCTTTCTCCCTCCTCTAAGGTTGCGGGAATTTCGTCTATGTATTCCTTTTCCTTTAACGTGTTGAAAACTTGCCTCCAGTCGTCCTCAGCCATTAGTTCGCCCATATCACCCCTGGTGAGGGTTTCTGTTTTAACGGTTCTACTTATTGAATGTAGGTAAGCGTTAACTGCGCTCATTTGAAGGCACCGAGCACAGAATCAAGAAGCATATCTACTGCCTTGTTTAGATTCTTTTCTCCAGCTGACTTTATGGCTAATATCTTCTTTTCTCTGTCTAGTGCGTATTCCTTTCTCATGTCGTCCAGAATTGCCTTCTTGTCGTTATCGATAGTGCTTTGAATCTCGGAAAATCGTTTTTCAGCCTCATCCTTAAGGGCGGCATAGGAGGAATCTGCAAGGGATAATATTTTCTTGGAATCTTCTGCTATGTCTGATATTAAGGATTTAAACTCCTTCTCAAATTTAATAACAAGCTTAACGTTTACACCAGGGTTGCTTTCTGACATGGAGATATTATAATGCTAATCCCCTTTTAACGATTTCCTTCCGTAGATGATGTAACCCGTGTGCCAAACCCCTATGCTTTTAGGTCTAACTGCGTTTTCTTTCAGTTGATATTCCCTGGACATCAACTCCTCTGCGTGTACGTCAACGAAAAGATCCCTCATGGACATGAAAGTCTTTTCCACTTGAATTATAGTAGGTACGAAAACAACAAGTGATCCTGAGGGTGAAAGTGAATCATAAGCTGATTTCACGGCATTCCAAGGATCTGGCATATCGAAGAACACAGCGTCAATGTCTGTTTCCTCTATCTTCTCCCTTACGTCACCTAATTTGAATATAATTCTATCTGCCAATCCCAAGAAGTCAGCATTCTTCTTTGCAGATCTTTGGGTGTCATCCCTTACGTCATAAGTTATAATTTTTGATGATTCTCCAAGGAAATAAGCCATGGATATTGTGAGGAATCCTGAGCCAGTTCCAGCCTCCACCACGGTAGATCCTGGCTTGGCGCCTATCATATAGAGGATATAAGCTACATCCTTGGGGTAGAGCACTTGAGTAGGTCTTTTCAATCCTCTGTAGATATCAAATGGAGTAGGCTTCAACACAAATGCTTCCCTCCCTGTAGACAGAGAAATTCTTTCCCCATATTCTTTGCCTATCAAGTTTGACATGTCAATGTAACCTTTATCTGAACTGAATCTTTTCTGAGGATCTACCTTCACAAGGTAGATTCTTCTGCTATCTATCCAAATTACAACTAGATCTCCTTCTTTTATCATCTTCGAATGATTGAAAAGTGTGACTTAAATAATTACACACCAAAACGTATTGACTTTAGGTTTTCAGTTCTGATGTCATCTATCACAAATCAAAAATACCAGCTTTCATCATTCTGAGATCCAGAGTTCTTTTCGTATAAAATCTCCTAGCGCGGCTCTTATAACTTCGCTCCTGTTAGTATATCTTCCTGTGTTTACTAGTTCATCTATTGACTCAAGGAACTGTTCGGGTAACTTTACGGTAATTATTTTCATATTAGATCGATTTCATTCTTTATCATGAAAAGACTTATAAGCAATTGCCCCGCGTCAATGCGTTTCCCATAGATGATTAAAGTAAACTGTGGCTATTTCAATGAAGTAGTTGTGACTGGATGATAAACCTAGCAACGTCTCTCCAGACTTAACTATTAGAAGCATGGAAGAGGAGGTGATCACTCCACTACCGAACATGGAATCTATTTTCTTAATCTTTATAGAAGGTATATCCGGAAAAGGTATGCTTTTAGATATGATTAGCTTGGTGTCTCCTTTTACCGAGTTAGCCTTTATCAATTCTACTACTTGTTCCGCGAGTAACTCAGGATAAGATATTGCTATCAAATATCTTTGGCTGCTCTCAGATAAATATTCTCTCATTGCACTGATTATATCTTTAGATGGCACTATTATTACAGTATAAGGAGACGAAAAGGTGAAAGTTGAAAGTGGCTCTATGAAATCTCTTTCCAACTGTTCTAACTTAGCAGATATCACGCCCTTTATGTTAACCCAGACCTCCTTTACCGGAACCGCCTCATAAAGTGTAGGTCTCCTTGCTATTTTAATGATCCAACCCCTTCCCTCCAGTCTAGCTAAAATAGAGTAAACCTTGGTATAAGACATTTCCAATTTCTCGGAAATGTCCCTAGCTGTTGACTTTCCATTAAGAAGTAGGAACGCGTAAACTTTCAGTTCGGATCTTGATATGCCGAATATAGATGCGAACTTAGAAATTCTACTTATCATCTCGTCGAGGAGCTGGTTACTCATTAATTATTTATTTCACTTCGAGAATTAAAGACTGGTGTAACGTATGGGTGGAGTATCTAAGAAACCTTTAAGCAACGTAGAAAAAAAGATGAAAAAAGAAGCTGCGAAGGAGGAAAAGAAGGTAGAAAAGAAGAGCAGCAAGACCGGAAAGGAAGTTATAAGCAAGACCATCACTTTGGACAATGAAACTAAGAAGAAGGTTATGGATGAATTGAAGAGAGAAAAGATAGTAACTCCATATTCTCTAGCTTCCAAGAGTGAAATGACGATAAGCGTAGCGAAGAAAATGCTTGAGGAGATGGAAAAGCAGGGAATAGTGAAACTTGTATCTAAAAACAGAAGAGTTTCATTATACGTCGCATCCTCATGATTTGCAATTCAGTATCTTAAGACTGATTAGAAAATAAATCATTAAAATGTTGAAAGTTAAACTTTAAGATTTATTCTTTCTAATTAAAAGAGCAGGATTTCCTTCAATTGTCCTTTTTATTCAATGAGACCATTTAATCTTCCTCGTCAGCATCAACGCTCTTCTTACTGTTTTCCATTTTCTGCTTCTTGTAGTTCTTACAAAGCCCTCCTATGACGGAGTCCAACATCGCCATATTTGTTCTCTTTCCTTTATTGTTAATTAACACTTCAGACTCAACGGTGAGTATTGTATCAGATTCCTCAGCTTCTTTATATATCATATTGTCAGGCGTAGTGATGAACGTCGGAGATGATCCCTTTATTTCGCCTTCTTCGTCTTCGATAACCTCCCCATTAATTAGGTACGGAATTCCGTTCTCTATACTCCTCACTATTGCCAAATGTTTTAACATTTCTTGATTGTTAGCCATTGCCTTCATTGTTCCTATTACTGCTTGTGCTCCAAAAATTGAAAGAATTCTGCTAATTTCAGGAGAATAGAGATCGTCCTCTGAAATTATGCCATACCTCTTGTCCAACAGTGTATACACTGGTTCTTTTCCTCCGGATATGCCCAACTTTATGTCCTTATCGGAGATGATCACTTTCCTATATTTTCCTATTATTTCTCCTTGTGGAGAAAGAACCAGACTGGTAAGGAATATCTTAGGTCCTGCTTGTTCCAACAAGGGACCTGCTATAACGTGCATTTCCCCTTCCATTGCGAGGTTTATCAAAATGTCTGTGTTGTTGCCAGGTATCTTCTCGGCCAAGTTCTTCACCATGCTTCTAAGTTTCTTTTCATTGCTATATATCTCAAAGGTATTACCAACTGGAAACAATGAGGGAAGGACAACCAACTTAACGTTTCTGTCCCTTGCCATTTTCATGAGTTTCTTTGCCTTCTCAACGTTATGTTTTCTCGAGAGTTCCTTTAATTTTAAATGAAGAAGAGCTATAAGCACGTTAATCACCGTTATTTTTTTCCTTAACTCTATCAATTAGCTGTATTTCTTTATAAAGCTCATTTAGTAGATCAGTATAATTTATTTCGCCTCTTTCTACTTTATCCATTTTGGATAGTAATTGACGAGTTCTCTCTTCGCCTACAAAATTACCGTAATTTGAATTGAGGTAATCGTTCACTGCTATTCCTAGGTTTGAAGGAATTAGCCTTTTAATTTTTTTACTCTCTATGACGTACCCCCTCCTTAGTAATGTGTTAACAATTGTGGCGTAAGTGCTGGGTCTTCCTATACCCTTGTTTTTCATTTCAGTCACAAGATCTCCCTCGGTATAGAGCGGTTTTTCGGACTTTATAAACTCCCTAGTAATTTTACCTTCTACTGTTTTTCCCATTATGCCCTTCACGTAGACCTCGACTTCATTGTAAATCCTGAAAGGAACGTAAACCTTGTCCCTGAGTTTGGAATCTACTTCCTTATTGTTACTTACTAACACCGAAAAAGGTAAATTAACCTCCGTCGGGTCCAAGGATAAATTAATTCCCTTTGTTTCAGCATTCAAATGTAATTTTACTCTTTTAACTATAATAGGATTCAATTGACTCGAAATGAACCTCTTAAAGATCAGTTCATATATTCTAAAATGTTGCCTCTTAAACTGCTTAGAGGGTTCTATGTCTCCTGATTCTATTGCGGTATACAATTGATCTGAATCCATTGGCTTAGTAGGTCTTATAGCCTCATGTGCTCCTCCTTCCCCCCATCCTCTCGGCTTGAATTCTTCCGGCAATACCCCAAGGAGTTGTTTTAGGTAATTTTCAGCCACAGAGATTCCAACGTTAGATATTCTTGTGCTGTCCGTCCTATGGTAAGTAATTAGACCGCTCTCAAATAAGTCCTGAGCCACAGACATGCTCTCTTGAGCCGATATGCCCAGAAGCTGTGATGAATCGGAAAGGAGGGAATCTGTAGTGTAAGGCGGAAGAGGACCGAAGGTTTCCTCCGAGATCTCTACGTTATTAACGTTAACATTAACGCTGTCCCCTATTTTGATTCCCTTTTCTTTTATTACAGTGAAATTAAATTTATCTAGAGATATTACTAAAATTTTTTTAGCATTCTTTTTGTACTCATTCAAGTAACGATTTACTATCCAATTCAGGACTGGAGTTTGAACTCTTCCCGCACTTAGGTTATAATACGGCTCGTTCTTGTTGCATATTTCCTTCAAATAAGAAGTGGATTTCTTTTCGTTGAGTTTGTTGCAATAACTCTTCCAGAAGAAGTCTCTAAGCACGTATGAAAGTTTGAAGCCTATCCATCTGTCTTCAACTCTCCTGACTATTTGAGACTTGACCAAAGGAATCATGAACTCCCTCGGGTTGTTTATGGCGTTTACTATAGCTCTCCTTGTAACTTCGTGGAACTCGGCCCTCTTTATGTTTCTATTGTAAGGCTTTAACGCAACGTATAAGTCCCAAGCAATTTTTTCACCCTCAGTATCAGGGTCTGTACCTATAAGTACTGAGTCCGCCTCCATGACCAGTTTACGTAAACCGTTTATCACCACCTTTTTATCACTCACAACTCTGCCTCCACATCTTGGGCAAACACCTTCCTTGTCAGTTGTGAATTGATGACCGTTTTCGCATCTCTTTATTGTAGTATAGTACGGAACGAATTCTTGATTTCCTCTGCTACTTTCTTTCACTTCAACTCCGTAAAGACCTCTGTCCTCGGTGGTTAAATCATAAACATGTCCTATGCTTGCAGTTACCATCAATACCTTGTCACCTATTACTGTCTCGAACACTCTTATTCCGTTAGTTTCCCTCACTGTAGGTCTGGAAAAGAATCCCGAGATGGTCTTAGCCTTGTGTGGTGACTCCACTATCAGTAAAGTAGTCTTAATTTTTGAGATGGAGTTTTCCAAATATCCACCAGATCTGGCTACACTTATCTCCTTTCTTTCCCTATCTATATCTGACATGACTTGAGAGAGCGATTTCTCTCCAATTTTTCCTGAATCCAAATCGAATTCGTACCAGTTGTTTTCATCCAATATGAAGGACAATTTCTTTTGCAACATGCTAAAAAGGCGTTGATCGTCTATCATAACCAAGGATAAGCCAGTGGTTAGTTCCGATCCAAAAAGTCTGGACGTTCTTCCGCTAGCCTGAATATATGTAACGTAATCTGGCATCATTATAGATTTTCCCCTCACGACCACGTCTCCTATTTCAGAGATTTTCTCCAAGACTATCTCGTCCTTCAAGTTATCGTACAGCGTCGAATACATATCCTTCAGTACAGTGTCGATAGATTTACCGTCCTTTACATCCCTAGCTATCATAGAGAGTGAAGCTGAGCTAGCTCTTCTTAGCC
Organism: Sulfuracidifex metallicus DSM 6482 = JCM 9184; assembly: GCA_032834875.1. Classification (NCBI taxonomy): domain Archaea; kingdom Thermoproteati; phylum Thermoproteota; class Thermoprotei; order Sulfolobales; family Sulfolobaceae; genus Sulfuracidifex; species Sulfuracidifex metallicus. The sequence continues at coordinate 355,511 of CP135238.1, forward strand.
TCCTTTTAGCTTTATAAAGCATAGAACTGATGGAACTGTCCTTCTTAACTTGAGCTATCAGCGTCAATAGTTTTAGAGCAGTTAAAGGATGTATAGTTTCTCCGATCGAGAACTTAAACTTAGGTATTCCTACAAATATTGCATACTTGATCCTGCATGGTATATCTATTCCCCTTACTAGTACGCCATAATGTGTGGCAACTCCTACCATAACGTCTATATCACCGTTCTTGAATTGATCGATTTTCTTGACGGAAGAAGATGAAAGCGAAACTACTCTTTTCTCGCCATCTAATTCCTTAGCTAGCTGCTCTGCATACTTATTACCCTTATCTATTGGAACGAAAATTAGACCTCCAGTTCCTAACCTAGTTATAATTTCTTTCACTTTTTTAACTATTAGGTTCTCGTTTTCTGGTAAATTTGTGAAGGAATCTATTACTTTCCTTAAATAAATGTTTGAACTTCCTGGCTTGAATCCCATAAGTGAGGAAAGGACTGGATTGCTCCTGTTTACTGTAGCAGATGAGAACACAACAATCTTATCTTTACGCCTTAGCTCAGCGATCTTGGAGAAAGCTGAAGGATCTCTGTATGATATTCTAAGCAATTCCTTAACTCTAGAAATGTCCTCTTCGCTGTAGCCTGCAAGCATGGTTACCGCCATAGCGCTCTTGTTTGACTTTAGTGCGGAGTCAACGTCGTCAACAAAAAGGAATCCGAAGTCCAAGGTAGTTAATGTGTGAAGGTTCATCATGGCGAACCTAGAACTCAGTAGAGCAATGTCAAAGTCCTCCGCTTGAAGACTCTTCATGAACTCAGAACGTTGAGATTGTTTCATAGAAGAATCGTAGACAAGAAGCTTGATGTTAGACGAAGTGTTTACGGCAACCTCCTGTATTTTCTGCTTAACTTGGTTCACAAGCGTTTTTGTAGGGAACATTAACAAGCTACGTTTTTGCTTTTTCGTAGCAAAGTAAACTGAAGATATAATCCCGAAGGTGGTTTTTCCTAATCCTGGAGGAGCTATGATCGAGAAACTCTCTCCCTTAGCTAACCTCACTATCCATGAACGTTGAGGACCTACTGGACCTGCTCTCATTGCTAGCTTGAAGAATTCGGACATGAACTGAGTTTCCTTATATATTGAAAGGATTTCCTTCATGTTCTTTAAATTACCGTCCTTTTCAAGATATTGTAGAAGGGAACCTAGGTCTGCTATATTCCTTTCTTTTGGCATGCACTTGGAACACACTAAACCCTTAACTAGTCTAAGTGCATCTATGTCCCCTCCGCAGTTGGGACAGGACTCTGCATATGTAGAAAAAGGAATATCAGACAAGTATCTCGTGTGTTTTACTGAAAAGACTTATTTAAATGGTTCTGCTATTTACATACATGTCGTCCAACGGTATAAGGTTAAGAGTATCTGAGGCTAGACAGAGAGATGTAGGGAAGAAGATAGGTAGACTTACATTTAACATCATGAATAAGTTGGGCGTAGATTCTGGAGATTATGTGGAGGTTGTCGGTCCTTCAGGTTCCTCCATAGTCCAGGCCATGCCTACCTATGACGTGTCTGACTCCGAGATTAAGATAGACGGTTACGTTAGAAAGGCTATAGGTGTTTCCATAGGAGATGAAGTCACTGTTAAGAAAGCTAGTGTGTCTCCAGCCAATAAGGTAGTACTTGCACCAACTCAGCCAATTAGATTCGATCAATCCTTCGTTAATTATGTAAAAGAGTTGCTTACAGATAAGCCACTTTCGAAGGGCGAAACAATACCAATTCCCATATATACGGGGTCTCTCGATTTAGTTGTAATTAATACAACGCCTTCCAACAGCGTATATGTCACTAGTAACACTGCGATAGAGATAAGGGAAGAACCTGTAAAGGAGCAGGCAAGCTTCCCAAAGGTAACATGGGAGGATATAGGTGACCTAGAAGACGTAAAGTCCAAGATTAGAGAAATAGTTGAATTACCGATGAAGCACCCAGAGGTGTTTCAGCACCTCGGTATAGAGCCACCAAAGGGAGTTCTCTTGTATGGACCTCCAGGCGTTGGAAAGACCCTGCTTGCTAGGGCATTGGCAAATGAGATAGGTGCGTATTTTACTTCAATAAATGGACCAGAGATCATGAGCAAGTTCTACGGCGAAAGCGAGCAAAGACTTAGAGAAATATTCGATGAAGCTGAGAAAAACGCTCCGTCAATAGTGTTCATAGACGAAATAGATGCAATAGCACCCAAGAGGGAGGAATCTACAGGAGAAGTAGAAAAGAGGGTAGTAGCGCAGCTACTCACTTTAATGGACGGTATAAAGGGTAGAGGTAAAATTGTTATAATCGGAGCTACTAACAGACCCGACGCGGTGGATCAAGCCTTAAGAAGGCCTGGCAGATTTGACAGGGAAATCGAAATTAGGCCGCCTGACACTAAAGGAAGGAAGGATATACTTCAGGTTCACACAAGGAATATGCCTCTAGTAGACGAAGGACCAGACAAGGTTGACTTAGATAAGATAGCCGAGTTAACTAACGGCTATACAGGTGCAGATCTGGCAGCTCTTTCTAAGGAAGCTGCGATTGCAGCTTTGAGGAGATTCATGCAGGAAAAGAAGATTAACTTTGACACTCCTCAAATACCTGCAGATGTATTAAAAGAGCTGAAGGTTACCATGAACGACTTTATGGAAGCCATGAAGTCGGTTCAGCCTACACTCCTCAGGGAAGTTTATGTTGAAGTTCCAACAGTTCACTGGTCAGACATAGGAGGTTTAGATAACGTCAAACAGCAGTTGAGAGAAGCTGTGGAGTGGCCAATGAGGTTCCCTCAGCTGTTCGAGAAAACCGGAATAAGACCGCCTAAAGGAGTTCTCTTGTTCGGTCCTCCTGGTACTGGAAAGACCATGCTTGCTAAGGCAGTAGCTACTGAGAGCAACGCAAACTTCATAGCCGTAAGAGGTCCTGAAGTTCTCTCTAAGTGGGTAGGAGAGAGCGAAAAGGCAATAAGAGAAGTATTCAAGAGAGCGAGACAAACTGCACCTTGTGTAGTCTTCTTCGATGAAATAGATGCAATAGCTCCGTCTAGGGAAAGAATACATGGAGACTCTGGAGTAACAGATAGAATAGTGAATCAACTTCTCTCAGAAATGGACGGAATAGAGGCTCTAAACAGAGTAATAGTTATAGGAGCAACTAACAGAGCTACTTTATTGGATCCAGCTTTACTTAGACCTGGAAGATTCGACAGGATAATTTACGTCCCACCACCAGACCTCAAAGCAAGGATTGACATACTTAAGGTACACCTTAAGTCGGTTCCAACGAGCCCAGATCTGAACTTGGAGGAGATAGCGAAGAAGTTAGAAGGATACACCGGAGCTGACATAGAGGCTCTAGTTAGAGAAACGGTAATGCTCAAGCTAAGGAACGTATATTCAGGATGCGTAGAAAAGGCAAACAGCGAATGCAAGGAGGAAGAATGTAAGAATAAGGTAGTGAACGAATGCATGAACAACGTAGACGTGAAAGTTACGACCCAAGATTTGGAGGAAGGAATGAAGATAGTCACACCAAGCTTAACAAAAGCTGACATACAGAGATACGAAACCATGTCAAAGCAGTTGAAACAAAGCGTGATATAAAAATGAGGAAATATAAGATACTTCTAGTCATAGGAGATGGGTTAGGAGATAGACCGGTCACGTCGTTAGGAGGAATGACTCCCCTTCAATATGCCAGAAAACCCAACATAGATAAACTGTTGAAGACTTCCATTGTAGGACTGATGGATCCAATTTCTCCTGGCGTAATTCCAGGGAGCGACACTTCTCATTTGGCAATATTTGGATTAGACCCATACAAGTACTACAGAGGTAGGGGAGCATTTGAAGCATTAGGTGCAGGGGCACAACTAAAACACGGAGATGTAGCCTTCAGGGGCAACTTCGCTACAGTGGATAACAACATGATAGTTAAGGATAGGAGGGCTGGAAGGAAACTGGACGAAGGTCAAGCCTTAGTTGACGAATTAAACCAGAAGATAGGGACAATAGATGACGTCAAGGTGTCCTTCTACAAAGGTACAGAACATAGGGTAGCTGTTGTGCTATCTGGAGATTCATTGAGCGATAAAGTTGGAGATACAGACCCACATGAAGTAGGCAAGAGAGTAAAGGAGAGTGAGCCTATTGATGGTTCCCATGAAGCCAAGAGAACGTCTTCAGTGCTGAACAAACTCACTGAAGCCATGTACAAGGTACTAAATGAATCCGAAATTAACAAGGAAAGAGTAAAGAAAGGAGAGCTTCCAGCTAATATAGTGTTAGTTAGGGGAGCCGCCAGTTACGTTAAGCTACCAAAGTTAAGTGATTATGCGGGTTTAAGGGGCGCCACTGTTGCAGCAACTGCTCTAATTAAAGGTATATGCAAGGAACTTGGAATGAACGTAGTTACTCCACCCGGGGCTACGGGAGGGATAGATACAGATTATGATTCTAAGGCTAATACGGCAATAGACTTCTTAAAATCCGATGATTATGATTTGGTTTTCCTTCACATTAAAGCTACTGATGCAGCGTCCCATGATGGGAAGATTCAAGAAAAAGTTAAGGCGATAGAGAAAATAGACTACGTAATAGGTAAAATATTAGACGCTGTAGGTGACGATATGATAATAGCGTTGACAGGAGATCACTCAACACCAGTTGAGAAGAAGGAGCATGCAGGGGATCCAGTGCCAATCTTCATTCATGTACCTTATCCGATATCTTACGATAGCGTGGAAGACTTCAACGAAATTGACGCGAAGAAGGGTTCACTAAAGATTAGAGGTCTGGATATCTTAAACTTGCTACTTAATTACTCTCAGAGAGCAGAAAAGTACGGAGCCTGATATGTATAACCTAGACAAGATAATGACTGAATAAACGTTTTTCTTCTTATTCTCCTCTCCCTTGTTCTTATTGGTTGTGCATTATTACTCTAGATAGAATAGATTTAGCTCATTTTTGTTATTTTTAATTAAAAATACAGAAAAGCTGAAGAAGGATTAGACTAAAGAGAAAATAAAAACTTGGAAAGTATTATCATAATATACTGTTCGTGATGAGGCTCGAAAGGTCAGATTGATGAAGACCCCGCGCAGGTCTGACACTCTTTTCTCTCAAACTTTGAGAGGATGTCTTTAACTCTCCACTTAATCATTCCATCAACTATGACTACTACAGATCCTGCTCTAGGTTGACCGTAAACCACAGCGTCACCTTCGTTTGCAAACAGTATACATGCTATAGCTAGCATGTCTTCTTCTCCCTTTACAAATAGTCTTCCGCCTTTCCCGTCGATTTTTCTCTTTACAACTTCCATGGAGGATAATCTAAGAATTCCAGCTTCATTTTCTATTACTTCATCTCCCTTTTGTTCATCTTCCATTGACTTGTTTCTCATGGTTTTTCCATCTATTATACTTAAAAATGGTTTTACGTTTCTGTCCTCAAATATTTTAGTTACATAGTCACCTACAGTTATTATTCTTCTTCCTTTAGTTACGTTTACTACACAATCCTTGTCTACTATCAACATTCCATAAGGTCTAGAAAGCTCAACTCTGGCTTGAGGGGTAGGCACTAGACATACGTCTACTTCAGGCTTATTGCATATTTCCAAGGTTTCTGTACACCCATTAGCTTAGCGATATCAGATTCCAAATCGATTATAATCACCATTCCTTCCCATTCATCAGTGAAGTACTGTCCATCACAGACTGGGCATTTTGCAATATCTGGCGTCGTTAAAGCCTTGCAATTCTTACAAGCCTTAAACTCCCTTTTCGCCAATCCTCATCACTTTTCCTTAGTTATCCATTCCACTTTTCCTAAGGCCGGCTGTCTGGCGGTTAATCCGATCTTAGGTAACCTTCCTGCTGACGTAGCTATAGTTGCAATTCTAACCCTCATCAAGTCTCCCTTTTGAACAATTTTCTTTGTCTTTTCAGCATATATTATTCCTCTGTTCTTGTCGAACTTCATTCCCTCATCCGTTATTTGAGATATGTGTAGAAGTCCGTCCATTGGACCTAAATTAACGTAAACTCCGTAAGGATCTACTTGCTGTACCTCTCCCTCGGCCACCTCTTGAAGCATGGGAACGTAGGATAACATTTCGAATTCAACTTCATGATATGTGGCTCCGTCTCCGTAAATTATTTGCCCTTCCTCGCTTACCTTAGCGTTCAATATTGCCAGCACTAAGCCGAACTCTGGAGATAACTTCTCCTGATATTCCTGCTTCAGGTTTTCCAACGCTACTTCCTCTAAGGGCTTTCCAAAGGACTCTGGAGGAATTCTGACTATTCCCCTTGCCTTTATAAGTTTATACATAGCTTACAATGGAACTAAGGATTTTATAATTTTACCCTTTCCCTGAATGTAGAGTACTTTAATGCCACTTCTGAGAGCCTTTTCCTTCAATCTGCTATCGTTGGTCATTAAAATCAATTTCATTTCTTTAGCCGTGTCAAGAAGACACTCGTCGACTCTCTTTCTGCATTCCATATCTATAAGCTTCCAGCTATTGGAGAACTTATCGAGGTACTGTAGAGCAACGTTAACTCTGGCCGCTTTAGCGAAACCCTTTTCTCTCCCTCTTATTGTCATAAGTTCATTTATGACTGCTTTATGTATGTAAAAATCCGGCTTATAATCAAATCTTTCAACAATAGAAAGAAGTGGATCAAAACCCTCATAGATGTAGAGCAAAATGTTAGTATCCAGGACAACTCCTTCCTTTTCTTTGTTTACGATTTCACTATCCCCCATCCTATTAGCCTCCACCTACCTCCGATTTGTTTGCTGATTACCGCTCTTACGTTGTTATCCCATATAGCTACGGGCCTCCTCAGCTCTACCTCTATGGAATTTGCCTTTGAAGCTTTCACTACACCTATGGTAGTAGCGGATCCTATTGAAAGCATTAAGGTCTCTCTAGCCTTGATCGAATCAACCTTAGTCAAATCCTTGGTTCCAACAACTCTCTCCAATAATTGATACTCTATTGTTAGCTTGTCTAGAACGCTTACCTTTGCATCTGCAGGTACGACTATGTTTCCCAGAAGACCATCCGCCTTTGTTAAGGAAGGATCTAAATAAGTCCCCATAGCTACCAGTCCTCCAGGCTTTGCTTCATCAAATTCGTTGTCTCCGAACCTCAATGAGGAGACTTTTGTATATAATGGTTCAAAGTAAGCCTTTCCTTGTTTTTCAAACCTCACTCCTGGGACTATCTTTATCTCTTGTCCTACCTTGAAACTTCCTTGTATGATTGTACCTCCAACCACTCCTCCCTTTAAGTCCAAGTAAGATGTACCAGGTTTGTTTATGTCGAAGCTCCTTATAATTAGCAGAACCGGACTCTTAGACGGATCCCTTTCTGGAGTCTTAATATGTTTCTCCATTGTTTCTATCAACGCATCAACATTAATCTTATGCAGAGCACTTACTGGAACTATTGGCGATCCCTCAGCCCAAGTTCCCTTAATGAATTCCTTGATTGATTTGTATTGTGCTAAGGCCTCTTCCTTCGAAACTACGTCTACCTTATTCTGTACAATCACTACGTTCTTTATTCCTATTATACCCAGAGCCGTAAAGTGCTCCCTAGTCTGAGGTTGAGGGAAAGGCTCATTTGCTGCAACAACCAGAATAGCTCCATCCATCAACGCTGCTCCTGACAACATGGTAGCCATAAGAACTTCGTGTCCAGGAGCGTCTATCAGCGATATTCTTCTCAGAAACTTAGGTTTCTCGTCCGATCCACACTGATTACATGAAGGCTCGGTGACGTATCCTTCCGGCTTTCTACAAGTTTCGCATAATCCTATGCTGGCCTCCGCGTAACCTAACTTTATCGTCATTCCTCGTTTTAGCTCTTCTGAGTGCTTAGAGGTCCAAGTTCCAGTTATTGCTTGGACTAGAGTAGTTTTACCGTGATCTACATGTCCTACAACTCCTATGTTTACTTCGGGTTGTACTGTTGGCCAGGACAAATCATCACCTTAAAATTATTGCATTTACTTGGACTAATTCCTGAACTACCATGTTACCTCGAACGGTCTTTCTACGCCTTTCGCCGTCCTCCTCTGGATGATACCCTGGAGGTCCGCTTATTAGTAACCTTTTCTTAACTCCTCCTCCAACATCAGGTCTCATCGGGAAACCTGAGTTATCAGAACCACCAGTTATCTTCAACTTAAGTGGAACTCCTAATGTTCCCAACTCCACTACGTCACCTATCTTACGCCCAATTAAGGAGGACTTATTCTGATCTATAGTTAACTGGAAAGCCTTAGTTCTGTAGGCTTTGGCTTCAAACTCGGAAGCCCCATACTTTTCGGACGCCTCTTGGCTTATCCATATCTCGTTGTCAGGAACCATCGAATCTACCTCAATTCTGAAGTGTGTCTTTATCTTAGACAGTTTGTCTCCCTCTTGCTTGATTATCTCTAAAGTTACGAACATATCAGCGTTCAATGATTGCTTGATTTTCTCGTTCATTTTTGCAATAGGCAAATTCTTACCTTCTTTTTCTCCGCTCTGAGCTTGAACTTTATCTGATACCTTGACCTTAACGTTCTCTACCTTTGAAGAAGTCGAGCTAGGATCAGAAATGACGAGTTTAAAGTCTGGCAATATACATCCACCTTCATGAGCTTATCTTAATTCAAGTATATAAAATCGTACTCAAAGGAATACAATGATAGCCTTGTTAGGTGTTCTTCTTGTATTACATGGGAGTAAGATCCCCCAATGGAAAGAAATGGCAGTAGGATATGCGTCGATGCTTAGAGAGAACTTTCCTCTAGTCGAATATGGCTTTTTAGAGTTCGATACGCCTGACCTTAGATCTGCATTAGAGTCTCTAGTTGCTAAAGGGGCAGAAGAGGTAGTTGTAGTTCCCTTACTCTTCGCTACGGGTACCCATTTCCTTAAGGATATACCTAGACTTTTAGGAATAGAAGGAGAAAATAATACAGTATTGGGAAAAAAGATAAACGTAAAGATAGCACAGCCTATTGGATTAGATGAAAGAGTAGCGGAGATTCTTAAGGAGAGAGTTGAAGGTGTAATTGAAACCTCTAAACCAAATTGAAATTTTATGTAGTAGCGTGTCTCCCTTATTTTGCGAAGCACAAAAAGTGTAACATTAAAAGAAGAAAAGTGTATAAGTTTAGCCCATATGAGAAAGAGAAAAACTTGTTTCTACTGTTATATTTTTCATGAGGCTTCTGCGGAGGCTATGAGTAACTCTGCCTTGGCAGGATCGTAACGCCAGTCCTTAGGTAGCTTCGCAACGCCTACGTAATAGCTGCTAAGCCTCCTTATTTTAGACTCAACTTCCTCCAGACCTCTCTTAGCCTTCTTATCCTTTGGATACTCGTTAAGATGCCTCCTTACGTTTACAGCCTTCTTTATCAGGTTGAATAGATCCTCCGGAATCTTAGGTGCCACTCCTCTCTCCTCTAATATCTGATTGACCTTCTTTCTTGTTATCTGCTTAACTAACGGTACTCCGTACTGGTCCCTGAGTACAAGTCCAATCATGGAAGGAGGATATCCTTTTTTGGCTAATTCTTCGACTAGAACTTCAACTTCCTCTCTGGTAAACTTAACCCACTTAGGGGATCCTGCTCTTGCGGGTCTAATTGAATGAGATTTACCTCTAGCTCTCCTCTTATTCATCGTCTTCACCTATTGACAATTGGCTTCAACTGGATAGTAGATAATCCTTTCTTTTTAAGTTCTTCCCTTACCATTTTAGTACCCTCCACTACAGAAACTAATTTTTGATATGCAACTCTCCTGGATAGTCTCTTGAGTCCACAGTCTGGATTAACGTATATCTTTTCAGGTTCAAGCACCTGCAACGCTTTCTTTATTCCCTTAGCCACTTCCTCAGGGCTCTCAACTTCACTGGAATGAACGTCGACAACTCCCAAGCCTATTTCCTTAGTATATCCAAACTTCTTCAGAAGGTTCAAGTCCTTGAAATCTCTGTTTTTAAACTCAAGTGCTAACTGATCAACCTTCATTTCTTCTGCAAACGGCATGACCTTAGCATAATCTCCGTAACATATGTGTAAACCTACCTTTACGTCTATTCCCTTAATCGCCTCGTTTATAGCCTGCACAGCCCAAGGTATCTCTTCCTCATGTGTTGGAAGAGCTGGCTCGTCTACTTGAACGAATGGAATTCCCATCTTAACTAGGTTCCTCAATTCTTGATTTATTATCTTAGCTAAGTCAAACACTAGATCTTCCTTGGTTTTGTAATACTCATTGAATGACCAATCAGCTATTGTGTAAGGTCCAGTAATTGTAACCTTTAAGTTGCTAGTATATGAAACTGATTGGGCAAATCTAACCTCGTTCTCCAGCATGGGCTTCTTATATTCAATTTTACTCACTACAGAAGGTTTCCTATAATAAGCATCGCCCCAAACTCTAACGAAGCCGTAGAAGGTAAATCCCTTCAAATTCTCAGCGAAGAATTCTACCATTTCGTCTCTTCTCATTTCACCGTCCGTAGGTATGTCTATCCCAGCTAACTGATGATCCCTCATTACGTCTACGACAGCATCGTTGAATGCTTCTTCTAAGTCCGCTTTGGAAATTTTTCCCATCTTAGCTAACTGAATAGTCTCCTTAAGCCATTTAGGCCTAGGATAGCTTCCAATTACGGTAGTTGGTAGTATTGGAACTTCTGGATAATTCTTAATTGTTATCACCCACCTTGTTTAATAATTTAATCTTTTTAATTGCTATAATTTCAGGTATAAAGTCCATTAAGGAGGAATTACTTAAGATCACTTCCTTTGCACCGTGTTTTGCAAGATTATTTACAACCTTATTAATAGAGCTTACCTTTTCCATCTTGGTATTCCTAGTGTTTAGTACGCCTGCTATTAGTCTAACGCCATTCAAGTGGGGATATATCTTGGCTACCTTAGTTAAGTTTTCTGAAAGGTCTATTCCATGGTAATCAGCCTTTATTGTAAGAAAGTCCGTTATTCTTTCCAAATGATTCATTTCAAAGTATGATATCAGGTGCTTCTCCATTTTAGTTGACGAAATAGGCGAGTATATTTCAGGTAACTTTGTAACTAACTCTCCCTTTATCTTTTTTTCAAATATAGAAGGTTCATGGATTTCTACAGCATCCACAACGCCCTTTAGGTCATCTATAACCTCAGCTACAACGTTAGCGTAATTCTCCATTAGATTCTCTGGACTCTTGTAATGCTTATCCTCGCTCAGCCTGTAGTAAGAAAACGGACCTAAAAACGCGGCCTTCAGTTTAGAGCTGCAACCGGTCTCCTGTTTCACTTGTCTGGAGAAGCTCATAGCTTCCAACAGTTTCTCGTCGTCCTTTGAAATCTTTGATTCAATTATAGGCTTTCTGTAGTAGAAGTTATTGTCATAGAATCTTATGAGTGGACCCTTTGACGCTCCTCTCAGGAAGCTGAAGGTGACGTCAACAACGTCATCCCATCTGAGAAGTCCATCGGTTGTATATTCAGCATTAATTTCCTTAGCTAAAGAAAATACCTTTGAAGTCCATGTCTTCAGTTCCTTTTCGTATCTCTCTTTGTCAACCTTACCCAAGAGATATTTACTTTGAATTTTAGCCAATTTTGGATTTTTTGGGTAGCTCCCGATTATCGATCTAGCGATACGCATTAGCTTACTTTAGGGGCAAGCAAATAAGTAACTTTCCCCCCTTCTTGGCTCTCGAAGTCTACCTTGACTGGTTTCTTTTCATCGAAACTTAAGGTAGTACTCCCAGAAATCTTGGTTAAGCTCATTATATAACCCAAGTAATCGGAGGAATACGAGCTTTCTGCGTTAGATTTGACTTCAAGTTCCTGAAGCCCTTCCGATTCATCGAAAACTACCTCAACTTGAGCTTCCTTGTTTTCCTTTGGTGTGCTCATGATTAGGGACTTTTCGTTCGCTGAAATCACAATAGTATCGGAAACGCTAGATATCTGATCGACGGCGGATTTAAATCCCTTGGAAGATAGCCTAGCCTTCACAGACAATTCCATGTTTACCTTAGGTATTGTAGGTTGAGTAATTGACAAGTTTCTGATATCGTATTCCCTTGGAGTCTCGCCATATATTAAAACTTTCACGTTTTCAGAAGATTCTGAGCTAATTTCTAACTCATCACTGCCAGAAATTCCCTTGAATAGTTTCAACAAGTAAAGTGTGTTGAAACCGAAGCTGAATTCCTCGTCTACCTCATATTCCTTAAATGCTTCCTTCGGAATCTCTATTGTGGCAAGAGATATATGTGCCTTATCTATTGCTATTAAGCTCATTCCGTTACTATCGAACTTAAACACCGCCTCATCAACCATGTGGCTGAGCACGTCCAAAATGGCTCTAAAGTTTGAGGCTTTTGCGTAAAGCACCTTAAACATGATAATCTCTATATACTAATCTAGATCTACAATTTTAAGGTTGAAAGATGTTTTCTAGGTTTCTTATATCCTCTGACAGGAGCGGATCAGGGAAAACTCTGATTACGTCTGGAATATTGAGGGCATTATCGAGGAAGTTTAAGGTTAGACCTTTCAAGGCCGGACCGGACTTCATAGACCCGGGATATCTGACTAAGGCTTCCAAAACTCCAGCAATAAATTTGGATTTATGGATGATGGGTGAAAATGGAGTTCTCAAATCTTTGTCTAAGTACTCTATGGGTTACGACGTCGCCGTGATAGAAGGAGTAATGGGTTTATACGATGGAGTTCATACGAGCTTCAGTTCAGCTCAGCTATCTAAAGTTACAAGTACTCCAGTAATATTGGTCATGAATTGCAGCAATACAAGCTCCACAATAGGAGCCATAGTGAAGGGTTTAAAGGAATATGAAAACGTGGATGTAAGAGGAGTTATCTTTAACAAGGTTGGTTCAGACACTCACTACGGTTACTGCAAGGAGTCCATACCTGATGGAGTGGAGGTATTAGGAAGAATACCCTTTAACAAAGAGCTGGAGGTTAACAGCAGACACTTGGGTTTGCTTACAGTAGAGGACAACCACAAAGTGGAGCAGATTATAGAGAAAATATCTAAAGTAGTTGAAAACAACGTGGATTTAGACAAGCTTTTGGAGATAACTAGGACTTCCACTATAGATTTCAATTATGATGAGATTGATCTAGAGACAAAAAAGAAGATCATGGCGATAGCATTCGACGAGGGATTTTCCTTCTATTATAAAGAAAACTTAGATCTACTTAAGGGCAGCTATAACCTTGTTTTCTTCAGCCCTCTTGAGAACGAGGAAGTAACTAATGCAGACGCAATATATCTTGGAGGGGGTTACCCGGAGTTACACCTTGAAGTCCTTGAGTCTAACTCCGTGACGAAGAAATGGCTTAAACGCTCCTCAGATAGGGATATACCAATATTAGCTGAGTGTGGCGGCTTAATGTATCTCTCAGAAAATTTAATAGGAGAGAGAAAATATTCTATGGTAGGAATATATGATATAGATATAAAGGTAAAGGATAAGCTGACTATAGGATACACTACTCTTAAGGCCACAAGAAGTGTAGGTAAAATTAAGGAAGGAGAAATCATGAATGGACACGAATTTCACGTTTCTTCACCCGTTCGTGTTAATGAGAAAGAATTCGTCTTCACGAATGTCATAGGGAAGGGAATATTAAATGGAAAAGATGGAGCATTAGTCAAGAACAGTTTAGGAACCTATTCCCACTTTCACTTTCTCAATTCTGGGAAGAAGAAGACTGTTGTCTTTTGATCTCTATCTTTTTAACTCTCTCTATAGCGTCCAACAATCTATCTATGTCTTTTGTATAAAGCCTTATGTCATAGGGTAACTTGATGGTGTTTGACTTTATCTCTACGTAACGTTTCTCCCTGTTCTCAGTAACCTCAGAGTTGGGCAAGTGTCTGGCGTGTAGGAAGACTCCAGTGGCATCATTAGATATTATACCTCTCTCAGTGACTCTGTACTTTGTAGGTGCCATTGTTTGTGACGTTGCACCTTTCATTACCTTTCTAGACAAGAAGATGTTGATGAGGGTAATTGCATCTAATGTAACGAAGAAAACCAGGAATAGTTCAAGGTGGTTTGCAGCGAACATTTTCCTATATATTCCAAGAACATCGTCGTATATAACTAGAATTATTGCTAGGTATACAACGAAATAAAGCATAAAGTATCCGTTCCTCTTTAGGCTTTCCTTGTATTTCTTAATATATTCCTCGTCCTTTTCCATAATTTCCTTAGCATCCTTTTCCTCGAATATCGTTCTAGATTTCATAATTTCCCCCATGTATTTACGTTCCTTTAGTAGAGGATTGCTTCTGAATGATATGAAGAAAGTTATCGACATTACCACAACAAGATAGATTACATACCCGTAAATGTAGTACTGAGGTGGGAATACGCTGAGCAAAGCAGAGATGAATAGGATGGAAAATTGAGATAACAGAATGTATCTCCAGTTGCTGTATGGGTTACCGTAACCTAATGACATCAGTATAAACTATAACCTGAGCCATTAAATATACTTTGTGAAAATCGTCTTATACTTAGTACTGACGTTGATGTTTTCTGTTTCATTGCTTGTAGATGACACACTTGCATTGCAATGTAATCAACTAAACGTGGCCAATTACAATGTTAGCGCCTGCTTCACTGATAATTCAAGGAATCCAATTTCGTTTAATTCATCTGTATCGGTAAATGGAATAAGACTAACCTTCAATTCTACAATAACGAGAATAAACGACAACTTGACTTCGGGCATATCGGTTAACGGAAGCTTGTTGCTCATAGAGTTTTACGCAATACCACCTCAGGGAGAAACCCTTTTGATTCACGTATTTTTCAAGAACGGAAACGGCACCGTGTTGATCAGAACTTATCCTCCTAAAGCTAACGTTACATCATTTCTTCAAAAACTATACAACACTACTACAGCTTCATCTCATCAAGGTTCAAGGTTTAACCCAGAATATTTAGTATTGTTATTCATAATTCCTTTAATTGTTTATGTTTTATTAACTTATGTTAATAAGCGTAAGTAAACACTCTTTTATATTTTTACGTATGGACTATTTTGATGGACAAAGAATATTTAGCAAAACGTCTCTTGTCTGGACTTCCCATAATGGTATATGATTTCGACGGAAGGGAGGAGGAAATAGACATGGTTTTTTATGGGGGCAGCGTTTCGTGGAAGAGCATTTATACCTTGAGGAAGGATGCTGGAGGACTCATTTGCTACGTCACAGGAAAAGAAGAAGGACAAAAGCTTGGATTGAACCTCATAACGGACGAACTGAGGAATTATCAGAAGTATTCTAGACTAGTGAAGAGACCAGTTTACGGTGATGAGCCTGCCTTCGCCATGTGGGTAAACCATATGAGCACCAGAACGGGAATATCAGACGAGGACAGAGCTAAGACCATACTCGAATTACATAAAACAATAGAGATGCTACAGATAGACGAGAAGGAAGCTAAGGAAAAGTTCTTCAATGAATTCATGGCTCCCGGTCATGTCCCAGTTCTTTTATCCAGGGGATTAAACAAGCGTAGAGGACACACTGAACTTACGTCCTCCTTAATGGAATTTCTAGGGTTAAAGAAAAGCGTTGTAATAGCAGAAATGCTAGATGAAAGATACAGCATGAAGCGGCAGAAAGCCGAAATTTACGCTAAGAACAACGACATTCCTCTGATTACTGGGAAGGATATATTGGAGGTGCTAAAGGTTGCGTAAATACGGAGTTGTAGATACGACTTTTTCCAGAGTAAACATGGGAGATATAGCTGAGAGAACTATAAAGAAGGAAGACAATGACTGTGAAATAAAAAGGTATACCGTTCCTGGGATAAAAGACCTACCAGTTGCAGCTAAGAAGCTGATAGACTGGGGAAGCGATGGGGTTATTACTCTAGGATGGGTAGGAAGGACGCAATTGGATAAGTATAGTTACCTCTCTACAAGCATAGGACTAATCATGGTTCAGATTCTCACTTCCAAGCACGTTATAGACGTCACAGTTCATGAGGATGAAGCTGAGCATCCAGATGACTTGGTGAGGATAGCAGAGGACAGAGCAACTAAGCATGCAATCAACTTAGTAAGGTTAGTTAGGGACGGGGAAAGCTCATTAAGGGGATATGCTGGTAAGGGATTGAGACAGGGGTATAGAAATGCAGGAGAACTCAGTTAAGTTAGGAATAGTAGTAGCTGACTTTAACTACGACATAACATACTTAATGCTACAGAAGGCCATATCCCACGCTAAGTTCCTTGGTGCACAAGTGAAGATAGTATTCAAGGTCCCTGGCAGTTACGATATGCCATTGGCAGTTAAGAAGCTATTAGAGAGGGACGTCGATGCCGTGGTAACCCTTGGAGCAGTAATCAGGGGAGAGACTAAACATGACGAAGTAATAGGAGCCCAAATAGCTAGGTTAATTGCTGATCTTTCTCTGCAATACGGCAAGCCCGTTACGTTAGGGGTCATAGGACCAGGGGCTACCCATGAACAAGCAGTGGAAAGGATCGAGGAGTATGCAAATAGGGCAGTGGAATCTGCAGTAAAGCTTGCATTAAGGTACAAAAAATTGGAGACTATGAAGGAATCCCAGGAGACGGTGTTAATTGAGTGAAAGTATTTGCAATACGTTTACACCATTACAGAGAGTGGACCGAGACTTTAGGTTATGATAGGGAGTGGAAAATTCAGAAAACACAAGCTAAACTGTCATTTTTTGTTAATCTTCTTTCTTCTAGAATATGGGCTTTCCCGCTAGTTACTAGGTTCGATAACTTAATTATAATATCCGACGGCGTTAGTAACAAGGGATTATCTTTCCTCTTTAACAAACTGAAGAAGTACTCTCCAGTTCCATTAAAGGGTTGTCTTTCCTTTGGAGATACATTGAGGGAAGCTGAGGAAAATGCGTCACGCTGCGTTAATGAACTTTCCCCTCAAGAAATATGGCTTGAAGATTATCCAGACTCTAAAGTCGTTGCAGTCCATGCTGACGTTGATTCCTTCACGGAATTTACGGAGTCCACGTCAATATACACCTCATTCAAGAGAAGCATGGATGTTATGATAGAGTTACAAAGGAGGGTATACTCAATGGGAGGTCTGTTACAATACCTAGGAGGTGACAACTTTATGATGTTTTTAGGAGAAAATCAGATCAAGAACTTGTTGAGTGAAATACCAGAAGGATTGAAAATGGGCATAGGAATCTGTAACAATCCTCGTTGTGCGGTAGCTAGGTCTACCGAAGCTTTAACTAGGATTAGGGAAAGCAGGGATTCCAGATGGAAATTAGTAGACGTTTAACCCTCAACGTTGACTTTTCATTAGTAGGTACCGAGCTAGATTGGAGAGAGCAACTTAACATTGAAGTAGAGGAAGGCATAATCACTCACGTTGGAAACGGTTATGTAGGTAATGCTAAGCATTTGAGGGGACTTCTTATGCCCTCCCTTGTTAATTCTCACGTTCATTCAGGGGATTTCCTCATTTTGGAAGACGGGTATAATCTCAATATAAGGGAAGCCGTGGGAGATCCAGAAAGCTTCAAATATAGTGTCATAAACTCCACTCAATACGACTTAAAGAAGTCAATAGAGATGTTCCTTTCTTTGTCCTACGATATAGGAGTTAAAACCGTAGTAGACTTCAGGGAGCAGGGAATTAAGGGAAGCATGAATGCTAAGGAAGTAAAAGAGAAAAGTTCCAAACTTAACTACATAATTCTTGGCAGGCTAGAGGAGGACGAGTTCTCAGACGTGTCGTTGAAGAAACTGAAGGACATTGCTGACGGATACGGTCTTCCTAGTCCTTCGGTAAAGTACAATTACTCGTCAATTAGGAATTACTTCCAGTTGAGAGCTTCTCATTTCGCCGAGACTTTATCACATTGGTTAAAATACAATTTAGAGGAATTCTTGAACTTATATTCACCTTCATTTATAGTTCATGGATCTTGGCTTGGAGATGACGAACTGAGGGTATTAGCCGAGAGCAAAATTCCATTGGTGATATGCCCAAGAAGCAACATGTGGTTCTCGGTTGGGATCCCAAAGGTTGATTCTATCATAGAATCCGAAGTAGATCTCTTCTTGGGTAGCGATAATGCAGCTTGGATTAGCCCAAATCTATGGAGGGACTTAGAGCTAGCCTTGCTAATATCTAGAATTAGGAAGCCTGGTTCGGATTACTCAAGGGAAATTTTGATGGGAGCAACTACCAAACCTTCAGACTTCTTTGGAATAAAGAATACCGTAAAGGAAGGTACTCCTTTATGGATGCTAAATTTAATTGACGTAGAAAACTCGGCTATAAAAAGAGCAAAAAATAAATATATTGCAATTTTAAAAAGAGGAGGAGATTATATTGTTAAACTACAGGAGCTATCCAAACCGTGAATTGTCCTCCTGCGTCAGCTTCGCTTCTTAATTTCATAGGTATGTTAGAGCCTATGTTAACTTCAACATCTGAGAATTGGGATACTACGTCTATTCCTTCCTTTATTAACTCTATCCTAAACTTGGATTCAGCAATATCATTCACTTCTAGGTATTTGAGGGGCTTGTCCTTCCTAAGGATTGCAGTGTATTCCTTCCCCTCCTCAGAAGTATAAAACATCACTTCCTCTCCTTCTCCTTTTACCGTTACTTCCTCGCCTATGACTGACGAATCTCCTGCAATTCTTTCTACGACTTTAGATTCAAGAGAGAACTTGACAGTATGTTCCACTTTCGGCTCGGCTCCAAGATTGACGTCCCCTTTATTGGAGGCTAAATAGATGTTGCTCTTAGTACCTACTTTTTGATCCCTTACAGTTATTCTTATTCCAGAATCCGTTTCAGCTACCTCTACCGTAGCTGTCTTACTTTTAGCTTTGAGGAGAACTTTCTTCAAGGAGCTTAGGTTTAACTCAACAGATAGTGGTTTTTCTACTTCAAATAATGAGAAATACGTTTTAGGAATATCTAGTATTATCATCATTGATTTAGTATCTGGTTCTACATATCTGCCATTTACTCCTTCTTCAGTTATGTTCAACACAAAGTTGTCAGTTACCTTTGATAGCGCAGAGACAAAACTGCTGAAATCCTTTGCGCTGGGATAAACGAAGGAGAATGTCACCCCTCTTCTACCTCATGGTCTTCCTTAGGTTCGACTTCTTTAGCTTCCTCCTCGCTTTCCTCATTCTTGGCCTTTTTGGTAGCTCTCTTCCTAGTTGCCTTCTTTCTTGATGCTTGTTTCTTAGCTTTCTTTCTATCCTCTATTCCGTCGAAAACCCTACCGTTCACTTCAAACTCTCTCCTAGCCTCGTCTATGTTTATTTTCCCCTGTAACAGCTTATCCCATATTTCAGTATTTCTCATGAGAATTTCAATATCTTGAATTGAAAGAAATGGAAGATCATCGTCCTCACGTTCTATTTCGTGTTCAGTTTCATCGTCCTCATGCATGTCCCTTTTTTCGTCAACCTCTCCCTCTGACATAATAATCTAGATTACTCAACATCTATTCTGACTAAAAAGATATCTCCTCTGTTACTTCTCGTTAAAAACTCTCCTGTCTGGAGAGATAAAGCTGTATCATGTATTAACGTATAAGCTTCCGAATCTCCGGCTAAAAACCTTACTATATAGTCAACCTCATTGGGTTCAGATAGCTGGAAAATGAAGAAAGACGCTGAGTTATTCATCAATTTTTTTACATATTCAACGGACTGGGAAACAACTATCATACCAATTCCGAACTTTCTTCCCTCTGCGAATATCCTCTCTACAATGTCCCTTCCAGTTTCCTTTGATAGGACGAATGGAGCTTCGTCTAGCACAAAAACTTTCCAAAAGTCGGATTGTCCTCTTCTAAGCATATAGTCCCTTAAATTCCTCAGTATTGTCTCTATCATTATATACTTTATTTCGTTGGCTGAAACGCTAGAGAAGTCTAGCACGAAGTTTCCCTCAAATATTTCTTCTAGGTTTACGCTGTCCCTGGAGAATACCTCAGTTGAGAGAAAAAGCAGATACGGTTCAAGGGAGGACAGTCTGTTAATGTCTTGAGTGGACGTGGACAATTTCTTTTTCCTTTCTAAATAGAGTAACACGTCCCTAAACGTTGGCGGTTTCTGGTTCCAAGTTCTAGGATCTTCCTCTTCAATACCGCTTTCGAAGTAAGTTTCAGAAATAAGGTTAAACATGTCAATAGTCTGAAGATTACCCAAATTGAAGATCGATTTGATCATGTAAGCTACTTCTAAAGATCTCTTCTTTGGGGACGTGTTGTTTAAGGACAATGGATTAACTGATACCTTTGACATATCTATTTTCTTTGCCCCTTCACTAGGGTACTCGCCATGAAGGTCGAATATTGTAAACGAAACGTTAAGTTGTCTTATGATCCATTTAACTAGGAAAGATTTACCGGAACCGCTTGAGCCAACTATTACTGAATTATAGTTTTTGCTTTCCTTTAAGTTAACTTTGAACTCCTGATTTGCCTTAATCCAAGTATATGAATTTCCCCTAAATCTAAAACTAGTAGACGATTTTAATAGCACTTTTGTCACTTTACCTATA
Organism: Sulfuracidifex metallicus DSM 6482 = JCM 9184; assembly: GCA_032834875.1. Classification (NCBI taxonomy): domain Archaea; kingdom Thermoproteati; phylum Thermoproteota; class Thermoprotei; order Sulfolobales; family Sulfolobaceae; genus Sulfuracidifex; species Sulfuracidifex metallicus. The sequence goes on from CP135238.1 coordinate 376,198, forward strand.
TTAATTCCGGATCCGCTAGTGGATGTTATGGAGAATAGAGCCAAAGGAAGAGATAGCCAACTCATGAAAATCAGGGGATATATTCTTTTCTGAGAGAAGACCATAGCTAAGAAATCCGCTACGCAGCCAAAGGCTAGAAACGGAAAGCCCAATAAAAAGAAGACCAAATATCCAATTATTGTAAGAAAAAGAAGAATTAACAAATTTCCTTTAGTAGGTTTAGATACGTTATGCTTAGATAACATGTTTATTAGAAAGTCTGAAAAGTTTCTCCTTGAAATAAATAGGATAAATGAAGCAGAAGAAAATCCAAATAGGTAGACGCTCAAGTCTATGGGGTCTATTAGATTTATTCCTATAATTGAAAATGAGGAATAAACTCCCAAGAAATATATGAGCGATGTTAATGGAGAGTAGAAGACTATCACTGAAGAGAATGCGTCAAGGAATAGAACTACGAAAAAGAAAAAGAAGTAAGAAGTTATTCCTTGCACTCCGCGAAAGAAGTCTGGGATCGCAGTAAGTGCGATAGATTCAGAAATTAGGATTGCAACAAACACTACGTGTCTCTCTTCCAACATTTTTATGAGTTAATAATGAAACCTTAATAAAAAACTTATCATCGTATTAAATCAAGATCAAGCTTAGCAAGACGTCTCTTTTTTATCACAAAAAAGTATTTTCCTTATATGATTAGTTCTTCCCTTAAACTTGGAGTCAGGAAGTTAATATCTTAGTTTATGGTTTCTTTAAGTAATGTTGAGTGAGGCACAAGACTTCATATCAAGGATAAAGTCAATAGGATACAGCGAACTAACTCCTATTCAAAAGATTGCAATTCCTTTAGTGGAAAAAGGAAATGACGTTCTAATCACTGCACCTACGGGCTTCGGTAAGACGGAAGCAGCAGTTTTGCCAGTCTTTTACTCAATTTACCTTAATCGTCCCATGAAAGTTTCATGTCTTTATATAACACCTTTGCGTTCACTAAATCGCGATGTAGAGGATAGACTCAAGAGAATAGGCTCCGCTTTAGGAATTAAGGTGGGAGTGAAACACGGAGATACCACAGAGAAACAAAGGAAGGATATAATCAATGATCCACCAGACCTTCTGATAACGACACCGGAGTCGGCTCAGTATTTTCTGATCAATAAGAAGATGAGGGAACTCATGAGGAATTTGAGGTGGATAATTATAGACGAGCTTCAGGAAATGCTTGACGAGAAGAGGGGTGTAGATCTATCGGTCACGCTAGAGCGACTTAAGAGGCTTGTAGGAAGGAGGTTGCAATTAATAGGAATATCAGCGACAGTCGGAGACGTGGATATGGCAAGGAAGTATCTTAACGTTTCAGGCAATGTCAAGGTAGCTAAGGTAGATCTCACTAAAAACATGGATGTGACAATAGAGATTCCAGAAGTTACTGAGGAAGATCTTAAGATAGCTAAGTCTCACTCAATATCACCTGAGGTTGCATCAAGGATTAGGAAACTTAAGGAAATAGCAACTGAAAACAAACCGCTCCTTGTATTTACTAACACAAGGGAAATGACGGAGTTCCTAGCAAATTCCATGTCTAATGTTTTTCAAATGAAAGTAGTTGCACATCACGGTTCTCTATCTAGGGAATTAAGGGTAACTGTGGAGAAGGACTTTAGAAACTCTAACGTTGACGCTGTAATAGCAACGTCTAGCTTAGAGCTTGGAATAGACATAGGTTCTGTGAAGCTGGTTGTGCAATACATGTCTCCAAGGGAGAGCCTAAGGTTAATTCAAAGGATAGGCAGAAGCAACCATCACTTATCAGGCATATCCAAGGGCATAGTAATGCCTGGAAATGATCTTTATGATGTGTTGGAATGTAACGCTATAGTAAGGTTAGCCAAACAAGGTTATGTGGAGAAACCTCTGGTTGAGTATACACCTTTAGACGTGATGGCTCATCAGATTGCTGGTATGGTATTAGAAGGATATGATAACGTAAATGAGATAGAGAAGGTTCTAAGAGGATCGCTATACTTCAAGGACATGAAGAGGGAAGAGCTTGAGGAAGTAATAGAACTTCTTCAAGGTGCAAGGATTATTAAGAGGAAAGATGACGGAAAGTTAGGTGTATCTTGGAGAATTTGGAGATATTATTATGGAACTAACATGATTCCTGACTCAATTAGGAGCTTTTCTGTAATTGATTCACTAACTGGCACGAAGCTGGGTACACTTAATGAAGATTTTGTATCCACTCTTGAGGACGACAGTTTATTTATCCTTGGAGGCAGACTCTGGAAGGTCGTTACTATAGAGCAGGATAAGGTGTTGGTGGAAAGGGGGCAGTTAAAGAAAGGGGTTCTGCCTAGCTGGTTCGGTGAATCCATACCGGTGGAGAGGGAAACTGCGATGTGGGTGTACGACAGGATAAACGAAATGTTCAAAGGTAACATTAAAGACGACGTAGTTCTACCTCAAGAGAGTAAAGCACTTATACGGGAATACAAGGAAAGAGGATACCCTGAAGTCAAAAGGGACACCGTCTTAGTAGAAATTATTAATCACGATTTAATTATATTGCATTCTCCTCTAGGTAATAGGGGAAACAACACTTTAGGTGCATTATTTTCAGTGCTATTAAATGGTATAAAGATGGCCAGATCCTCCTTCAGGGCGGATTCCTACCACGTAGCTTTGTCATCCATGGTTCCAATATTCTCCGAGGATGTAAGAAAGGTAAAAGACGAGATGCTGTCCTTGTCCTATGAACAACTTTTAGGAATACTTGAAAGAGGTATAAGGGACAGTCCTCAGTTTAGATGGAAGTTGTTAGTGGAAGTCAAGAGGTTCGGAGTGATTGATCCTAAATCTGACGTCGATGTATCAAGCACAATACTTAAGGCATATGCTGACACCTTAGTGGGTAGGGAGGCGGTTAGAGAACTTTTGGTCAAGAACTATGACGAACAAGCGATTTCTATATTGAAAACTTTGAACTGGGAAATTGTTGAGGTACCATCTCCTTCTCCTCTTGCATCCCAATTCCTTAACAGACTTATGGCGTTTCAATCTTGGGAGGACAACTCACCCTTCATAATGGGGGTGATGAAGGAAAGATTATTGGAGAAAGAGTTTAATTTAGTATGCCTAGTATGCGGCTGGAGCGATAAGGTGAAAGTTAAGTATTCTCCTTCAAAGTGCCCTAAGTGTGGATCTGTATTCATAGGAGCCTCAGAAACGTCTGAAACGGATTCAATCAAGGCTGTGAGGAAGGCTCTAAAGGGTTATAATTTGGACAAAAATGAGAAGAAATTATTGGAAAATGTGAAGAAAGTTGCTTCTTTCTTTTCCTCCTATGGCAGGAACGCTCTGATAGCCCTAGCTACGCCGGGAGTAGGTCCTTCTAATATAGGCAGAGCTCTAATCAAGCTAGGCGAAGGCGAAGAGCAGTTCTATACAGCCCTTTTAGAGGAGGAAAGGAGATTCTTGAAAAACAGGAAGTTTTGGCAGTAGGCAGTAAGTTTAAAATTACCTATTTTTCAGAAGAGATGGGTAGATCAAATCATGGCGGTCATAGAAGTAGGTAGAATTTGCGTTAAAACTAGGGGTAAAGACGCAGGAAAGAAAGTCGTAATAGTTGATATAATAGATGAGAATTTCGTTCTGGTGACCGGTCCTAAAGACGTGAACGGAGTAAAGAGGAAGAGGACCAACATACTTCACATAGATCCAACCGATAAGAAAATAGAAGTAAACAAGGGTGCAACAGATGAGGAAGTAAAGAACGCGCTTCAGCAGGCTTCCCTCCTTGACTTCCAGAAGGAAGTCGTGAAGCCAAAGATGACTGTGATTTAGGATGAAGCTTTACGACTTCATCCAGTCAATTGATTCTTTTTGTTCATATGATAATCCCTGGACGTTCAAGACGGAACCTGAGATAGATGAGTCTCATGGTTCTTATCCAGATAAAAGGGAAATTAACTCGTTAATTAGAAACGGAATAATTAATGTGGATAAACCTCCTGGTCCTACTAGCCACGAGGTAGCCTTCTGGATAAAGCAGAGGCTTTCCCTAAACAGGGTAGGACACGGCGGGACCCTAGAGCTGCTGTAAATGGCGGGGTTATCCCAAAGTTACCGGGGTCTTACCCGTAGGATTAGATAATGCCACTAAAATAATGCATTACGTTTCAAGATCAACCAAGGAGTATGTTTGCGTGATGCAGGTTCACTCTGATTTCGAAAAGGAGAGTTTAAAGAGTTGGATAATGAAATTCAAGGGAAAGATTTACCAAAGACCTCCAGTTAGATCCTCTGTAAGTAGAAAGCTAAGGACTAGGAAGATATACGATATTGAAGTAACTGAAATAGAGGATAGGTTAGTTCTAATGAAGGTAATCTCAGAGCACGGAACATATATGAGAAAGCTATGCCATGACATAGGAATCTTAAGCGGTTATGGAGCTCATATGAGAGAGCTAAGGAGAACTAGAACTGGCATATTCGATGAGAGGAACTTAGTTACCATGCATGAGTTCTCTGAGGCTGTCTACATGTGGAAGAATTGTAAGGATGAATCTTTCATTAGGAAGATAATCATGCCCATGGAGATAGCAACTTGTGGAATCCCTAAAATAATGGTTGATAACAATGCAGTTAGTGCCATAGCTTATGGTGCAAAGTTAACAGCGCCAGGAGTGGTTGGTTTTCAACAGTTCAAAAAGGATGACGTAGTATGCGTAATAACTACCAAAGGGGAGTTGGTTTCCGTAGGCAAGGCTCTAATGGATTATAGAAGGTTAGCAAAGGTTGATAAAGGAGAGGTGGCCAGCACTGACAGAGTATTCATAGATAGGGACGTTTACCCCAAGCATTGGGGTGATAAAGACGGAGGTAGTTCTTGACGTAATTGATGGAATTCCTCTCTCTTTTTATTCTAGTACAGGAATATTTTCCAAGAGAAAAGTGGACGTTGGTACGAGGGCACTCTTGGAGAACCTCGTCATACCGGAGAGAGGTATCGTAGCAGACGTGGGATGTGGTTACGGTCCAGTAGGAATATTTTTAGCATTGAAGAATCCTTCCCTGAAGGTGATCATGTTAGACATAGATCCGAACGCAGTAAAACTTTCAAAGAAAAACGTTGAAATAAATGGAGTGTCCTCCAGAGTCACCGTGATGAAAAGCGATGTTCTTTCAGCCGTAAACGAGAAGCTTGACGCAATCTTCTCCAATCCCCCACTTTCAAAGGGCGTAGATTTCCTAAAGAAGTTCGCCAAGTGTGCTAACGATAAAATCAAGGAAGATGGGTTCTTGGAAATTGTAGTTTACAGGGGTGAAGAAAACGTCAAGAAGGAATTTTCTCCATACTTTCCTAGTATAAATGTGATAAAGAGAGTAAAAGGCTACTCGATAATCTTAATAAAAAAGAAGTGAGGAATATAAGTGGGCAAGCCGGGGTGCCCGAGTGGTTAAGGGGATGGCCTTGAGAGCCATTAGGGGAAATCCCTGCACGGGTTCAAATCCCGTCCCCGGCGTTGGGCTCCTTGTGATGACCTCGATGTAGGCAGATTAAATGACGATGATTATTCCCGTCTGAAGTTAGCAACGTTTTTAACGAAGCGATGTTTGTTCTTTATCACTGATGAGAAGAGGGTCGATTGATCGATGAAATGCGCTGGAAATGCTGAAACCTCTTAGAGTAAAAGTTATTAGGAAAATTGCTTAAACTTCTAATGCGGTCATAGTCCAGCCTGGATTAGGACGCCGGCCTCCCAAGCCGGAGATCCCGGGTCCGAATCCCGGTGGCCGCACCTCTTATTTGGATTTAATGTCGTTCTAAATGTTCGCGAATAACGGAAAAAGTAAAATATGAATTACGATAGCTTTTCGAATATGTGTGGAATAATAGGAATAGCGTCTAGCAAGAAGGATAGGACGCTAACCGATGTACTAGTGTCTTCTCTTGCAAGACTAGAATACAGAGGTTATGATAGCGTCGGTGTAGCTTCCTTAGACGAGGGAGGAATAGATGTAAGGAAGGCTAAGGGAAAGGTAGTCGAAGTAGTTAAAAGGAAGAAGATAAACGAGATGAATGGATATCTTTTCTTAGGTCATACCAGATGGGCTACACATGGAGCCCCAAACGATCAAAACGCTCACCCTCACATAGATTGCACGGGTAAAATAGCGGTTGTGCATAACGGAACTTTAACCAACTACAAGGAATTGAGGGAAGAGTTGGAATCCCTAGGGCACAAGTTCAGAAGCGACACCGACACTGAGGTTATACCGCATCTTGTAGAGGAGTTCATGAAAAGGGGTATGGACAGTTTCTCTGCCTTTAAGGCTGCTATCTCTTCATTGAAGGGAAGCTATGCAATACTCATGATAATGGAGGGGGAAAGGAGGATATTCTTCGCCAGACTAGACAATCCGCTTGTAATAGGATTAGGCGAGGATAACAAGAACTTCGTTGCTAGTGAGTATGCACCATTTTTACCTTTTACTAGCACAGTTGTTACTATCCAGGACGGGGAGGTAGGTTTCGTTACTCCGTCCTCTGTTTATATTGAAAAAGATGGAAAGGTAGTTGACATAAACGACAGAATTCATAAGTTAAACTTCAGTGTGATCTCTGCCTCTAAAGGAGGATATTCTCACTTTATGTTGAAGGAAATCCACGAGTCACCCTTAGCTGTGAAAGAGACTATTTCCACAATGCTATCAGACGAAGCAGTTGTGGAAGCGTCTAGGATAATCTCGAACGCCAACCGCGTATTCGTAGTTGCAGCTGGAACGAGTTATCACGCAGGTCTCTTCTTTACTAGATATCTTAATCTCTCAAGTCTAACAGCTATTCCAGTTATAGCCTCAGAGTATTCGTCTTACAAGGCTAAGTCCGGAGATGTAGTTTTAGCTTTAAGTCAAAGCGGAGAGACTCTCGACGTTAAAATGGCAATTAAGAAGTTCAGGAACGACGGTGCGTCGATCATTTCAATAACTAATGTGATAGAGAGCACAATCTCTAGAGAAAGTGATGTTAAGTTATACATGAGAGCAGGACCTGAACTCGGTGTTGCGGCAACAAAAACTTTCGTGTCTCAAGTAGCTTCACTTATGATATTAAAGTCCAGAGTTCTAAATGAGGATACAAGTTACTTAGCCAAGGCACCACAGATTTTAGAAGACGCCGTTGAAGAGACCGAGGGTAAGATGAAGAGGTGGAGCACGTTGATAGATTTTCCTTCAGTTTATTACCTTTCCAAAGGTATAGGAGTACCTTTAGCCATGGAAGGAGCCCTAAAGATAAAAGAGGTAGCTTACGTTCATGCAGAGGCATATCCAGCAGGGGAAAGCAAGCACGGACCAATAGCTTTGGTTTCTGAAGGTTTCCCTGTAATCTTCGTCAATCCTGGTTTGGATGAACTTAAAGTAAACATGGAGGAAATGAAGTCTCGCGGTGCCAAGATCTTCTCCATTTCAACAGTGAACACTAATTTGACCGACAACGAAGTCATAGTAAAATCTGAGAGAGATCTAGAACCTTTTGCTCTTTCTCCGCCATTGCAGCTTTTGGCGTTTTACGTTTCAGTGAACAAGGGAATAGATCCGGATAGACCAAGGAACTTAGCTAAGACGGTGACAGTAGAATGAAAGCCGTGATATTGGCCGGAGGAAAAGGGGAGGGACTTTATCCCTTAACTGAAGGACAACAGAAGGAATTGCTTTCAGTGTTAGGTAAACCGGTGCTTTCGTACGTTATGGAAGGTCTAATGAAGGCAGGCATTTCTGAGTTCGTTATTGTAACTAGCGATAAGGGAAGGGAAATTGAAAGGGAATTACCTAATACAGATGCAGGATACGAGGTAGTTTACCAGAAGAAGGAAGGTATAGAGGGTGCAATAAGCGAGGGAATATCGAAAATATCTGACAAGTACTACGTTCTAGCTTTCGGGGACATAATAACTTCTAGCCAGCTTTATTCGTCACTACTTTCACTCTATTACACAAACGGTAAACCGTCTATATCCTTAACACCTATAGGCGAAGGTTTCAACACTTATGGTCTGGTTGAAATAGAAGGTGGAAGGATAAAGGTGGTGAGATCCGGATCCACGTTAGCTCTGGCTGGAGCTTACGTATTACCCACAGAAACTATGGACAACTTCGAGGAATATCTATCATCCTTAAATCCATCTTACTTCGTATGGTCTGGGCCTTGGGTTGATATAGGATATCCCGAGGATATCCTGACGGCAATAGAAAACTTGCTTAACGAAAGGAGAGGAACTTTCATATCTGATGGTGCAAATGTGGCCAGATCTGCAGTCTTGGGAAATCAGGTTATAATAGAGGATAGAGCAACAATTGAAGATTATGCAGTTATCAAGGGACCAGCTTACATTGGTAAAGATGCGTATATTGGCAATTTTTCGCTGATTAGGTCCTTTTCGTCCATTGAGAGAAACGCTATAATAGGAGCCTACAGCGAGGTCGCTCATACGCTGGTAGGACAAGGAGTGGAGATAGGATCTAAGTCTTATCTAACCTATTCAGTAGTAGGAAGGGAAGCCAAGATAGGAGCTGGAACCATAACTAAAACATCTATGACAAACAAGGTAGTAAGAGGAAGGTCTAATAAGTTCGGTTGTGTTATACCTCCTAAAGGGAAAGTGGACCACGGTTCCGTACTTAAACCTTTTTACGCAGAGGGCTAATTCAATGTTTAGAATTTGAGATTAATGGGTCATGTATTTTCTCCTTATTTTATCGGCCTTCAAGATTTCGGTGAGAGACCTATGAAATCTCAGAAGTTATGGGCCCGCCGGGATTTGAACCCGGGACCTCGACGACCCGAACGTCGCATCCTAGCCAAGCTGGACCACGGGCCCATAATTTAATTTTTAGCTGGTTTTATAAAACTTCATCGATTGAGCATGGAAAACGTTTATGACAAATTCGTCATAGATATGGTAGGCAAGAGAATAGCCGGTGACATAGTATGGAGTAACGACGTTTATAATTCCTTAAGGAAATGGAGAGAAACCTTTAGACTTTCTCAACAGGAGCTTGCCAAGGAACTAGGCGTGAAACAGACCGTGATTGCAGATTACGAGAGAGGAAGAAGACAGCCAGGCAGTTCATTCATAAAGAGATACGTTTCAGCTCTAATAAGAAGTGACGCAAAGAACGGCTTCAAGGTAATAGGAGAACTCGTAAAGATGTTCAACTTAAACTTTCCTTACATCATGGACATGGGAGATTTCATTTCTCCTCTTCCAACACATGAAATAATAAGAGCTGTTGACGGAGTAATTTTGAACTCCTTTGTAAATCAATTTACAGTTTATGGATACATGGTGGCAAACAGCATAAAGGCAATATCTACACTGAGCGGTACAGATTTTTACCAGTTCCTTTCATTGTCTCTGAATAGAGTCTTAGTCTTCACAAAAGTGGCTGGAGGAAGATCTCCAATGATAGCGCTTAAGGTAGCCCCGGTTAAACCTAAGGTTGTTGTACTTCATAGACCCGTGAGAATAGATCCGCTCGCGCTTTACCTGAGCGAACAGGAAGGAATAAACATAGTGATTTCAACCAAGAAAACTGAGGAGGAACTCATAAACTCTATGAGGTCTCTCCTGTCAAGTAGGCAAGAGCCTTAGCTATGTCTCCTCCGTTCTTATTCAAAGCGTCCCTTACTTCTGTTTCGCCTTTTCCAGTTTGTTCCATTAAGAACTTTACGTCTTCTTCGTTTATGCTGGGCTGGATCTGAACAACAGTCTCAGGTTTTACTTCTTCTTCTCTCTCGTTCCCTCCCATTATAGTATAGAACGAATTTCCCTGTGCAGACATCTTAGCAACTTGGCACTCCTCGATTACTATCCTCTTACCATCTGCAGTTTCTATGATTACTCGCGTAGCATTTATCTGATTTGTTTTAATTCCCATCTTTTCAAGTTTTTTCAGGTCGTTGTTTTTGATCTTCATCAATTTACTTTCATTCATAGCAAACTTAATAGTTTGCGGTGCTGAGGTATTAAACAAATGGACTACTATCTGAAGATACTCGGAGGAGGCAGAGAAGTTGGAAGATCTGCCATCGAGATCGGCAACAGTAACGGCAGCCTTGTGATGGATTACGGGGTTAACTTTGATTCGAACGACAACCCCAACTTTCCGTTGCAGGAGCTGCCGGGGAAAGTCAAAGGTTTTTTGGTCTCTCATGGGCATCTTGATCACGTAGGTGCTCTTCCAATTTATGAAATATCTACCCTGAAGAAGCCAATATACGGAACTCCAATGACTAAGGCCTTAGCTCATTTAATACTGCGAGATTTCGTAAAGCTTTCTGGACCTAAGATACCGTTCGAATGGGTAGAGGTTGATAAGGCTATTAAGAATTTCAATACAATTGAATTCGACAAGGAAGAGGAAATTGAAGGGTTTAAGGTTAGGATGACTAACGCGGGTCATATTCCTGGAAGTGCACAAATCCATATAATGACTGAGAAGATGAAGGTCACATATACTGGTGACATAAACACCGCAGATACGAAATTGATGAACCCCGCCAATCCAGACGATTTGAGGGATACTGACGTCCTCATTATGGAGGCAACATACGGTAGATTCAATCACCCTGGTAGGGAAAGCGTGGAAAAGGAGTTTTTGGATAAGGTTAAGGAAGTAATAGAAGGAGGAGGGACTGTTCTTGTTCCGGCGTTCAGTCTGAATAGAAGTCAAGAATTACTGTCTCTGTTCGCTTCCGTTGATTTTCCTTATCCAGTTTATTATGATGGAATGTCTAGGGAAATAACGGAAGTCATGCTTCAACACAAGGACTATCTACACAAACCAGAGCTTTTGAAGAAAGCTTACGACAGTTTCCATTACGTGAACGGATTTAACGAAAGGAAAAAGGTATGGAAAGACAAGGGAGTAATAGTTGCTAGTGCGGGAATGTTAAAGGGAGGACCAGCGGTGTATTATTACAAGAAGCTTGCAGAGGATTCAAAGAACGCGGTATTTCTGGTGAGTTACCAAGCACCTAGCACTCCTGGAAGGAAGCTCCTCGAGATTGGCAAGTTCGATGAGTTCTCACCTATGCTTAAAGCTAGGTTTGAGCTCTTTGATTTTTCCAGCCATTCAGGAAAGGCTGATCTGATGAAGCTAGTTAGGAGTGCAAAGAACCTCCAGAAGTTAATAATAGTTCACTCCTCCGCAGATAGCGCAGAGCACTTTGCAGCAGTAGTTAAAGAGGAAATAGGAGTAGACGTAATAGCTCCAGAGAACGGTCAGGAGATAAAGCTATGATATTGTTGATGATACATTCCTCCTTTTTTTCCTATGAAGTAAGGGAAAAAGCGATTAGTTCTGCGGAAGAGAATCCCATCAATGAATTTAAAGGAGAAAATGTGCTTGTAATCTTCATTTCGATTGAGGAAGGAGACGACTCAGACTTAGCGTTAAAGGCAATGGAATACATCATGGAGGACGTCGAAAAGGTTAAGCCCTCCATGGTGGTTCTATATCCTTATGCTCATCTATCCAATAAGCTAGCTAAACCTTCCGTTGCAGTTTCCCTGATGAAGGAGATAGAAAATTCTCTATCTGAAAAAATTAAGGTAATTAGAGCTCCTTTCGGATGGTATAAGGCGTTCACCATATCGTGTTACGGACATCCTTTGAGCGAGCTCTCCAGAAGGATCGGGAAAGAAGAGGATAACCCAGTTCACTTGATGAAACAATCAGAGGAGATAAAATATTGCGAGAAATTCGGATTTCCAAGTTCTCCCCACGCAACTTTTGTGCGGAATGCCGTATTGGAATGGGTAAAGAGCAAGGCTAGAGATATGGTAGTAGAAACGGTAGGAAATACCAAGCCTTCGCAAGGAGAGTTCTCGGTGAACTACTTTGAGGCGAAGGGTAAAATAATCCCATGCCTCAACGAGAACCCAAATATCATAGCGATTTACGGTGGGGTTATGGATATGGACGTTCCCTACTCCTTCCATGACTCGGCTAACAAGGTAGATGTGATCTTTAATGAAGGAGGAGTGACCAAGATTAACGTAAACGCGTTAACCTACTATTTCATGATTCAGAGCGTAAAAGACAAGGTGTATCCTACGTTACCCATGTGGATGAGCCCAATTCAAGTTAGAATACTTCCAGTAAAGAGGGACTTCATAGACGACGCGATTAGGATAGCTGGGGAATTGGAATCTAGGGACGTTAGAGTTGATATAGATGATTTAAACGATGGACTAGGCAACAAGATAAGGAGAGCTGGTAAGGAGTGGATACCCCTAGTTGGAATTCTGGGAGAGAGGGAAAGAAAAACTTCTTCTTTAACGGTGAAGATAAGGGAAGAGACCGAACAGAAGAGCCTTACCGTAGAGGAAATAGCCTCAATTGTTATGTCAGCAGATCAGTTAAAGCTGAAGAGGAAGCTTCCAATACTTTTATCACGTAGACCGAAGTTTGAATACTTGTGATAATTGAAGCCAGCGTTCCACTCAAGTTAACCCTCTTCGGCGAGCATGCAGTAGTTTATGGAAAGCCTGCCATAGCAGCTACCATATCTGAATTCCTTAAAGTTAAGGTAACTAAATCCGACAGATTCACCGTTGTTTCACCTTCGCTAAACCTCAAGGGAGTGAAGGTGAACCTAGACGATATGAAGGTCGAGAACGAGCAAGTTTCTAGATTACTTAATTATGTTAGCGAATCCATAAAGGCCGTTGGGAATGAACCCGTTAAAGTGGAGATAGAATCTCCCGTAGAACCTTCAGTAGGTTTGGGAACCAGCGCGGCCGTGATCGTTGGAACAATAGCAGCTTACTCCACCTTCCTTGGGAATCAGTTAACTAAAGAGGAGATAGCTATGAAAAGTCATGAGGTCGAACTTAAGGTACAAGGAATAGGAAGCAGAATGGACACATACGTTGAAAGCTTGGGCGGGATTATTCTATTTAATGGTAATAAGGAGGAAAGATTAGAGAGTAAACTTTCCTTTGTCTCTGGCTACTTCAAGAGATCCATGACCACGGCAGAAATGCTGAGGAAAGTAAAGGAATTCAAGGAGAAAAACAATAATCTATTCTCAAGGATAATAGATTCAATAGGGGATCTGGTGATGGAAGCTAAGGAATACATGGTCAATAATGATGAGGATGGAATTGGAAGGTTGATGTATGTCAATCATGGATTATTGTTCTCGATGGGGGTTACTGTTCCAGAGGTTGACGAGGTTATATCCAGAGCTAGGAACGTTGGAATAAAGGGTGCAAAGATAAGCGGAGGAGGAGCAGGCGGATCAGTTATAATGACTCCAGATCCTCCCTCGGCTTTTCTACTTAGATCGTTTGGAGCATATGTAATAAATGCATCATTTTCTGAAGGCGGAGTAACGATAAAGAGAATAAGATAATAATCTATATATATCTACTTTTCTTAGTGCGCATTCATCTTCTTTACGTTATTATTTTTTCTTTCTTTGATCCACGAATACCTGAAGCTTGTATCCAGTCCATATAGTCTCTCCAGGCTTTACCCACTCTATATCTACATTCTCTGGGTCTATTCCGATTCTCTGCCCTAACAACTTCTTCGCTTCTCTGTTATACTCATCAGTGACGGGTTTCCTACTTTCAATTCTTATCTTGAGTTTATCCATATTGTTGTCGTATATAAAGATGTTGAACATACCAGTCGTATCTGGTATTTCGTTCACTGCGTCCTCGACATATATTGGAAGAAGTAACTTTCCTTGAACTTTGAACATCCATTCTACTCTCCCTGGGATTGGTTCCACGAATCTCATGTGAGTTATTCCGAACTTTGGATCTGGATCCGTAATGAACTCATTCTTAACATAATCGCCGAGGCTATACCTAATTAAAGGCATGGTGAAGTGGTTCAGAAGTGTAGCAATAAGCTCTCCCCTCTCTCCTTCATTTGCGGGTTCGTCTGTCTTCGGATCAACTATGTCAAACATTTCGAGGTCTTCCCACACAACAAGCTGCCCTTCGGATCCTGGCACTTCCACAGCCATATGACCGTCGGTGGTTCCCCATACGCTTATTGCCAATTTAGCATTTGGATGTACTTGGAATAGCTTCTTTTTAGTATTCTCAGCGGCTGCTCCTCCATGAAGTAACAACACCTTAAACGGGCTCTCCCACCCTTCAAGTCTGGCTTCTTCACCTATGAGCCTTTGAAGCCAAGGGGTAGTGGCCATTACGTCTACCTTCCATAGCTTGAAGATTAGATTATGCCTCGACTTCCAGCTGAAATATGTCTCTCCTCCTCCAGCTATAGCAGTAGCACCGCACCTCCACATGGCAGCCTCCACAAGTGGTGGTCCCCAACTATAGAATCCGGACATGTTGAGATAATTGGCATATACAGTAGTTGGCTTCACGCTGGCAAACGTCCACAGATATCTAGCTTGAGCCTCCTCGAAATAGTCCAGCTCCAAAGCACCCCATCCCTGAAATGTAGGCATACCAGTTGAACCAGAGGTAGCACCTACGAATCTGATCCTTCTAGCTAGGTCAGGCACCATTATTGAACCGAAGGGAGGATTCTGCGACAGATCGTTTCTTAGTTCGTCCTTTCTGAGTATAGGTATTTTCACTATGTCCTTCCAGCTTTTGATCTGGTCTGGATCGAAACCTTTAGATTTCCAAAACTTTCTATAAAATTCCGAGTTTTCCCAGGCCCACTTAACTATTCTCTTTAGTCTAAAGCTCTTGACCTTATCTAGATCCTCCCTCTTCATAGTCATTACTTTCTGGTTCCATAGAACAGTGGAAGGATCCAGAGGGTAGTCGCGCCTTATAAAACCCTCATCTTTTAATTCTTTATGAATTTTCTCATATTCTTGCAGGGATGAACTCATATTGTCCGATGTCATATTTATTTAAAAAATTTAAACCTTCTTTCAATCTGGGAGAATTATACTTCTAAGGGCTTCTCCACGTTCTAACGACTCCACTGCCTCATTTATTTCCTCCAAGTGATAAGTCCCAGTAACAAGCTTAGTTGGATCATATTTTCCGTTCTTCACTAGTTCCATTAATCTTGGCATATCAACTCTAGGTCTACCTCCATAATTTCCTATCACTTGGATACCATTCCTCACTATCGTTGCTACCCTAAGTGGTATTTCCGCCGTAGCTGGAGGCAATCCAACTAGCACTACCCTTCCTCCTAGTCTAACGGAATCCAGAGCCATCTTTATTGTATCCTGAACTCCTGCTACCTCTATTATAGCATCTGGACCTCCATTGGTCATTTCCTTCAGGGCTTTCACTGCATCTGTTTCCTTAGAGTTTACGACGTCTGTCGCACCAAGTTCCATTGCCTTCTCCAGTTTCCACTTCTTAGTTCCTACCGCAATTATTCTCCCAGCTCCAGCTGCTTTGAGTAGCTGAATTGCGGAAAGACCTACTCCTCCAGCTCCAATTACGGCAACACTCTCTCCAGGCTCTAACTTCAGCGAGTCCACCGCACCATATCCAGTAAGTCCAGCACAGCCTAGAACTGCGCCCTTCTTGAGATCGATCTCTGGAGGTGCCACTGTAAGAGCGTTCTCGCTTACCTCAGCGTACTCTGCGAACCCGCCACCTAAGAAGAACCTTAAAGGGGTTCCGTCCTTGAAGTGGAGTCTGGAAGTTCCATCCATCATAAGTCCCTTAAGTCTAGTAGCTGAAAATACCTCACAAACGTTCTCGTGACCTGACACACAGTTTCTACATTTACCGCATGGATGAACGAAAGCAGAGATTATCCTATCACCTGGCTTAACTCTAGTAACTCCTGGACCGACTTCCTCCACAATCCCCGCAATTTCATGTCCCGCTATTACTGGTGGAGGAACTGGAGTCGCACCGACGAAGACGTTAACGTCAGAATGGCACATTCCCGTGGCTTCAACCTTTATTCTAACTTCGCCCTCCTTAGGAGGATCTAGCTCGATGTTATCCATTACTTTTAGGGGTTCCTTGTATTTGAAGAGAACAGCAGCTTTCATACTAAGAAAAGGTTTAAACTAATTTAAATCTCTGATCTTTTCCACGTTCCTTTACCTTCATACCTCTAAGAGCTGAATTTCTTATTGACATGGTGAGTCTTTCAACATTTTGATAATCTTAAGAAAAAGAAGAGCTTCTCAAATATCTTTATATTCTTACAAGAAAAAGGAAATGGAAGCAACTATATTATTTTTGTACATTATATATGCATATAAATAAAATACACATTTCTAAGCTCAGTTATAGGTTATCTTGAATAAATATCTCTTCTTTAAACAAGGACATATATGAATAAAATGTAAACAACTTACCTGCATACTACGGCATTAAATAGATCCTTATATTTTACCTTGTAACCTAGAAATTCCATAGCCTCTTCGGCGAACTCGCCATATTTTTTCTTTATCTCTTGAACGTCCTTGCCGTTAAAGTCCTCATTCCTCATTGCCTCAAACAAAGACTTCCTTACTGCGAATGTCTTCAGGACTACGTATTCAGGATATTCCTTCTCAACCAACGACTTCACTTCCTTTATTGTAGCTCCTTGTTCCTTGGCAATGTCCATCAATTTGACGTAATCTCCTTCTATCTCGATCTCCTCAAGTGCGGGTTTAGGCAAGTTCTGGTTGAGCCACCTATAGACCTTTGTAACGTCGACCTTCCTCTTGAAGGTTATCATGTCGGGGAAATTCATTTTCTCCCCTGCTAGTTCCTCGTCTACGAGTATCAGTACTTTCTCCTTTACGTTCTTGAGCTTGTGAACTTTTTCCTCAAGATACTCCTTCGTCCAAAATCCAACTATTTCTATGTAAAAGGAGTACTTTCCCTTCTTTACTGCGAAGTCTGGAACCATTACTCTTCCGCTACCGTCTTCCACCAGTAGGTAACCGGGCTCTCTGACTATCTCCCAATCCTTCGCTACCGTCTTGAAATCTTTATAGAAGTTTTCCTCCACTGAGCTATCAAAGGTTGTGTCTTGAGCCTTACGATCTACGAAAGGAAAATCTTCAATATTTACCTTATAAATTCTCTTCTTTAAGCCAACTACAACCTCAGCTTCTATTTTCCATCCATCATTCTTGACTATTTCAGGCAAGAGAAGAGCTAAGTTCCTTCCATATCTTTCGCTCAGCTTCAATAAGGTCATAGGTCCAATGAACTCCACAATGTTGTCCTTATAAGCGTAATACATTAGACCTAAGAGCTTTGAAAGTCTTATAACTTCCTTCCATCCTGATTTTATTTGAACCTTCATTCTAAAAGCTTTGAACAATATGGTTTGCAATAAGCTGAGATTGTACTTGCTCACAAGTTCATAAGGGGTTACCTTTGGAACCTTGGATATAATCATTTCATCCTTCATGTCAGAATACATGTATTCTATAGGGTCAACCTTGAACTTCTCCGAGCCTCCCTCAAGATCCTCTCCCTTTCCTCGTGGTCTATCACAGGACCCTTGCTGAAAAGAAACCTCCTTAATTCCGTAGGAGAAAACGAAGAAACCTTCTTCCCCTCTAAAACGCAAAGCCTAAGCATCACCGTGGCTAATCCCTTAACTAGCTTATAATCGTAAACCTTAGATAGCATCTTAATTTCTTCGCCTATCTCTGAAACCTTTTTGCCTTCCTTGAAGATCTCCATAACGTGATATGCCGCGTCCTCATCTGGTCTGGCAAAGAGAGGTATGATTTCCTCTCCCTTAACCTTAAACCTAGCAAGCTCATACTGTAGCATTTTTCCTCCTCCTAACGCTCAATCCGTGATCTGACGTGTTTTTAGTGACCAACTCTATAAGCAAAGCGCTCTTTCCTTCCTTCTTCCTAAGTATTCTACCTAGTCTTTGCAAAAACTGTCTTCTGGTTCCGTACCCAGCCATCATTATAGCCACGTTCGCGTCGGGTACGTCAACTCCTTCATCTAGCACGCTACTGGTAACAATGACTTTGTATTCTCCTTCCTTGAATCTCTTGAGGATGTCCTCCCTTTCGTCCTTGGGGGTCTTATACGTAATTGCAGGGATGAGAAATTCTCTAGATATTTTATAAGCCATGAACGTATCCCTGGTAAAGATTATCACCTTATCGTTAATCATGTTGCTTAGGATTTCCCTCAGTTTGTTCATTTTGCTTTCAGAGTTGACTGCAAGCCTCAAAGCTTCCTGCCATGCCAACAATGCCTCCCTACCTTCCTTCTCCCTTGAGGCTAAGTAAACTAGCTTCCTGAAATCCTTTAAGCTAGACATCTTGATCCTTTTCTTCCTAAGGTAGGAGTTCATCTTTTTCCTGAGTTCAGTGTAACGTTCTACCTCTTCCTCTTTTAATTCTACATATATTCTCTTAACCTCGAAGTCTGAAACATACTTTCCTTTAAGCTGATTAACGTCCATTCTGAATACAACTGGACCGACCAAGGAGGGGAGAACCCTATGTCTACCGTCTTCCCTTTCCGGAGTTGCTGTGAGTCCTAACCTATAAGGTGAAGCAAAGAGAAGCCCTATCTGTGAATACCCCTCCGAAGGCAAATGATGAACCTCGTCAAATATCAACATGCCGAACTTGTTGCCTAAGCCCTCAGCCCTAGTATAAGCAGAGTCATAGGTGATGACAGTTATTCCCCTTATATCGTCCTCCCCGTTGCCTATTATTCCGGGTTTTGTTCCCAGAACGTTCTCCACGGATTTAGCCCATTGATATAGTAAATCCACTGTTGGTACCACTATCAAAGTGGAGATCTTGGTCTTAGAAATAGCAGCAAGACCTACCATGGTCTTCCCAGCTCCCGTTGGGAGTACAACTATTCCTCTACCTTTCTTAGACCACGCCTCTATAGCCTTCCTTTGATAGTCCCTCAGGCTCTCTACTTCTTTAACTTTAGGAAACGGAACTAGGTTTAGAACGTCGTCTTTATATTCAATCTCTGATTCCTGAAAGTAATTTAAAACGAGGGGATAGTTCTTCGCATATCCGATATAGCATTTTGCCCTCTCGTTCCATTCGAGTTGAGGAGCGTAGATATCTGACATCAAAAGTCCTTTGGAATACCTTAAGTAAGCCACTAGAGAATTTATACATCATTGAAAATAAACGATTCCCCCTCTAAACCCGTAATACCAGAAAGTCCTCTATGACTTTTGAGAGCTCCCCTATCTGATGTCCGGCAGGAGAGTGCTTCATCCCTGGTATTATGACAAAATTACAAGAGTTTCCTTTCAACATGTCGCACATTTTCCTTCCGTGGTCAAGAGGAACGATCTCGTCCTTTTCTCCATATATTAACAATACTTTAGAGTTAACTAATTGATTAGCGTAATTTATTGGAGATGTCTTGTCTAGGTTTTTAAGTACAGATAAATCCTTGTAGAGACGACTTTGTACCGTTCCTTCCTCAAACATGGAAAGGTATTCCAATTGCATATTCCTATCAGTAGGAGAGGAAACCGCTATGACATACTCTGCTTTCATCAAGGACCCCAGGATGAGAGCTGCAGTCCCACCTCGTGAATGCCCAGCTACGCATTCATATCTATCGTCCTTGAAACGCAAGACTATCTCTTCAACCTCCTGCTCTACGTATGGTGCATTTACCTCAGCGAACTTAGAAATGGGTTCCGTAAGCCAACGTATTTTCTCTGGAGACGAGTTTTTACCATGTAAAACTAAACATTTCATGTTGTTAAAGAAACCGAAATCAATTAAATAGACTTACTCTCCCTACGTTTCCTTCCTACATAAAATTCATTAAGGTTAGATAGCCTTTCAAATTCCTCGTCATGAATTGTTTCGAAGCCTGATATCTCCATCTCCTCCTTCAGCTCTCCTGGATAATAAAGCCTGAAATACCTCTCTCCAGACGAAGTTGATTTAACGAAGGACATTCTTACGTTGGAACTCCAAATGGTGGCCATGATCATTCCTCCTTCTTTGAGAACTCTCTTAGCCTCATGGATAGCTGTCTTCGTGTCATCCAAGTGATGTAGAGAAGCCATATAAAGCAAGGTGGAAAATGATTCGTCCCTGAAAGGGAGGAACTCCATGTCTGCGTTCACCAAAAAGTTGCATCCATGTTCCCGAGCGTCTGTTAGTTGTTTAACAGATATGTCTAGGCATATAACTTCACGTAGAATTTTGCAGTTCTGCCCTCCTCCGCATCCAACGTCAAGAAGTGGAGGTTCAGGTGAAAAATCTAGTATCCTTAAAAAGGGTTTCCTTCTATATGTTATCTTATTATACGCTTCAACAAGCTTTCTCTTAGTCTCCCAGTTCATGTTTCATGGAGGCTTTACGTCTACTGCTGCTACTGGACACACGTTTACACAAGCCATGCAGAATATACAAGCTTGTTCGTTTATCGGGAAGGCTTTCTTCTCTGAGGCCGGATGACCGGGTGTGTCTAACCATTGAAACACGTTAACTGGACACGCGTTTATGCATGAGCCGTCTGCTATACATAAGTCGAAGTCTACACCTACAATAGTCCCCCAAATTCCAAGTTTTGTGGGAGGCTCATATGTGCCGTATATCTTCACACCTTGTTCCTCCTTGACCACAGGAAGGGACCTGTAGTTCGGATCTATTCCCATATAGGTTAACCCATGTGATTTTTGTGGATCTATATTTAAGACTTATGTGAAAGGGCTAGAATGTGTTATTGAAAATGATTGCCGAATTAAAAAACAGATGGAGATTAAATGATGGTTTAAACATTACGATAACGATTTGCACATGTAAGGTCCTTCCTTAGAGTAACCCTGCCTCCTATAGTATTCCCTAGCCCCTATGCCGGATAGAACAGCTATCTTTTTCCTATCGAACTCAAGTGAGATCCTTTCAGCCTCATTCAACAAAGTTCTCCCGTAACCCTTATGCTGGAAGGAGGCTTCGTCTACTATAGGACTTCCGTCCACTGGAACCTCAGCACCGTAGACGTGAAGTTCTCTAACTACGGAAGTTTTATCGTCAATCTCCTTTCTGTGAGACTTATAGGGTATTCTCAATCTAAGGTAACCCACCAATATTCCCTTGGAATCCTCTAGAGAAATGAAGACTTCAATCCCTTTGCTAGCTTCATATTTCCTGACTACGACCTCTGGCTCTTCTAACTTCCCCCTGCCATGAATAAAGGATACTCCCACTTCCCTATACCTTATTTCTTTGATGTTTATTCCCTTTCTTTCAGCTTCCTTTTCTACCATTTCCCTTAGGTTTCCCTTCCTATTACCAGCTACAATTATGTTAGCTGGTATATCCCTTTGGACTCTCATGACTCTGACCCAAGGCGGTATATATCTATACATTTCCGATATTAGATCAACGAGAGTGTCACTGTCGTATGGTTGATACTCCTCTTTTTTCCATAGCTCTGCTAAAGGAGAACTCTCAACTACTAAAGTTGGATATATTTTTAACATGTCAGGCATGAAATCATGGTTTGTCATTATTTCCTTGAACGACTCTAGATCCTTGTCTGGATCAGAACCTGGCATGCCTAACATAACGTGATAAACTACCTTGAATCCCGAATCCTTCAATATTCTAGTGGATTCAACGGAGTCTCTTGTGGTGTGTCCTCTGTTGCTCTTTAATAAAAGTTCATCGTGGGTAGTTTGAACTCCAAGTTCTACCTTGGTTGCCCCGAGCTTCAGTGCCATGTTGGCATGAACTTCCTTTCCCCAATCGGGCTTAGTTTCCACGGTCATTCCGACGCATCTAACCCTAGAAGTCTCATTTCTCTCCTGGGCGTCTTCTAGGTAGACGAAACCAGGCTTCTCCCTGGAAGGAAACCTATTCATTGCCTCTATGGCTTGAGATACAAACCATTCCTGGTAATCCAAGTCAGTAGAAAGGAAAGTTCCCCCCATTATGATTAACTCCACCTTGCTTGGTACATGACCTAGAGACACGTATTGTGAAAGTCTAGAGTTCACCTGAAGATATGGATGATAATTATTTTCTATTGCTCTCATTAGGGTTGGTTCCCTTCCGTAGTAACTCTGCGGAGTTCCGTAATCTACACCACCAGGGCAAAAAATACACTTACCGTGAGGGCATCTATGCGGATGAGTCATTATGGAAACTATTGTAACTCCAGACATCAGTCTCGACATCTTTCTAATCATTACATCACCTTAGAATCAAATTCAAATGAGAAATCAGTTCCAGCCCACGCCTTAGATACGTCCTTATGGGAAATTTTCACCTTATGACCTGGGCTCTGTCCTATTTTCAACTTCAGTTCCTTCAGTCTGCCTTCCCTTGAGATAGTTAGAGATAGCTCTTTAGAATCCATCTTAGCGATTAAATCCGAAGCCTTCCCGTTGACGCTTACAATCTTATCATTGGGACAAAGTCCACACAAATCCGCTGGAGACCCGTCCTCAACGAAAGCTACAGTATCACCGTCCATGATTAAGCCTAGAAATGGCTTTCCTTTATCTGTTAACTCTACGCTTATAAAGTCCTTCAAAGCTTCCACAATCTCTCTAGAAGGCCTATTTGCCAAGGTTAAATCAACGTTATACCCAGTGAAAACTTCCTCCAAGTCTTGGAATGTGTATTCTCGCGGTATTTCCTTAAATATATCCTCTATCTTTGAACCAGCCTTGAACAGTGAAAGGTCTATCAGGAGCCCCATCAGGAGACCTCCGTCGTAATAAGAAACCGCAGAGTTGGGAAAGTTCTCGTCCCTCCTGTAATATTTTATCCACGTAGTGAGGGACGACTCAGATAGGCTCATTTCTCCTCCATTGAATGTAAGAGGGTAAATTGCACTGGCTATCCTTTTAAGGAACTCTGAAATGGGAATAGCTTTACTGGTCCACGAAGACTTGTAGGCTATGTAATCAGTTACTCCCTCGGCGAACCATAAAAGGGTAGTATAACTCTCCTTTTCATAGTTCAATTCAAGGTCCTTAGGTTTGAGATACTTAACGTTTAGTCTGTGGAAATATTCATGTGCAAAGAGCGTAGTCAAGGAGTTTACGTCTGCATTCCACGACGCAACTATAGATGAAGAGTCCCTATGCTCTATTCCACCTTTAGGTAAGGTGGAAAATCTAAAGTAAAAGAGGTATTTATGCGACGTGATTGAATGGTTCACAGAATTAATAATTTTGTCCTCATCCTTTACCACCTTCCTTACTCTCTCTATCAGATCGTCGTTTAACTCGTCTATGGTAGAAATCGAGTGCCCTTCGTCGATTTCATATTCTTTCAAGTAAGGAGATGCCTGAAAACTTGAGTCCGCCAGTTCGTGATAGCTGTCAGCGCAATAAGCTCCCCCTCTCTCCTTCAACGTTGTATGAAGTTTCCACCCTTCTGGCAAGGAAAACTCAACGCAGTATTCTTCGTCGAAGAGTTGGAAAGGAAAGACTGCTGGTCCGTTAATGAAAAGGTAGTCGCTAGTCGATACGGCCTCCCTTTGATCGTTACTCATAGCATAAACCTTATATGAGAACTTTTCCCTTACATTGAACTTGTTCTTGGATATCCTGTATCCTTCAATCTGAACTACGTTTCTCTCAAGTTCCCTAAGAATGTAGGAGCCAGGCAGCCAAACCGGGAAAGTAACATTTCCTTCTACGCCTTCGGCTTCAACTTTTATGTACCTATGTGAGGGCTTTACTTTAAAGTACATTATGAGACATGTTCTTGTTCCCTCTTAATACTTTCCTCACCGCTTACTTCCTCCAACGATCTACCTTTTGCTTCAGGTATGAGCTTCAATGCAATGATTGAAGAGACAAGAGCTATTGTGGAGTAAACTCCCACTAACACTCCTAGTCCGAAGCTTGATAGTAAAAGAGGAAAACTTGTTATGCTTAAGGCTGAGGCTAGCCTATCTACTGCGACGGAGATTGACTGTGCCCTTCCTCTTATCTTGGTAGGTACTAGCTCCGGGGTTATCATTGCTGAGCCTATTACAGACGCTGGACCAAGTGCTGAGGAGAAATAATTTAAGAGGTAAAATGTGAATCCAAGAAGGGCAGCCTCTCCGACCAGAGTTTTACTTATGTTTGATATACCGAAAACAGATGGTCGAGTCAGAAGGATAGCGTACATTCCTAACCATAATGCAACTCCGGCGTAACCTATTGTTATCATCTTTCTCCTCCCTATCTTGTCTATTAAGAAAATGCAAACTATTTGCCCCGGTATTCCTGCTATGAATTGTGCAGCATACACGAACTCCACCGGTGTCAATCCTAGATTTGAGGCTATTGTAATGGGCCCGTAAAGGCTGAAGGTAGATGAGTACATGTCGTAAAGTAACCATAACAGTGAAGAGAAAATTATAACGACTAAGCTTCTCTTGAACCAGAACGATGAAGGATTTCTATCAACCATAGTTTCTACCTTGAAGCCAGTCTCAGACTTTATCCTCTCCAGTTCCCTTGGATCTGATCTAACTCTGGAAGCAAACCTGACGGTCTCAGTAATTTTCCTCCTAAAAACGATTACCGCCGCTGTGGGGATTGCCCCCAATGAAAGGACTAGCCTCCACAGAATGGATCCATTAATTCCGAGATAGGATAGAACCTGATAAGAGAACGCAGAAAGTACTGCGCCAATACCCCACATAAAGGCGAAAGTTATAACCATCAATTTACCTCTATCTTTCGCATTGGAGTTCTCTGACACTATCACAGGAGATAAAACGTAATCCGCCCCAACTCCTAGTCCTATTAATGCTCTAGTTAAGAATAGCTGATCAAAGTTTCCAACGAAGAATTGAGATATTTCCCCTATTGTCATGAGGGTTACATCTATGCCGTAAAGAGCTTTTCTACCTAACTTATCTGAAAGAAAGCCCAAAAGAAGCGAGCCTATCACAGCACCGTAATAGGTTCCAGCTATCACTGCACCTAGCTCTATAGAGGAAAGGTTCAGATACTTCTGAATGAGGAACGCTGTAATTGACACTGAATACAAGTTGTATCCATCCGCTAAGACTCCAGCTCCTCCTACTAAGACGCTCTTAACTTGAAACTTACTAATTCCCCTGTTATCTATTTCATCGAACACAAACTTAGTAAATACTAACATTTTAAAAACTTGAGTTAATACTTAATATGTAGTTATGCGAACTTTTATTCCTAATCTCACTTAGCATTTTAATGGAGGGAGTAATTTTCGATCTAGATGGCACTCTCGCTAACACGGCTTTACTTCACAAGAAGGCATGGGAAATAGCCCTGAATAGAATTGGCGAAAAACCAACCTTTGACATCACTATACTTCTGGGCAGAAAGACAATTGACATAGCAAAGATTCTAATAGGTGAAGATAGAGCTGACACTTTAGCCTCGTTGAAAACCGAAATATACAATTCGCTTATAAAGGAGGAAGCTAAACCAACTGAATGTGCTAAGGAATTAGTAAATAAATTGAAGGATAATGGAATCAAGGTTGCAGTTGTTACTTCGTCTAAGAGGATATCAGCGGAGGAAGTCCTAAGAATTATAGAGATATCTCCACACACGTTAGTTACAAACGACGATGTTAACATGGGAAAGCCACATCCAGAGCCGGTTCTAAAGGCCCTTAATATCATGAAAGTAAAACCTACCAACGTGATAGGCATAGGCGATACAGCCTACGACATAATTGCTTACAATTCAGCAGGACTTAACAAGTCATTTTTGCTCAGGGGTGACGTTCCTCTAAATAAGGAGTTACTATCTTCTTTTATTTACCATGAGATAGACTCCCTTTGTGACTTGATGACTACGAGCAGAATATAAAAAATAATATCTTTTGTTATTTAATAATTTTATTTTATTTTAACAGCATTTAGAGTAGTTTTTCATAAATAATGAGTGAAAACTTATTAACTTTTACGAGAACAAGCTATCAGGTGTAACATTTTGGGACTAGCTGTTCCAACAGATGTTTTAATAGTTGTTGTAGTGGCTGTATTGGTACTTTTCGGCTCAACTAAGATTCCTGAGTTCTTCAGGTCTTTAGGAAAAGCAACTGGAGAATTTAAGAAGGGAAAACTAGAATCTGAACTAGAGGCAGAGGAAATATTAAAGTCTAAGCAGAATCCTAACGTTAACGTACAGAACAACCAGAATCAGATATCTAAAGAGGATCTAGAAAGGCAAATAAAACAACTTCAAGATCAATTAGATCAGCTAAAGAAGCAGAACCAAGGTCAATAATATACATTAACAGCATGTGGGAAAATCACATGCAAGAATAGTATGAAAGATTAATAATATATGTGTAAATATATTATTTTTATTGTTTATTTTCGAAAAATGTTAGGGGAGGTAAAATGCTGGGAAATCTAGATGATTTAATAGTAGTAGTCGTAGTTGGAATATTATTATTAGGAGGTGTTAAGAATCCTCACAAGGTAGCAAGAGATGTAGGTAAGACTATAAACGAGATGAAGAACGTTCAGAGGCAATTCAGTGAAGAGCTAAAAAGGGAAATAGACAAATCCCTTGAAGAGCCTGACCAAGACGTAAAAAGCACAGTTCAAGATCTTGAGAAAAGAATCAAGGAGCTCCAGGATGAGCTGGAGAGGTTGAAGAATGGCAGCAACGAAGAATGAAGAAAAACAAAAGGAAACTCCCCTTCTTGATCATCTAAAGGAGTTAATGTATAGAGTTAGGAGGATAGTTATATCTCTGGGTATAGCCTTCTTCATATTTTTCGGATTCGGAATAAAGGATATCACCTGGGACGGGTTCACTTTTCCTATACTATATCCAAGCATATTTGATAGTGTATCTGTTGAATTAACGAGAGTGTTCATATATGATGAGTTGCCTAAACAAATGAAGCTATTACCAATAAATCCATTTGATCCAATATTTTCGTCTATTACCATTTCCATGTTTCTTGCCACGTTCTTCACTATGCCCATCATAGTGAGGGAGATATGGGCATTCGTTTCTCCTGGACTTTATGAAAGGGAGAAAAGAGTTATAAAATGGTTTCTAGCTCCCTCGTTCATTCTTTTCGCTGCTGGTGCTTCTTTTGCTTATTTTGTACTCATACCCTTTATGTTAAGGTTCGTAATACTTTACGTTAATGAGTTCGGAGGATCAGTACTACCTACCCTAGGTTTGAAGTCGTTCATCAGTTTAATAATGACCATGCTTTTCGTCACCGGAATTTCTTTTGAATTCCCCTTAGTCATGGACGTCTTAACCTATATAGGCGCTGTTAAAGCTTCAACTTGGAAGAAGAACTGGAGATGGGGTGTTTTAGGAGCTTTCATTATAGCTTGGATAATTTCCCCTGGAACTACAGGAGGAGTAATTGAGACTGTTATAGGTCTCATTTTATCTGCTCTCTTCTTTGTGGGAGTTGCAGGAGCATACTTAATTGAAAGAAACCAGAGTAAAAAGAAGGAGAAAGAATTAAGGGAATTACAAAGTAGGCTCAAGTAAAAATCTTTTTTATAAAACACTAATAATTTTTCTGATGCAACAATAGCATCAGATTCGGAGATACTTATTTCTTTATTCTAGTTAATGTTCTTTTTGCGCTTGATTTTAAGTTATCACTAAACACAAAATTTTAACATAAGGAGGAATCCGTTTAAGTTTAATCATATCATTTACATAACGAAATGAACAAGGAATTGGAAAGGAAAATAGCATATTGGAGATGTAGAAACAAGTCTGCAATTTTTATTGCTAAAACTCTAAATATTTCTTGTGAGGATGTATGGAGAACCGTGAAAGATTGGAAGATTAAAACACAGAATTACTTGAGCTCCATTAATAACGATCAAGAAAGCGTAATCGTCCCAGATATTACGGGGCTCTTGAAAAGAAGTGATCTAACTCGTGAATATGCCGAAAGGTTACTTTCAGATAAGAACGTAATTAACTATATAACATTAAGTAAAAACGACAATCATAATAGATATATGGACTGTATAAGATATCATATCTTACTCTTGAAGGGTTAAGGTCTCCTTTTTACCTCTTCCCACTTCCCTTTAATCTTCACTTCCTTTCCATCCCTAGCTACCACTTCACCTTCCCTTATAACAAACCTAGGAGGTTCCATGAACCTAAGTAGATCTTCAGGAAATTCGGCGTTTGTTAGAAGAAGGTTAGCTGGTTTACCTTCCTCTATACCGTACGAGGTCCTCCACGCCCTTGCAGCGTTATATGTAATAAAGGATAGGCTTTCCCTAATTTCCCTCCAATTCATCTGATCTAGATGAATTGCCATGAAGAGCGGCTGTAACATATTTCCAGATCCAAGGGGATACCAAGGATCCATGATGCAATCTTGTCCCAGAGCTACGTTGACGCCAAAGGACTTCATAAGCTTGAGTGGTGCCATCCCTCTCCTCTTAGGATATCCGTCCATTCTTCCCTGCAACATAACATTAATTAAGGGATTAGCAATCACCGTCACGCCTGACTCAGCTACTTTTGGAAGTATCCTTCTAACGTAATTTTGATCCCAGCTATGCATTGCAGTTACATGACCCGCAGTTACTCTTCCTTCCCATTTGTATTCCCTAGTGTACTTAACTACCGCCTCCAAAAACCTGGAGTTTGGATCATCGGTTTCATCCACATGTCCGTCAATATCCATGTTTCTCTCCCTAGCTAATCGGAAAGCAAACTCCACTGATCTTACTCCATCTTCTCTGGTTATCTCGGCATGGGGTATCATACCCACGTTATCTACGTAGTCTAATGACTTCCTGAGAATCTCATCGTTGCCCTTATCAGTGAATACTCCATCCTGGGGGAACGCGGTGAGCTGAACATCAACTAAGCCCTTGAACTCCTCCTTGACTTTCATCAAAGCTCTCAATAGCTTAAGCGATCTTTCTGTCACATCAACGTGGGATCTAACCCAAAGGGTTCCTTGAGACAACATTAACTTTAACGCAGTGTATGCCCTCCTCTCCACATCTTCCTCTGTTGTTTTTTGCTTCATTTCCCTCCACTTCTCTATACCCTCCCAAAGGGTACCGCTTTCATTTTCTCCTCCGATAAAGACACTATCAAGATGGAAGTGCATGTTGAAGAAGGGTGGGATTACCAGACGTCCTTGCGCATCTAATACTTCACCTTGTGGAGGACATTGGTCCCTCACACAAGTGAATTTACCTTCCTCTACGTTTATCTCTACTTTCTTTCCGTCAATTAAAACTGCATTCTTAATTTTCATATGTTGAAGTAACGCGTAAAAGAAAAAGCTTTTATAACTGGATAGGCTATCCAACTCCATGGAATTTAGGGCAGTCCTAGCAGTTATGTTCGTGATAATAGGGATATCTGCAACGTTAGGCATAATGGAGTTATCCTCCAGCTTCCACGTTGCAAACTATGTGGAGAAAGGAGAATATTACCCAATTTTGGTTAAGGACGGATTGGGACAAGAGGTTGAAATAAGTCAATTCCCAAGCAGGATAGTTAGCCTAGCTCCTAGTGATACCCAAATATTAGTGTCTTTGGGACTAGGTAAGTACATTATCGGAGTTGACTGTTATTCGTATCAACTATTGACCGAATTGAACCAAACGTCTCTGATTAAAAACGCTCACGTAATAACTAACATATATCCTTTGAACGTAACTGGAGTCAAGCTGATTAATCCCTCAATAGTGGTCGCTGATGCAGGTCTTGAGGGATCAGATTACAACAAACTTGAGAGCGCAGACCTGAAAACTTTTTTCGTAAGAGGTGACTTAGACGTAAACTTCCACCAAATAGAGGATGACGTTATGACCACAGCTACGGTATTTAATATGGTACCTCATGGAGAAAAAGTAGTTTCATGGATGAATGAAAAGGTAGATCAGTTTTCCTCCAATCAAACATTGGGCTCCATGGCTTACGTTCTGTTCCTCTGTCAAGATTACACTTTCTATACGGTAGGAGGAAATACCTTCATAACTAACATAATGTATCATGCAGGCGCAACTAATGTTTTCGCCTCTCAGTCTGGATATCCGTTGGATCATATATCTCAGCTTATAGAAGACAATCCAGATGTAATTGTATTTGCTGAGATGTATAACGCATCTTACACGCAACATATGATTGAATCTATGCTGAATCAATATCCCGCTCTGCATAACGTGACCGCATTTAAGCAAGATAGAATCTACATCTTAGACCAGGGCCTGCCAGTCTCCATAATAAATGAGCCAGCACCACTATCAGTATACGGCATAGAGATATTCCACGATATCATGGAAGGAACTGCTCCCAAGGTAATAAACCAGACTTGGGTAGAGAGTGAGCTCAATGCAACGTTACCAGTTTTCTGAAGTAGTTTTCGTTCTCCTTTTATTTATACTAGAGGGAGTTTCAGCCTTTGCATCCTTAGTTCTAGGTGCAGTTTATATTTCTCCTTCCCTCTTTGAGATGAGTCCTTACTCTTTCATTATTTATTCTATAAGGATACCTACTACCATATCTACATCAATGATAGGAGCTGACTTGGCACTAAGCGGGCTCGTATTACAAATGCTCCTCAGAAATCCCGTAATGGACCCATACGTGAGCGGGACGGCTTCTGGAGCTGGCTTCGGTGCTGTGCTTTCGTACGTTCTTCTAGCGTTCAGCTTCCCCGTCCTTCTTGTTGAGGAGATTTCTCCTTTCTTAGCATTCTTTTTCTCTATGATTGCAACCTTGCTTACACTTGCGATAAGTAAGAAGGGAGACACTTACTCCCTTGTAATTGGAGGAATTGTAATATCCTACCTTTTCTCCGCACTGATTATAGTAGGGGAGTTAGCAATTTCAAAGGTTACTCCTCAAGTACCTTCCCTTCTGTTCTTCCTATTTGGGGAAATAGACGATGTCAGTTGGACCGATACGATGATCCTGATAAATGCCACTTTAATACTTTCCTATTTTACATACACGCTGGGAAGGAAAATAGACGTTTTAACCTTGAGCGACGAGGTATCCTTAAGCAAGGGTATAAATCCTAGACGTTACAGATTCCTTATAATAGGCTTGGTGAGTGCAGTTGTTAGCATAGACGTTTCAATAGGTGGAATAATAGGCTTCCTGGGAGTAATTAGCCCTCATATAGTAAGGGGAATCATAGGAGGAAGGTCAACTTCCTCTCTTGTGCTTCCAGTTTCTTTGTTAGGAAGCTCAATTCTGCTTTTATCTAATGTAATCTCAAGGGGAGCTTTGGGCTTTTCCATACCTTTAACTGCAGTCACTTCCTTGATTGCAGTGCCAGTGATAACTTCAATATTAAGGAGGGGTGGTTCTAACGCTGATTAAGGGATTAAACGTTGATCTTCAAGGCAAGAGAATCTTAAATGACGTTAGTGTAACTTTCGTAAAAGGTTTAAACGTCATCCTTGGACCAAACGGCTCAGGGAAGACTACGCTTTTACGTTCAATAATAGGTATGATAAAATCCCAAGGTAAGATAGAAGTTAAAGGGAAAATGGGATACTCTCCAGCAGAGTTCTTTCCATCTCCCATGAGGGTAATAGACGTTATGATGTCTGGAACTAACCTCAAGAGAGATCATTACATTGAATATCTTAAACTAGGAGGAATGGAGAGATACGAGCTCAGACAATTCTCGACCTTAAGCTCGGGCGAGAAGAGGATGATATTGATATTGAAGGCTTTCGCAGAGGGTGACACAGTGATAATGGACGAGCCTTTATCTAATCTAGACGCAAGGAATCAGGTTAAGGTTATGAAAATGATGAGGGACAGTGAAAAAGTAGTGATAGCAACCTCTCACGACGTGGAGCTCGCCACTTTAGCTAGACAAGTGATTTTGATAAAAAACGGGAGGGTGATTGATCAAGGGGAACCCTCCATGATACTAACTGAGGAGAAGGTGTCTTCTCTTTATGACGTTAAGGTCAAGAGAATATCCTTGGGTGAAAGAGTAATATTCGTGAAGGAATTAATAGATATATGAAAAAAGTCTCAGCTCCCTTCGCGGGACCCATCTCGTTCCCTCTTCTCGTAGCTGAGGATAGAGGTATCATGAAAGATTACAAGCTATCTAATTCCTGTCAAGATACTGAACTGGGGAACATAGTTCTAGATTCAATAACTAACATATGGAAGGCTCATGGATATACCGTGAAGTCGGGAGTCTACATTAGAATGTATTCAATCATAGGTGATAAGAGGTCTCAAAAGATATACACTGTAAGGAAAGGGACCTTGGCTGATTACAACGCTAGATTATTAGCGTTACACATGGGGAAGGAAGTAGTAAATGCAACCCCAGAGGAAGTACTTAGAATGTCAAAGAAAGGATTTGCAGGTATAGTAGGAAACGAAGTAGCATTAGGAGAACCACTAGAGGAAGAGTTTCAGAGAATGGGTATTTTAGTACCTTCTTGTTTTATTGCCTTTAAAGAAGAAGACGAGAACCTCCTGAAGATTTACGACGAGGGAATCAGAATTATGAGGGAAGAGCCAGACCTAGCATCTTCGGTAATCTCAGAGAAATCCAAGTATTACGAAAAGGACACTATGAGGAAGATAATCTCGTTCTATAACCACAAAAGGACGGAAAATACTCAAGATTTGAAAAAAGCGTTAGAAGTATACTCCAAGGTTGAGACGTCGGTTATTAAGATAAGAATAATATAGTATAATCCCACAACGCTCTAGATACCTTATGTGTGAACTCGTTAGCTTTATACATGATTTAGGCAAAACTTCTACAATAACTCTAGCTACTTTAGGTTAATTATAATTATAAGCTAGAGTTAAAATGAAAAGTTTGTAATTAATATCTATATAACGATTGCATTGTTTTGGTTTAAAAATGTCTTATATACTATTCCCAATTATGACTTAGCATATAAATAGCATTTTCCAGAATTGGCAATTATAAGTTTTATGAAATGGAGGAAGCTGATTTAGATAACTTAACATCTTACTAGAGTTAGTTACTAATACTTTAGTTACTAATAATTGAAGAAGTTAAGTCAAAGAAGCTAGACAAAACTCCCTAAGGGCTATCCTCAAGCTTTAAATTCAGTAAAGTAAAATAACTTCAATGAAAGTTGAAATTAATGGAAATATAGTCGAAATCATAAATGCCACTAATGAGAATGTAAATGAATACTTAGATTTTATATTATCTTTGTCCAATGATGAAGACAATTATACTCTAACGCGATACAGCAAGTAAGAATAAGGAAAAGAAGATAGTCCTCTTCATGAGATGAAGAAAAACATATCACATTTATATATGAGAACTATTGAAAAGAATTTTACTTTTTCTTAACCTTAAATTAGTCTTCATCGGATTTGTGTACTTTGAAATGGCTTTCCTCTTCTGACCCAAATTCGTAATTATGCCACTTCCTGTAAAGCGCTTTAAGACCGTGGTAGAGATCCTTATAGCTATGGGTCTTGAAGAAGGCAAGAAGAGTTCCAAACAGAACCGCAAAACCCGCTATCAGAACTTCAGGCCACAAGCTAGCGTACCAAGGCGGTGGGAGTGGGATACATTTATTAAACAGTGTGATACATCCTATTTTTAAATCTTGTATTTTTCCTTGTATTGCAGTAGTGTTGGAGCCGTTGGGGTAAGTATACACAATATACGTAATTTTGGAGCCGTTGGGGTAAGTATACACAATATACGTAGTGTTGGAGTGAGTATACACACTACACGTAGTGTTGGGGTGAGTATACACAATATACGTAGTGTTGGAGTGAGTATACACACTATACGTAGTGTTGGAGCCGTTGGGTTGAGTATACACAATATAAAGCACTGTCTTAGCTGGCGGTGGTGACATTTGTGGAGTTGCGACGTACTGCGCTATAGGGTGGTCTATTGAATGGAGGTATGCCCCTAAACTTAGAATTATTGCCGACAAAGCTATTAAAAATATTAAAAATAGCTTCTTCATAAACAATCAATAAAAAAATGTTGACTTATAAAGATTTTCGTTAGGGACCTAAGAACACGCTAAAACTGTTACTAGGTATTGCGATGTCTTGTTGGGGATTAGTTATTAAGCTTACAAAAGAACCGGGTGCGTGGTTCACTGGCAGGTTATTGAAATTAGCATAAGCATTAATGCCATTTTGCGTTCCTAGCATCCAATAGCTAACATTGAAATAATCGGTAATTTTAAATTCAGTAAAGTAAAATAACTTCAATGAAAGTTGAAATTAATGGAAATATAGTCGAAATCATAAATGCCACTAATGAGAATGTAAATGAATACTTAGATTTTATATCATCTTTGTCCAATGATGAAGACAATTATACTCTAACGCGATACAGCAAAATAGACAAGGACAAGATATTGGAATGGTCTAAAAGTTGGGGGAACCAGACCACTATGATCTTAGCACAGACTAATCAAGTAGTAGGTTTCATTCAATTAATTAAGGGCAAATACTTTGGAATGGAAAGGCAATTTCACGTAGGAGAAATAGCTTATGCTGTGAGAAAGGACTTTAGAGGTAAGGGATTAATTTACGTAATTTTCAATGAACTCCTACGAGCTGTTGACGTTAAAATACTAACTGCATGGGTTGACAGTAGAAATATTAGGTCTCAGAGATTGCTTCAAAATCTAGGTTTCAACAGAGATTGCGAAGTGGACTCCTTTATGTGGTCTGTGAAGGAGAAAAAATTCATAGACTTAATATTCTATAGGTCACGAACAGAAAAGGTAGTGAACGAAGTTAAGAGACAATTGGAGAAATTCTCGTTAACCATACATTGATGCGTTATTTTTATATGTTGAATATTTTTTCACACTAAATCTTTTGCTGTATCTTATTGGCCTCTGCTTCGGGATATTATAGTCTTCTCTTGTTTACTTTATGATATTATCATTATCTTTACCAAAGACATGAACTACGTTTATCTCCTGGGATGCTGAGTCACGATCAATTTTTTCAAGAAATGATAAAGGAAAAACGTAAAATAGCGCCGCGGCCGGGATTTGAACCCGGGTCAGGGGCTCGACAGCCCCCATCCTAGGCCACTAGACTACCACGGCATCTAAAATCACTATTTCACATCATTTATTTAAATCTAACCTGAAGATAGAAGGTAATAAACACACTTTACCTCTATACAATAAGAAAAAAAGAAGGGATAGATAAAGAAAGACTAGAGGTAATAAAGAAAATGAGGAAAAAAATACATCTCTTTACGATCTGCTAGTCTCTTCACTTTCTACATGTTTTGCCTTCTTATCGAACATCTCAGCAATTTCCTCTACGGAAAGTCCCTTTGTTTCAGGCATTGATGTCATAACGAATGCTACTGCCATTATAGAAAGCACGGCGAATACTCCCATACTAACTCCCAACCCAACGCTCGAATCCATCACGGGGAATATTTCAGTAATTGCGAAATTCGCCATCCAATCGATGAATGCCACAGTTGCAGCCATCCTTCCTCTGAACTCTGTTGGGAAGTACTCGACCTGAATTAGCCAACCGGTTCCTCCTACACCAAAGGCGAAGAACACTATGAATCCTGAGAAAGCTACCATTAAACCTATGGTTTTAACAATGCCCGTAGTCGTGAAGAAAGTTGCTATACCCAATGCCATGAAAACAGCCATTCCCGCGTATCCAAGCCTTGCAATTGCCTTTCTGCCATATGAATCAATGTACTTGAAACCTATGTATGTTGATGCTACGTTAATTATAGCTAGAACAGTAGTTGCCATTATTCCTGCTTCAATGGAGGATAATGCACCGCTACCTGAGAAGAACTTTGAAAGTATAGTAGGACCATAGTAGAATGGAATATTTATCCCAGTTATCTGTTGAAATACCATGAACAAGCCGGCTATTAAGAGTGCCCTCTTTATGCCAGGGGTTACTTTGCTCTTTACTTTCTCCTTCGGTAATTTTATGCTCTTTAGATCGTCCTCAGATACGTTTATACCTAGCTTTGCAAGATCTTTCTTCAGCTTTGAGAATTTTCCGTTCTGTATTAACCATCTTGGGGACTCTGGCATTCTAAACCTGAAAGCTAAACCTATGAAAGCTGGAATAGCAGCTACTCCTAACATGATCCTCCAATCAATGGAGTAAGCGAAGGAAGGAAGTAGATAAAGCGTAGCCAGACCAACCAAATATGCAGCTAATATTCCTATTGTAATCATCCATTGCTGCAGAATAGACAAGGATCCCCTCTTAGACTTGGGTGCATATTCCGCTATGTAAGCCGTAGCTATTCCAGAGTCAGCTCCAATAGCTAGTCCTATGAAAGTCCTAGCAATTAGAATCATTGGTACGTTAATAGTCAATGCTGAAATTATTGCCCCTATAGCATATATAGCGGCATCAATGATCAGCATTGACTTCCTACCAAATCTGTCTGTTATTGGACCTGCTATTATGGCACCAACTGCAGCTCCTAAGGAAGCTCCTGCAACTAGATATCCCTCAACTAAAGGAGATGAAAGACCAGGGAAGACGCTTCCCATTAGATCTAAAGCCGAGCCTATGTTTGCAGTATCATAACCGAAGAGGAAGCCTCCTATTGTAGCTAAGATGGTTAGGCTCCAATAAAGAGAACTAGTAGATTGAGAATCCAGTTTCTCAATTATTGCATCCTTCTCCTTAGGTTGTGCCATACTTTCATATTTTGTTTTAGCATATTTAAACTCGTTTTTATTTACTTTAACTGTTGTAGATAACTTATACTTTTTTATGATTATATCATTCAAATTAAACAATTTATTTTTGTTAAACTCTTAAAAAAAATGATAATATTGGCTACAGAAAAACAGAATAGTAATGAATGTGTATTCGAAGTAAAACTTAATTCTTAAAAACATAAAAACACAAATATTATATATATAGAAAAAGAAAGAAATCTGCTAAGAATTTTCGCTTCAAATTAAAGTGAAATATCTCCATTTCGAGAAAGACCATTTTTATGTAAAGTCTGACATAATCACTTGGTCCTATAAATTGATTAATTTGGTGATCCCTCTGTAAACCTCGGCGTTACTCCAAGCTTGAGCCATACAACCCCTTGACTTATAAGGTGGAACGTCATCAAATATTTCTGGCAAATACCCGCCGTTCTTTTCAGCCAATGACATCAATGGTCTTAACTGGTCTATGAGTAGCTTTAACACGATCTGATTAGTTTCAAGTCTAACCTTAGCGTCTATGAAGCTTCCCAATAACCAAGGCCATATTGGTCCGTTATGGTAAGCGTTATCTCTAGACGCCCTATCTCCTTTGTAGACCGGCTTATACTGCGGAGATTCTCTAGATAAGGAACTTAACCCGTAAGGTCTAAACAACGAATCCTCCACTGTATTAACTACCTTCTTAGCTAAGTCCCCTTCCACAACGGGAAAAGGAAGGGAAACTGCAAATATCTGATTAGGTCTCAATGATCTGTCAGGCTTTCCATCCCAATCGACAACGTCGTAAAGGAACCTCTCGCCTTCGAACGTGGAAACGAAGGACCTCTTCGTCTCTTCAGCCATTTTGCCGTATCTATCGTCACTCAGTCCAGTTACGTTAGAAAGGTAGTCCATCACCTTTAGAGCGTTATACCAAAGTGCGTTAACTTCAACCGCAGCCCCTTCCCTAGGAGTAACCACAACACCGTCGTACTGTGCGTCCATCCAAGTTCTTGGTGCACCACGATGGAATATAAT
Organism: Sulfuracidifex metallicus DSM 6482 = JCM 9184; assembly: GCA_032834875.1. Classification (NCBI taxonomy): domain Archaea; kingdom Thermoproteati; phylum Thermoproteota; class Thermoprotei; order Sulfolobales; family Sulfolobaceae; genus Sulfuracidifex; species Sulfuracidifex metallicus. The sequence goes on from CP135238.1 coordinate 413,835, forward strand.
CCCCCCCTTATTATAAACGATCCCATTTCCCTTGTCATACCACTCCACAATGTCTTGCATGACAGGGAAGAGCTCTTTCACAGCGTCCTTATCATGAGTATATAAGAAATACTTGTAGACCGCATTTATCCCCCATAATGATACGTCCACTCCTCTGTAAATTGGCTCTCCGTTGTAGTCTATGTAGCCGTTCGGTAACATTCCTTTTTCCTCTAGAGAGAAATACCTTCTCAATATCTGTAACACAGCTTCGGTCTCGTTATTCATGAGCAAAATTCCTTCCATGGAGATAAATGTGTCTCTTCCCCACTCATCGAACCAGTGATACCCTGCAATTATAGCCCATCCTCTATTTCCCTTAACTAGGAAGTCCAGCCCGTTTTCGCCTATTAACTTCACTGGATCCCTGTGTAAACCTTTAGGTGGAGACGTTGCAGGCTTCTCGCCACTGTAGGCGTGAATGGTTATATGACTGTCTAGAGAATAGATACAGAAAGGATTGTAAAGATCCTCCTCAAAGTTGGAGCCGTTTTCCTTGTCAAGTTTGTACATGAAATTATAGTACCAATAACCAGTAGGTTCGACTCTGTTCTCTCCGTCTATCTCAAAAGAGAGAATAGGCTTGTTCTCGAAAAGTATATTGATCCTGTTTCCTTGCGTTTCCATGACAAAGAAACCTTGTCTGTTCTTCCAAGTTAGGTGATGGCTTCTGTATGTGATCAGTGGACATATCCTGAAGGACCCCTTGGTTGTCCTGTACGTCACATCAACGGAGTTATAGAACTGATTTACGACGAGAGTCTTTTCTACGTCAATAGTTCCGTATTGATAATACCACTTAACATAGTTCCTTCCTCTTTCAAAACGAGTTATGAACTTATATCCGTCAGGAAAGAATCCTCCTAGATAGTGATTCGTATTCAGGGGTATCTCTTCCCTTCCAACTCTAAGGAAATCCTCAAACTTCGAAAGCACGAGAAACCTGAAGTGGGGAGAATTCTGAGGTACAATAAGGAAGCCGTGGTAAGTTCTGGAATTTACCCCGCAAACGGTGGAGGAAGAATACCCTCCCGTCCTTGTGGGAATAACCCATTCTTTGTCTTCGCAATCGTCGGGGAGGATCATTGCTAACTATTAAACTTTCATTACCTTGTTAATAGCTATTATGTACTCGGCGTGGGACCAGACCAGAGGTGTCACAGACGTCGGTTCGTCAGTTTCAGGATCTATCTGTTCCGGTAACAAGCCAGAAGCAATTGCCTTCCTAGAAGCCCAGTTTATGTACTCCATTGCCTTATCAATCTTTCCCAGATCAGCGTAATACTCCGCAACCCAGAGGGTAGTTATTATCCAAGGGTTTGGCTGTTTCTTTCTCCTTTGGTAGAAATCGTTCTCATACCTTATGATTCCCCCGTTTACGTTAAGCTTACCCTCGATTTCCTGAATTGTCTTCATCATGACAGGGTCGTCTGGCTTAACCATGCCAAAGAAGTAAGGGGCGTACATGCTTGCGTCAACTATTAAGTCCTTCTCTCCCTTCTCATCGATCCTCCGTATAAACCTTCCATTGTAAACCATTTTCTTCATTGCAACTTCCTTAAGCGAAGTTGCAACCTCTATGGCGTCCTCAGCTAATACTTCATCTCCCATTGCTCTAGCCATTATGGCTCCGTTTTGAAGAGCTCCGTAAACTGTGGCTACAGTGAACGTATGAACGCCATATCTTTCCTCCCATAGATCAAATGAAGGTCTTGGTAAGCCCTCCTCCATGTAATCCATAAGGAACTTCATGGAACCCTTCACAAACTTCTTATAAGGTTTCTCTATTTCATCAATGTCTTCTCCATTCTTAAAATGGGCACCCATTAACCAGATCGGTAACGCTGTCTCGTCCTCTTGTATAGGATAAATGGGCTTGCCGTCCATTACCCAAGGATGCCACGAACTGGCAAGCGTGCCATCAGGGTTATACTTATGATAAAGGAATCCTTCACTACTTGGAAGGCACTCAGCGAACTTGAGGTGTCTATTTACAAGGTCTCTATAGCCTGAAACTTCTAGTGCATAAGCTCCATACGCACAATCCCTTGGCCAGCAGTATTGATAGGAGTCCGCGTAAACCTTAACAAAGGAGTAATCAGACGAGGCTATCATACTACCCCTAGCATCCATGTGATTCCTCACGGTGAGGAGACTAATGTTGTAAAGCTTCCTCAGTTTATCGTCGTTAAACTTAAATGAACTCTTTGAGAGCCAATTTTTCCAGAACATGTAGCTAAGGGTGAAGGAAGTTTCCACTTGGGCGAAGTTTACCTTCCTGAGCATCCTTCTAAGCTCCTCCAATCCCCTGGAGAACGACAAGGTGAAGTAAGCCTTGGAGAAACTTCCCGCGTCTATGGTCAGGTTCACAGCAACCGCGGAGTTTACGTCACCGTTGGCTATTGTTCCTCCATCCAATTTGCCATCATAAACGTCGTACATTAGGTCTCCCTTCGAGATTTGATATTCCTCCGTAAAGGAGGAGGTGGAGAACAGCTTCACGCCTATGTACCTCTTTGCCTTATAATGTATCACAGATTGGGTGATCGGGTCATAAAATCCAGTATCACCAAATGGAGAGGAGTACAAATTGAAATTATTAATGAAGAATAGCTTAACATCCCTCTTCTTATTTGTACCATTGAATACCTTTATCAGAGCATAAAGTGTATTCTCTTCATTGTCCAGAAAGTAATAGGTCAAGAGAGAAAGTTTCATTTTTTCTAAGTTCTGCTTAACCTCGATCATGTTAGTTGAGTCAAGATAACCTACGTCTACTTTCCATTCATCATCTATGCTGGTAACGCCCTCGCTGAAAACGGCCATCCTTACTGGTTCTCCAGAGGTCTGATTCTCCATTCCGACGTAAGGGTAATAAAGGTCTATTATTCTTCCCTTTTCATCAACGTTTACGAGAAGGTTACCATTCCCCAGGCTAGCTACCCTCATTCACGTTAGCACCGTATCATTCATCTTGCTACCTTCATTAACTATTTTGTGTGGGTAAACCCTAGACCTTATTAGCTCTACTCCTGCCATTATAACTACATCGTCCCCTATGACGCTATTTATTATCTTCACTGGCTTGCCGAGGGACGACCTCACTTCCACATGCCTTCCTATAATGGAATTCTCCACAATAGTGCCGTCGCCTAGAAACACCCTATCCATTACAGAGGAATTGATGACCTTTACACCTTTACCTAGGATGGTGAAGTTGTCTATTGTAGAATTTTCCACATGCGAACCTTCATTTACTTGGCAATGTCTTCCTATTAGAACATTACCTTCTATGGATATCTTTCCCTTTCTGTATTTATTCCTGATTATATTCCTTCTTCTAACTGAATCTGGACTTGTTCCCTGAACGAAAATCCTTCTATCCTTATCTATTCTCATTCCTTCTATTTCCTTATCAGGTAATTCCCTGAGTAAGGTAATCATCGCATCAAGGTATCTATCTGGAGTACCAACGTCAAACCACAAATCCTCCGTTACGTAACCGTAAACGGGGTAACCCCTATCTATCATGTAGGGTATGACATCATTACCGAAGTCCATTTTGCCTTGTTTCAACATCTCCAACATCTTGTCGCTCTTAAACACCTTTCTAATCTCGGGAGATAGAATGTAAATTCCCGTGTTGATTAGATTGGAAGGTGCATCCTCTGGTCTCTTAGGCTTCTCCACAAAACGCTTTATCCTCATTTCCTTGTCTAGATCTGCCACGCCGAACTCTCTGACGTCTTCCCATTTTTTGAGGATTATGGTCATCATTGCTTCCTTCTTGTCGTGATATTCTAAAGCCTTCCTCACATCAAGCCTGAAAATGTTGTCCCCTTGTATTACGAGCACCGGCTCCTGGATCTTATAATATTCCATGTTTATTCTAACCGAGTCTGCGTTACCTATGCTATCAACCCTAGGCTGGTACTTGAAATGAACTCGTGGCTTTATTCTATGCCTAGCTGAGAACCCTACCCCCTCCTTGAAAGTATCAAACAGTGACCTATAGTTTATGTAACCTTTAACCCCAAAGATGAACTCCTTTAAGCCCTGCATGGCTAACTCTGCCACGGGGAACTCTATTAAAGGTCTATTGAGTAATCTGACTGTAGCTTTAGACGTTTCTACAGTTAGTGGTCTAAGCCTTGTGGCTTCGCCTCCTATTGGCACTATGACCTTTACGTCGTAAAGGTTCCAGTTCATGATTATTAATAATCGATAACCACATATAAACAGTCATGAACAAATTAACTGTAGGCTTTGAGGTACATCAACCTTTCAGAATAAGGAGGGACATGTTCTGGAATCCAATTTACAGAGGATACTTGGAGGAGAGATTTATTGACATGAAGGTTAACAGGGAAATTTTCGAGAAGGTAAGGAGGAGATGTTACGTTCCTGCAACGAGCATAATTCTGGAGGAAATTGAGCGGGGTGAAGAGGAAGGCAGGGATGTAAAGTTCTTCTTTTCAATAAGTGGAACCTTTCTGGAACAAGCTGAGAAATGGGGTCGGGACGTAATAGAGCTGTTCCAACAGTTATCATATACTCATAATGTAGAATTCTTGGCTCAAACGTATTACCATTCAGTGACGTCTATGTGGGAGGACTTGACCGAATGGAGGGATCAAGTCAAGGAACACGCAGAACTGATAAGATCCTACTTTAAGCAGACGCCTAGGACTTTTGAGAACACAGAACTACTGACCAACAACAGGATCATAGATGAGGCTGGAAAGATGGGGTTCAACGCTATACTCAGTGAAGGGATAGAGAGGGAACTACGAGGAAAGAATCCAAACTACGTTTATAAACACAAGGATAGTGATGTTTCCATTCTCTTCAGGAATTATAGACTCAGTGATGATATAGCGTTCAGATTTTCCAATAAGGCTTGGGATCAATACCCGTTGACTGCAGATAAGTTCTCCAGTTGGGTTAAGAGCACCCCGGGACAGAATGGGTTAATATTCGTTGATTACGAAACGTTTGGGGAGCATCATGATCAGTCAACGGGAATATTGGAGTTCCTGAGGTGGCTTCCCTCCTCGCTTAATAGAGAGGGAGTTTCTATGACTCTTCCTAAGGAAGTTTCAAAAGACGTTTATGATAACTTTGAGTTCCAGGGGACTACGTCTTGGGCTGATATAAGAAAGGACGAAAGCAGTTGGCTGGGTAACATAATGCAGTGGGCTTACGATGATATGGTGAGAAGATCGGAAATGCCATCAAAGGAACTTGGAAAGGAGAGATTGAAGTTGTGGAAGTACTTCACTACTAGTGACAATTATTATTACATGTTCCTTGGAGAAGGAGGACCTGCTGAAGTACACTCTTATTTTAACGCCTTCGGATCTCCAATAGATGCATTCATCAATGAGTTCTTTGCCATCAATGTATTCCTTGACGAAGAACTACACAAGCTTAACGTGAAGAATGAGCCGTACTTCTTCACTTCAATGGATAAGCGCTCTTCCGTTGCTTGGAATCAGAAGGAGTTCATGGAGATATTGAAGAGAGAACCCAAGTTTAAATCTCACGAGGCTAACTTGAGGAGGTGGTTAGACGATGCTCAAGAGAATTGAGTCAATATGGATACCTGATGACGTAAAGAAGCTTTGGTTCATTTCTTTTGAGCTGTTCAAGATTGCCGGAGTAGGTGGGATGGGGAACGTAGTTTATTATCTCAGCAAGGAACTGGCGACCAGAGGATACGACGTAACTGTAATCATGCCATCGCACGGTAGGCACATGAACGGGAACTACAGATCGATGCTGTCATTGATGGATATGGGGATATCTGCAGAGGGAGATAGACGTGGAATTGATGGGAAGTATTACCACTATAAGGTAGGCTTTGAGGAGGGAAAACTTGACGGTTTTAAATTGATCATGGTTAAGGGACTTGACTACAATACAGGTAAGATCTTGGACTCGTGGAACATTTACGAGAACGCCATGGAGAAGTCTTCTCTCTTTACTAAGGGAATAGAAAGGCTGGTATTTCACTATATGCCTGACAATTTGCCTGATTTAGTCCACGCTAACGATTGGCACTCAGTGGTTGGAGCCGTAAAGCTGAAACAAGTGCTCGAAGATAGGAGAGTAGTTATACCCATGGTTTTCACAATACATTTGCTAAACAAGGTTTCGGCTCCGTGGCATTACCCTTCAGTAGATTGGAGCGGGTTAGAAGACAGTTACCATTATGTGTGGATGGTTTCCAAACATTCCCTGATGAAGTATTCCTACGTTTGGGACACTCTAGCTCAAGGCTCCATAGAAAAGTTTGGCTGTTATGAAGCAGACGTTGTGTCTACAGTAAGCTACAGTTATCTCACATACGATGTATATAACTTCGTGGGGAACTGGATAGAGAATAAGAGTTGCGTCGAATATAATGGTACTGATTGGAACGTAAAAGAAGCACAGTCTTTGACTGAGAAAGCCTTATCCACAACGGATAGAAGGGAAGGCAGACTTAAGTTGCTCTCCTCCTTGCACAATCTTAAGGTGATTCCTGACGACTATACTACTGGAAACATGCTGTGGAACGCCAGACGTTCTCTAGGTATAAGAGATGACTGGACCTTCGATGACATGGGGGAGGGACCGATGCTGCTCTTCACTGGAAGGCTATCCTTCCAGAAAGGACTAGACCTCTTACTTAGAGCTATGAAGGACGTTGTTAATGAAGTCCATAACGCAAGGCTAATAGCTTTAGGAATTCCTATAGGAGATTATGGGCTGATGCAGGATCTCATAGACAGAGCTTCAGAACTGAGGGATAATGTCAGGCTGATTCTTGGCAGATTCGATTATAACATGTATAAGGTATTCCACTACATTTCGTCCGCCTTCATCGTTCCGTCAAGATGGGAACCCTTCGGAATAAACGCAATAGAGGCTATGGCGGTTGGCACGCCTACTATTGCTTACGCAGTTGGCGGTCTAAGGGAAAGTGTAATAGATCTAAGGGCAGATCAGGAAAACGGAACTGGAATGTTAGTAACTCCAGAGAGCATCGGTGATTTAGCTATCGCCATAATGGATTCCCTTCACTTAGCTGAAGGGACAGAGACCAAGGATCCTAGCCATTTATCTAGGTTAAGAACCGTGAAACAAGCCGACGTTAATCTGTGGGAAAAAGTTAGAAACAATGCATCAAAGAGGGTAGAGGAGAAATTCACTTGGGGGTCTGTTACTAACTCAGTCTTAGACTGTTACAAGAAGGCTCTTAACATGGCTAAATATAGAGCCACTTCATCTTTCTAATATGGAAGTTTGCTCAAACGGAATGTTGAAGGATCAAGCTTACGTCTATAATGAGAAACCTCCAATTTTCACAATTGAGGGTGAAAATAAGAGGATAGTCAAGGGAAGAGGATTCGAGATCACGTTAGAGGAAGGTCTAGACATGAATTCCATAGAGCAACTTTTCTCCGCCCTTCGTGAGGGTAAAGTAGGCAATCACACAGTTTATATAAACGGGTACTTAATGATGTATGTTCCTGCCTACGGCTTCGGATCATTTAGAGTCATAAGAAGCTCAGGAGAAGTTAAGGAAGAATTGAACTCGTTAACCAGAAAGCTGTTTTCCGGCGAAATAGATGATTTAACTTACGATACGGAGCTTTACAAGATTGGTATATCAATCGAAGGGCATACAGTAGCTCTATTCGAGGAAGCCTCAATAGAGGCAGGCGATGTATCCTGGGAAGACGTTATTAAAGCCTCGAAAACCGAGATCATCGTTGAATCCGTAGAATGTAAGGAAACAAGGCTTAAGGTTGACTTCGACAAGGGATACATAGACGCTAATCCTCTAATGATACCAATAATGCGAAGGGCAGATAACGTCAAATTGTCAGCGTACATTACCGTAGCAGACGTAATAAAGGGAAGGTTCATGGGAAACATAGTAACCAAGAAGGGAGTTATATCGGTATACAAAAACTTCTCCATTGAAGAAATCAAGAAAGGTAGATTCGCCAGGACCAGAATATGCGGAAAACTGAGATTGGACTCTGAGAGACCTTGTTTCTATTCAAACAACTTATCGGCTTATTCTGAAGACCAAAACGAACTTGAGGAAGCTGTGAAGACATTAAGAAATCTAATTGATACAGGAAAATCCGTAAACTTTTAGCTACAAGAAAATTTAGACAATTATGAAAGTTACAGTTAATCTGATTAAGGAATCTAGGATCATTGAAGTGGAGATAGACGAAGGTTCAACCGTCAGGGAAGTGTTAAAGAAGATCGGTTACATCCCTCAGGGGTCGGTAGTAGTAAGGGGAGAAATCCCAATACCTGAAGACGATAAGGTAAAGGATGGGGACTTCCTCACGGTTTACCTTGTAGCTACGGGTGGTTAAGGATGTCGGTTAGGGAAATCTTATCATCATTGAAGGACCCTGATCCAAGGAAGAGAAAGAATGCTTGGAACGCTGTAGAAAGAATGAAGAATGACAACTTGTTCCCATTGATAAAGAGTAGGCTATATCTCAGATCTTTACTTTGGAATTCTTTGGAGGGAATCAGGGAGGACGCTTGGTCCCATCTTGACTTGCTAGTTTACCTTAACGTAAAAGGGATAGAGAGGACGTTGAAAGCTAGATCCGACACAATAAAGTGGTCGGCTTGGCAGAGAGTAAACCTTCTGGTTGAGAAGGGAATAGTGGACTGGGGTTACATTTACAGCGTAAGGGACTCGTATTGGAGGTTGTTAAAAAGCAGATATCCCACAATAAGGAAGAAGGCTTGGAAGCTCTTTCAGAAGCTAGTCAAAGAGGGTATCTTCACTGAAAAGGACAAACCGCGTTACATGAACTTGTTGAAGGCTGAGAAGGCTTCTATAAGGGTCACGGCTTGGAAAAACGCGTTGTCAACGAGGCTTTTCTCGAAGGAAGAATTAAGGAACATGTTGCCGTATTTACAGGAGCTAACTAAGGAGGATAGCAAAGTTAAATTAGAAGCTGAGAAAATTATTCATGAACTCAGTTGAAAGTTGCCGTAATCGGAGGAGGGATTATAGGTCTTTTTGCGGCGTACTATCTGAAGGAAGAGGAAGTCACGATCTTCGAAAAAGAGGAATTAGGCTTTGGTTCAGTCCATGCTGCAGGTTTAATTGAACCTTACAGATTTGACAAAATAAATTCTCTTTCCATGATAAAGAAGATGTTGAAGTTCAGAAAGGAAGGAGTAACAACTTTAAAGGAAGTTGACAAGTCTTGGCTTTTAACTCTTTTAAGAGAACTTGAAAGAAAACCTCCGCAGGATGCTTGGGATACAGTAAGAGAAATGGCTGCGTTTTCTTTAAGCGAGTATAAGAGAATGGCAGAGGAGAGAAACGACTTCATGTATAAGGAGGACGGTTTGCTTGAAGTTTACTCTTCAACGCAGGACTTGGAAAAGGGTCTGGAGGAGGAAAGGAAATCTCCTTTCAAGAACAAGTTTGAGGAAGTGGACATTGAGGGATTCGCTGGAGGCATATTTTTTCCAGAACTTTCAAGGCTGTCCACTGAGAGTTTTATAGAGAGAATGAAAAAGGAAATAAACGCTAAGGTAGTTAAAAAGGAAGTATCACATATAAAGGAAGGTAAAATAGGAACCAGGAAATATGATGTTGTAATAGTAACCGCAGGCGTGAATTCTAGGGAATTCATAAAAGTTCCGCTTACGGCCTTTAGAGGAGTTGGATTCAGAGTTAAGGGGAAACCAGTGTTAAACTATCCTTTCGTTCACGTTAAAAGAGGAATAGCAATTTCACCCTTAGACGATCACGTAAAGTTGACAGGAGGCTTTGACGCAGATTTTTCCGCTCAAGATAGAAGGGAGGAGATCTTGAACTCTTCTTCAGATTTAATAAAAATTGAGGAGATCATTGACATCAAAAGTGGATTCAGACCTTGCTCCCCAGACGGATTCCCAATTCTTGGAAAAGTAGGAAACGTGATAATCTCCACAGGAGCGTGTAGGCTAGGATGGAGCTACGCCCCAGCAATAGGAAAGGCAGCTGCGGACTTAGTTTATGATAGACGTAAAGATTACGGTTATCTTTCAAGATTTGTCAAGGAATAAAAAACATAGTGCCCTACAAGCAAGCGCATGTAGAAAAAGAAGACTAAGTCTTATCCATAATCATGAGGAAGTTCGTCTTCCCCTCCTCCTGTGCTGGGTCTCCTCCAAGAAGAACTATTTTACCCTTTAAGTCCTTGATCAAGTTTCTTTCAGCTAATTCGATCACCTCATTGACGCTCTCTGCCTTTTGTATTGCTATCGGAGACACTCCCCAGCATAATCTAAGTCTCCTAGCAAGACTCTCGTCAGGGCACAAACCTATTATGGGCTGTTTAGGTCTCAACCTAGATACCCTGACTATTGAACTTCCGCTTCTGCTATGTACCACTATTGCAACTGCTGAGGATACGTCTGCAGCATTGACTCCAGCCAAAGCTATTGCGTCGTCCTCGTTGTTAGTTCCCTTCGGTCTTCTAGATCTTACATGAGGTTCTACAGCCTTAATCGTATCGTGCAAGTATTTTACGCTCTCTATGGGAAAGTTCCCCGCTGCCGTCTCATCGCTTAACATGATTGCATCAACGCCTTGAACGATCGAGTTAGCTACATCTATAACCTCTGCCCTTGTTGGAATTGGGCTGTTTACCATGGATTCTAAGACCTGAGTTGCCAATATTACAGGCCTACCTGCAACCTTGGAGAGCCTTATTATTCTTCTCTGTGCTATTGGCAAGTTTTGAAGACCTATCTCTACGCCAAGATCTCCTCTAGCTACCATAATTCCGTCTGTAACGTAAACTATTTCCTTTATTCTATCTACGGCTTCTTTCTTTTCTATTTTAGCAATTATCCACGCTCTATCTGCTACTATTGATTTGGCTCTCTTAACGTCCTCTGAACTCAAAACGAAAGATAACCCTATGAAGTCAGCTCCTAAGTTGATTGCTTCCTTCATAAGCTTAACGTCGTTGTCGGTTAAACCTACTTTCAATTTAGCATCTGGTATATTTATACCCTTTCTAGAGGTTAACGTACCTCCCTCCAATACCTTTCCCTTAACCTTATCCTTTTCAACTTCGGTTATCCTGACCCTTATTGTTCCATCAGCCAGGAGAATGTCGTGATTTTCCTGAACTGCCTCATAAAATAGGGGATCCTCAACTGGTATTCCATCGCTTTGAGAAAAGACAACGTCGTCTCCTTTCCTCAAAATTAACTTATCCTTAAGCTCTCCTATCCTCAATTTGGGTCCAGGAAGATCAACTAGAACTGATGACATAGTGTTCCTGACTTTTTCGAAGTAAAGCTTGTGAGAATCCTCATCTCCATGGGCGAAGTTTATTCTAAATATGTCAACGAAATTCGCAATTTCTTGAACCTTATCTATGGATGAAGGACCAAGAGTTACAACGATCTTAGTCTTCACATTATCCATCAGTTTGTCTATCATAATAATTATAAAAACGTGGGATTTTATAAGCTAGGTTTAACCTCGACTAAGTCTTCCGAAAAGTGCACAATTTATGTAGATTTAGAACTCTGACGATGAAATGCATCATATTATTATCATTATATTTTTCCTTTTTCTTTCGTTATCCATCGCTTCGACACTATTATCCTTTCTATCCTTCAAGTCTTCTTTTTAATAAATGAGTATAAAAGCATTATAAATGGTAAAATAAAGAAAATTGCTGAGATAGATAAAGTAATATAGAGAAATGAGAAGTAAGACGAAAAGTAAGCCGTGCCTCTTCCATTCTCAACGTATACCTCCACTAAATTATGATAGTTATTAGTGTCCCAGAAATACGAATGATGGAAAAGAAGAATTACATTGCCGGTGTAATTATTACCCAAGTTAATTATAATCTTATCTCCTTCTATACTGAAATTACCTCCAGTTCCAGTACCATTGGGATAAAGGATCAAACCTTGATATAAGTTATTCTTGTATAAGTAAACAGAGGGGTCACCCTTGAAGACCGTTATTAAAGTTAGGTTGGAATCGTTTATAGGAGAGAACGTTATAACGTACTTTATTCCATAAGACGAATTCTCCGTCATTTGGGCTATCTGAGAGTTATAATACGCTAAATCCACGAATCCAGGCCATGTTTGGAACGATAGTCTGGTGGGTATAACGCATCGGTCTGGCTGAACTATTAGATAATACGGATCCTTGGATTCAAGGTACCCATAAACCTGATAGAACTGAGGTATAACTTCATGGCCTGTTGTGGAAAAGGATAGCTCTTGATAAGTAGAGTTCAAGGGAGAATAAGTTGGAAAGAAGACGCTAATCAAGATTATCAGGAAAACTAACCAAGTAAACCTGAAGAAAGGTAAAGCTAAAAGTATGAGTTCGAAAGAAAAGAGGAAAACCTTCTGCGGAAACGTTGTAATGGTCAAGATCAATGAGCCTATCAAGGGCAATTTAATCGGATAGTGTAATAGAAAGAGAAACAGAAACATAACGAGCGAAGAGGTTAGAATCAAAGAAAGAATCGTCATGTCCTTCGTTTTTTCCTTAGATAGCCTGAAATTCCACGTCAATAAAACAATCGAGACAATAATTGAAAAAACAATTACTGAATAAATGAAAATATCATACGTTATTTTAAATGGTGCAGATACAGAAGGAACTACTACAAGATATGTATAAAGTTCTTCGGAAAGTTCCGACATGAATGATATCACAATGGAAGTTATAAGGAGATAAGATACTCTAAATTTTCTCTGTAATAAAGATAATAAAAGAATAGGAAACTCAAATATAAAAGAGAATAGAAAACCTTCAAAGTAAACCAAGTTGGATACGACGGTAAAAATTGACAGGAGGGCGAAGTTCCTCAAAGTGGTTTCCTTCAGTAGTTTATAGGAAAACAGAAACACAAGAGGTATGAAGGACGATGCGAACAATATACCGGGGCTGTCGCCCAAATAGAGAAAGGTCGAGTTTATGGGATTTATAACAAAGAAGAAAGGTAAAACATAAATTACAAAATTCTTGTAAGCCCGCGTTAATTGTGTGATTTTCTTTGGTCCTACGTAAACTTCCTTTGACATAAAATGAAAAGCTAGAGTTCCTATAATGAATGGCAATATAGTTTCTATCTTTACTGCATTAAGGGTACCTAGAAGCGTGAATGCGAACTCAAGAAGGGACGAAGGTGATATTTCGCCAAATGTTCCATAATTTGAGGGAGAAAAGAACTGTGGAAAGGACGGAGAAGGAGGAGGAGGTTCAGTATCCAGCATAGAGTAAGGAGGCGAGGTTATCAAGTTTCTAAGTATGACTAGAAATATCACAACCACAATTGCTATATATACTATCTCTTTAAGGAGTCTCTTCTCTTCCTCCATAAAACTAACGCCCCTTTGTCATAACGATTAATACGAGAACTATAAAGGCAAAGAGGGGATAGATAGCATAAGAGTAAAATATTACTGCGTTGCCAGTACTAGCCATGGAGACGTATATCAACACAACTGAGGTTACAAGTAATGCTACATCAATTAAGGTATCAAACTTCATCGAAATGACTTTCCACATTTAACTTAAAGTCTTTTCACTATATATGAAAGGGTTATATCACTAAGGATAAGCTTGAGTGAAAATTCACTTTTTTTCACTTTAAAGTAGCAAGAACGACATGACCAAAGCAATGATTATAATGGAACCCGCGAAGATTCCGTTCTCAAGTTTCCTTGACCTATAGGTTCCCTCTTGAAGATCCTTTTCCACTTCCACGTAAGAGTATAGCCCATAGGCTATTGTAATTGCCCCCATGAAGATCAGGACTTCCCCGTAGATTACGGAAGATGAGATTGATACGCCCTTGGTGCCCTTTATTAAGTTCAGAAAGATCGCAAACTTAGCTATAACGAAACCGAATCCAATTAGCGCTATCCCGGTCCTTATCCAAGCCAGGAAGGTCCTCTCGTTGGCAAGATGGTCTGACGCCGAAGTCATCTAAGATAAATGTCTTTAGAACTGCTTAAAATCTATAACAGAACCTTTGTTCCTATTACTTCATCCTCATCAAATTTAAGGGTGAAACCTAGCTTTCTTCCTATTGCTATCATTGGATAATTGTTAGGAAGAGTGTAGAAGATTAGCATCTTAATTCTCCTAGCTTTGGCTTCCTCAATTAGCGACTCTACAATTTTGGTTCCTACTCCCATTCTTCTATGTTCTCTTCTTACCACTAAGCTGAACTCTCCGTTAGTGAAAAGGGATCCTTCTCCTACAATCTTGTCATCACGTTCAGCCAGCAACGTCACATGGTCTTCCTGAGCAAGTATCCTCTTAACTTCTTCCTCAGATACTCTATGATAAATGAAGAACCTCATATATAGATCGTCATCGTTCAGGGATCCGTAAAGTTCCGTTAAGTGCGGAAGATCCGACATAGACGCCCTTCTTATTTTAAGTTCCACATCTAATTTTCTTTCATAACCTGAAAATGTTTTTGTCAAATAATGATTTGGGAAAATAATGTGAAAAGACAGACTTACCTCATTACAAGGTATACATGCACGCCAAATATGGCATATCACACCATAAAATATTTAAATTACCCTCCCTTCTCCCATTTTATTATTTTTCCCTTTCATGTTTAAAGTGTTTGCCTTCTAAGCTAATGTTTAAAAATACTTTGATTTGTACAGTTTGTTCTTTTTACATGTTTACCGTAAGATATCTGAAGTTAAGTTTAACTCTGTTCAAGAAGATTATTGTCTTCTTGTATCCAATAAATGAAATTTTACTAAGCTAATCTTAAAACCGTAGATCACAAAACTATCATATAAAAAAGTGTGTTAATTATGGGTAGAATAGTTATCCCGTGTGAGAAAGCTACGAAGGACGTAATACCAGCAGTTAAGGTTTTACTTATAAGATATCTAAACGAAGGTGGAATGACCCAAGCTGAAATAGCTAAGGTTTTTGATATAACCACTGCAGATGTCAATTATTACCTTCACGGGAAAAGGGGAAATACGGAACTTACAAAGAAACTAGAGGAAAGCGAAGAGTTCAGGGGGATCGTTAAAGAGTATGCACAAAAAGTATTAACTAAGAAGGAAGAGACATATAACCTATGTATACTTTGCAGTTACGCCAGAAGAAAAATATTAAAAGAGAAGCAACTTTGCCCTTATGAATGGTGAGCTTTATTCCTTTCGACATTAAATTTTTCCTTTCTTTGTTTTTATTTTAATTATTAATTCTATGCAATGATGAGTTTCCAGACTAGGTGATCTGTGATCTCCGGGTGCAAACGCTGAAACCTGGTGGAGAAAACTTCACTCCTATTTTGTTTAGAGCTCCTAACATTGCCACCGCGTTCTCGGTTACCACAGGAATGCCCAAATCCTCGTGTAGATAAGTTGATGCTTCATACGTCGCCAGCGCAGTACAAGCAATATATACAGCATCGGCTTTTCTTACAGCCTCAATATTACGCTTTACAAGCCTATAAATCGTAAACACTGCTGTGTTTGATATGTCTACTCCCCTTACCTTGTTTAAACCGTCGTAACCGGTCACTTCAAATCCGTTTTCTTTAAAGAAATTCACTTCTTCCATGGTTCTTTTCTGAATGTAAGGAGTAGCAACGAAAATTTTTCTTGCCTCAAGTGTCCTTAGAGTGTTAACTGCTTCCTCCTCTGGAAGAACCAAGGGTTTTGTAGCCACTCTCTTGATTACGTGGGCATGTTTATGGGTGCCATAAGTCCTACCGTAAATTATCGCCTCAGCAACGTCGTCCAAGAGGGAAAACACTTCTTTTAATTCCCTTTCGAACTGCGTCTCATCCGTAGGTTCACATCCCTTGGTCGGCTTCATTCTAGTGAAGTGAATAGTGACCCCATCTGGAGCCATCTTCCACAAGTCATATTCCATAGCGGCATTACCTGCTGGAATGACTACTCCTATCCTACCTCTTCCTCCTGGCATAGAAACAGTTTAAGTATGAGAAGTAAAAAGTCTCCTACAGTGTACAAGAAGAAGTTGCTGTCAACGGTAAAGGATTTCTTTCAATACTGGAAGAAGAGTGATCAGCAATTACTGGAAGAGGTTCTAGACGGATTCAAATTCGATGTAATGAAGGAAGGAGACAAGCATTTCGCCATAATCGGCGAGAGTAAGTTTGAAATAAAGAGTAAAAAGAGTAGTGCAATTGGTATTTTCCTAGCTAACATTCCTTATTTCGTTTATGGTGAAGGACAGTTAATATGGGATTTGCCAGAAAAAGTCGCTGAAATACAGAGGTCCGCCATCAAGTTGATTGAATTCCCTTGTTTAAGGCACGTTACCACGTTAGAGACATATTTAATCCTGGAGATGGGGCTCAGAAGTTTATATACAACTTGGCTAGGTGATGTGACTACCATCAAATACAAGGACCATAAGGTAAAAGTTAAACACCCGACCTACAGAAGACTTAAGCTTTACCTTAGAAAGAAAGGGTGGAGCATATACAAAGTTAAAGTGAATGGCGAGGTATTTCCATTCTCTCAGGGAAGCCTACTCACTTGGGCAAGTAAGTTCATAAGAGATGAGAGGGCTGATTTAGCCATTAGGTTAGCTATAAACGTGAGGAACTTGCTAGCTCACGGTGAGTTAGAATGGGAGTTGTATCCAACGTTGGAGAGCATAAAATCCTCGTCGTTCCTTGTAGCAATGATGTTCAGTAATCTAAAGTTAAGAAAAAGTTAAGAAAATGATGAATCATCTTATGAGTAAGATTTTTATAATAACGATGCTCACAACAAAATGAGGGCCGGTAGCTCAGCCTGGAAGAGTGCTCGGTTTGCACCCGAGAGGTCCCGGGTTCAAATCCCGGCCGGTCCATACGAGAATGCTCTTTAACGCCAACTACTAAGATAAAGCTTGACTATGTCATTTAATTTGTCTACCTAAGTTATTTCTTCCTCAACTATACTTTGTTTCAATGACCATGTTTTTCACATAGTTTGATAGCTATATGACTTCGTTGTAAAAATTGAAACATTCTAATAGCCATAGCGGAATTGAAGATATTATAGATCATGATAACGAGATTTTTAGTATTGTAAATATAAAATATAAAAAGAAAGGAGGAATATCATATTGTCAAAAATATTTAGTGAAATATATAAAGTTTTTTAAAAAGAATTAACTTTACTTCCTTCTAAGTAGGACTACTCCAGCTACAATTACAGCTATTATAACTACAATTATTGCAATATAGATTGGAGTAGAGGATGAACTTGAGGAGGACGATGGCATAGTAGATAAAGAAGTTGAAACGGTAGTTGTACTCGAGGTTGCGGGCGGGACTGTTGTAGTTGATGACGTTGAAGATGACGTTGAGGAGGAGGTTGAGGAAGTGGAAGACGAGGTTGTAGTTGTACTCGAGGTTGAGGAGGAGGTTGCGGGCGGGACTGTTGTAGTTGATGACGTTGAAGATGACGTTGAGGAGGAGGTTGAGGAAGTGGAAGACGAGGTTGTAGTTGTACTCGAGGTTGCGGAAGAAAATACAGATATCGTGACTCCGTTAGGATATTGTGGCCCTATAACTTGTATCCATAACCCATGGCTTGCGGAGCCTGGAACGTAGACTTCCATAAACGAACTTGTCATATAGAACTTCAGGTTGCTATTAGAACCGTAAATTAGTCCGCTTGCTCCATCTGGTTGCAAATTATATGCGTAACTATATGTCATGTTGGTGAAAGTAAACGTAGAATTGCCGCTATTTCCTCCTTCGATTATTTTAACTTGATCCTGTTGATTAACTAAATTATTCATCAGAATGAAGTATCCTTCGCTTATGTTCTGAACGCAAATCATTGAGGAATTAGGACCCATGACAGAATACGTCGGAACCACTTGCCCTGAAAGACCATAACTAACGTTAACTATGACGAAATAAGGAACGTATCCTGCAAAGCTTCCATTATAATTGATATCAAATGCTCCGTAGAAGTAGTATAAACCTTGAGATATTCCTTGCGGAATTATTATGAACTCGTTCTCACTCACCTCATTCTGTGGCGTAGCAGATGGAAAGGAAGTTGGTTGTTCTACTCCGTTTAAAAACGCATTAGTTTCTAAGTCCTCGTAAGATTGAAACGAAGTCAGGTTATTTGCTTGATATTTTAGCGTAACGTTAAAGCTTAAGTATTGACCTGGTGATGCGGATGTTTCATATAATCCATCACTACCATTAATGTATACAACTCCTTGAATCTGGTTACTGACCTTCTCTACATTCACCGTGAAGCTATGTCCGTTCAAGGTTATCACGTTCTTACCTATTGGCAAATTCAATTCAACCTCCTGATAAGAAAGAGGCTTTACTGTTACCGTTTCTACCGCAACTCCATTTACATAGATCACTCCGCTTCCTTGAGAGTTTCCTTGATTTAAGACAAGTATTGGAAACTGTGTATTATCTCCCTGAGTTGGAACGAAACCATAGCCGTTCACGTCAGATATTGTTAAAGGAGCAAGTTGTAAATCTGAGTAGCCGGTAGAGGCATGAAGAGGCGAAAGGTTCAGTCCTATAAATACGCCTAAAAAAAATAATGCAAATAATAATAACGCTGAAGTATTTCTTACTGAACCTTGACTTATCTTAACTTCTTTTTGTATATCAACCATCAAACTACTATATCAAAAGCATATCTAATTTTTTTCTAACTTGGTATTACAAGATATATTAGAAATAGTAGTTTTTGGCTCTTTCAATTTAAGTGTTTTTTCTTTGTATACAGAGATATACTAAAGTATATATAGCACTAGCCAGAGTGAAAAGGCAGGGAATTCAAATGAACAAGATAGTAGGACTAGCCCTCTTAAGCATTTTCTTAGGGTCCGTGTTAGTGGGAGTTCTCCCACTAGCCACATCTGCGGCTATGACATATCCTATAATGTTCGGCAGCACTTGTACATCAACGATATTTACTGACCCAGCAACGAACATAATTCCATATTACAACGGAATACTACCAGGCGGAATAGTTAACTTATTCATTCATAATGCGACTAACCTAGATTCCTTAAAAGCTCTACAACAGTTCGAGAACGAGGTTAATATTACACTATACGCTCAGAATGGTTCAATGATAGCAACTACAACACTTTATCAAGCATTATCAACTGCTGTACCTCCTTATTCAAGCAATATAACTTACTACTCTCCGAGCTTAGGAGCAGTACTATTAGCACTTAACGC
The DNA here is from genome assembly GCA_032834875.1 of Sulfuracidifex metallicus DSM 6482 = JCM 9184. Lineage (NCBI taxonomy): Archaea > Thermoproteati > Thermoproteota > Thermoprotei > Sulfolobales > Sulfolobaceae > Sulfuracidifex > Sulfuracidifex metallicus. The sequence continues at coordinate 433,127 of CP135238.1, forward strand.
AACTGAGTCAACCTCTGTTACAGAACCTTACAAAGAATACGTCGGTGAAATTCCCAACGCCGGAACCTTTATATATGCATTGATAAACGGAACATATGTAGCTAAAGTAACATCAGTAAATGAAGTAGCTCTTCCAAACGTATTTGATCCAGCAAAGATATCAATAGGTGACATAATAGTAATTTACTACAACGGCACAGCTTACACATTTGGAGTAGGTGCAAAGAATACCATTATAGGTCTAGAGAACGGTCTGCAGGAAGCTGGATTCATGCCCAAGAGTTCTTATACTGAATTCGCTGGAAGGCAGAATGGATCGATAATTGTATCTGACATGTCTGCGTATTATGCAACTTTATATTCAAACGCTCATTATGACAAATTATACCTTAACTTAACATATACTCCACCTTACCCACAGACCGTATACTTCAAAGTAGTACAAAGTAAAACCAATACACCATACGTCAAAGTATATAGCCAAGGTGGAAAATTAATATACCAACCAGGTGTTGTCAACAATCTAACCATGTATCCTTTTGTTATAACTGGACTATTCAAATCTACGGCATTTGAAAATGTAAGCGAGGTAACTGGTTACGTAGGAACAGTATCTACAACACCAAATAGCAACTCAACTACTTACGCATCGTATCCAACTGATAATTTCAACTCTACCCCACCAACAGTAAACAATATTTCAACCGTTATAACAGTAAACGATAACGCTACACTATTAACGACAGGACATGCGTCGGGAACTGAAAACATAATGAATGCAACCATCTACTTTAGCAATGTACCCCTGAATAACATTTCTATACTAAACTTAACAATCACACCTAACTATCCATATCTATATGATAAGGTAAATGTGACAATTGAGGCAACTGCATCATTAACTAAGAGCGGAAACGTCTACACAATGAGCTTCTCTACGTATACGATTGAAGATAACAAGCACACAGGATTTGGATCCAGCATATTAGAGCTTCAGGCAGCAGGATATCACTCCACTGGTAACTATCCATTACCAATATTAGTAAATGCAACCGGTATAGGCTATATAGCACTAGTAGACTTCGGAATATGGGCAAATTACACAGTAGTAACAGTAGGAGGATACGATCAGTACAATATTCCTTTCTCTAACGTATATCCATTCAGAGCTGTGGTCATACCTCCAGAGTTCAGTCATATACTTAATGACTCCACAATTAGCTCATTCTCACCGTTCTGCTTAGGACAGGAATATATATCAGTAAAGGCCCCCGATGATGTACTATACACGAATGCTACTGCAAATCCAATTAACTCTCCTACTGTTAACGGATTATATGATATGAACGTACCCCCAGTCTATAATTCCACTGGATATCACATATACATATACAATAACGGTAAGCTGGTAAATTCTCTATCTGGACTATTCACATTACCACAGCCACCATCTATTAAACCAATAAATGTGACCATATACAATTCCACAACTAAGCAGTATGAAACTAAGACTGTGAACGTAATAACAAACACAACTCCATTCTACTATCTAAACCTCAGTATGCAACTATCACCAACTTCATCCATCAACGTCACACCAACACAGTCTCAATTAGATGGGATAAGTTATGTATCTGGAATCAGCGTAAGTATTCCACCATCTGAGCTAGCAAATACAAAAATAGTGATATCTTATATAGACTCTGACTATGCAGTATACTATTACTTCAACAACACTAAGGGATATGAACTAAACTATACCATAACCTTTAATGGATCTGCAGTTCCATCTTTAACAACTCCTCATACCGCACCAATATACGCTAACTACTATAACGTTTCTATAAAGGACGGATTCTATAGTGGACCTTTAGGATCAATACTGAAGATAAGTACAACCAGCGTTGAACCAGCAGTATATCTATTCTATCCAGGTGCAACCCAAGGGATATACGTGGGTAATCTAACTAATGTAACAGTAACCTTTGCTAACGGAACCACTGTAAATATACGTCTAACCAATAATAACCTAAGTTCAATAATACCCAACCTAGAGCTATCTGAAGACACATCATGCAGCGGAGTATTCACGACAGAGATTAGCATACCCGGACTTGAATCAGTATTACACGTAACTGGACAGCAGCTTAACGGAAGCACAGTAAAGATATCCTACATGGACAACATAACTGGAAAGACTGTCACCAATAGTACATTGTTATATCTGAATGCTACATTACAGAAACCAGTTCATAACGGAACAGTTGACTTCATAATAACGACCATAAAAGAAGTAAGCATAACCCAAGTGGAGGTAGGTAGAATTCCAGTAAAAATACTAACCCAGCCTGAAATCAACATAACTGATCCAAGCTACGCTCAGACCAACCCAACCTCCATAACATACTTAACGACTAACCAGGTAACTATAACCTCCACCGATGGATACAAGGTCACAATAATGTACAATTCTACTACTGACACTACAAATGCAACGGTATACAAGCTGAATACAACAACTGGTAAGTACATGTACATGATGTCTCAGAAAGTCTCCGGTGATGCTTTACCATTAATACCCAGATACAGTGTTGCAGCACCATATTACATAGGATCTCCACTGAACATAGAGTTCACTCCTGGAAGTACGACTAACCCATATCCAAATATGAGCATAGTATCTAACGGAATAACTCTCAACTTAGGACTGCCAGTACAAGATTTCGTAGCTCCACAAATTAGACTGCAAAATGGAACAGTGGTCAATGAGACTGTCAACTCCACAGTAACTGTACAAGTATCTGATGGAATAGGAGATCACTTCAGCGCTATAGTATATATAACTCCGGCCAGCGAAGCACCATTGAGAATATCTCCTGACGGAGTATATGTACCTCACAACCCTGCTCTATATAACGGCACTATGGGTAACATGTCTGAGACCTTTGTATATAGCAAACCAGTACAGATCACATCTGGAAACTTAGTGCTAGACCTTAACGTAACTCCAGTGATAAATTATCCATTCTTCGTATACATGCAAGGCGAAGTTCACGAAGGATATAATGCAAGTGTATCTAGCGCAGTACTCGGAGTAGCTACGGGATTCACGTATGATCCATTCTTCGCACCAGGAGTATCTCTGCCAGTATCACTCAACCTAGGTGGAATAAGCGGACTAACGTCTGGACATACATACACAGTATATGTACAAGCATATTCCTATCCTGGCGGACCGGTAATGTCTGAGTATCCAATAACCCTCGAGTTCGCCAATGTAACATATGTGTAAGGAATAAATTTTTTTAATTCTCTCTCCATAAATTATTTATATGTCTAAATGTGTGATAAATCATGAAGGTAAATAGAATCGGAATAATAATGGCTTTGGTTGCAATGTCTTTCATATTTACTTCATTTACTGGACTATTAGCTGGAGCTACAATAACTGGTGGTGGATTTACAATTTATAGTCCCTCACAAAACAACCAAGTCTATCAATACGGGCAGACTGTTACACTAACCTTCACTTCTCCATACAAAAACTCTGAATTTACCATAACTATAGATCACTACGAAAATGGAATACCTAAGCTATACAACTCTATAGGTGCGATAACTAACTCCACAGGAGGATTTAGCGGAGCTATCCTATCAGGAGATAATCCAACTGGTACTTACTTAATAATAGTAAATGATGCCCAATACAGTGCTTCCGTTGCATTTAACGTAACCATAGTACCACCACATTATGAACAAGCTACCTTACAAGTCACCGTAGAGAATGAGACAAATGAGCCTATAATTGGAGCTACTGTAGAAGTTCTTAATTCAACAACCAATGCGCTTGTAACGTCTGGAACTACTACCTCATCTGGTACAGTAAGTTTGACCGTACCATACTTCGGAGTTCCAGTTACATATATAGTAAAGGCAAGCGCATCAGGATACGTAACTGAAAACACTACGGTTAACGTAACATCAAATGGAACTTTCCCTGTAACTCTAATATTGCCTAAGACAGGATTTATTTTAGTAGAGGAAGGAGTATTCCAAAACGGGCAGAGTATAGCTCCACCTACTGACAACTTCGTAAATGTGTATCAAGGTATTCCTCTGACAATAGAATACAAGGCAGTTAATGACGGAATGCCTGCAAAAGGTGCTGAGATAACTGAAATGGTTACATTCCCCAATGGAAGTACAGTAGATTATACTGGAACTGTTGGATCCACTGGTCTAGTAAATATAACTTTCACTCCTACAATATCTCCAAACACAACTCTAAACATGATAATAAAGGCATCAGCTACATACAACTCTATGAACACAAGTTTGCCATATTCGATATACGTCACAGCGACATTCAACTACTATAAGACAATATCTGAAATAGAAAGTGAGATTTCCAGTCTAGAGAGTACAACTAGCTATCTTAACAAGAGCATAATGTCTCTGAACAGTACCGTAAGTAGCTTAGAGTCGAAGATAACATCTCTCTCCAACGAACTATCGTCATTAAATAAGACACTGATATCTCTTAATAACACTGTAACTAACATAAATTCCACTACAGTTCCAAACCTAGAGGCAAAGATATCGTCACTAAGCTCTCAGATATCATCGTTGAAGAGTGAGTTGTCAAGCGTAAACAGCACAGTTAGTTCACTAAAGTCCTCCGTAAGCTCTGCAACCACTCTTATATACGCGGCTCTGATAGCTGGCATAATAGGTCTAATAATAGCAATAGTAGCTATAGTTCTGGTCTTAAGAAAGATAAAGTGAAAAGATTTTTTTAACCCCTTCCCGTAATTAGTAGTGCGGTCGTAGTCTAGCATGGATTAGGACGCCGGCCTTCCAAGCCGGAGGTCCCGGGTTCAAATCCCGGCGGCCGCACGTTTTTCTTATCCTTTCTATTATTTTCGTGTTCTACGTACGTTTTGTTCCGAATCCCTTTTAGTCGAAAACTTCATAAAATGTAAGTCATGGATAAAGCCAACCTACTTTACGAAGCATATAAAAGAAAACAATCAATTCCCCCTTTTGAAGTGACAAAAGAGGAAGCTAGAGATGTATTTTTACGCTTCTCTTCGATGCTAGTTGCAGATGAAGGACTGGGAGGATATAAGATTTCACTTGTTAGAAAGGAACACTTAGAAAGATTCAAAGGAAAAGAACCAATGTATGGAGTTTTAACAAAGAAGATGATTACTAAAGTGAACGAAGTAGAGCTATGGTTCGAAAAGAACTTTGCTGAGTTAGAGGTTGTCTTGAAGGCAGAGAACTGCAATCCTGCAACCGTGCCCGAATGTGTGAAAGGAACCTACATAGGAGTGGAATTACCTTCAACTAGGTTCAACACTTGGAATTTAAATGCATATCAATTGTTGGCAGACGATTCAGCAGCTGGAAGGCTTTTTGTAGGTGATTCTATAAAGTTACCCATACAAGCATGGATGTCGGTTAATGGAAAGGTAATTGGAGAGGACTCTCCAGAATTCATTCTTGGAGGACCTTTTGAAATGTTGAGATGGCTTACAGATAGGATAGGGAACGTAAATGGTTATGTGTCTTCAGGAGTATTCGTCGGACCAGTAGAGGTAAAAAAAGATGACGTTATTCAAGTCGGGTATGGAAATGGCAACGTACTTGAAATTAAGCTTACCTAGGCTAACTTCCAAGTTAAAACTCAATTCTTTTTCTTTTACACCTTGAACACGATTCTATATCTAAAGAATTTGTTATCTCTTCATTTTATTTAATATAAATAAATTAGCTGTACAAAATAAAAAAGCTCAAACTCGTTCATGCAATACATGTATACGAATAACTCTACTACTTTGATCTCCATTTAGGAAATTTTAGTATACGCAGTTCTCCTCTTACAAATGATATAAAAAATATACATATTTAACGTCATCTAATTTATCATGTTTTAAATTATAGTTTAAATTATAAGAAAGTAAAAATCCTAATCTAGACTCCCACTAAAAGTTTGATAAATCAAGTGTTTTGTTCAATAGTAAGTCCATTTCGTTTGCTAGAATAAAACTATTAACTACATTAAATCTAACCAAATCTTCTCGAAAGTTTTGTCATTAACAGTTATATAAGAAAATCTACATACCATTCTTGCGACCTCTCGTGATGATAATAAACAAGTACCTTCCGGTTCCGCGTCAAACAGACAGCGAGCTTTGGACTGCTGAGAAAATTGAACATGTTAGAAGACTATCATTGACGGGAAAACCTCAAGGAATATTTGAAAGAAATGGAAACAGGGTACTTGATAAGGTAGAGTTCAAGTTAAAGAAGAACCCCGAAATGACGGATAATCCTACCTCCTCCTTATCATTCTCGTTTTCAGGCATAGATATGTCAATGCCTCTTTACTTAGGTGACATGTCCTATGGCGCTCTGAGCGGAAATCCTAATATCACCATAGCGAGGGTTGCAGACATGACGGGTACTTTGGCTGGTACCGGAGAAGGAGGACTTCATCCAGAAGTGGCAAAACATAAGAGAATATTCGTACAATGGGCCTCGGCAAGGTTTGGAGTTGACGCCAAAACTTTAACTGCAGGATTAGGAATTGTAATAAAAATTGGTCAAGGTGCAAAGCCCGGCATTGGAGGTCATCTACCCGGAAAGAAGGTAACGAAGCCAATCTCGTTAACTAGAAGGATTCCCGAGGGAATGGACGCCATTTCTCCAGCCCCCCATCACGACATCTATTCCATAGAAGACCTTGGTCAGAGAATAGCAGCGTTAAAGGACATGACTGGGAAACCAGTTTTCGTTAAGGTTGCCGCGACTAACTACATCCCCTATGTTGTAGCTGGAATAGCCAGAATGAACGCTGATGGAGTAATCATAGATGGCCATGGAGCTGGCACTGGCGCAACTCCTCAAGTAATTAGGGACAACGTAGGTATACCAATTGAGCTTGCAGTCGCTTCTGCTGATAACGTGTTAAGACAGGAGGGACTCAGAGATAGGTTCACTGTCATAGCTGCTGGTAGAGTTACTTCCTCTACTGACGCTGCCAAACTAATTGCTCTAGGAGCAGATGTAGTCAGCGTCGGCACAGGGGCACTGATTGCCATGGGCTGTGTAATGGTTCATAAGTGTCATATAGGATCATGTCCCACTGCTTTGACAAACAAGATAGACGGAACCAGGGAAATGGATATAGAGTTTGGAGTGAAGACACTCACTAATTTCATCAACGGGTTCGGATTGGAGCTAATGAACATCTTGGACAACTTAGGAATAAGAAACGTGAGAGAATTGAGAGGAAGAAGAGACCTACTTTACGGTAACGGGTTAAGCGAGGAAACTTTGACAATACTGGGAATCGATGGACGTGTGGAGGACTCTCCCGTTAAGCAGGGAGAACTTTGGACTAAGAGAATTCAAGTTTACCTTCACGAGCTTATGAACAAGGGAGAGCCAGTAATAACTAGCATGGGAAGTACTGCACCTCCTGACGTAGAGAAGCCTGGAAGGATATCCGATTGGTTGAGATCTGACGGTGCGCAAGTTACTAGACCTCCAATCGATCCATACAGGGAGGATATAGATACTTCATTCTATCTAAATCATGGAAAAATATACCTTTCCCTTCCGGTGATATATGATATAACTAGTGCTCCAGAGAAGTTCAGAAACGCTTTTTCCTGGGCTTCACTAGCCTTGAGTTCTGCCATCTTCACTGACGAAACAAATCCAGGTTTTGAGGATATATCCTTCTCCTACGACGGGAAAGGGATTGCCTCTTGGAGCAAAAAACCTTTTCCAGAGAGGTACTACGTAATACCATCCTCTCTTGACGCCGTAGAAGGGTTAGTTGGTCTGGATGTGCCTGGTTTCATAGTGGACGAAGACGAAGGAAAGGATGATTTGGAGCTCATGATATCTAGATTAGATTCCACGTTAAAGAGAAACGGAGTGAGGTACTATTATGATATCATTGCTAAGTCAAGCAAACTAAGGGACTCTGCAGACGTCTTCAAGAATCTCCTTCTCGGAGCTGACTCCACTATAGTCTCTTATTCTCTCCTGGAAAGGGCAATAGGACAGGGAAGCGAAGGAGACCTAAAGGAGAGGGCATTCAATGTAATAGCCGGGATGAAAAAGGAGATATCCCTTCTAGCAGGGGCTGCTGGCGTATACAGCGTTCAATCTTCACTCACCGGAAACAGGGAGCTTTTGAGAGCCATAAACTTGAACCCAAAAACGAGGGAAATCCTGAGAGTTAAGCCAGCAGGTGGTTTATGATGATTCCTTCCGGATGCGGAGTTTTTGGCATAATAAGAAAAGAAACAGCGAAGAAGATACCTGGCTCTACGGTTGTGAGGGCAATAGAGAGAGTCAGACACAGGGGAAGCGACAAGGGAGCAGGATTTGCAACCTTCAATTTGGGAGAAGGGAATTCCTATGTGATAAAAGCTTTCGTTGAGGGGGACCCCACAAAGGTTGTTAGACTGCTCAACGAACACGGTCTACAAGTTACCTCGCTTAACGTATCGTACGAGAGAGGAAACTTCTGTAATTGCTCCATAATGACGTTAGGAGACGTCAACAGAGTAAAGAAAGCCATTAGAAACATAAACGAGGTCCTATGGGATGACAATAGAGGAAAGGGAAGGATCTATAGCGTGGGAACATCTGTGTCAGTATTCAAAGATGTGGGATATCCAATAGACGTTGCAAGAAAATATAACGTAGATGCCTTAGAGGGAGACATGTGGCTAGCCCATACCAGGCAACCAACAAACTCCCCTGGGTTTTATCCTTATTGGTCTCATCCTTTCTCCACATTCAACATTGCCATAGTTCACAACGGAGACGTGAGCTCTTTTGGAGCAAACGTGGAGTTCCTACAAAACAGAGGATGGGAAAGTTTTGTGGGAACTGATAGCGAAGTAATAGCATTCCTTTTCCAAGAGTTATTGGAGGAAGGGCTTCCAATAGAGGAGGCAGTGAAGATAATACTGAACCCGTCCCGTCGTTCTTCGTCACTACCAAAGGTAAAGGACTACTTATATAGGAACGCTAAACTGGACGGACCTTTCACCGCAATTGTTGGGTACGACTCCGGGGAGGACATATACTTGGTTGGAATAGCTGATCGTTCCAAATTCAGACCTGCAATAATAGGCGAGGATGAGAACGCGTTTTACGTAGCTAGCGAGGAGAGCGAAATCAGAGAAGTCTCAGCGAAGGCTACAATTTGGACTCTAAAGCCTGGATCTTACTTCATAGCTTCCCTGAAGAAAGGAATAATAAACAAAGGTAGGGAAGAGGAAGAGGTTCTGTCCTTCTCTGCTCCTCCTATCTTCGAAACCCACGATTTCGACATAGATGCCATCAACATGTCGTCTGAAGAGCTAAACCTCAGGATAGAAGAAACGTCCAGCAAAGGAAAGGTAGTAGTTAAGAACGTGAACGGACAACGTTTCATAGGAAATACACTTCCATTTAAGGGAATCCGCGGAGTGGAAATTCACATTTACGGCGTTGCGGGAAACGCCATGGCTAACCTTAATGACGGAAACACTTTTCACGTGCATGGTAATGTTCAGGACGACTGTTGCGATACAATGCATGGCGGAAAAGTATTGATAGAAGGTGATGCAAGGGACGTTTTAGGGCAGACTCTTCAGGGGGGCGTAATTCTTGTTAAAGGAAATGCAGGTAATAGGGTAGGGATACAGATGAGAGAATATCAAGAAAAGAGACCTTACTTGATAATTGGTGGAATTGTTGACGATTATCTTGGAGAGTATATGGCTGGAGGAGTAACGATAGTATTGGACGTGAAAGGAAATAACGCTAGAGTGGGAAACTTCGTTGGAACCGGAATGGTAGGTGGAAGAATATACTTGAGAGGAAAGGTAAGTCCTTCCAAACTTGGTCTACAGCCGCCTAGATTTGAGTTCCTACGCTTGCTGAGGGCACTTGCATTAGATAACTTGATTTCTCAAGATGAGCTAGAAGGTCTTTCTAAGATGGAATACATTGAAGCTATGGAGAAAATGCAGGGAAAGGCTAAGGAATATGCTATGAGACTGTTCGAAGAAAAGGTAGGAATACCAACGTATGAATACAGGGAGCTTAACGAGGAAGAATTCAAGGAAATCTCCGGAGTTACGCCGGAAATGAAGGAATACGAAGAATTTCTAAAGGAGAAGTTCACCGTGATTTTCCCTAAGAAGTAGAAGGAAAGAATAAGAGAGACTTATCATTAACTCCCACCCCTTCATCCGTTAACCAGAATTAGGAAATATTGTAAAAAAAATGATCAACATGGAGAAGCTATTTTGAATTTTATATATAAAACTTTTTTTTAAAAAATGAAATGTAACATACATTTATAAAATCGAATATATATATCCATTCTAATTCTTTTTCATAAATACTTAGATAGATGTTCCCACATTTTCTCCTTGAACACTGATGATGAGAATCCTTTTGAAATTTCGTGAACTTTCTCCTTCATATCTACCTTCATTAAGTCCTTAAGCTTAGTTGAAGCTTCGTCAATTGTAGAGTAACCCAATTCCTTTGGCACAATCTCGTAAGCTCCGCTTTTTACGGGAACTAAAGGCGTTAACCCAGCTGCCATGGCTTCCACTACTGGGATTCCGAAATGTTCCCCTATAGTAGGATGGAAGTAAACTTTTGCCTTACCCATCAATTTTACCAGCTCGTTTTGGGGCAGGTCATAAAGTATCTTAACTTTAGCTCCAGTTTCCCTAGCAAGTTTGAGAAGTCTTTCAAGGTAATCCTTCTCAATGAGAGAGCCTACTATGATGCCGCTTATCCCTGTTCTTGCTGACAGGTTAACTGCATTTTCTAGCATCTTGCCTCTTTCGATTCTGCCTACAGTGATAAACATGTCATCCCTCTCTTTGCACTTGTATGCTAACTCAAATTTCTCCACATCTACAGGAGGATAGATAACCTTAGGTTTGGGAATACCGTAAACCTCGCTTATGGCCTCAGCTGACAAGTTTGAGTTAGCAATTATCTCGATCCTAGATGCTTCCCTCTTTAAGGCGGGAAGGTACAAGTAAAAAGGTAAGAGGTAAAGTTTCCATATTCCTTTATACTTTGATGGTAATGACGAAATTGCTGGAGCTCCTGCGTAAACTAGATGAGGTGCGATTGATGAGAGCGGTATGGGAACTCCTGACAAGTTTAAGAAAACCTTTGGCTTCACCTTGGAAGCTGATATCTTAACTAGAAGCCTTTGATATTTGTCAAACTTAGGCAGAGAGAAAGGAAGAGTATGAACTGATTGGGTTTTTCTTGGCTTAGCAAAAGATATAGGAACGAAAGAAACGCCCTTTTGCTTCAACATGTCAAAACAAGTCAAGTAAACCTTACCTTCACCGCTGTAAACCTCTTTGATCCCTAAACCATGAGCGATGACGCCGACTTCAACGTTTTTTATTGAAGGCACAAGAGATAATTAATGCCCGAGGTTTTAATTCCAGTGGGACCAAGCGATAGGCTTGATTGGGTTAAGAAAACGTTGTCTTCTGCGGTATCTTTGAACTTAAGCAGAGTTATAGTATACGACAACAGCGAGAGAGAAGACTTATCTCAGCTGATAGACCAATTCAACGTAGTTCACGTAAAGGATAAAAGAATGAAACAAGTTAACATGGCGAGACTTAGGAACAAGCTTATCTCTTTAGCTAGGGAAAGAGTCGTTGTTCTTATGGACAGTGATGTTGTGATTAAGTCGGCTTCCAACCTAATAAGAAAGGTAGAAGAGGAGGGATATTCTTTCTCGTGGATGCATTACGCATACTCGGAAGATGAGATGAACAAGCCTACAGAAGTAGGAGAGAACAATCCTAACTTGGGTTGCGCTTCCCTCGACTTGGAAGCTATAAAGAAGATAGGTATGTTCGACGAGAAATACGCTAGGGATGAGGATGTCTGGGTCTATTCTAAGCTGAGAAAGGAGGGAATGAAGGTGGGATCAATTGAAGAGAGATGTCTGCACCTCAATAGATCCCATGAAAGGAAAGACCTTAGAACTTCCATTAAGGAAGCCAGGAGGAATTTATGGAGACCTAAATACGACGTTATGCTCATGATGGATGGGTTAACCCAAGCAACCTTTCTCACTGGATATACATATTATGGTTCATATTACATAGTAGGAGTACTCTCTGTTCTATTTTACCCTGCCTCATTACTTTACTTACCGATAGTTGGAGTCGGCATTAAGTATTACGGAGGATTTAGGAGATGGTTCTATAATCTAATTCCGGGATTAGCTCTAGCTTTAGCTTTTCCCTATGGAATAGCATGGAACTTGGTAAGAAGACACAAACACTAAAGATCCTTTACTTCGTTATATAAGGTTTCAATTCTGTTAAGGAAAGTTTCTTTCATTGAAACGTCATAAGATATCTCTCCTCCTACAATAACTGTCTTCACTGCGTTTCCGGTAACGTTATACACCAAGTTAGACACTATTCTATCCTCCTTCAGCGGTAACATGCTCCGTCTATCTAGAATAACTAGATCTGCTACCTTTCCTTTCTTGACTTCACCTCCGTTTATGCCTATCAATTTGTATCCGTTTACTGTGGAAGCCTCTAAGACGTGGGAAGCCTTAACCCAAAGATCCCAATAAGAGTGTCTCTGTAATAGGACAGCAGTCTTCATTTCTCTGAACATATCCAGGGAGTTATTGCTTGCAGCGCCATCTGTACCTATTGTCACGTTGACGCCTGACTCATGCATTTCCTTGAATGGAAATGATCCAGCTGTAGCAAGCTTCATGTTAGAAGTTGGACAATGGGTGGATGTTTTTCCCTTCATATATGATATCTCTTGGTTTGTAATCCAACCCATGTGAACCGCTTGAATCAGGTTTAGGAAACCGGTTTCATTAAGCAACTCCACTGGGAACTTACCGGTTTTTCTCTTAATAGAGTAAACCTCTTGTCTTGTTTCTGATACATGCATGTGAATCCACGTTTTCTGAGATTTAGCTATTTGGGCCGCCTTATGCAGGGTTTCTAAGGAGGCGGTATAGAGAGAGTGAACGTTAACTATGGGCTTGAAGAAGGTTGAAGGGGAGAGAGATTCTTGCCTTCTCTTTACCGATTCCGAGTCCTCTCTGTTATCCATGAAAGTTTCACCTGCAAATGCCCTTATGCGGTACTTTTCCGCCAAACCCTTTATCCCCGAAGGATTGAAATACATGTCCACGAAAGCCGTAGTTCCAGAGAGCAACATCTCTATAACAGAGATTTCGCTACCGACGTTCATGATGTCGTTATAAATGGATGCCTCTTTCTCCCACATGAAGGACAACCATTGATGTAAGTCCAAATCGTCCTTGTAGCCCCTCAAAATCGACATTGGAGTATGAGTGTGAGCATTTACCAACCCTGACATTAGGACTCCTCCTTTGCAGTCCAACACGTCGCCCGACTGATAATCCCCTACGTCCATCACCATACCGTCTTTAATGTATACGTTAACCCCACTAAGCACGTTCCAAGGGTCAGACAACACGAATGAACAGCCAGTGATAGTAAATTCCCTAAATGACTCTCTCAACTAGGTTCACCTTCTCTATAATGAATGTACATGAGTCTCCCTTACATGACGTTTTGCCTTTAACGTTTATCTTTTTAGTGAATAGCGGTGCATTAACCACGAAAGTCTCAGCTTCTCCTCCTTCGAACGCAGGATTGAAGCTAAACTTTCTGGAGGCTGAGATAATTCTCTCCACTTCAGCTTCTCCAATTTCTTTTCCAACCAAATCGTGAGGAAAACCCATAGAGGCTGAGTGAGTTATTATGAACGAGAAACCTTCCCTGGGGAGCCACCTGAGGTATTCCTCTTGGTTTTTCCTCCAAAGAGGAGAGAAAACCCTCAGGTTCAGCTCCTGAGCTATCATGTTAACGTTCATCCGTTGATAATCCGAAAGCAACGCTCCGGTTAGGACTCCGTCCATCCCTTCATCTACGCAACTTGACATTGCCCTCCTAAGGTCGTTCAGCTCAGACGACTTTTCTCCTGATGTATTGATGAATGTTAAAGGTAGACCCATAGAATCGGCTTGAAATTTAGTAAACTTCACGTTCTGATATTGAAACATCCATGAGTCATCCCTCTCTGGGATAAAAGTGATTAATTTACCTAACTTAAAACCCTTGAATATTGCCCAATGCAGTGCGTAAGTACTGTCCTTTCCTCCAGAGAATAACACACATAGTATCATTAAGACAGTGAAGACAGTTTTAGTTTCTATTAAGTGTTTGTGTATTTCATGATCTCATGAGAATTTCGGAACTTTCTTTAAGTAGAATTTGACTAACCTTGAATTCCTCCTTTCTTCTTTGGCTAACGAGACTGTCCATATCTTCCACGGAAAGCATATATGGATCTAACATTTTGACTTCGTAGTAGCCTACTAAGTAAATTTCGTTGGACATGAGTATTAAGTCGGTTAACTTCCTTGCATTTCCTATCACTTGCTTCAGGTAATCCAAGGAATAGCATGAAAGCAAAGGCTGAAATCTTCCATCGTAGTAGGAAACAACCTTGAAATTCTTGTCACAAAAGTGTTCAACTAACCTACTTGTTAAGAAAGGGTAATCGCACCCAGTCAAAAATACTTTATCGCCCTTCATGTAGTTTAGAGCAGTCTTAATACCCTTTAAAGGACCCTCGTATCTTCCTTCCTCAACTACCTCCCTCTTGTAACCTCTTTGATGTCTGCTCACTATAAGAGGTTCTCCAAACTCGAAGTTGAGCCTATCTAACATTGTAGCTCCATTTATCTTGAACTCGCACTTATCACAGCCGAACCTACTTGACTTTCCCCCAGCTAATATTACGACGTCAAAAGAGATATGCCTCTACCTCATCCCCTTTCTTGTAGTGAGTCATCTTCTTGAAATACCCGTAACCGTTTGCTTTGGCTAAATCAGAATATAACCCCACTCCCCATCTCAATGGCTTGGCGTAACAGCCTTCTATATCCAGTAGAAAAGTTGAGTCCATGTTGTGAACTATTAGAAGGTCTTCGTCTAAGATAACTTTTACCTTTCTCCTCTTAACTCCTATCTTGGAGAGTAGAGTCATTCCGAACTCTAGAAAGGTCAAGTAAGCTGAAACAACTTGTCCAGGCAGAACAATTATTGGCTTTCCCTTCACAGATCCTACAGCTCCCCTCTTTATAACGTTAACGTTAACGCCTTCAAAGAGGAGATCGCCCTCCTCCTTTATTACCTTCTTGACGAAGTCCTTTTCTCCTACTGAAGATCCGCCTATGGATATAACTACGTCAGCCTCCTCTGCTCCCTTAAGAATCATTGACCTGACGTCTTCCTTTTTGTCCTTGGCAACGCCGAGGTACTCTGACTTACCGAATGGATAGAGTAAGTTCATAATCATGGGAGAAATTATATCTCTGTTGCTTTCACCGCTGTAGTAAGATGAAAGCTCGTCACCGTTGGCGAAGATTGCGAAGGTCATGTCCATTACCTCTACCATATTAAGGCCTTGAATTAGAACGGCTCCTAGCTTGTTGGGAGTAAGGATTTCCCCCTTTCCTAGAATGAGGTCTCCCTCCTTGACGTCCTCCCCTATTTCCCTAATATCCTTACCTGCACTAATCTTTCCCTTAAATTGAACATAACCATCTTCCAGCGTGCTGTTCTCAACCCTCACAACGGTATCTGCTCCTATGGGAACAGGAGCTCCAGTTGTAACGTAATAGGCCTCCCCTGGATTTATGGAAGGTGGTTGGGAATCTGGAAAAACCTTCCCTGCCACTTTTAACTTCTTTAAGTTCAAATCCTCAAATCTCACTGCGTAGCCATCCATGGCTGAAAGTCTCCTATCTGGGACGTTCTTCACGGCTATAACATCCCGCGACACTGCTCTACCGACTGCCCTAAACACGTCCATTTCCTTTCCTTTACATCTCAGATTGAATGGATATGCCATTAGAATTCCTCTAGCTTCGTCTAGTGATATTAATGCCATATATTAAGATAATGCTGTTAATCATTTAAAATTTCGTCCTATATTAACCTATGAATTGCGTGTTCCAAGTTAGCGGGCTTAAGGATTCAGGAAAAACTTCCGTGATAGAGAGGGTGATAAGGGAAGCTAAACTTAAGGGAATGACAGTAACGGTGATCAAGAAGTCGCATCACATTGTAGACCCAGAGGGAAAGGACACGTGGAGATTCAGAAATGCAGGGGCAGACCTTGTGCTCTTCACGGGTAGCGACGAGGTAACCTCGCTTTTATTGGAAAAATCCCCTTTTGACCTAGTAGATTATTTACCTTCTCATATAATAATAATTGAAGGATACAACCAAGAAACCGTTGGAGAAAAGTTCGTTGTTGGCTCACCTGATCAGGTAGAGGAAATATCAAAACAGATAATTCAAAAGCTAGATCAATGTCATGATACACATTATCTAAACATCATGGGTAACGAAAAGGACGTAACAACAGATCTAAAGCTCTGGTTAATCTATAATCTCATGCGTAAAATGAACATAGATGAGGTAAGGTTAGGTGATAGGTGAAGAGCAGATCTCACTTTCGGCATCAGCTTTCGTCTCTGACGCTATTTTCTTTATGAAAAGAAACAACATAAGGAGAATAGTGGTAAGGGACGGAGACAAAATATACGGCGTCTTCTCGGTGGATGAGGCGTTACACCACATTTTAGATAACACCACAGATGTCAGATTAGTCGACGCTAAGAAAAAGAAGCCCATAATTGAGGAAAGCCTCGATTTGAAGAGAATAGTAAAAAGAATGGTAGAAGAGAATTCTGACTTCGTTCTGGTAGGAAACAAGATAATTACAGAAAAGAGTGTGGTTTCCATGTTCGATTGGAAAGATGTAAAGGAAAGGGTTTCCGACATATCAAACGAAGGGGTAACCTTACCTCCTTATACCAAACTCTTTACTGCAATTGAAATCATGATAAAGAGGGGGATAAGACATTTGATAATAGCCGATAAAAAACCCATAGGGATTCTATCTTCAAGGGACATAGTTTTCTCTTATGGACAAGTCAGCTTATCCACTGAAATATCTAACTTTATACAGCCATCCTTAGTATCAGTTCCATGCTACCTTGAAGTTAGGGAAGCTGTTAACTTAATGTTATCTAGAAATGTCGGTACTATAATAACTACTAACTCTTCAGTTAAATTGTTTACCTTAAGAGATTTGATAAAAGTTATTTCAAAGTATCTATAGAGGTATTAATGTGAAAAACATTTTCTCTTGTCCCATAGATGGGAGTAGAGTCGATCCAGATACTTTGATGTGTGAGAAAGAACATAGATTCTATAAGGTTAACGGATATTACGACTTCGTGCTTAAAGATGTGAAAGTAGATGACGTTCTAGAGAAGGTAGCCCCGCTTTATGAGAACTTGTGGGCTCCCGTAGGGATGTTCTTGACTTCCCACAGGACTTACGGTTCCATAATGAGGGAGATATCGGATTTCGTATCGGGAGAAGTCGTAGTGGACGTGGGAACTGGACCAGGCAGACTCTTTGATTTCGTTAAGTGTTCGACTTGCGTAGGCGTTGATCTATCCACTAGGTTCCTTTTAATGTTAGTAAATAAAAGAAAAAATGTAATAGCAGTGAAGGGAAATGCGTTGGGATTACCAATTGCTAACGAGGTAGCAGATGGAGTTTCTTCATCTTTCGTGCTTCATATGTTGCCCAATCCTTCGGTCGCCATAAAGGAACTTTCCAGGATAACCAAAAGAGGAGGGCATGTGGCAGTAACTGTGTTGGCTAACAAGAACGTAATCTCAAGCTTTTTATCAAAATGGTGGAAGTTAGAGATAAAATCTAAGGACTTGTATCTTTCCTACTTCAAGGAAAACGGTATCCAAGTTAATGAAACAAAAGACATGGGACCTTGGGTCATGATAAAGGGAACGAAGCTTTGAATGGTCCGTTAAAAGTATATCAGTAAAGAGATAGAGTATAGTGACGTGATCTGGAACCGCAATTAAAGGAATTCTTTGTTGACATGAAGAATACAATGCACTAGTCGTTATTTTTTGTATCTACTTACTCTCCCAAAAGAGTTTAGGCTTAGAGCTCTCATAAATAAGGTTTGATTTAAAACGCTTACCATGATTATCTCATCCAAACAGTTACAGCCGACGCCAGGAAAGCTAGTCCGTCTAATATATCCAAAAGCCTGAAAGTAGTGGAGGAAAACGTAACAAACGAAAGTGCCATAATGTATATACCAGCGACAGCCAAGATCATTACTATTATCATTATAGAATAATAATACATTACTCCGTCTCCAGCTATAATCCTGAAGACTCTCTCGCTTCCAGTCAATCCGAAAACAATTCTTTCTCCTCCTAACACTAGACCAAGGATGTAGAAATACACTGGATCGAACCCGAAGAAGAAAAACGAAAAGTCGGTCAATCCGGAAGGTCCTAATCTTATAGTAAGCAAGGCCGATAGCGCTACCAGGACTGCTCCAGAAATTAGACTGAGGCCCCTCTTCTTCAATCTGTTAATGATATGGGCCATTGCTCTACACCTACTATAGAGTCTCCTAAATTCACATCTAAAATTTCCCCTGCTAAAAGACCTCCCAACGCACCTAAAACTAGGCCAGGAATTCCAGCCAACTTTAAGCCCAATAGACCACCTAGGGTGGAACCGAAAGCCTTTCCCATAATTTGATCGTTAACCTTATAGATCGTGGCGAAATCCCTTCCTCCGCCCCGTCCTCTTCTCTTGGCTAGAATAGCGAAGTCAAGAATAGCATCTTTTACCTCGTTTAAATCGTTGCTCCTAATTAAAGCAACATAGTTCTCAACACCTTTGTCCTTCCTGTAATATAAGGGAACGAAACCTGAGCTCTTTAGTTCCTGTAGAAGATTACCAGCAGATTCACTGACCTTAAAAGAAACCTTGTACATGCTTATACTTTCGATTTGAAAACTATAAATATATTTCTCAAATACTTTCTAAAAACCTTAGCTTTAAGAAAGAGTGCTCTAATTATTATTAATGAGCCATGAGCTCTTCTTATACCACTCAGAGGTTCTATGCAATAGGAAAAGTAGACTCTTTAGATATACCCGAAGAGATTACACTAACGGGGGATCATAAGCATATATCAGCTGCTGTGGACGAGGCAATTGAAAAGCTCAGAGATTACTTGTCAAAGGAAGGAATGAAGGGTAAGTTCATAGCGAGAATAGAAGTTTACGTAAAAGACGACGAATGTTCAAATCTCGTAGAGAGCATAAAAACTAGAATTTCAATTTAGTAATCATGGAGGAGTTATCTGAGCCTTTAGAAAATTACGTAAAGGAGATCTACGAGCTTGAGGAAATTAAAGGAAAGGCTAAAGTAACTGACCTAATAGAAGCCTTTCACGTATCACCAGGTACTATCAGCAAGGCAATAAATAGATTGGAAAAGATGGGGTTGATCCAGAGAAAGGACGGACTTAAATTGACTTCTGAAGGAAGGAAGATTGCAGAAAGGCTGATTAGATCCCATAGACTTAGTGAAAGACTTCTTACTGACATGATAGGCTTGGATTGGATAAGATCTCACGAAATAGCACATAGATTAGAACATATCTGGCCTGACGACGTTCTAGACGTAATAGACATGAAGCTGGATAGGCCTGCGACTTGTCCCCATGGTCACCCTATTCCTGGAAGGAAAGTAGAACTAGGGAAATCGATGACAAATGCAAGTTTAGGCAAGCATAGAATCATCATGATAATAAGGGAAGAAGAGTGGATCTTAAGGGAAGCTGAGAAGCTTGGTCTTTTGCCAGGAGTTGAAGTAGTTTTGCTTGAAGTAAACGAGACCGGAGTTAAAATTAGATTGCCCGACTCAGAAAAAGAAATCACGTTGCAGCCATCCTTAGCTAAGGAGGTGATGGTAAGTGACTGATTTGGACGAGTTGTCTACTAAGGTTTTGATGCACATTTACAAATATGGGCCAGACACTCCTTGGTACATGGCTAGAAGGTTAATGGGAGAAAGCGGTTGGGCGCCTAAATACGATGCGGACCAGGTAGAGAATGTATGCAAAAAGCTTAAGGACGAGGGATACCTCACGCCCTTTAAGGGTGCTCTAAAGAAGTCAGTGACTTCATCTGTTAAGCCGTGGCTTAAGGTTAAAGCTAAGGAGCTTGGTCATAAGCCAAAGGGCGTTTACTACGATCTAACTAAGGAAGGTAGAAGAATAGCTTCTCAGCTATATAAGGATTATAAGGAAAAGGAAGAGAAAAACAACAAAAGGAATCAACATTGAACGTAGAAGAAGTAGTAAAAGTTGTGCTGGAATCCTCGGACCCAGGGAAAGCTACCGAGGAAGGACTAAAGAAAATACCTTCGAAATACTTGGAGAAACCCATGGTGGTTTCGGTAGGAAAGGCATCAATTAGAATGTATCAAGCCTTTGTACGTAGAGTTGAGCCTTGGAAATCAATAGTTGTAACCTCAAAAGGAACAATTAATTCTAAAGAAGTCGGCGCTGACGTAATAATTGAGGCAGGGCATCCTTATCCCAACGAGGGAAGCTATAAGGCAGGGAAAACCATACTGGAGGAAGTAAGAAAAGGTGGTTACTCGTCTTTCATCTTTCTTCTATCTGGAGGTTCTTCTTCCATGATGGAATGGTCAGATAGATTATCCTTGGAGGAAATGATAGACCTAAATAGGAAATTAGTTAAGTCCGGTCTCTCAATAGACGAAGTGAATACTGTTAGAAAGCATGTATCTTCAATAAAAGGAGGAAGGCTGGGAATTGAAGCTAAGGCTCCAGTTTTTACGTTGGTCTTAAGTGACGTTGTAGGAGGGGACGTAAGTTCCGTGGGAAGCGGACCTACAGTGCCTGATCCTACCACATCTATGGATGCACTGGACATTATGAGAAGCATTAACATTGAGGAAAAATTCCTTAATGCAGTCTCAGAGACCCCAAAGGAGTTGCCAAACTCGAAGGCATGGATAGTTTTAGATATTAAGGGAGTCTTAAGGCAAGTTAAGGAAAGAATAGGTGGTACGATACTATCTTCATGCGTTAGGGGAGAAGCTAGAGATTTCGGATACTTACTCTCGTCCATCTTTAATGCTTCAAGGGAGAGAAGAGAACCTTTCAAACCACCGTTCACTCTAATAGCAGGAGGAGAACCTGAAGTGAAAGTAGAAGGTGAATCAGGTAAGGGCGGAAGAAACGGCGAAGTCTGCCTATCCTTTGCTAAATACGCTAGGGGAGAATATCAGCTCTTTGCTATAGCTACCGATGGAATTGATGGCAACTCGGAATACACTGGATGTTACGTTAATTCATCAATGAGTTTTGACACAAGGGAAATATCATATTCTCTCAGAAGACACTCGTCCTACGAATTGCTGGAAAGAGATGGAAAAAAAGAAAGTAGCGTAATCAAAACTGGGCCTACAGGTACAAACATAAATAACGTTTACATCCTGTACGCTCCTTGAGTCCTTATCTTCTTTTGTAACATTACTAGACCTTTAGCTATAGCTTCAGGCCTTATAGGACAGCCTGGGACATAAATGTCGACTGGTATTCCTATATCCGATGGAAGTACAGTATTATATGAGTTCCAGAATATACCTCCCTCAAGACTACATGCACCGATAGCCATAACGAACTTTGGTTCTGGCATTTGATCGTAAACTACCTTAGCTGCCCTAGCCATCTTCCTCGTCATTGTACCTTCTATGACTAGGATGTTAGATTGTCTAGCTGACGAGAAAGGCAGCATTCCAAACCTTTCAGCGTCAAACCTTGCAGCTGCAAACGAGCCGAACTCAGTTCCACAACAAGATGTGGTAAGGTGAGGTGGCCACAAAGAGAAAGATATGCCCCAATCTCTAAGGTTACGAATTGGCTTCCTATTAACTAGCCACTTAGCAGCTTTCCTCGCCGACTCGTTAAGATCGCCTGTTAATAATATTTCTTCTGCCATATCAATTAACAAATAAGCTTAGCACCTATATATGCTTTGGTTTAAACTATTTTGACTAGTTAATACATGTTATATCCTCACCTTTCAGCGATCACCTCATAAATCATCTATCATTGTTCAGCTATGAGCATTTCATGCCATAAAAGGCACTCGGAAGTTCGTCATCACTAGAAACCATTTTATTTACTTCCCCTTAAATGCATTTATGACCGAGATCATCAAAGTTGACCCAGTAAATCCTGAAATCGATAAAATAAAGAAAGCCGCTGAGCTTGTGAAGAGAGGAGAGATAGTAGCGTTTCCGACCGAGACCGTTTACGGTTTAGGAGGTGATGCGTTCAATGCTGAGGCTTCAAAGAAGGTCTTCGTAGCTAAGAACAGACCAATGGATAATCCTTTGATAGTTCACATAGCTGATCATGAACAGCTATTTGAGGTCGCAGAAGAAATACCAGAAAAACTTATGGAAATTTCTCAAACCGTCTGGCCAGGACCATTAACTTTCATTCTAAAGAAGACTGACAGGGTACCTAAGGAGACCACAGGAGGGCTTGATACCGTAGCAGTAAGAATGCCTGCACACCCTGTGGCTTTATCTCTGATAAGGGAAAGCGGCGTTCCTATCGCGGCTCCCAGCGCTAACATGGCCACAAAACCTAGTCCTACAACTGCTGAACATGTTGCTGAAGACATGATGGGAAGAATACCCATGATTATTGACGGTGGAGAGACGTTCTTTGGTGTAGAATCAACTATTCTAAATATGACAGTATCTCCTCCTGCTCTGCTTAGGCCTGGTCCTTTTACATTGGAGGAGTTAAACAAAATCTTCGGCGAGATTTACGTTCCTCCACAACTGAAGGGAATAGGGGAATTCAACATAGCATTGGCACCAGGAATGAAGTATAAACATTACGCTCCGTCAAAGAAGATGATAATGATTGACGATAACTCAATTTTCCCACAAGTTGTTTCAATGATCTCTTCCAGGATGAAAGTAGCTGTCCTATGCTCAAGAGAAATGGAAAGTAAGATACCTCAAGGAATTGCGAGGATAATATTGGGCTCCGAGGAAAACTTGTTTGAGATAGCTAGGAACTTGTTCGGTTCGTTTAGAAAGCTAGACACGATGGACGTAGATATAGGTTTAATTCAATCTTTCCCAGAGAAAGGAATCGGATTAGCGATAATGAACAGGGCAAGGAAAGCTTGCGGGTTCAATTCAATTCATAACTTAAAGGAGGCAGAGTCTCTTGGTATGTAAGATCTTACTCAGAAAGGTAACCTCCACTCAGGACTTCGCCGAGGCAGTAGCTAGCATGATCGAAGGAGAATTCGTAGTGATTGCTGAGGAGCAAACTAGAGCTAGAGGGAGGATGAGAAGGAAGTGGTTTTCGCCAAGAGGAGGGTTATGGGTAACTTATGTGAAGAGATCCTTTCCAGTGGAGGAAGTTCCGTTTTCTACCTTAAAAGTAGCTCTAGCTATAGTGGAGATTTTAGATGAGCTGAACCCTAGAATAAGGTGGCCTAACGACATAGTAGTAAATGATAAGAAAATATCAGGAATTCTAATTGAGGCTAACGTCAGCGGAAACAATAATAAGGCAGATCTATTCATAGGTTTCGGAATAGATACAGAGGTTAAGGATTTCCCTCCGGACATTAAAGCTACATCTTATTATCTAGAAACTGGGAAATTATTTCAAAAAAGTATAGAAGAGATAATAGAAACTATAAACTCATGGCTATCTAAGGATAACGAGCAAGTTATTTCTAGAGTGAACGAGGTACTTTCGTTAAAGGATAGGGAAGTGCTCTTGGAGACTAAAGACGGAGAAAAGAAATGCAAAGCTCTATTCGTAGACTATCTAGGTAGACTAGTAACAGAGTGTGGAATATTTGAAGTACAAGATATAGAGAGAGTTGACGTTTTATAAGGTAACTATAGATAATTAGTAATTTTTAAATCTTAAATTATATAAAATAATGTTCTTATAGTGATCATTTTTTCCTTTGATTTCAATAAATTCTTCCTTTAAGGAAGGGAAAAATAAGGCTAGCTTCTACTCTTAGCATCACTTTTTCTTCGCTTAGTTTGTTACGTACGTGGTTTAGGAAAACTTACAATATATATGACGAAAATTATAAATTATATAAGAAATTCGTTATTAACATGCATTATTAACATGTATATATAAAGAATAGTAAAAATACTTACTTATTACTTACATAATGCCATCTATGTTATTTTCTAAGTTGTGTAGTTTAAAGTTACACGTCTATTTAACCACTAAAACTGGAATTTTAGACTCCTGAACTATCCTACTTGATACGCTTCCTAGGACTATCCTTTTCAATGTAGATAGACCTCTACTTCCAGTGACTATTAAGTCTGCTCCATTTTTGCCAGCATATTCAAGAATTGATGATGCTGGATCGCCTTCTAGAGTTTCCCCACCAACGTTTGAAATGCCAGCTTGAATTGCTTTGTTCTTAGCCATTTCCACTTCCCTTTTAGCCTTGCCATATATCTGGTCCACAACCTCAGCTGGAACTGGCGCTAGACCCATTCCAGTAAGCATTGCTGTATCTATAACTTCTACGATGTCTAATTTTGAACCATACTTCTTAGCTAAGTCTATCCCTATATCTAAGGCCTTGTTGGCATGTTCCGATCCGTCGTACGCAACTATTATCGACTTAAACATTTAGCTTACCCAATATAACTTTGAAAGAAAGAACTTTAAAAATAATTGGTCTAAGTCCGCCTTTTACAATTCGTTTAAACCCAGTAAAATTCCACGGCTAACGTAGACCGAAGACTATTATTTTACCTTTATTATTATTTTCCTTATAATATATTCCATATGGAAAATAATTACTATGTCTTGCACCCCAGATTAACCATTTTTCAGATAATTACAGAGAGGTTCTTAACTCTTAGATCAGCTGAAATTAAAGGTCCGGACTTCTCCTTCTTATTGGATTGCAGTACTATGTTCCTAAGCATAGTTTTAAGGTCTCCAGTTATAACTAATTCCCTTAACCCTGTCGCAGTTTTCCCATCATTGAACCATGCAACTGACGCCACAATGCCAAACTCTCCCGTTTCTAGGTTTACCGTATTGGTACCTTGAACTGAATCTACAACTATGGAGTCTGAATAAACGTCGTTCCCCTTCTCCTTATAATCGAGTATCAAATTTGAGCTGGAAATAGAGGGGAGGGAATGTACACTTCTCGATGCCGATGCTGTATGAGGCAAAGATGCCTTCCTTGACCAATAATAGTTAGTTAAAAAGGACTTCACCTCGGCGCTTATTAGCTTAGTCTCAATTGTAGGCATACCCTCTGCGTCAAAAGACCTAGAAAAGATCCCTTGCTCATAATGGGGTGAATCTGTTATTTCCAGTTTTGGATTTATCTCTTCATCTAAGCTGAACGAGCTTCTCTTCCTAAAGTAATTTTCTCCTGAGAAAGAGAAGTTCAACATTTCAGTGAAAAGATTAGCTTGGGCATATACCGTGAAAACCACGTCCTTGCCCTTAATCTCAGCGACCTTTCTCTCTTTTATTATTTTGATCTTACTCTCTAGCTTCTGCTTTAAGTCCTCAACGTTTATGTCAAACCTTCTGGATTCTGCAGATTCATATACCTCTGGAGAAACCCCGTTAGATGTTTCGTAATTACATGAAATGCCAAAGTAAACTAAACTCCTCTTTTCGTTGACATCTACTCCCTCAGTGTTTACAACTTTCACGTCGATTATCTCGGTTGACATGTTAACGTAAGTAAGGTTAACTGTTTCCTTGAGCTCCTCCGCTTTCTCCATGTATTCTTTTACCTTTTCGTATGGATCTTCCACTTCCTTGAAATATAGTCCGTTTAGATAGCTCACTTTTTTACCATATGGAAGAGAATAATCTGGATCTGAGGAGGAAGCTTTCATAGATTCTAAAGCCCTTTCGAGGAGTCTATCGTCTAATACGGTCGAGTAAGCGAAACCTACCTTGCCGTCCTTAACGACTCTCAGGGAGAAGCCCACATCTGATAAGTTGAACCCAGTCTTCTGCCCTTTTTCTATGTGAACTGAATAACCCTTTGATTTAAACCTAAAAACTTCAGCTGATATTCCTAATGATTTAGCCTTATCCAAAATGATATATTCGTCAAGCACTCCCTCCCACCTTCATTTTATCTACTAGTATGTAAGGTCCTCCAGTGCCAACTGGTACGTTTTGAGTTCCTTTGCCACAGAAACCAGTTATCATCTCAAAGTTTTTAGATATCATTTTCACCCTAGACAAGGTTTCAATTGTGAATCCTGATATTCCAGTGTTCCTTAAAGGCTCCTTGATTTCGCCTCGTTCTATCCTATAACCCTCTTGTATACCGAACTGGAAGGTTCCATCTGGAGAGGTTTCCCCGCCAACTACAGACGTAAAGAGAAATCCCTCTTTAACTTGTTGGAGCATTTCCTCCAACGTTAAGTCACCAGGCTCAATGAATGTGTTCCTCATCCTGACTAAAATTGGGTTCCTATAATCCTCGGCTCTTGCATTTCCGGTGGGTCTCTGCCCAAGGTATGCGGAATAGTAACGATCGGTGAGCATTTCCTTAACTACTCCTTTCTGTATTATATATGCATCCCTTCCTTCTACGCCGTCATCATCGTATGGAACAAAGCCTACACTACCTTCTTTGGGCAAGGGAGAATCCACCACGCTAACGTTATCAGGGGCTATTTTCTTTCCCCTAAGCTTGGACAATATTCCAGATATTCCTACGTCAGCCTCTGCTAAATGACCTACAGCTTCATGTGCGAAGACGCCAGTAACCTCTGGTGCTAAAATTACTGAATACTCACCTCCCTTAGGAACTATGCCCTTTAATTGACTCTCAATCCTTCTCTTCAATGTGGAGATCAGCTCATGATAATCCTGTTCTAAGACGAAATCTGACAGAGAAAACTTACTTACAAAGGCAGAGGCTCTCTTGTCGCCCTCTTGAATTCCAGCCATAAAAATTATGCCTGAAGTAAGGTATTCTACTTCCAGATCTCTGTCCTCCGTGCTTATATATTGATCATGAATTCTCGTCTCACTATAAATTACGGAAACGTTCTTCGCTTTAACTTCAGACAATATCTCGTTCTTTATGGATCTAATTGTCTTTAACTTCTCCTCGACCGACATTTCAACGTACTTCTTTGGCTTCAAAACAACTTTATCCTTCTTGCTTGGCAAATACACTATGTTGACCTTCTCGTCTCCATACGAGGAGGAAATTGCTTTGCTTACGTCGTCTGTTAACAGCTCTGGAGAAGAGTAGTAACCCCAATTCTTCTTATAAAGAACCCTGAGGCTATACCCTTCATCTATACCGTTTGATCTAACCTCATCTCGATCCTCGGTGGACAGAAACTCTATAACCTCGGTCCTCTTCTTTCTAACGTCAGCGAAAGTAGCTCCTAATTCCTCTGCCTTCTTTAATAGCTTCCACATGCTCTGTAAAAGTCGAATCTAGGATTTTAAAGGCAAGTAAATCGTATGTTCTCTATGATAAGGTATGAAAACTTATAGATACACATAAATTTTCTAATTTTATGTTGATATAACGTGTCAGAGAAGATTAGCGTATCTTTGCCTAGAGACTTACTTAAGGAACTTGAGAACTTCATGGAGAAGAACAAGGCAGGAGATAGGTCAAAGATAGTACAACTTGCTTTAAGAAACTTCCTAGATGAGAACAAAGAATCCGACGCCTTCACCTACAGCGTCATTAGCGTAATATACGATTTCATAACAGCTGAGAGCGAGTTCACCAAAGTTCAACATGAATACGCAGAGCTAATAATGTCAAACATGCATGTTCACGTTTCAGCCAGAGAATGTATGGAGGCAATATTCGTCAAGGGAAGGAAGTCAGAAGTAATGAAATTAATAGGGAGCATTAATCAAATTAAAGGTATAAAAAAGGTGAAACCTACTTTTTCTTACGTCGAGGAATGAAAGAAGAACTCAAGATAATTATTTGATCCGCCTTCAAGGAAAAGGGAGTTTTCATATCACATTCAGTTGCAACACTAAAGAACTCTAAGGAGATGATTGATCCAATTATTGAACTGAACGGAAAGGCCAAAGGAGACGTGGAAACTCTGAGAAATAATCCGATTGTAGGGGCTTATAGAGATTTCTATATGGAAATATAGGTACTGATCCGACTAAGACTTGACCTAGCGGCGAAGCCCTTAGACGGAGATATTTATGGAACTTCTTCCTAGAATAGATGATTTAGTAGACATAGGAAACGTAGTGAGTACGTCATTGCTTGTGCCAATAGGTATTTACGATATGCATTACATGGACTTCTTCCTTGACACTAACGTTATCAAGGGACGATCTGTTCTCCAGAATTGGGAAAAAGGAACAAGAAAAGCTATCTGACGGAGTTCCAATCGTGAAGGAAAACTCAGGGAAGGTCCTTCACGTCTTCCCGCATAGACTCTAGAATTACAGAGAAGGGGGTTAAGGGGGCGGAAAGCCTCGCCTTTTAAGGCGGGGATGGATAGCCCACTTATATTAAAATATTTCTTTGTCAAAATTTTCTATCAATGGCTAGGAGGGGTAGTAAAGCGATCAGAGCTACTATTTCTATGAAGATCGCAGTCTCAGACTCCCTCCTAGCCCTTGTGAACAACTACGTTAAAGCACTCCGTTTCACCCTATTTTGGTTAAAGGAAAATGTGAAAAACCCGAATGAGAAGGGAGTGCTTTCGAAAGTCCACGAGGAGTTATGCACGAGGCTAAGGGAGGAGTATAATCTACCTTCAAAGGTTGCTGAGGACTGCTATAGGGATTCACTCTCGACATACAAGGGTTGGTATAATAATCCTAGGAGGGGGCGTTTTCCAAGAGTGTACAAACCTACGGTATGGCTAACTCCTAAAGCGAGTTATAGCGTGAACTTCGAGAGGATGACTGTTAGGATAGCAAGTGTTGGTGAACTACCAATCTTGGGTTATCCTAGAAACCTCAAGGAGTACATGGGTTGGAGGATTAAGGAGGCTAGGTTAGTGGTTAAGGACGGGAAGACCTTCCTCAAGGTCGTTTTTGAGAAACCGTTTGAGAAGGTTGAGCCAAAGGAAAGTATTGCCGTAGACATTAACATGAGTGAGATAGTAGTTGGCAAAGACGACAGAAACTACGTTAGGATCCCAACTCGTCTCGAAGAGGTTCATCACTGGAAATCATTAGCTGAGAATTTGCAAAAGAAATATCCAAGGAGATGGAGGGAGAATAAGAGGATCCTAAACAGGATTCATTCCTTCCACCTAAAGGCTAGGAGGGTTATGGAGGATTTCGCTAGAAAAGTGGGGAAGTGGGTTGTTGAGATTGCTAAGGATTTTGGTTCCAACATCATTAAGTTGGAGAGTCTCAGGAACCTCCTCAAGAATGTTAACAAACTACCTAAGGGGTTTCACGACAAGCTGTATCTAATGCAGTATCGTCGTTTGCAGTATTGGATTTCTTGGCAGGCTAAGAAACAGGGAATGTTAGTTCAGTACGTTAATCCTAGTTATTCATCAGTCTCATGCCCAAAATGCGGTCAAAGGATGGTTGAGGTTTCCCATCGTTGGTTTAAGTGCTTATGTGGTTACGAGAACGACCGTGATGTAATTGCAATCATGAATTTAAATGGGAGGGGTTCTCTGAGCCTCTCGACTGCCCCTCAAATGAGAGATGTAAGAGCGAATCGATGAGGGGAACCCTCGCCCTTCCAGGGCGGGGAGGAAGTCAGAAGTATAAGGACAATGCAACTAATGCTTTAATTGTTGGTGCCGGCGTTCAGGAAGTTCCGTTTAGCCTAGTAAAGGAAGTCGTAGATTCGGTAGTTTTCTAAATAGAAAAGCTTCTTATGGGCAGAAGGCTCATTGACACCGTGGTTTTAACATGAAAAGAATTCTCCTACTGGGTTACGGTCACGTAGGAAAGACTTTCAGGGAATTTCTTTCCAGATGGTCTTCTGAACTAGATGCGCAGATAGCGGGAGTTGTAACTAGAAGAGGAATAATGCTAGGGGACAACCCAGATTTCAGAAAGGACATTGAGGGTGGCATAAACGAGGCATTAGGCAAGGTGAAACCTGACGTTCTAGTTGACACGTCATCTGCTAATTATAAGGACGGTGAACCTTCCATTTCGGCATATTATAGGTGCTTTGAAAGCGGAATAGACGTCATAACTACAAACAAAGCTCCCTTGGCTCTGAACTTTACAGCAATTTTAGATAAAGCAAAGAAATTAGGAAGAAGGGTAGGCTTCCAAGGTACTGTTATGAGTGGAACTCCTTCCATAAACCTTTATAGAGTACTCCCTGTCGCCAAGGTAAGGAGAATAAGAGGAATACTTAATGGCACAACGAACTTTATTCTAACAATGATGTATAATGGCGTTAGTTTTGATGAGGCATTGATGGAAGCTAAGAGGAAAGGTTACGCAGAGGAAGATCCAACGTTAGACTTAAACGGATTCGATGCAGCAGCTAAGCTCACGATATTGACTAATTGGATGCTTAACAGGAACGTGAAGTTAGGTCAGTTTCCGTTTAAGGGCATAGAAGGAATATCGATGCAAAGCATAGAGGACGCTAAAAAGAGAGGGCTTAAAATGAAGTTGATAGCCTACGCTGATGATAAGGAAATAAAGGTATCTCCGATGGAGGTAAACAAAGATGACCCGTTCTTCTCTATAGATGGAGTTGACAATTCTTTGGAAGTAACCAATGAGGTTCAAAGCGTTACCATAAGAGGACCAGGAGCAGGATCTGAGACAGCTGCATATGCAGCAATTTCTGATTTATTCCTATTTAAAGTTATGAAATAAAATCTTAAGCTAATTTTTTATAAAATCTAATTATAATTAAATTTAGATATAATGCTAACGTTTTCACTGACTTAAATTTAAAGGTGTTAAAGACATATATAGGCTAATTTTTATTCTCATAATACGGCAATTAAACTATGGCAGTTACCTTAGGAAATCGCATAATGTTTTACATTAACCTTAGCAAACCTAGAATCATATGGCTTCTTGACCTAGCGGCTTTAGGTGGGTACTTCCTAGCCTTCAGGTATGTAATAAATCTGCTTGCGCTGGCAGTTGTCTTAATCGGAGGAACTTTAGCCTCAGGCGGTGCCATGATAATAAACGGTGGTTGGGAGATAGATAAGGACTCTAAGATGAAAAGGACGTCGAAGAGACCAACAGTACTAGGTTACGTGAACAAGAATCAGGCAATTACAGTTGGCACTTTGCTTGTTGCCCTAGGAACTGGGATAGGTTTATTGGCAAACCCATTAACTGCTTTCTTCATCTTCTTAGGCGCTTTCATATACGTTTTCGTATACACTATTTGGCTAAAGCCTAGACATCCTGCAAACATAGTAATAGGAGGCTTCGCAGGTAGTGCAGCGGCTTGGGCAGGATATGCAGCTCTGTCTGGAAAATTCGATCTAGCTTCCTTTATACTAGGGTTCTTAATATTCATGTGGACCCCTGGTCATTTCTGGTCTTTAGCTCTTAGATTTAAGGATGATTATGCAAGTGCTGGCGTACCCATGCTTCCCGTTATAACTGATGAAAGGAAGGCAGCAACTGCAATTGCTATATCTAATGCTGCGATGATACCTGTGGCTATCCTACTCTATTTTTACACAAACTTAATTTATCTAGGAGTTACATTAATATTTTCAGCAATCCTTATGGCTTATAGTATAAAGCTAATAAAGAATCCCACTGTAGAAGAAGCTTGGACGTCGTTTAAGATATCCGCACCTTACTTAGCCATCATACTAATAGCATTAATTGTTTCCAAGATAGTGTAAAAAGATAAAGAGAAAGTTCATAACCAAGATAGTTGGCTTCTTATTGTACCTTTATTTTGCAGTAATCCTAATAGTTATATTAGAGTCATGGAAAGTAAAGCCGTACTTTATAAAAAGAACAGGGACAGGATAATCTGCACCGCTTGCGCCAGGAAATGTATGATAAGGGAAGGTCAAGTAGGATTCTGCGGAGTAAGGTCAGTTAGAGGAGGAGAACTAAGACTGGAAGTGTATGGTAAAGTTGCAGCTGTTCACATTGACCCAATAGAGAAGAAACCTCTAGTGCACTTCAATCCTGGTTCTAAAGTCTTCTCACTGTCGACCTTTGGATGCAATTGGATGTGTGCCTACTGTCAAAACTATGACATTAGCCAAAGGAGGAAGGCCGAGGGGGCTGAACTGTCTCCCTCTGATGTAGTGTTGCTGGCTAGAGGATACCAAACCGAGGGTATAACTTACACTTACAATGAGCCAGTTATTTTCATCGAGTATGCTCATGACATTGGTATCGAAGCCAAGCGTTACGGTTTATTCAATACCATGGTTTCCAATGGTTACTGGACCGAAGACGCAGTTGACTATGCAAAGGATTTCTTAGATGCGGTAACTGTGGACTTCAAGGGGAACGGTGAACCTAAATTTATGAAAAGGTATACGGGAGCCTCGGGACCAGAGCCAATCATTGAAACTATATCGTACTTAAAGGAGAAGGGAATTCATGTAGAAATAACTGACTTAATAATACCTAAAATAGGAGATTCCTTGGATTACGCTGAAGTTCTCCTCAAGAAGATCTATGATGTGTTAGGTCCTGATGTGCCTATACATTTCCTCAGGTTTCATCCAGACTATAAGTTAATAGATTTGCCCTTAACCGACATAAAGTTGCTAGAGTCACATTACAACTTAGCAAGAAAAATGGGATTTAATTTCCCCTATATAGGAAACGTCCCCGGACATCCTTTAGAGAATACGTATTGTCCTTCATGCGGTAACGTAGTTGTGAAAAGGTATGGATTTAGAATACTAGAATGGAATGTAACTAATGATATGAGATGTAAAAATTGCGGTTTCAAATTACCCATCATAGGCAAATTATCTAAAAATGCCTTCAATGATAGGTTTGAGGAAGTTTACGTTTAACCCTTTCTTTTGCTTAGGAAATCATCTATTCTTTTCTTTGCGTCATCTGTAGTAAAGGCCACTCCCCAACCTAGGCTTTCCATGTTAAGCCCTGCGTCTATAGAAGAATCCAATCCTTTATTCACTAGAAGCTTTATCTCTGAAATGGCCACTTGTGACTGAGATGCGATCTTAGTAGCCATCTTCCTCGTTTCCTCCTCTAAAGCTTCCTTACTCACCACGACCTCAACTAAGCCAAACCTCTCTGCATCCTTAGCCGTTATCTTATCTCCGGTGAACATCATAAGTAGGGCTCTACCTTTGCCAACTAGTCTGGGCAGCCTCTGTGTTCCACCAAAGCCAGGATATATTCCTAAAGTGATTTCAGGTAAACCCAACTGGGCTTCCTCAGATGCTATTCTTATGTCACAAGCCATTGCGATCTCTAAACCTCCTCCTAGGGCATATCCGTTTATCATTGCTATGACCGGTTTCCCTAAATTTTCTATCTTATCCATGAGCTCTCTACCTTTCTTTGCAAATAGCCATGCTCTCTCTGGATTTAGAGTTTTAAAATGAGAAATATCAGCACCTGCACAAAATGCCTTACCAGTTCCTGTAATTATTATTACTTTAATCTCATTATCATTTTCTAATTGTTTAATTGTCTCTCCTAGCTCTTCTATCATTTTTTCATTTATAGCGTTAAGTTTATCTGGTCTGTTTAGATATATCCATCCGAAAGGAGGTTCCCTCTTTAAGGATATTGTCTCCATTTTCCCCTCCATATGAAGAGAAGACTTAGTATTAATGCTTTAAAGCTCAGAGTGTGAATATAGCTTATGGGTCTGGACAAGAAATTATTACTAACATCAATGTCAGCATCGGTAGTACCGCTTTTGGGAAGCGGTATTGCATCTGGTTTCCTTTATATAAAATTAAGGGATATATTCTCATCTTATCAGTACCTCTTGTCCTGCATTCCTATTACTGCGTTTACAACAGGAATAGCTTCTTATGTTATCCTAGGAAATATTTACTTTGCCCTATATCTTGTTGCTGCATCTATATTGACACCTCTCATAGTTCCCATAGTCGCATCACAGAAGTATAAGAGCGTTGAAACTAAAATAACCGAAAATTACATTGAGATTGACCTAAAGGTACCTGTAAATATATCTTCATATGACCCTAATGAGCTCTTTAACCATGTATATAAGAAAGCTTCCAGAAGCATAAGAAATCCGTATTACTCCAAGAAGTTGGGTCCGTTAAATAACTGTGGTCACCTCAAAGTCACATACATAGGAGATGACAAGATGGTACTCAGAAGGAGGTGTGGAGAGTTGTTCGTAGAAGTTACGATAACTCCTCAGAGAGAGCCAACATGTCAGTTAGGATGGCATATTAAAATGGGCAATAAAAAAGGTCAGAATATAGAGAAAGACCGTCATATTTTGTTTTATAAAAAAGATGTATATTCCTTTTCTTTAAAGGAAAAGCTAAGAAGAGGGTCTAACGTAATAGATATAAGAAACGGCCTGAAATACTTGGAAGTAGATATAATTGGAAACTATGATTATATTATCAACGTTCTAGGCAGACCTTTATTCGTATCGAATATAAATGAAAATGGTAACTTTGAACTTTTCTGGGAAGGGAGATTTTGGGAGGTGCATGAATTCGTTGAGTCTAAATGGAGATCCGAAGCAGACGGAGAACTCAAGGACTTTTATCAAGGATTAATTTTAGTTTGTGCTTCTATGATAAAATTCAATAAGGGAGAGAATGAAATATCAGATAAATTAATGGAAAGTGCTCTTAGGCTCTTTTTAAGAGTATCGGATTCCAAGATAAATGCTGGACTAAAGGCCTTATACGGAGAGTAAATATAGTCTTCTATAGAAGCATATGTTATAAGAAAAAGTAAGAGTTTTATGTCTTGACTAAATATAAGTTGCACTATTTATATATTCTAGAGTTATAAATACTTCTTTATCGTTTATATCCAATTTTCCTCAGCAAATCATGCCTTTCTTTTACGTCTTCTTCGCCCTCCACGCCTAAAGGCGTAATTCCATCTACTACTCCTATAACTCCTCTACCTTGATCTGTCTCAGCTACTAAGACCTGCAAAGGATTTGCAGTAGATGCAAATATCCTAATTACCTCGTCGACGTTCTTTATTCTATTCAGAACGTTTATGGGATATCCGTTTAGTATATAAATCACGAATACATGACCTGCAGCTATTCTCTTACAAGACTCCACGGCAAGGTTAGTTAACTTTTCATCGTTTCCATCTTTCCTTATAAGCCTCTTTCCACTTGCTTCACAGAAGCCTATTCCGAATTTAATTACAGGACTTGATGTCACTAAAGCTTCGTATAGATCTTCCACGGTTTTTATGAAATGTGACTGACCTACTATTACGTTTGTACCTTCAGGAATCTCTACCCTTACTACATCTATCTTTACACTCACATTTCTAATTAAGAAAAGGAAATTAAAAATCCGTCGAGGACCACTTCATCACTTCTCAGTTGTACTCCTTAGTCTTCATCTGTATAAGTAAGCGTAATTCACAGTTATTTCTTCACTGCCACTCATCGTGAAAACGTATGAATAATGAAGGTCTGTTACCAATACTTTATACTTTCCTGGAGGAACGTGGAAGGTTGCAACCCCATTTGATGCAGTGAAGTTCATTTCATGAAAAACGTATGCCGTTCCGTTATAGGAGTATAACCAAACGTCAGAACCCTCCAATGGGGATTGGCCTCCGAAGGGACCATAGTTCATTATTACCTTCACTTTAAGTACATCTCCGTTAGACGTGGTTGTCATAGGAGTAACAGATACTGTGGTCCTATAGCTAGAAGCTGCGAAGACTCCTATTGCAGTTATTACCAGCACAACTACTAGTAGACCGAGTAGTATTCTTTTGTTCATCTAGTGCCCTTTCCCAAAAACTAATATATAAGTTCAAGCATAAGATAAGTGAGAGCTACTTGTGTATAATCAAAAGATTCTAAACGCAATAAAATATGCTCTCCTTAACGATATGGAGAGTGCCAGGAACTACGTCGTTTTAGGGTCTTTTGATGGATTACTGCTGTCCATAAGCATCATCATGGGTTCGGTATTATACGGAATCTCCACCGCTGACATGAGAACGGCAATAGTGAGCGGACTAGTAGGCACGTCAATATCGTCGCTTTGGAACGCATTCGTTGTGGAATTAAGCCAAAAAAGGGAAGAACTTGAGGAGTTGGAGAAGCAAGTTATGAGGAGCCTTAAGGGAACAGTATACGACTATAGCGGCAAGATATCTGCAATTGTTTCTGGAATATCTCACGGAGTTTCGCCGTTTCTAGGTTTGATACCATTCGAGGTTTTCTCTACGACCCATAGCATGATGTATACTTTACTCATATCCCTTTCAATGCTATTCTTAATGGGACTACTGTACGGTAACGAGATCAAGCAGAAGCTGAAAACCAGCTTAGTAATGATTGTAGCAGGAGTTATAGCTGTTCTAGTGATTTTCTTAATCTCCTAAATCCACCAACCAGATATACTCATGCAGCCGAACCTTTCGTATAGAGTGGCACATGCTTTTCTGTCTCCTTTCTTGCATTTTTCGCATATTTCTACGTAGCTTTTAACAGTCTCCTCGTCACATATTACTCTTCCACATATCTCAACGCATTTCTTTCCTTCTAAAATTATATAACATTCTTCATTCATTTATGACGCACCTTTTTATACTACTTATACAATTTAAACTTAAGATGTCAAAGCTAGTTGAAAGAGTGGACAAACAGGAGGAACTTAAGGAGAAAGTGAACTCCATTGTTAAATCTGTGGAGGAGGAATCAGAGGATCTAAAGGTAGTAACTTTCATGGAATATACAACACCACCTGAAGAAGTGAAACCTAAGGTAATAAGCTTCTCCAAGGTATTGCCATTATTAAGGACAATAGCGGAATCAAACAATATAGAAGAAGGAGTTGCAAAGATAATGTTCTATTCTAAGTCCACTGGAAGAAACAGAGGTCTAACGCCAACTATGATGCCGGGTTTTCAGTTGGTTATGCCTGGAAAGACCACTAAACCTCACTCGCATAATATGGCATCCATATACCTTGTAGTTAAAGGGAAAGGCTATTCCATGATAGACGGAAAGAAATATGAGTGGAATGAGGGTGACGTTTTCGTAGTTCCAGCAAACGCAGTGCATTCCCATACTAACACTGGAACTGATGATGCTGTGTTATTCGACGTCACAGATTCTGGACTCTTGGAAAGTCTTGGCATATTGGAGTTCAGAGAACAGGAGTAAGGCAGTTGAATCCTCTCTCCGTCCTCCAAAACTTTTTCCCTTTATTTATCTTCTCCATCTCTTTCTCTTTTTCAACGCTGTTTTATCTCTAAACTCTGAGTCATGATAAAAGCAAGGTTACTATAAATACAATAAAACGAAAAATTCAAGAATAGTAGAATCTTCTTTTCACTTCCTTTTATTTCATGTTGAACTTATCTCCCCACACAAGCTTGAATATACTTATTAGTTTCTCATCACGCCACTTAGATATCTCTGGGAAAGTTTTCCCCTTTAAGAACTCGTAATCTTTCATTTGAGATACAGATCTAACTACTCCAGTATATGGGAACTTATCATACTTTGCTAAATCATACATCCATTCGTTTGCACCGTAACCGAAACCTCTGTTGAAGAAGTACTCTAGACCACCTTCTCCTCCTCCTAAGTGATAAGTGAGGAAGGGTCCCATGAAAGCCCATCTCAGCCCAATTGCGGCCGTCATTACCTTATCTATGTCCTCTACAGTTGCTACTCCTTCATCGACTAAGTAAACCGCTTCCCTAAATAACGCGAAAGCTAACCTATTACCTAGGAAGCCTGGAACTTCCTTTTTAAGGACTACAACTATTCTGTCCAACTTGTCCATAAATTCTCTTGAAGCATCCAAAGTTTCCTTTGACGTCTTCTCCCCAGGAACTATCTCAACTAGAGGTAACAGATGTGGTGGGTTCCAAGGATGATCTATAACTCCTCTTTCTGGATGTCTCTTCATTGCCTTCTGCATTTCAGTCATTAGAAGACCAGAGGTCGAGCTTGCCAATATTACGTCCTTGTCAAGTCTTTCGTCAAGGTAACCGAAGAGCTTCTTTTTAGCATCATATTCCTCTATTATGGCTTCAAGAACGTAATCCGTTCCCTCTATCGCTTCGTCAAGATTAGTTGTCGTCTGTATCTTTGACGTATAAGACTCTGGCTCTTGGCTTACCATTTTCACGTTCTTCATGACTTCGAGATAGCCATTTACCTTAGCCATGGCCTTGTCTAGGGTCTCCTTTTTCTCAGAATATAGGGACACGGAATAGCCCTTGGTTGCTATAAGCGTTGCCCATCCTGCACCTATTACACCTGCACCTATTACAGAAACCTTCTTGATATCTCGCATGATATAAGAAATATATAAGTAGTATAAGTAAGTTTCGGCTTTTCACTTTATTCTATAATAATAAAAATAAATATGTTCCAATGATAAATTATGACATATCAATAAGGAAAACTATGACAAGAGTTTACTGCCAGTTCATGTTTTTCCAAAAATCGGCATAACATCTAAACGCTAGTCAACTATTTATCGAACAAATGTTAGTCATTACTATGATATCTGATCAAATAAAGGAATATATAAACTCGGTTAACGCCAGATTAATGGAAAGGTTTGATAATAGGGAAAAATTACTTCTAATGTCAAGGGAACTCATAAGATATTGTGGCGAAACCGTCTCTCTTTCTCATAGAGGTGAAAAAGAGAGGGCTCTAAAAAGATATCAAGACGCAATAAAGAAATCAAAGGAAATAGAACAAGTTGTAAGCAACTTTCCAGAGCTACTTTACGGAGATGTCGGAACTGCATTCCAAGAACTGGCCGAAGCTTCTGTGGTTATATCAATGTATTTTGGAGAGAAGTTAAATCTTGCGTCTGACCTTGGTGTACCTGATACATATTATATCACTGGAATAGCAGATTCCGTAGGTGAGATGAGAAGGAGGGTTCTGGAACTTTTGAAGGAAGGAAAAAACCAAGAAGCAGAAAAAACGTATCGGATAATGGAAGATATTTATCAAACGCTCTGGAACTTGGAGTATCCTAAGTCCGTAGTTCCTGGTTTGAGACAAAAAGTAGATGCCTTGAGGAGAATACTGGAAGAAACATATCACGATATTTTCCTGGCTTCTTTAAGAATATCTTCCGATAATGTGGTCCACTAGTCTCTCTGCAACGTTTATTCCAGTTGCAACAAGGAATCCCTTGAATTCGGGAGAGTCGTTCAGCTCGTTAATTACATACCCTTTCTTTGGATGTTCAAGTATATCTATTGATATAAACTCTCCCATAACTGTCTTAGAAGCCTTTAAAACTAGATCCTTAAGGTCATTGTCAACTTCCAACTTGGATGGCATTCCTCCAAGCGCCACGTTTGCTCTCCAATCGTTAGGTGGAATGTTCCTAGCGTAGCAACCAACCAGCTGATCTCCTATCGTTATACACCTTATATCCCGTCCTTTGTATTGTATATACTCCTGTACAATGTGAACCTTAAGAGCTGCATTTCCCAACATTTCTCTATGTTCGATTATAGTTTTGCCCTCCATTATGTCCCTTATTAAGGATACCATCCTTCCCCAGCTTCCTATTGGTGGCTTGTCTATGACGGGAAACGTCATCTCTTCGTATGCCTTCATAGTGGAGTCTGGTGACATAGAGATAAGAGAATCTGGTATTGGTATGTTTTCCTTAAAGAGTTTTGAGTAAGTTAATATCTTGTCTCCACATATGGTGATGGCATCAGTAGAATTTATTGTATGCACTCCTGCAGATTCTAGCACAGCACTGGCATACAGTCCCCTATACATGCTTATGGTTCTAATTATGGCTACGTCGTATCTACCCATTGCCTTATTAAATGGAAGTGGCTCCATTGAGGCATTTATCACATCATAATTTACTTTCCTTGAATTTAAGGCATTTATTAACATTTTTTCCTCTTGCCTAATTATGTCTACTACCAGAGCTAGTTTCATATTCCACCACCATATTCGCTAATTTCAAAAAACGTAATATCTTCCTTATTAAATGCCTTAGATACCTCAGAGGCTAGCCTAGCATTAAGAATGAGAGGAATATTAAGGTCTGCCGCAAGCCTCCTAACATTATAATCTTTGCTTTCCAAGAATCCCTCTGTTACAACTATTCCTATCTCTTTCTTTAGGAGAAGTTCCTCTGCGGGTTTAAGTGCAACTACCTCGCCCTCTTTTATATTTAACCCATCAAGGGTTATTATATCCAAACCATACTGGCTTAAATTCCTTGCTGTTTCTTCCAGATATTCAACGTTCCTTTCACCGTATACAAGCGCTTTCTTTCCCTTGTCTGGTATAGCGTTAGGAGGAGAGGATAACCAGCTCTTTATTAAAGCGTCGTAAAAGTCAACGCCGAACGAGGCAACCTCACCCGTACTTCTCATCTCAGGTCCTAAGAAAGGATATGCCCCTCTCAGCTGAGCCCATGAAAACTCGGGAGACTTCACAGCCCAGCTTGATGAAGGAGGCTCGTAGAATTCTTCGTCCTGATCTAATCCCTTTTCTATTGCCTCTACGGCCTTGCCTATAATGTTGAAACCCTTAGCCTTACTTGTGAATGGCATTGACCTACTAGCCCTCATGTTCATCTCGATAACGTAAGGAGTGTTGTCCTTGATCACCATCTGCAGATTGAAAGGTCCTTTAACTCCAAGTTCGTTAACTATAGAAACCGCATATTTCTTCATCCTTAGAACTAGGTCGTGAGTTAGCTTTCTGTTAGGTATTGAGATAGTTGCATCTCCGCTGTGTACTCCTGCCTCTTCCACATGTTCAAGTACTGCGCCTATTACCTTTTTACCGTCTGTTGCCCCGTCAATTTCTGCCTCTACTGCATCAGTTAGATACTTTGATATTACGACAGGATATTTTTCAGATATTTTGCTTGCTCTAGATAATATTGAGTTAAGTTCAACATTATTATATGCAACTGCCATTGAGGATCCGCTCAGTACGTAGCTAGGTCTAACCAGCACTGGGAAACCTACTTCATCAATGAAACGACGTAGTTGAGATATATCCCTTGCTGAGATCCACTTTGGCTGAGGTATGCCAAGCTTATCTAAAAGTGAGGAAAACTTCTCCCTGTCTTCTGCTGAGTCCACAGCAGAGCCTGATGAACCATATATCCTAATTCCTTCTTCCTCTAGCTTCTTAGCAATGGAGTTGCCCAGCTGACCTCCCGAGAACAGACATACGTCAGTGAAGCCTTCCTTCTTTACTATATCCTTAACCTTCTCTACGGATATTTCGTCGAAGAAAAGTTTGCCAGCTATATCCCAGTCCGTGGATACCGTCTCTGGGTTATAGTTGAGGACAGCAACATCATCAAAGTACTTCCTGGCTTCGTTAAGGACAGAAACGACGCTCCAATCGAACTCAACTGAGACTCCTATCCTGAAACCACCTGCTCCTACAACTAGCAATTTCCTTCCATCAGAAGGCTTAACATCGTCCTCAACGCCCTTATAGGTAGTGTAAAGGTAGTTTGTTACAGCATCCCATTCCCCCGCTAAAGTGTCAATTCTCTTAATTCTGGGATATATTCCCTCCCTATCTCTTATCTTAGCTTCGTCCTGCAGTTGTTCATCTGAGAATCCTAACGTTTTCAAATATTGGATTAATTCCGCATTCAGATTAGGCTCCTTCCTAAATTTTTCGTATATGTCAACTAATGCCTTAAGCTTCATGAGGAAGAACTTGTCAACGCCATAAGAATCATAGACTTCATCGATTGTAGCTCCCTCCTTAAAGGCTTTCATTGCATATAAAAACCAGTAAGGTCTCTTCTGTCTCATATAGTTTAAAGCCTCGTCCTTGGTTATGGAGGAGAAATATATCTTACCGCCCACAAGACCTGGCTCGCCTATATCTAGCATCCTTACGGCCTTTTGGAACGTCTCCTCGAATGTCCTTCCGATGCTCATTACTTCTCCTATGCTTTTCATCTCAGTAGCTAGAGAGCTATCCACATGTTCGAATTTGGACATATCCCATCTGGGAATTTTCATGACTAGGTAGTCCAGA
This sequence comes from Sulfuracidifex metallicus DSM 6482 = JCM 9184, assembly GCA_032834875.1. Classification (NCBI taxonomy): domain Archaea; kingdom Thermoproteati; phylum Thermoproteota; class Thermoprotei; order Sulfolobales; family Sulfolobaceae; genus Sulfuracidifex; species Sulfuracidifex metallicus. The sequence continues at coordinate 475,374 of CP135238.1, forward strand.
CTTGGCTCGAAGAAGGCTGTAGTCTTACCAGATACTTTATTTAAAATCTCGTAAATTGAGTAGCCTAAGGATAACTTGGCTGACACATACGCAAGTGGATATCCTGTAGCCTTGCTTGCAAGTGCACTTGATCTAGACATCCTTGGGTTGGTCTCTATAATGAAGAAATCGTAAGATGATGGATTCAGCGCAAACTGAACGTTACATTCTCCTACTAGATCTATTGACTTTGCAACCTCTATTGACAGCGTCCTCATGTCCTGAAACTCCTTATTGTCTAGGGTTTGACAAGGTGATATCACGGTTGATTCGCCTGTATGAACGCCCATTGGGTCAAGGTTCTCAATACAAGCTACTACAGCTGCATTCCCCTTGCTGTCCCTCACTACTTCGTATTCAAGTTCCTTCCAGAAGTGAAGGTATTTCTCTATTAAGACTTCACCTATATAGCTTTGGGATAGAGCCCTGATTATATTCTCCCTTAGTTCGTTCTCATTCCACGCTACAGTAGAGCCTCTGCCACCCAAGTTGAAGCTAACCCTGACCATTACTGGATATCCTAAAACCTTGGCTTTCTTCAGCGCCTCATCCACGCTTGTTGCACTCATGCTTGGAGGTACTGGAAGGTTCCTCTCAATCATTGTCTCTCTGAATTTCTCTCTGCTCAATGCCCTCTCTATACCTTGAATTGGAGTGCCCAGTACCTTTATTCCGTACTGTTGAAGTATTCCTTTCTTGAATAGATCAATCCCGACATTAAGAGCAGTTTGCCCTCCGAATCCTATTGCTATGGCGTCTGGTCTCTCTTTTTCTATAACCTTGGCTACGGACCACCACGTAACGGGAACCATGTAAATCTTATCTGCGAATTGCTTGCTGGTCTGGACTGTAGCTACGTTTGAGTTTACTAATACTTGAGAGATTCCTTCTTCCCTGAAGGCTTTTAGAGCTTGGCTTGCAGAGTAATCAAATTCTGCAGCTTCAGCAATCTTTATAGGACCTGAGCCTATTACCATCACTTTCTTAGGAGTTTCAACCATTTGATTCCACCATCTTGGCGAACTTCTTAAATACCCAAGTCACGTCCCATGGACCAGGACGTGCCTCTGGGTGAAATTGAGTAGTTATAATAGGTAACTTTTCATGGTACATCCCCTCCACTGTTCCATCGTCAGGATTATAGAACCACACCTTCATGCCCTTGGGAACATCATCCTTAGAAAGGACAGCATAACCATGATTGTGAGTAGTTATATATCCTTCTCCAGTTGTCAAGTCCACAACAGCCTTGTTTATGGCTCTATGACCGAACTTCATCTTCCTTACTTTACCTCCTAAAGCAATGGTAAGTAACTGGTGACCTAGACATATACCCATTGTAGGCAACTTGTATTCAAGAATCTCCCTAAAGTTCTTCACTTGATTCACATATAAGTTGGGGTTCCCTGGACCATTACCGAAGATTATACCCTTAGGGTTATAGTCCATTATTTCCTTCGGTGAGAACCAACATGGAACCCTAACCACTGTGAAGCCTTGGTCGTATAAACCCTTGATTATTCCATGTTTTGTGCCACAGTCTATCATTACCACTATTCCCTTGTCGCCTCTCCCCTTATGAACTACTGGCGTTTTGGGAGAAGTTAACGGAGAGAAGTCGGTCTCATCATACCTCTTTTGGAGGTACTTCTTAGGATCGTCTATTTCCATGCCTGATGCTATTATACCCATCATTGATCCCTCAGTCCTTACTCTCTTTACTATGGCTCTAGTGTCCACGTCTGAAACTCCAGGTATTTCCTCGTCAGATAGCCATTTACTCAATGACCTTTCCGAGTTCCACTTGTAAGGTTCTGTCACTTCAGTCACTACCAGACCCTCCACTTGAATTGAATCTGACTCGAAATTTTGGTAAATTCCCTCAACAGCCTGCTTCCTTGGAACGCCGTAATTTCCAATTAATGGATGAGTTAAAACTAAGATCTGTCCCCTATACGAAGGATCAGTTAAACTTTCAGGATAGCCGTTCATTGCTGTGCTGAATACAACCTCACCGGCTCTAATCCCTTTAGCACCGAAGCCACAGCCTTGTAAAAGGGTTCCGTCCTCCAAGTACACATAACCTAAATAGTCACTCTTGCAGTAGATCATCTTCTATCACCTTCATTAAGTTAAGCCCGTTCCTAATCTTTAAGGAGAAAGAAGTTAACTTGGCTTTGTCCTCTTTCAATTTATTTCTTTTAATTTTTATCTCTTCTGTTATTAAATCAGGGTTAGGAGAACCTATGACTGCCTTCATTTTGATAGAATCCCTAGCTTTTAAGTTTGACTCAAAGGTTCCCTCTTTGATTCTCTTGGCTACTTCAAAGTAAGCTTGCCTATAAGGCATTTTTCCCCTTATTGAGGAAAGTTCGGCTTCATCTGTAGATAACGACTTCGAATCTGTTAGTTCCCTTTTTACCTTCAAGCCAAGTATAGCTGACTTAAATACCTTAAGGGAAGATGTTGACTCCTCCATAACGTTCCAATAATGCGCGTTCATCTCTTGAAGGTCTAGGTCGTAGCCTGAGGGAATTCCTTTATAAATAGCTAAGAGGGAAAGTGCCTCACCTATAACTGTTCCAGCCTTTGCCCTCAAAGTTTCCATCGTCACCGCGTTCCTTTTATGAGGCATTAAGCTACTAGTGCTTACATGAGAGTCAGGTAAGTCTATTACATCAACGATATTTGACGAAAGTAAAATCAAGTCCTCCGCTATTCTGCTTAGGGATGACATCATATTGGCTACTTCTAGGACAGGCGATATCAGGTCCGACCTGGAGCCAGTTGCAAACAACGTATTATATGCTAGATCGTCGAAACCTAACATTTCAGCTTCCTTAAGCCTATCAATCTTCAGATTTGTCCCAACTATTGCACCTGCCCCTAGCGGAGATCGATTAATCAAAGGCATTAGGGAAAAAATTGCCGACCACCTTGAAGAGATTTCCTCCTCTATATATAGTAGGTAGTGAGATAATGTAGATGGTTGAGCTAATTGAAAATGAGTGTAGACCGGAAATATCACATCCTTGTTCTCCTCAGCTTTAACTATGATTGCTTCCCTGACTTCCAACATGGTAGTTAGTAATTCAATTAATGCATTTCTCATCTTCAGTCTGAGTGCAGTGGAAACGTGATCATTCCTGCTCCTTGCTAAGCCTACCCATCCGCCGTTTTCTCCCGTCTGACTTATGAGATGATCCTCTAGAGCCTCATGCACATCCTCATATCCTTCCTTAATCTCCTTAAATGAGTTGACAGACTTTATCAACTCCTTTGTTACGTCCTTAGCTATGACACCAGCAAGGTAAAGCGATATAATGTGAGCTTTCATAGTAAGTTTAACCTGATCTAGTATAGCTTGATCTCCAGCTACGGAATTAGTATAGTCTACCACTTCGTCCTTAGCGTTGCCCCAAGTTCTATACAGCATCTCATCCAAACCTCGTCTTATGAGCTAATAGAGAATGCATTCCCCAGATTTCTATGAAGCCCCTTGCCATCTCGTCAGATGGATACCAACCCTTGTTGTAGCTGGCAACCTTCTCTGAATATGGCGAGAATTGGGAAGACCTACCTACTACGATAGCACCTGCACCCTCAAGCTTAACTAAGACCTCCCCCGTAACCCACCGATTCATTTCTTCAGCCATATGTTGTATTTCCTCCCTGAGTGGCTCGTACCAAAGACCTTGATATACAAGATCTGACCAAATTGAATCCATATACCTTTTGAACCTTAATTCATGAGGTGTCATGACCGTTTTCTCTAAGTCCTGATGTGACAACGTTAAAGTGAGCGCTGCGGGAGCTTCATAAACTTCCCTTGATTTGAATCCCACTACTCTGTTCTCTATATGATCAACTCTGCCGAAACCATGGCTTCCAACAATCGAATTAAGAATTTGAATTAATTTTAATAAGTTAAGTTTTTCATCATCAACCGAGACTGGAACTCCCTTATCAAAGCCTATCTTAATGGTGGAGGAATCGGTCTTGGTTTTCTTAGTCCATTCAAACGCGTCTTCGGGAACTTGAGTCATAGAGTCAGAGATTACATCGCCCTCTATGCTTCTTCCCCAAAGGTTTTCGTCTATGCTATATTTGCTACTTTCAGTCTTTATAGGTATCCCTCTCTCCTTTGCATACTTTATCTCGTCATCCCTTGTCATGTTCCAGATTCTGGCTGGAGCAATTAGCTTTGATTCTGGATACAAAGCTTTAACCGAAAGATCGAACCTTATTTGATCGTTCCCCTTTGAAGTTGAACCATGAGCGACACCTTCAGCTCCTTCCTTCTTAGCTATGTTAACTACCTTTTCCGCTATTAATGGCCTAGCCAATGCCGTAGCAAGTGGATAGACTCCCTCATAAAGTGCGTTCAAAAGGATGGCATACTTAACGTAATTATTAGCAAATTCCTCTTTTGCATCAATTGTAAAGTGCTTCCAAGACCCAGCTTGATATGCCCTCTCCTCAATCCTCTTAAAGTCGTCTGGCTGTCCAACATCCACAGTAACTGTTATAACATCGGCCTTGAAGGTTTCCTTTAACCAGGATATCGCAACTGTCGTATCTAAACCTCCAGAGTATGCTAAGACTATTTTCATCCCTAAAGAACGATGTTAATGAAGTTATAAATGATGACTATAATAAAAATCACGTTGTTCTTTATAAAGAGCATGTTAAAGGTTTCCTTTAGTTTTCTTTTGAACAAAAAAATCTAGTGCCTCCTTTATAAACTCAGTTCTACTATCTTTATTTAATTTTTTACAATAAAAGTCAATTTCATTTACAACATCCTCCTTTAGTCTGACACTTACAACCTTTCGCATAATCTCATGATATATAAGTAATACCCAAATAAAAAGTATGTGAAACCAAAACATATTAACTTTAGAAGAAGTATTACGGAGAAAACCTAGCCTAGTATTAACTTGCAGAAGTAAATATTACGGTCTTCTCTTCCTTTGCCTTCTGCAGCTCCTGCTTTATCTGGTCAAGACGTGTCTGCATTTCTTTTATAGCTACCGTAAGTGCCTCTTTGTGATATTTTCTAACATGTTCTTCTGTGTCTTCTCTTGACATTGTCATGCTACATATCGAGCATTTATACATACCATCATCACTTCTCTTGACAATCGGTTTAATGTTGACTGAAATGTCCTTAAGAATCGGGACAATCTTCTTCGCCTTGCCCTCGCTTCCACTTTTCTCAATAATTCTCTGCGCGTAGCCACGGAGTTGATGCTTTGAGATGTTATACTTATATGCAACTGAGGCTGGACCCTCACCTTTGACTAGGTACTCCTCAAGTGCATTGAGGACGTAGTCACTTCCTCCCAATATTTTTAGAGCTATATAATTTATTAAAGACTTTACATCTGTCTGCTTCATGCTTAGTCACTAGAGTGGACTATACGAATTAGAGTTTAAAAACAAGTATGATCATTCTATAAATGAAGAACACTGCCTTTGTATGTCCTAAGTATGACCTCGGAATGGTCTTTAGTAACTTTTCCGAGATCTATTGCATTGATATTTTTCTCTGCAATTGCCCTTTTAACATCATCTACATGTTCCTCTGAAATAAATAAAATCATTCCTATTCCCATATTGAACACTTTATACATTTCATCATGAGGAACCCCAGCATTTTCTATAACTTTAAAAATTTCTGGTGGATCCGGCATTTTCATGTCAATTCCATAACCAGTTACCCTATGAAGCTTTGAGAAGGATCCTCCAGTTATGTGTGCTGCACCTTTTATTTTATTTAGAACAGATAGGATTATATTTGAGTAAATCGCCGTTGGCTTCATGATTTCTTCGCCGTAGTCCTTCAAGCTAATCTTTCCTTCATCTATTAATCTTCTAACAAGGGAAAACCCGTTGGAATGTAATCCGTTGCTAGGTAGACCTATGACTAGGTCTCCAGGAGATATCTCTTTACCAGTGATCAATTTCTCTACCTTACCTAGAACAGAACAAGATACATCAAAGCCATTGACAACCGATGGCATTATTGCGGTTTCCCCTCCGACTACCTCTGCACCTGCATAATTCGCACCCTTTAGGATGCCCCTAAGGACTGACATCACTAAGTCTTTGTCTTCCTTTTCTAGAGCTAAGTAATCAAGAATAGCTAGAGGTCTCGCACCTACGCATGCAATGTCATTGACGTTCATTGCGACGCAGTCTATTCCTACTGTGTCTAGAATGCCAGTCTTCAATGCTAATAGCGTTTTAGTTCCGACCCCGTCCACATGCATGGCTAGATTGAGATCTCCTATCTTTATTACGCCTGCATAATGTCCAGCACCTAGAACTGTATTCTTGTAGGTTTTTGAAAGTATATCCACAATTGCGGAATGTATGCCCTTAACGGAGTCCAGATCCACTCCGGATTTCTTATATTCGTTCACCATAAACCACCGTTTGGAGACCAATCAGCAGATGCCCCAAGAAATCCCTTCTTCCTTCTTGAAGTGTAAGTATACCTTACTACCTCAGCTTTTTGGATTTGCTCCTCCATAGTAGATCCTATATCGGTTCTATAGATAAGTTCGGTATCTGCGCCAATCCATGAAATAGATTTGGTAAGCTTTGCCCTAGATTCGTTAAGATCTCCTAAGCATACCAGTTCCAACGCCCTTGATCCTTTGGTCACCAGAAAACCGTCCTCAAGGGATACAGAACCAAAGAAGACCTCGCATCCTATCTCCCTTATTTTCTTTACGTCAACTGATATCCTATGGTTTGAGGCCATCTTTCTATCTAACGGATAGCCTAAGGGAGAAACTGTCCAGACCAGTGAAGCCCTTTCGTCAACTTCAACCTTTGCCTTGTTTAGGTGACCGGTAGCAGTCTTCTCAACTAAATCTCCAAAGTCATCCTTAATTCTGGGAATTATAGCTGCGGCCTCTGGATCACCAAAACGAGAATAATATTCTATCACCGTTGGTCCCCAAAGCCCAGTGAGCATCATCTGACCGGCTATCGCTCCGTTGTATTTCTCTCCTGTTTCTTTCTCTATGGCTGAAATTGTTTGTTTAATTATTTCGAACGTTTCCTCATATTCTTCCTTGCTTATAAACGGAAGCAACTCCATCGGTCCAGAAACTGAGCCCATACCTCCAGTCTCTGGCCCTATGCCGTCCTGATAGGCGTTCTTATAGTCCTGAGCTAAAGGTAATGGAAGCAAGGTGTTGCCGTCAGAAAGGACGTGAAGGGTGTACTCTGGACCGTCAACCTTCTCCTCCACGATGATCTTCGGCTCTCCTTCCTTGTTATAATACGTTCCAATCTCGTTGACGCTTTTCGCCATTGCCTCCCTCTTCTCCTTTGAAAGGTACGCTTGTATATCAGCTATAACCTTAACTCCTTTTCCTCCCGCTTGACCTGCTGGCTTTACAGCCAGTGAGCCTCCATATCTAGATATGAACTCCGCAGCTTCTTCTATGCTCTGAAATGCCTTATACCTAAGTCTACCTGGTATGCCGTATTTCCACATAAGACTCCTTGCCCACACCTTAGATTCCTCTATCCTAGCATTGTTCTTGCTTGCGCCAAAGACTGGTATTCCTTCCTTCCTAAATTCGTCAGAGACGCCGTGGAAAAGAGGCTCTTCTGGTCCTATTATTCCCATATCTGGATTAACCTTTGAGATTGCGTCCCTAATCTGAGCTGGCTCTATTTCTCCGACTAGATATTCTCCTTCAGTTCTCTGTACTACTTCCTTTATTCCAGGATTAACATATGAAGAGAATGCATATACCTTGTACTTAGAGGAAAGGGATGAGGCTATTGCGTTCTCCCTTGCACCGTCTCCTACTATTAATACTTTCATCTTCTTCACCATTTAGTTGGGTACTTCCCCGTCATGCAGCCTATGCACAGTGCTCTATGTCCTATAGCTGAATAAAGGCCTTCTAGGGAAAGCCAATGTATTGAGTCCGCACCTATAACCTTGGCTATTTCCGAATCGGGAAGGTTGGCTGCTATAAGCTCCTTTTCCTCAGGGACAGCAACTCCGTAGGGGCATTTGTTGGAAAGCTTAGGACTTCCTATTAGTATATGAACTTCTTTGGCTCCAAGCCTCCTGAGGTTGAAGACCGTATTCTTTAATGTGGTCCCAGTAACCATGGAATCATCTATAAGTATCATTCTCTTATTAAAGACAGCGGATTTTATGGGATTAAGTTTGAGCTGGATTCCAACGACTTTCGTAAAATCATCGGAGGCTAACATTGTCCTAATAGGACTGCCAGTTCTAGTAAAGCCCAAATCCAAGGGAATTCCGGTTTTCCTTGAATAACCTACAGCAAAAGGCAGTGCAGTATCTGGAACGCCTATTACAGTATCAGCGTCTATAGGAAATTCCTCTGCTAACTTTTCTCCTATTCTAAGCCTGAGGGAATAAATGTCATTTTCATTGACAAAACTGTCTATCCTGGCTTGGTATATGTATTCTATAGAACAGTAATTCTTTTCAGGTTCCCTTACTTGCACACTTTTGACGTTAAATCTGTCTATTATCACCAACTCTCCGGGCTTCATTTCCCTTCTAAACTCTCCGCCTATCACGTTCATACTTGTCATTTCTGATGCCACTATTGCCATGTCAAAGCCGAATCCTCCTAAGGAAAGAGGTTTCAGACCTAAATGGTCTCTGTAAGCCATGAGCTTTCCTTCCTTAGTTATTGCCACAAAAGAAAATGGAAAACGAGTACTTCGTATTGCCTCCTTTGGATCCTTTTGAAGAAAACTTACGAAAGAATCTGGATCGCTAAGCACTCCGTCTATCGCCACACTTAGCCCATCGACTTGAATGGGATACCCAGAAGTTCCTGTATAACCTATTCCTGCCCACCCTTCAAGTTCACCCACTTCAAGATCCTCTGGTGCAACCTTGGACTTCATGCTCTTGATTATACCTCCCTCACTTAACAACGAGATACCCGACTGCGAGTATCCCCTGTGTTGGAGACCGACTAAACCATAATATAAAAATTTATTTATATTCCAAATTTTATCAAATGATAATAAACCTATTAAACCTGCCATTTTTACACCTTACCAAAAATTTTATCTAAGGAAGAAAAATTATAATTACCTTTCAGAGGATAATTCCCGGTGAAACATGCGTCGCATAGGGACGTAGTTCCTATGGCTGATATCATTTCGTCTACTGTAAGAAATTCTAGTGAGTCAGAACCTATCTCTTTAGATATTTTCTCTTCGTTCTTTGATCTAGCTATAAGCTCCGAGGCACTGGGGAAATCTATTCCCATATAACAAGGATACTTTATCATTGGAGAGCCGACTCTTACATGAATTTCCTTGGCTCCAGCTGATCTGAGCCTAGAAATCAACCTCCTCATTGTGTTACCTCGTACTATAGAATCATCAATGAGGACCAGAGATTTACCCTTGACTGCGCTCTCAACAATCCCAAACTTTTCCTTCAAAGCTTCTATTCTAGCCTCTTGAGTAGGCATGATGAAGGACCTTTTAGAGGAAATAGTCCTAATTAACGCCTCTTCTAACGGAATTCCGCTGGCTCTGGAGAACCCTAAAGCTATAGGACGTGATGAGTCAGGTACGGGAACTACAACTTCTCCTGGAGCAGGATGCTTTTTAGCTAGAATTTCTCCCAATCTAATTCTGCTAATGTAAACCGGGTTTCCGTCTATTGACGAATCCGCTCTAGAGAAATAAATGAATTCGAATGCACATGTGGTCTTGCGTGAAGAATTAACTATTTCATTTAGAAAAATATTGCCTTCTCTTATTCCTATCACCTCTCCAGGAGAAAGGTCCTTCAACTTAATTCCACCTAGCTGTCTTATTGCTGAATCCTCCGACGCTACAACTATGGCATTGTTAACACGTCCGAGTACCAAAGGTCTGAAACCTTGTGGATCACGAACAGCATATATGTCTCCTTTTATGTCCATCACGAGGAGGGAATATGCACCATCGGCAACTTCCATGAAGTGCCTTATTGCCTCAATCAGTGTCTTGCCTTCCTTTACCTCCTTTGAAATGAAGTCTAAGATAAATGAGGTATCTGTAGGATAGTTCCCAAACTTGAAGAAATTAGTTATGGTTCCATTAAAGGCAACTGTAACGTATCCGTCGCTCATTGGTTGTGCCTCGCTTATGTCGGATACTCCTGACGTGGAATATCTCACGTGACCTATGGATGAAGTTGTATAGGATAGAATTATTGCTTTGTCTATAGCCTCTTCCACTAATCCTAATCCCCTATTCAGCTTAACCTTTCCAGCTTCTAAGTAGGATATACCAGCTGATTCCTCTCCTCTATGCTGAAGCAGCTTTAGTCCCTCGTAGGTTAGCTTTAATGGAAGAGGAGAGGCCGAGCTTACAGCTATAACTCCACAGTGTTCCTTAAGGTACATTCAACATCTCCTCTAGATATTTAACAAACTTTTCAGCTTCCTTTGAGAGGTCATATTTCTCCCTTAGGTGTAGGGTGTAACTTTCGTCGTTCACTTCGCCTATAACCTTGGCGACAATCCCTCTGCTTGAAGCTGATTGAATTACCTTTTCAGGATCTTGAGTCGCAACGATAAACCTGCCGCTTCCCTCAGATAGCATTCTAACTAAGTCGTTTTTATTGTCGCTTTCTATTGATTCCAAATTTAACTTAACTCCATATCCCTTTACAATAATTGGAAATATGGCAGTCAGAAGACCACCCCTGGATATGTCTTTGATGAACGGATACCTTAGCTTCATTACGACCTCAGAAGAGAGAAGATCCTCGTGAAGTCTTGCCCTCTGAAGTCTGCCTCTGAATCCCAAAACCCTCGAAGCTAAAGTCCCGTCCATCTCGTTTCTGGCAATACCTATATGGACTAACACTTGACCAGACTTTACTGAGGGTCTAATTGGTTCCCTTTCCAATAGACCTGCCATCACTATTAGTGGCGTGTGTTTTATTGGCTTTCCATCCTTGTTTTCGTTGTAAAATGAAACCTTTCCGCCCACAATTGGAACATCAAATACCTTCGACGCTTCAGAAATGCCCCTTATTGCCTCGATGAAGGCACCGTAAACCTTTGGTTTCCTCGGGTCGCCGAACTGAAGATGGTCCACAGCAACAATTCCCTTTCCTCCCACTGTGGCTAAGTTCCTATATGCCTCCGCAAATATCATCTTCCCGCATTCATAGGGATCTGACGCGCAGAGGTCAGGGTTAGCATCTCCCTTAATTGCGAGATACTTACCGTTGGGCAAAAGGATTACAGCCGCATCTGCCTCTCCCGGTTTTATTACAGTTGAAGTTCCTACCTCGTAATCGAATTGAGAATATGCCCATTCCTTACTTGTCACGTCTGGGTGAGAAAGCAATCTTCTGATTACTCCTTCTGTCAATTGAGGTAAATCCTCAGAGTTGGGTTTATCCTCGTAAGAGAAATCCCACACGAATCTCGGAGGCGTGAGAAGGAATTCGCTGGGTAACGTTACAATTTCTTTACCTTCGTATATGAACCTTATCATATGATCTTCGGTTGTTCTCCCTATTACAGTACAAGGATATTTGTCCCTGAAGAAAGGTTCACAGATCTCATCTACTAGTTCAGGTTTCACTGCGAAGAGCATCCTCTCCTGGGTTTCTGATATCATTATATCTTCGGGTCTCATGCCCTTAACTCTAAGCGGAACCTTGTCAAGCTCCACAACTGCCCCTAAACCGTTGGCCATCTCTGTCACTGCAACTGCTAAGCCTCCTCCTCCCAAGTCTTTGATTGCCTCAACTTTAGTAGCTATTTCCAGAGTTGAGTCTATGTTGATCTTTCCAGCGAAGGGATCAGCTATCTGTACCGCGCCTATTTCGTCCTCCCCACTTAGCTTACGTGATGCAAACGAGGCCCCTCCTAGACCATCTATGCCAGTAAGACCCGTTAACACTAAACTTAACCCAGGCTCAGTGACTACGCTTGGAACTATTCTATCTTTCTTTACTACGCCTAAGCATGCAATATCAATCAACGGATTATCATCATATGTTGAATCGAAGGATAACTCTCCTCCAACTACAGGAACACCGACGCTGTTACCGTAGAATCCTATTCCCTTTATTATGTTCCTCAGTAGCCATCTGTTTCTTTCCTTGTTGAGTTCTCCTATCCTTATCATGTCCAATAGAGCTATGGGATAAGCTCCCTTGCTTATAATATCCCTTATAATTCCTCCCACACCAGTCGCCGCACCGTTGAAGGGATCTATTGCAGAGGGATGGTTGTGACTCTCTACCTTTAGAACTAGAGCATAGCCATCTCCTATGTCTACTGCACCAGCGTCCTGCCAATCTTCAATTCCCATCACAACCCTTTCTCCAGTACTTGGAAGGCTTCTCAAAAAGAACTTAGAAGATTTATAAGAGCAATGCTCTGACCATACTGCGTCCAATACACTCCATTCTTCCTTTGATGGCTCCCTTCCTAGCCTCTCTCTTATCGTCCTCTTCTCCTCTTCGAATAAGGTCATTTCACTATCCCCCTCAAAATTAGAAGCCCATCTGGATTGCCAAAGGGAGATATGTTGGAAAAAGATGCTCTTTCTGGATGTGGCATCATACCTATTACGTTCCCTGCCTCGTTTGACACTGAGGCAATGTTCATAACTGAACCGTTGGGATTGTATTCCTCACTTACGTCCCCTCTCTCTGACGAATAAATCAGAATAGGCTTAACCCTTTCTAATCTCTCGTGATAGTATCTTCCCTCAGCATGAGCTATTGGTAACCTCAGAACTCTGCCCTTTAGTCCCTTAGTTAGAGGAGTTCCATCGTCGATAACCTTCACGAATACCCATTTACTTACAAACCTACGATTAATGTTCTCGAGCAAAGCCCCTTCTAAAAGTCCACTCCATACCAGTATTTGAAAACCGTTACAAATTCCGAGAACTACTTTTCCTTCATCAGACATTTCTTTAACTCCTCTCATAGCCTCGCTGCTGGAGGCTATTGCCCCGGCCGTTAAGTAGTCACCGTAGCTGAAACCTCCAGGGAGAACGACGGAGTCGAACTCATCAGGATCGAATCGGTCGTGCCTAACTACCTGAGGATTACCGCCAGCTTCCCTCAATGCCTTCACCACGTCTAGCTCACACGTAGTCCCTGGGAATTTTAAAACAGCAATTTTCTTACCTTCCAATTGACCTCACTTTTACCTGATGTATTATAGGGTTGTAAAGTCTGGCTTTGTCTGCAATCATTTTCACCTTTTCCATTGCCTCAGTCTCGCTCTCTGCATCAATTCTGAAAAGAAGATATTTCCCTGCCCTAACTTCGGATACGCTACCATCTACCTTGTCAACTGCGTACATTTTTATGCTCTCGCCTTCAGGATCCCTAACGTTCTCCTTTGTTGTTATAATCATTTCAATTTCATAAATCAATTTGAGATCAGCCTCAAGAACTCCTGATACCTTGACTTAACCTTTTCCAAGCTTTCGCCGCGTCTATAGAGATCCTTGTCGTAAATATCTCCATTAGGAGATCTAACCCTCATGCTATCCAAGGATATCTCATCTCCTACTATCATCTCGCCGTCGATTCTGCCGAACTCAAGCTTAAGGTCGAATAGGATTAATCCCCTTTTCTTTATGTAGTCTGAAATCACATTTATTGCTCTCTTTATGATTTCTTCAGATTCATTTGCTTCCTTTCTATTCATCAATTTAAAATACTCCATATGAGAATAATTAAGAAGAGGATCGTGCCTTGCATCATCCTTCAGGAAGAACTCAACTATCGGAGGATTGAAGACTTCTCCTTCTTTTATTGGAAGCCTCTTGACTATGCTTCCAGTAGCTATGTTCCTCGCAACTACCTCAACTGGTATCATTGACAGCTTCTTTACTATCATCGTCCTTTCGTCTTTCATCCCTACATAATGAGTTTTGATTCCTTCCTTTTCAAGGAGACGAAATAATATCGCTGAGGTCTGAGCGTTAAGGATACCCTTACCTTCCATTTCGTCCTTCTTTAGTCCGTCTCCCGCTGTTATTGAATCCTTGAACTTCAATAAAACATGATCTTCATCCATGTCAAAAACTTCTTTTGTCTTCCCTTCCCCTAACTTTTCCCCCATATCCGCTTTAACTTGGACAAGTTAAAAAGATTCACTAATTTAAGGTGAGTATTTACTTGCACAAGTAAAAATTGATTTATTTATTAGTTCCATGAGGGGGATGTATGTCAAGTCAGATAGATCAAATAACAATAGATGAGCTATCAAAGGTCAAACTAATTGTAGGCTTAGTCAAAAATGCCGAAAGAATAGAAGGAACTAGACTCCTCAAATTAGTCGTGGACATAGGAAGTGAAGAGAGACAGATAATATCTGGGATAGCTGAGTTATATACGGCTGAGGAAATGGTGGGTAAAAAGGTAATTCTCGTGGCTAACCTAAAGCCTAGAACAATAAGAGGTTACGAAAGCCAAGGAATGATATTAGCTGCGGGCTGTAAGGAGGATGAACAGAAAGGAATTAGACCTAGACTTCTAACTGTAGATGGGGAAGTTCCCCCTGGAACGACAATATGTTAACTCCCTTCGAAAGGGTTCCTGTTCCGCCTGAAGTGGACGATGTAATTGAAATAGTCCTTAATAGGCTTCCCAAGATAGGAGGAAAGACCGTAAAGGAAAGGGAAATAAACAGGCTATTAACCTACATAAATCAAGTCGAGAAGTATAGCACTTTCGTAAATAAATTCCCCAGAATAGAGAAATTGCATCCATTCTATAGAGAGAGTATTGAAATATTAGCTGACATCGATAGAATAAAGATCTGTTTGTTCAATACCAAGAGGACTGCTGATCTAGCTATGAGGGCATTGAGGGAAGGCATTCAAAAGATAAAGTCATCGGATGAGGATCAAGCCAATGAAATAATGAGGAAAACTTTCGGCAGAACATCGTCTATACTTAGAAAGAATAGAGAATGTACTTCCTTCCTCATAAAGGTCATAGTTCAGCTTAAGAAGATGATGACAGTAGATCCAAAGCTACCTACTGTAATCGTTGCTGGCTCTCCTAATGTAGGAAAATCGACTCTGATATCCAGGATAACTCGGGCTAAGCCTGAGATAGCCAATTACCCCTTTACTACTAAGGATATTCATGTAGGTCACATTAGAGAAGGAGACGCTTTAATACAGTTCATAGACACGCCTGGAATATTGGACAGACCTAACTCTGAGAGAAACCAAATAGAACTGAAAAGTATAAACGCGCTTAGGAACCTAAGCGGAATTACGGTCTTCATGTTCGACGTGTCACCTTTCTCTTACTATGGGGTAGACGATCAGTTTTCTTTATATAAAGAGGTTAGATCGTTAAGTGGAAAGAAGGTTATACCAGTAATAAATAAAATTGATGAAAAGGATGAAACATATTATCAATCGTTAATGAAATTGATTAATAATGCAGTGGAGATTAGCGCAGAGAAAGGTATAGGATTAGAAGAGCTAAAAAGGGAAATCTTAAAAGCACTAGGGATACCTCTCAACCGTGGATTACTGGATAATTGAGATATTTACTTCAATCCAAGGAGAAGGGGATGTCATAGGCACTCCATCTAACTTCATTAGACTTGCTAAATGTAACCTGAGATGCGTCTGGTGCGATACCACATACTCATGGGAGAAAGGAACTAGGATGACATTAGATGAAATTATGGCACAAATCAACAATAACGTTAAAACTACTACAATAACAGGTGGAGAGCCTCTGCTGCAGGACATATTTCCGTTGGTAAGGAGGTTAAAGGAAGAAGGACATAAGGTAATCGTTGAAACTAATGGCACAATACCTCCTAAGAAGGAACTTCTGGAACTAGTCGACGTTTTCTCAGTTTCACCAAAGCTAAGGAACAGCGGTCACAAACTGAGTTATGATAAGGTAGAATGGGCTACGTACTACAAATTTGTTATATTAAACGAGGAGGACTTAAAGGAAGTTTCCAGCTTCGTTAGTCAAAGGCGAATAGATCCCAAAAAGGTTATAGTACAACCTGATGGAAGAAGAGAGGACTACGTTAATGCGTTAAGGGAATTATCAACTCAAGTTATGAACCTCGGTCTTCCCTTCAGAGTCCTCCCTCAACTTCACAGAATCATTTCCGTCAGATAATATGGCTTGCCTTAACTCCTCCATTTTTCTTTTTCCTTCATTCAAAATCTCAATAGAGGTATTTACCAAGGTTTTGAGATAGTCATCTGTTATAAGTTCCTCCTTCCTTTCACGTAGTAAGTGGACTATCTTTATGCCAGTCCTCAATTCAACCAATATTCCTTTATAATTCTTAGAAAGTATTGCAGAATGCTTGTAGCCTACTGATCTAGCTACCCTCAAGATATCCCATGCCTCTTCCTCATCCCTAGTATAGACGTGAACTATTGGACCTTGAACAACCAACCATAATCTCCAGGCTTGGCCATGCCCAAGGATCTCCTTGAAGTCGTTTATTGTAGTTCCCAAATGGTTCTTGTAAATAATGCTGGAGTGTTTTCTAGACCAAGGAAGCATAGAATCAATAATAGTTATCCTTCCACTACAACTACTTTGAGTATATGCTTTCTCGCGTTTTCTGAAAGCCTCTAGAAGAGGGAATATGTCAGGATCTAAGTATCCTATTTCCTTATCCCTGAATATTCTTTCCCAAGCGTTCTCTCTTAATTGTTCCCACTCATCCATGTAGATACGCTTTAGATGGCAGATAAAAAACTTATAAATGAGTTCTCTCTGCTACTTTAACAGTGTCTTTAAGGGAAGTTCTAGATAGGTTTCTAAAGGACGAGGAAGATATAATATATATAAAGAACATTAATCCTGACGAATTCAAGGAGAATGAAATTCCCTTAGGTACGACAGTAATCATGGAAGTAAAAGGAAGGAGAAGGTTAATGGACCTTGGACTCCTCTCTATCATTTATAATAGATGTAATGGAATTAACTTCGTAAAGGATTACCTGAACCTTAACTATTCCTTGGAGGACATTCATAAAAAATACAAAGTTTATACTGAATTAGAATATTTCTCACTTTACTGTCCACCTATGCATGTAGACGGGGATTTCTCAGAAGTTGCAGTGAGGCTCAAAGCCTATATACTATCTAGAGAGAATTGTTAGCTATGGACTTTGACGTAGCGGTCATTGGTGGAGGGGTAGGCGGGCTTGCTGCAGCTGTTAGGGCTGCGGAGGCAGGTAAAAAGGTAGCTATAGTCGAAAAAGATCAATTGGGAGGTGAATGCATAAATAGAGCTTGCATACCTTCCAAGACTTTAATTGACGCAGTTAAGCTGTTATCTAGAACTGAAAGGGCAAATTGGATAAAGAAAGGTAATGACAGCGAATTGTCCCTAGATTACAACGCTTTAAACGCGTATAAAACTCAAATAATAGATAGAATCAGACTAAACCTTCAGAGAACCCTTGAAAAATATAGTGTAACAGTAATAAACGGCAAGGGAGAGGTCCAGCATGAAGGTGAAGTCAAAGTTGGCAACAAGACAATTACCACAGATAAGATGATTATATCTACTGGATCTGTTCCTATCTCCATCCCAGATTTCCCTCTTAACGGAAAAAACGTCTTAGACCCTTGGAGTGCAATGAACTTGCCTTACGTCCCGCCAAAGGTCATAATTGTAGGGGGAGGAGTTGCAGGCGTTGAGCTAGCAACCTTGTTTAGAGCTATGGGAAAGGAAGTTACCATTCTAGAGTTAATGCCAAGACTCCTTCCAGTTCCAGGCTTGGACAAAGACGTAGCTTCCACAGTTAAGTCTAGACTTGAAGAGAAGGGGATCAAAATCTACCTGCAAGCTAAGTCTAAGGTTACGAGTTCAGATGGAAAGGTTAGGTTCCACGTAGAGACACCTTCTTCTACCGAGGATGTTGAGGGAGATTTAGCAGTGATAACCATAGGAAGGAAAGCAGTAACGGATGGGATTGACCTTAACTCAATAAAGGTTAACGTAGACAAGAGAGGTTACATCATAACCAATGAGAAGGCAATGACGTCTAATCCTAAAGTATATGCAGTAGGAGACGTAACTGGTGTTCCTCAATCTGCAACTAAGGCATGGAAACAAGGATTAGTTGCAGGAGACAATCTTACCGGAAGATCATCCTCCATGCCAAAATACATGCCGCTCTCTATATTTGCAGATCTGGAAATAGGAAGCGTGGGTAAGAGTATAGACGATCTTAAGGCTGAAGGTGTAGACGGAAAGGAAATATTGGTTAAAATGGAGGATATACCAAGGGCTTGGACTCTTAATGAACCGCATGGATTCTTCAAGCTAATAGTAGGGAAAGACGGAAAAATATTAGGAGCCCATATGGTCGGTGAGGGTGCAACGGAGGTCATAAACACAATAAGCATGGCTATGGAATTATCATCAACCGTTAATTCGTTATATCCAGTAACTTTCTCACATCCCACTGTGACTGAAGTAATAAGCGAAGCAGTGCAAAGAGCGGTGGCAGGAGAAATGTACTAAATGGAAAAAATACATAAACCCGCACATATGTATCTCACGATAGCGTGAATGATAAAGAAAGGAAGGAGGTCAGGAAGTTATTTAAGCTCCTTTTTTTCGCAAGCCGTGGAGGTTTGACCAGACTAAAGATTGTAAGGCTCCTTGAAGAGTCCCCAATGAATGCTAATAAGATAGCCTCATCATTGAACCTGGATTACAAAACTGTCATACACCATCTGGAGGTTCTGATATCTAACGGACTAGTTTATAAAGAAAATGATAAATACGGTGCACTTTACAAAATTACCTCCTTCTTCAACATGTATTTAGACGTGCTCAAGGAATTGGAGGGAATGGAGAAAAAAAGGAAAGCTTAATTTGCTCATTGATATTTGATGTTACTCCTTTTAAACCTTTTAACCCAATCATATTCTCGTGTTCGGTAAGAAGAAAGCAACTTTGGCTGATGTTTTGACAAACATAAAGATAGCAAGAAACAGAGTAAGGATTTACAAGAATAGAATGAAGGATAGAATCGAAAAATACAATCAAATGTCAGAGAGAAATTTCGGTAGGTTTACTGCTGTGTCAATAGAGTATATGAAGGAAGCCGAACAGCTTCAGAGGATTATTCAATTCTTGAACACCATTGACATACTTTTAGAGATGGCGGAAATCAAAATAGAGACAATAATCTATATAGGGTATATAGTTAATGAGGCACCTGCAGTTATGGAAGCTATTAGGGAACTTAAGAAACAGATGGGAGGGGTTCCTGAGCTTTCCGTGATGTTGGAGGATATCTATGCTGGCTTTTATGCCTCGTTGGATATGCCTCAGGATATGAAAATAAGGTCCACTGAGGAAGGTAAGAAGGTATTAGAGGAGGCACAAAAGATCTCGGAATCCAGAGAGGAGAAGCTTATAAGTTAGAATGCTATATAGTAGCCTTGAAAATATGGTAAACTACATCACGAGAAAAATTCAACTAACTGGAGGATCAACCTACATAGTTTCTTTGCCTAAGGAATGGGTTAAAGCTCTATCACTGAAGGCTGGAGATGAAGTTCAGATAATGGAAGATTCTGATCTTAAATTGGTAGTGATACCAAAGAACAGTGACAGAAAGGAAGTTGAGAAAAGGAAGACTCTTTTATGCGAAAACATGGTAGCTGAGGCAATAGTCAGGGAATTCATTGCATACTACATGGCTGGGTATTCTCAAGTTACTATATCATGCAAGAAAATGAAAGGAGAGGATAGAGCATACATTAAGGATGTAGTTAGAAGGAGACTCCTTGGTGCTGAAGTAATTGAGGAGGACGTGTCTAGCCTCACCGTTCAGTTTTTAATAAATGAAAAGGATCTTCCAATTACAAAGGCAATAGGTAGGGCTTACACCATATCCCATAACATGCTAAAGGACGCGTTAATGTCGATAGAAGATCAAGACTCCGAACTTGCAAGGGAGATATTAGGAAGGGACGATGAAGTAGATAGATTCTTCTTTTACGTTGCTAGGCAACTTACGTTATCCGTATCTTCGCTAAATATACTAACTGAAGAAGGATATAACCTTACTCAGGTTGTGGACCTATATTCCGTGGTTAAATCCGTGGAGAGGGTCGCAGACCACGCCGGAAGAATAGCTGAAAACATACCTAACCTTCAAGGCATAGTTCACAGAAAAGAGATAATGGAGGCAGGAAAGATGAGTATGGACTTTTATGAAAAGAGCGTGAGCGGGTTCATGAATGAGAGAAAGGAGATGGCACATGACGTGATAGGAAACAACATGAAGGCTTTCGATATGGTAGTTTCAACCTCTAACTTACTGTTAAAGGACGAGAAAGACGTGAAGGCCACCTCTTCAGGAATAATGGTACTTGATTCCTTCAGAAGAATAATGAGGTATTCTATAGATATCGCTGAGGCTACCATAGACTTGATATCTAAATCAATTGAAATGAATAGAACTTCAGAAAGTTAGGAAAACTTAGACCTTTATACGCAGAAATGAGGTCATTCATCGTCTTGGATTTCTTAACCTTTTCCCTAAGATCCTTAAGTACGTTTCTGTCCTCTTCTGTATAAACTCCCTCTCGCAGGAAGATACTTACGCACTGATTGTTCATAACCGCTATAACAACATAACCCTTTATGAAAAGCGAATCCGCAGTCTCTATATCTTTATGAGAAAATAGGCAAACTCCTGGATGAGTGTGGACTGACGCTATCGCTCTAGGCATTGGCATGTTTACTTTCTTCTCATCTCCCTCAAATACTACGAAATCCCCGCTCTCCAAAACTATGCTAAGGAACTCGATTTCGTTCCCAAGAGTTCTTGTAGCATAAGGGTACATTTCCTCCCTTAAGAATTTCAGGTAATATTCCATTATCTTCCTATAGATCATGAAATATGTGTCGTTTTTGGAGCCAACTTTCACACGCTCGGAGGTTACCATTGACTCCTGGGGCACATAAAGATATTCGTAGTCTGTAGTAGGGACTACCTCGAATTCCTCATGAATGTCTTCAGCTTCGGTAACTAAGTCGTAAAGTTTAGACATCTCTTGGGTATACTTATTGTTTCCCAGCTTTTGTTCCTTTACAATTCAACACCTCTCTTTCCTGATTCTCCGAGATGAATTTTAGATTATTCAGAGGGTCACCTGAGGAGAATATGCTTCTTCCAACTATCTCATAAGTTGCACCGTTACATATGGCACTCCCAAAGGGAGCTCCCTGAGTGCCAACTCCAGGAGATATTATTACCTTCGAGGGAAACTTTTCTCTAAATTGAGATATAACTTTATCTCTAGTTGCAGGGGCAACTATACCAAACGGATCAACATCAAGTATAACCTTAGTTGTATACGAATTCAAGGAATCATCCCAACCCTCATGAGACATTGCGCCTAAAAGGTATAGTTTCTTTCCATTTGCGTCTAAAAACCTTTTAAGATCAAGGAGAGCTCCCTTCGATCCTATTACGGAGTGTGCTATGAATGAGTCCGCGAAACTTAACCGTGATACTATTCCTTGCATAATCGGAGCAATGTCAGCTAACTTGAAATCAACTACGATTTCCTCAACGTCCAATCCCTTTAAAAGGTCTTTAACTCCTTGTACGCCTAGATCCAAAGTTAAACCTAATCCTACCTTTAAACCATGAACCTTAGGAGACAATTCCTCCAAAATTTCCCTTTTAACTGGGAAGTCCAAAGCTAAGATGAACCTAGACTGGGGCATCTTTTTTACCTCAAGTTATTTTCCAAATACTCTTTTATCGCCTTCCTTTCCCCTTCCTTAATTTTGTCCGAAGATAGAAGCGATTCCAATATCTGGTTTATGGTAAAGACGCTTACCAAGGTTACGCCTATTTCCCTAAGTTTCTCCCAAGCTCCTTCGGTTCTGTCTATTATCACAATAGCGTTTTCCACTATTCCTCCGCTTTCCCTTACCTTATTCACAGCTGACACTAGAGATCCTCCAGTAGTTGAAACGTCGTCCACTACCAGAACTTTTCTGCCTTCAACGTAACCCTCAACTAATCTATCCGTTCCATGACCTTTTTTCTCTGGTCTAACATAACCCATTGGTTTCCTCATTTTGCATGCAAGGAAAGACGCAAACGGAACTCCGCCTGTAGCTACTCCGACTATCATATCAAATTCGATTCCCTTAATAGCTTCAACAGCCTTCTCGACCACGTCAAAGAATTCCAGATAGCTTGGTAGAGATCTCATATCCAGATAATAAGGACTCACCTTTCCAGAGTTCAGGACGAAGTTGCCCAACAGCAGGATTTTCCTGTCTAGTAAGAAGTTGGCTAAGTCCATGGGGGTCTTTCTGTAAAAGAATTTAAATATCCTCCGTCTTTAGTTGCTAAGGGCATTGTTGCCTAAACATGTTATTTCGTCACTCGATCTAAGTAAAGAAGAAATCGAATTGATTTTCGATGAGGCAGATAGATACGAAAAGTTAAACAGAACGTCTAAGGAATTGGAGGGTAAAGTAGTTGCATTAGCCTTCTTTGAGCCAAGCACCAGAACTAGGAATAGCTTCGATTCAGCCGTTCAAAGAATGGGAGGCAGAACAATAGGTTTCTCATCATCAGAGGGGACCTCAGTAGAGAAAGGAGAGACCATAGCCGACACAGTGAGAATGTTGGAATCATACTCTGATTTGATAGTTATGAGACACAAACTCGATGGTGCTGCCAAGTTTGCCTCGGAAATAAGCAAAGTCCCCATAATCAATGCAGGGGACGGCAAACATGAGCATCCCACTCAGGCACTCATAGACTTGTACACTGTAAGGAAAGTTAAAGGTTATATTGATGGTTTGAATTTCTGTGTTTTAGGAGATTTAAAATATGGAAGGGCTGTAAACAGTTTGTTGAGGCTGCTTACTAAGTTCAAACCAGGGAAGGTATTCTTGGTCTCTCCTCAGCAACTTAGAATTAGAACTGAGGTTAAAGATACGTTGAACTTTCCAGTAATTGAGACAGATTCACTTCAGGACGTTATAGATATGACAGACGTCTTATATGTAACCAGAATCCAGAAGGAACGTTTTGCTGATGAAATAGAATTTGAGAAGGTGAAAGAAAGTTACAAGGTTGACATCTCCACGGTGAACTCCATGAGAAAGGACTCAATGATATTGCATCCTTTGCCCAGGGTAAACGAGATAGATAGAAGGGTAGATAAACTTCCTCAAGCTAAATATTTCTATCAGGCTTCCTTGGGAGTCCAAGTGAGAATGGGCGTAATTCATCAAGTTATAGGTGATTCTAGATGAGCGACAAGGAACTTCTAGTCACAAAGATAAACTACGGAACGGTCATAGATCATATACCTTCCGGTAGAGCGTTGGCTGTATTAAGAGTACTTGGAATTAATGGAAGCGAAGGATATAGGGTTGCCCTTGTTATGAACGTCGAGAGTAAAAAGATGGGAAGAAAGGACATAGTGAAGATATCTGGAAGGACTGTTGATGAAAAGGAGTCCAACCTAATTACTCTCATAGCACCTAATGCCACGATTAACATAATCAAGGATTACGAAGTTGTAAAGAAAATGAAGATGAAGGTTCCATCAGTTATAAGGGGAATTCTAAAGTGCCCTAATCCTTCATGCATTACTAATAATGACCCTGAGGCTTTTACTAAGTTCGTTTCGATCTCAGAGAATCCATTACGAATAAAATGCGATTATTGCGAAACCACCATTACCGAAGCTGAGGTAATAAAACAGGTGTTATGAATGTTCAAGGTTATAAGCAAAGAGAAGAGAGAAAACGGAATTCTCCTTAAGATAAAGTTCCCCGTAGAACCTGAGGCTGGTCAATTCGTTACTATAGTAAATGATGGGAAGGAAATTCCTCTGGGAATTTACGATTACGTTGCGGGGACGTTACACCTGATAATAGAAAAAGGTGACTTTAGGTATAATTGGGCTTACATAAAGGGACCTTTAGGTAAGGGAATAGACTTAACTAAATTTAATGAAATCATCGGAGTAGCGCAGGCTGGATTAGAACATGACGTACATTATCCTTTAGTTAAGGCAGAGAGAATGGGAATTCATACGCGTCTATTAGATGTCATTCCAACGTATGTCCCCGACGACACCCTACTTATTATTTCGTTACCAAATGGAAAAATAAATACAATACCTAGAAATATTCTTTCTAGGTCGTTAATATATGTAAGATGGGTTAAAATGAACTGTTCTGTTGGAGTTTGTGGCGTCTGCTCTTACAGGGGATATTTACCCTGCATCGAGGGTCCATTCATGGAGGGTGAAAAGATTGTGGCTTAAGGGAAAGTTCTTTCTTTCTGGAGAAATAGTTGAGGCATGCGTTGAATTCGATACACAAATCAGAAACATAAGAAATAACTGCAAACCGGACCTAGAGACTCCAAACGATACAATAGTAGTTCCAGGAGCTGTGGATATGCACGTTCACGTAAGGGGAATGGAATTGGCATATAAAGAGGACGTCACTTCGGCTACCAAGGAAGCAACTTACGGTGGATTAACACTTATTGTAGATATGCCAAACACATCTCCATATGTCAGAGACAAGAAAACAATCAAGGAAAAACTGAGTGAATTTGAATATTATTCCAGATGCAATTACGGAATCTATTCTGGAGTCCCAAATGAAGGAGAAAACGTAGAAGATATGCCAATAGCAGGTTATAAAATATTTCCTGAAGATTTGTGGAAGAAAGAAACCGAAAATATTCTAAAAAATTCTAGGAAGCTCAAGATTTTACACCCTGAAGTTCCTTTATATCTGTTCAGGGGAACCAGACTATCTTGGATGGAGCTTGCTTCACTTTACATGGTAAGTGGAGGAAAAAGAGTTCACATAACTCACGCAACCACAATAGATACAATAGCAATTTCGAAGAAGATGGGATTTACGGTTGATATGACACCACATCACATGATAGTAGATGGAGAGAGGGACTGTCTATCCAAAGTAAACCCTCCAATAAGAGATATAACTGAAAGAAACAAGCTAATACAAGGAATTCACGAAGTGGACGCCTTAGTGAGCGACCATGCACCACATGCGAAGTGGGAGAAGAATATGCCTTATGAAGTATGCCCGCCAGGGATAGCTGGCCTCTCATTTACTGTACCTTTCGTATTTTCCTTATCGTTTAAAGGAATTATATCCTTAGGAAGAGCAGTGCAGCTTGTCTCGACTAATCCTTCTAAAATTTTGGGAATTAAATACGGTGAAATTGCCAATGAGTATCCTGCAAACTTCACAGTAATAAAGAGGGAGAACTGGAGATATCATACTGTCTTTAGTAAGACAACTTACACTCCAATGGATGGATATCCTTTAGACGCAAGAGTTTACATGACGATTGTCAGAGGTAAAGTAGCGTTCTTAGACGGAGAACCTCTTCCAGTTAAAGGGGCGAACGTATTTGATAAGAATAGCTAACGTTGAAATGAACGACTTTATTACAGTTGCGTCAGGCATAGTCCCAGATGTTCTAGATTACGTAGATAGGGTTTGTGAAGTTGTAAAGCCTGCCTCCATCACGCTTAAGACATTGACGAAAAATCCCATTGAACCGCATAAAGCTCCCACAGTCGCAAAGCTTCACGACGGTTGTTATATAAATGCCATAGGATTGGGCAACCCTGGTCTGGAATTCCTTAAGTACATGAATCGTTGGGGAAAATGCCAGTTCATAGTCAGCATTGGGGGTTCTTCGGTGAAGGAGATTTCAGAAGTAGCCTCAAAGGTTAAGAACTTCGGCGAAATAATAGAAGTTAACCTAAGTAGCCCAAACAGAAGGGGATTTGGAGAATCCATGTCTGCGTATGCAAAGGAAGTAACACAAGCTGTGAAGGATGTGGTGGGTAAAAAACCAGTCTTTATAAAACTTGGGCCTTGGGATTCCATTCTAGAAATAGCAGGTAAGGCACTTGAGGGTGGAGCAGATGGATTAACGCTTATAAACACATTGAAGGGAATGAAGATAGATCTAAACTCGTTGTCTCCAATGCTCTCTTATGGGACTGGAGGAATTTCAGGGAAATGCATTCACTCTTTAGCAGTGAGGATAATTCACGACGTTTACAAGGAGTACAACACAGAAATTATAGGAATAGGAGGAGTCTTCTCTTGGGAGGACGCAATAGAGTTAATGTCTGTTGGCGCAAAGATGGTTGGAATTGGAACAGCGATTTTGGAACTTGGTTTAGCAATAGTCCCGAAGATAAGAGAAGGAGTAGAAGAATACCTTGCAGAAAAGGGTTTAAGACTTTGTGATGTGATAGGAAAGGCAGTGAGAAAATGACCGATGGAAACGAAATTATAATGAAAGGAAGGGATTTAGAATCGCTTGTATTCATGGGAAGATTAAAATCAGTAAACGTGGAGTTCTGTGACGATGAAAAGAAGTTGGCTAGGGTAGTTGGAATAACTGATACCAACGAGAAGGTTTCGACTGAATGCGTTCCAATAAGAGCAGCTGGGAAGATATCCACAGTTATTAAACATTACCTAAGGTTAGGTGTTGGAAATTATATCATTTCAAACGAAAAAGTTTCCTCAAGCAACGTAGATACTGAGGAAGATGAAAATGGATCTGAGAATTCCTAAGATACCTAAAAATGAGGACGACCTAAACGAAATTAGCAAGCAGCTCGAACATGAGCATAACAACCCTGAAGATCTAGAGCATGTAGTCGCAGAGTTGATAGGGGAACTTCAGAGCATAGAAAACAGATTGACGCAGAGTGAAACCGATGCCAAGAAATTGAAAGAAGAAATTTCAAAGATCTATCTAGTACTTTCTAAGATGATATTATTGATTTCCTCGAACAATGAGGAAGACAAAATTAAAAATCTAAAAGACTTGCTTAGCCTACTAAGATGAATTTCGAACTCCCATTCGTACTTGCAGTAAAACTATTCGCTATAATGGATCCGCTATCCATATTACCTTTCCTTCTTTCTCTACACGAGGAATTCAACAGAAATTCGCAAACTAAAATTCCATGGAGCCTATTAGTAAAGAAAATAGGCGTCGCCGTAACTGGACTCATGTTGGTATTTTCAGTCTTAGGCAGGCCTATGTTGTATTACTTGGGTCTATCAGTTTCTTCGTTGGAGATAGGCGGTGGCTTAATTCTAATATATCTAGGAGTTGACACGCTGGGTGGTTTTCAGCAATTGAAGTTCATGTCAAGCAGGATAGAGGAGGCTGTGGTAACTCCAATAGCCACACCTCTGTTAGTAGGCCCAGGAGCAATGAGCGCACTAGTTACTCTTGGTGTAACCAACGGTGTATTAACCGTAATATTGAGCAGCCTAATCGCTTCAGCTCTAGTCTTCGCAGTCCTATCTTTCGGTCCGCTCATAGTCAAGGTCATGGGAAACACTGGGACTGTGGCAGCTGGAAGATTCGCCGCAATTATCATAGCAGCTTTTGGAGTTCAGTTAATAATAAACGGCATATCTCAGATAAAGTTGACATGAGAATACATCTTTAAGATGAAAATTTTTTAACGAGTAATGGAAGTTAGTTCCAGTTATGTCGGAAAATAGAAGCAAGGTAGATTTAGATACAGTAGATAAGAGATTATTAATAGAACTCCTGAGGGATGCTAGAACTAGCCTTAGGAGACTAGCTGAAGAGATGAACATCTCTCCAGCCACGTTACATAATAGAATGACAAGGCTTGTACAAGAAGGAATAGTGAAAGGGTTCGCGGCCCTTCTAGACTACTCTAAGCTCGGTTTCATTTTAACAGGAATAATAATGGCAAAGGTTGATGGAAAGCATCTCATAGAGTTCGAGAGAGAAATAGCTAACGCTGACAACGTTATAGCAGTATACGACGTTGTTGGAGAATACGACGTAATCATCATAGCTAAGTTCAGGGACGTGGAGGAGTTGGACGAGTTCCTAAAGCAACTCTTAAAGAACTCTAGAATAGAAAGAACGCACACGAGCGTAGTTCTGAATATCGTAAAAGAAGATCCCAGGATCAGGATTTTCTAAGAAAAGGTTTTTATATTTTAGAGAAGCATAACATACTCTCATTGGTGAAATACATGAAGTTCTGTCCAAAATGTGGAGGAGTGATGATGCCAACGAAAAAGGACGGTAAGGAAATATTAAAATGTAATAAATGCGGATTCGAAAAGGAAGTTAGTGACAAGGAAAAGAAGGAGTACAGCGTAAAGGCAACAGCAGAAAAGAAGAACGTCAAGACTACGTCATTGGTAAGTGAAAGCAGCACCAGAAATTTAACTGACGATTTAGAACAAGAAAGAGAGGAATACTATAAGGAAGTAGGACTTGAACTTTTGAGAGAAGAGTTTGAAGAAGGTGAAGATGACGAAGGAGGAGACTGAAAAATCTTAGTTTATTTCATTAAACACATTTTTGCTGTTACTCTTTGCTTTTCTCCCTTTTTGATATATAGGATAAGCTTTATCCCTTTATAGTACGATATATCTTTTAGAGTTAAACCTTTAACTATGTTATACGATATAATTAAGGTGATTTAAGTGAAAGTGACTGAAACTACTAGTAAATATAAGCTAATGAAGAATGGAAAGGAGGTCTTACTTGAGGAGGCCAAGACCGAGAGGGGAGATAAAATATTCATAGTCTCATCTCTTCATGAGGTCAAGTTAAGCGATGATAACACGTGGACACCCAAGGAAGATGACGCAAAGGAAATAAAGATCAAGGATGCGGATCAGAATTTAAAACCAATCTTGAATAAAGTATTAAGTTATTTATAGTAACCTTTTTAAATTATTATCTCTATATAAGGAGTGGTTCTCATGGAGCATTTCGACTTTATCCTAACAACTGATAGATGTCTCATGACAAACCATCATGGAAAGGAGTTCCTAGGGTTCCTGGGAACCGGTCCTGCAGTTGGAGTTCCTGAGTCCGTATGGAAATATATAGCATGCCCGAAGATGAAGGTAGACAAGCTAGGTAGGCCTTGGCAAGCGCCTTACGGAATGAGGAAAGTTGAGGCCAAATTAATAGAGGAGGGATTCAGCGCAGCGATAGTTGATCCTGATCACCTAAACAAGCATCTTCCGTACGCTAAAGCGTTAATGTTCTCGCACCACGACTATTTCGGTTACGGTCCGCCTTCGTCAACTTGGTGGGCTATAACGCAGCAGGAACCAATAAACAGAAGAAGTTTCCAAGCTTTAATGAATAGGCCAGAAATTAAGGAGGCAAAATCCAAGGGAATGAAGATTCTAGTGGGTGGCCCTTCGACTTGGCAATGGCTATGGACGCCAGAGGCTATAGAGAGCTTAGGTGTAGACTCTTTCGTGGATGGAGAAGGAGAAAAAGTAGTAGTCAAGCTAGCTCAAAAAATACTAGATGGCGAACCGTTACCCAAGTACGTTTACGTAAGTGGTGATGATGTACCAGATGTAGACGATATACCTGAAATTAAGGGTGCAAGCGTAAACGGGATGATAGAAGTTATGAGAGGATGTGCAAGATCATGTAGATTCTGTTCCGTCACCCTTAGGCCTACCAGATATTATTCGTTAGAAAAAATAGAAAGGGAGCTGCAAGTAAACGTCAGAAATGGGGTAAAATACGGAGTAATCCATAGCGACGATATACTATTTTACGGTGCAACTGGAATATTCCCTAGGCCTGAACCTTTAATTAGACTTCACAAGTTAGTGAAAAAATATTACAAGTCCATAGCATGGAGTCATGCTAGTCTAGCTGCAATTAAATATTCAGAGGAGAAATATGGATTAATCAGCAAACTAGGTGAAATAATTTACGATGAGAATCAACAGTACATAGGAGTAGAAGTCGGTATAGAAACTGGATCTACTAGATTAGCAAAGGAGATAATGCCAGCTAAGTCTGCTCCATTTAAACCAGAAGAATATCCACAGATAGTTGAAGACGCGTTCAGTATAATGCATGAGAAACACATAGTTCCCGCGGGCACTATGATAGTTGGATTACCTGAAGAGAAAGAGGAAGATGTAATAAGAACGGTAGAATTAGTAGATAATTTGAGGCGATATAGAAGCATCTTGGTTCCAATGTTCTTCGTCCCTATGGGAATGTTCAAGAATAAGAACTGGTTCCGCGATTGGAGAGAACAAGCAAAGTTATCTCCAGCTCACATCGAACTTTACAAGAAAGTATTCTGGCACGACATTTATTGGGCTCAAGACATACTCAATACCTTCTATCTGAAGGGGCCACTCTACGCTCCAGTGAGAGTCGGACTGAAGATGTTTCTTGCTGCGTCAAAGAGGAAGATGAAGGAAGTCGAAAACTGGATAGAGACTAATATGAAACAGTAATTAATAAATATCAAATTTTTATTAGAATTTGCTTAAAATAAATCTTCAGTTTCTTATCACAATACGATTACCATAAAAATTGCTACTATCCTTAATTAATATGTTATAATATTTTCTTCCTGGGAGATATAATCTCCTTTGGGGCCATCTTGAAAGGTTCTAGGTACTTCCTCAAAACTTTCGGTATTTCCACCATTCCATCTTCACGTTGATTATTCTCTAAAATAGCGGTAATCATCCTAGTGCTGGCTATTGCAGTACTGTTGAGGGTATGAACGTATCCCTTATTACTCTTATCAATGTACCTAATCTTCATTCTGAATGCCTGCCAGTCTGTGCAATTGCTACAACTTACCATTTCCCTGAAGGTAGCCTGAGCTGGCATCCAGGCTTCAATATCATATTTCTTTGATGCGCATGCTCCTAGGTCTCCAGACGCTATATTTATAACTCTGTAAGGTATTTCTAGACCTTGTATTATTTGCTCTGCATTAGATAAAAGTTCCATATGAAGTTGAGAGGACTGTTCCGGCATAGCAAAGATGAACTGCTCAACTTTATGGAATTGATGAACCCTAAAGATTCCTTTCATATCCTTGTTCGCAGCTCCTGCCTCTCTTCTAAACGCTGGACTTACGCCTATTAGCTTGATTGGCAAGTCCTCTTTCCTTATTTCGCCTTTAAAGTGTAGAGAAGCTAAAGGATGCTCAGCGGTGGAA
The DNA here is from genome assembly GCA_032834875.1 of Sulfuracidifex metallicus DSM 6482 = JCM 9184. NCBI lineage: Archaea > Thermoproteati > Thermoproteota > Thermoprotei > Sulfolobales > Sulfolobaceae > Sulfuracidifex > Sulfuracidifex metallicus. The sequence goes on from CP135238.1 coordinate 506,524, forward strand.
ATTAGGTAAAGATCGTCATTCTCTAGCTTGTAAATGGCATCTTTAAACGTTTCTATGTCAATAATAGAATGAATAACTTCGCCCTTGAGCATGTATGGAGGAAGAACTAATGTATATCCCTTGGATGTCATAAAGTCTATCGCGTACATTAGCATAGCCATATCTAGCCACACCAAATCATCAAAAAGGTAATAGAATCTAGATCCTGCAACTTGGGCTGCAGTCTGAGTATCACCTAACCTTAGAACGTTTTCTAGCATCTCTGCATGTCCTTTTGGTTTCCAATCTAAAACCTCATACTGAACTCCCTTAACCTTTTGAAGGAAGTCTTCAAGATCTCCCTTATATACTTTGAACTTCCCCCAGAACTTTATTGGCTTACTGTAATTCTCGTCTGGTCCTTCTGGAACGTCAGTCTGTATGAGGTTTGGAAGACTAGAGAGGAGCAAGTCTCTCTCTTTAGCTATTTGATCTAATTCCTTCTCTTTACCTTCTAAAGTAGACAATAATTTCTTAGCCTCCTCAATTTTAGCCTTCCTCTCGTCTCCCTTAAGTTTAGATATTTGAGAATTTATGACATTGTGTTCATGACGTAATTTCTCAACTTCCTGCAGGGTTAGTCTCCATTTCTTGTCCAGTTCTACTGCCTTATCTACTATAGAAATATCTATGTACCTGCGTTTGAGGTTTTCCTTTAGCTCATCAGGGTTGTTCCTTAAGAGCTCAAGTATGCTCCAAGACACGTTCTAATAGAAAAATATCTACATTTTATGCCTTCTGTTCCTCAGGAGGTAATCCATATGTCTGAATCCACATTTCAACTATATCATAACCATAAAGTTTCTTGAACTTCTCTCTGCCTTCTGCACTCATCCTCATGGGTGTCCATTGGGTGTCTAGGTCTACGTCTATGTCTACCGACGTTGCAGGCACGCTTTCCTTAATCACTTGCTCTATTGTATATACGAGGTCATCGATAACCGGACAACCTGGTGCAGTAAGTCCTATCTTTATGTAAACTGAACCGTCGTCTCCTATTTTTAAGTCGTATACCAAGCCCAGACTTACTATATCAACTGGTATTTCTGGATCATATACCTGGGTTAAACCTTCCATTATCTTCTTTTTCCATTCCTCTTTGTCTATCTTCTGTTGTTGAGACATATATTAACAGTGTAAAAGATGGATTTTAACCGTTGCGGATATCATCATAACTCCTATAGAAACAAGATCTATTTCCAGTATGGCAAGTTGGACCTAATGGATTGACAAGAAGAACTACAGCATCGTTGTCGCAATCTATCCTTAGATCTTCTAAGATTTGAAAGTTACCACTTGTTTCTCCCTTAAGCCATAGCTTTCCTCTACTTAAAGAAAAGAAGTGAGCTTTTCCAGTCATTAAGGTTTTGATAAAGGCTTCCTTATTCATATTCGCAACCATAAGTATTTCCTTGGTTTGAAAGTGCTGCAGAACCGCTATGATGGTTTGCATGTCGTGGCGAAAATTCATCTTTGAGACTAATTCTTCGGCTTCCTTCTGATCCAACTTTAACGTTTCAACCACCTATTAAGGTTTGAAAAGAACTTCTTTCCTGTGTTGCTACTCTTTTCAGGATGAAATTGGGTTCCCACTACATTTCTCTCGCACATCACAGCAGGATATTTGACCCCATTGTAAAATGACACTGCATCTGGTTCCCTATCTGGAAAAGCCACATAGCTATGAACGTAATAAACGTAGTTGCCATCTAATCCTTCCAAGATATCGTAACAACCATCTACCTTAACTTTCTCCCAGCCTATATGAGGGAGCTTATCCTTTACCCTCAGCAAGTCCACTTTACCTTTTATCCACCCTAAACCTTGTGAAGTTCCACCTTCCGTTCCAACGTCAAAAAGAACCTGAAAGCCAAGACATACTCCTAAGAAAGATGTTCCAGATCGTCTAAGGTCTTCCAGATAGTCCTTCCTAGAAGATAAGAAGGAGGAAACAGCCGAAAATGACCCTACTCCTGGCATTACTATTAGATCGTAACCACTTGATAAGTCGCCTATCGTAACGTCAAAACCGATTCTCCTCAGAGCCGAGCTTATGCTGAATAGATTTCCTACTCCGTAGTTTAAGACCAAAGCCTTCATTTCCTACGCCTCCTTAACTCAACGTAAATTTCGTCCAAATTTATACCTCTTATTGCCAAAAGGACTAAAAGGTGATAAATTAAGTCACAGGCCTCGCTTACCGTCCTTTCCTTACTCTCATTAAGAGACGCTACGACTGTCTCCACTGCCTCCTCTCCAACCTTTCTAGCCGCAAAGCCTATCCCTTTCCTAGCTATTTCTGCAGTGTAACTGCCCTCTGGCATTTCACTTATTCTCTGCTTAATTACCTCAAATAGATCGTCTATTTCACTCATATCTTTCACCTATACTTTCACCATGAATCTGAAATCCCTCATACTTAGCCAAAGTTATTGATGCTCTAACTAAGTCCTTGGAAGGAGACATTGCGTCGGCGTACATTATTGGTTTGAGGAAATCATATACTGTGATACCTCCTCTGAACCTTGACCACCCATTAGTAGGTAAAATATGATTTGGACCAGCCGCATAATCAATTATGGCTGGAGGAGTATATCCCATACTCACTGCACCGGTATTCCTAACTAACGAAAGAAGCTCCCTTGGGTTTCTAACGTAGAGCGACAAATGCTCCGGGGATATTCTATTGGCTATATCCACGGCATCAGCTTGATCTTTAGCTTTCACTAAGTAGAAGTTCATATCGCTGGAATTGCCCTTGCTTAAAGATTCCAATATTCCGTTTACTTTCTCCAGCAATGAATCGTTCCATGAGATAAAAACCAAGAAAGTGGATGGACCATGTTCACCCTGTGCCATAAGATCTTTGACTATTAACTCTGGTTTTGCACTATCATCTGCTATGATAACTAGTTCAGTAGGCCCTTCTATGCCGTCTATTCCTACCTTATCGCTAACTAGGAACTTTGCGGCCTGAACAAATAAGTTACCTGGTCCAACAATCTTATCTACTTTTGTCACAGTTTTTGTACCAAAAGCCATGGCGGCTATTGCTTGAGCTCCACCTACCTTATACATAGATTTAACTCCTAACTTTAACGCAACATATGCTAAAGCTGGATCAACCTTACCGTTTCTACTTGGAGAACAAACATAAATTTCACTAACGCCGGCAACCTTTGCAGGAATACCTGCCATCATAAGCGTCGAGGGATAGGACTTTAGTCCTCCTGGGACATATATTCCAACCTTTTCTATGGCTCTCCATATTATTCCAAAGTAAATGCCATCCCTACCGCCTCCAATGTTAGGAGGTTTAACCGAGTCATGAAAATTCTTTAATTGATCCCATATTCTATCAATTGAAATTTTTACGTCTTCAGAGAGGCTATCCGAAGCTTCTCTCAGCTCATCTATGGTGGCATTTAAGTTGATTAGCTTAACCTTATCAAACTTAGAAGTTAATTCAATTAATGCATCGTCTCCTCTAACTATAACCTGGTTCACTATTTCTTTTACCTTGTCCATCACCGGATCTAGACTGTTAGGCCTAATTTGAGGAACATCCCTGAATATCAAAGTCTTACCTCGACACCTTTCTCTTTGAGGTAGATTTTAAGCTCCTCTATCCTAACGATCTGATCGTGAAATATGCCTGCAGCGAGAGCTGCATCTGCATTACCATAAGTTAGCACTTCAAGAAAGTGTTCGGGTTTGCCCGCTCCTCCGCTCGCTATTACTGGAATTGAAACATGCGATGATATCTCCCTGGTTAATTCGCTGTCATAGCCTTTCCTAGTACCATCTCTATCTATACTTGTTAGAAGAATTTCACCTGCTCCTAGCTTCTCCACCTCATTTGCCCAAGCGATTGCATCTTTCCCAGTATCGTGGGATCCAGACCTTGTAAAGACATTCCAAGATCTTCCAACTCTCTTAGCATCTATTGCAACTACTACAGCTTGAGCTCCGAAGTCTTGAGACGTCTTACTAATGAGGGAAGGGTTATCGAATGCTGCGGTGTTTATACTGACCTTATCCGCGCCTGAAGACAATGCGTTTCTAAAGTCTTCGTAAGTTCTTATTCCTCCGCCTACGGTCAATGGAATAGAAATTATGCTTGCGGTTTCCCTAACTACGTTAAATAAGGTCTTTCTTCCCTCTATAGTAGCTGAGATGTCCAAAAATACTATCTCATCTGCGCCTTCGTCCTCGTATCTTGCAGCTAACTCCACTGGGTCTCCTTTATCCTTCAGACCGAGGAAGTTGACTCCCTTGACTACTCTGCCATCCTTTACGTCCAGACAAGCAATAATTCTCTTCATATAGATCCCTTCGTGCTTCTGACGTTACTTGATACAAGTCTAGTAGCATCATGGAGGGAAATTCCGAGTCCTTTGAATATTGCCTCAACGACATGGTGGGCGTTCTCACCCCTATGCTGAATTACGTGAAGTGTTATCCCTGAATGTTTAGCAAGGGTATCTAAAAAGTGAGGAACGTTTTCCATGGATAGGCTCCAACGGAATCCCTCTTAACGTGAAAGTCCGTATATGAGCCTCCCCTTCCCGAAATATCCAAAGAGACGGTTACTAAGGCTTCGTCCATTGGAATAGTATACGTTGAAAACCGTTTGATCCCCTTTTTATCACCCAAGAGCTCAGCCAGAGAGTCGCCGAGAACGATGGCAACGTCCTCTACTACATGGTGATCGTCGAAGTTCTGTTTATCTATGGCTTCCACTAAGGCTTCACTTTCCATGTAAAACAACAAGGAATGAAGCATGTGATTGAAAAATGGAACCGGCGTCGTAACTCTTACCTCTCCTGGATTGTCTATATCCAGATGGATGTAAATTTTAGTTTCCTTTGTCTCCCTAGTTTTATCTATGACTCTAGACATATCTCACACCCCTTAGTGAACCTGAATAGAAAGCCATCCCAATTATAGCGTAATCTATTCCAACTTTACTTAAAAATAACAAATCCTCCATGGATGAAATTCCGCCTGCATATTCCTTGATACCATTTAAAGATTTTACATAGTCTCCCACGTGCTTATCTATCCCTCCTTTTGTGCCTTCGTTTTCCACAAAAGTAAGAATTATTCCTTTAATGCCAAAGTTATTTAGATTTGAAATCGCCCTTGATATGGAAAAACCCGAGCTTGTGGACCATCCCTTGATCAAAATTTCTCCTGAAGAATTATAGTCAACCGAAACCAACACTTTGTCCTTGCCTATTGAATCGACTATCTTGAGAAATTTATTCTCGTCCATGAAAGGTAAGGTCGACATTATAATAGCCGACGCTCCGGCTTCGAGTATCTTAGATGCATCGTCGATTTCCCTTATTCCCCCACCTACTTGGACGAAGCTGAAACCGAGCTTGCAGATCTCCCTTATATATTCAAGGTTTCTATCCTTTCCTTCCGCAGCATCCAAATCTACTACGTGAACTGAATCATAGCCAAGTTCGATTATTTCTTTTGCTATATCAACAGGGTTCCCCAGCTTTATGCCTGAATTGCTCTTCCCCTTTATTCTCTTCACTGCTACGCCATCACTTATGTCAATGCTTGGAAGAACCTTCATCACTTTATCACCTTTTCTATGTCTAGTATGACTATGTCCTTAGCACCGCTGTTCTTCACCTTTGATATTATCTCAGGGATATCCTTCTCTTCAGCTACCGTCATCACTTCCCACGCGTCCTTTCCTCCTAGCTTCGAAACTGATGGAGCCAGCATTGCAGGAAGGGAACTTATTACCATTTCTAAGTCCTTCCCCTCTACGTTCATGAATATCATTTTCTTCCCTTTCCCATTTATTGTACCTTTCATAATTGTAAGTAGCAAGTTTATTCTCTCAGATTCTGGACCCTTCATCCACCCCTCATTCCCTATGACCGATGCATGGGACTCCATGACAACGTCTATTGGCTTAAGACCATGAAGCCTGAGCGTTGTACCGGTACTCATGACATCAATTATACAATCCGCTGCTCCTAATAATGGCATGACCTCTGCGGCTCCGCTTATCTTAACTAATCTGCCCTTTATTCCCTTCTCGTTTAAGTAGGATTTGGCTATGTTAAAGTACTTAGTGGCTATCCTGATTTCCCTACCCTTAAGATCTTCTAACGTTTCTACGTCCCAAGATGACGGAACTGCGAGAACTATCCTTGACCTGCCGAAGTCTAATTTAACCAGTTCCTCCACGTTGGCTCCTGCTTCTTTAACGTAGTCCATACCTGTAATTCCTAGTTCTGCAGCACCGGCTTCAACTATGTTGGGTATATCCTCAGTTCTAACCATCACTAACTCCGTGTTATCCCAACTTGTAGGTATCATAAGCGACCTATCATCTCCAGCCAAAGGTCTTATGCCAACTGACATGATGAACTGCATTGCAGGATCCTTTAGCCTTCCCTTATTTGGTATTGCTATCCTCAAGGAAATCACCTAGAACATTAAGTAACATTTCGACCTCTTCTCTAGTACCTATGCTAATTCTGTAGTGTTCGCCTAACTTCCTTATCGCTATTCCATGTCTCCATAACTCATTCCATATATCCTTATCAGAATCTACAAGCAAGAAGTTTGTCACGGAATTATATACCTTCAGTCCTAAACGTCTTAAGCCTAAAAGCATTGTTTCCCTATTGCGTTTAATCTCCTCTACTATTCCCTTAACGTAGCCTCTGTTCTCCATTGCAGTTATGCCTGCAACGAGAGAAGGGAGAGCTATATCGAAGGGAGTGGAACTCTTCATTAGAGCCTTAACAATTTCCTTGTCTGCGATAGTGTAACCTACCCTAAACGAGGCCATTGAAAAAGCCTTACTCAAAGTCCTCACTACCATGAGGTTAGGGTAATCACTAATTAGGTCTATAACTGACTTGCCATAAAACTCGAAGTATGCCTCATCTACAAGGACTAGTCCTTTTGTAGTTTCCGCTATTTCCTTAACTATATCCTTGGTAAGAACTGGAGAACCAGTAGGGTTGTTAGGGTTATCTATGACCGTAATTTCAGCTTCCCTTGAAGCGTTTACAAGAGCTTCGTTATCTTCAACCCACCACTCTCCAATAGGCTTAAGCTGGATCTCCTTAAGCTTCAGACCAACAGTAGAGGAATATACCTTATACATACTGTACGAAGGATTATTTATCACAATAGTTGAAGATGGGCTTAGAAAGTTGTAGAATATAGATCTAAGCGATCCATCTGCTCCTGGTGACGCGTAAACCATATCCTTGTCTACTTTGTTATATTCAGCAACTAGTTCCCTAAACCTTTCTAACAACTCTGGGTTTTGATATCTGTTGCAATTGAGCATTGCCCTCGATGCTTTCTCTATTACCACCTCTGGTGGTCTAAAAGGAGACTCATTTAGATGTAACCTAATCCCTTCCTTTATATCTGTAAAATCATATTCCTTGGCTTGGAGAAGCCAGGGTTTTATTTTATTCTTTATCTCGGTTGGTGCAATAATGAACCCGAACGGCTATTCTTTCTCTTTGCTTAAAAATGTTACTGAAGTGCGGAAGTGTAGTATAAGAAAAGGTTTTTCTTTAATGCAGGAATTTTTCAGTCATGAAGTTCATCGACTTCCTCTTGAAGAATCAAAAAATTGTGATCTACTCTTACTATAAAATGGTGAGTGCTATTATAATCCTGGAAGTAGGGAGAAGGCTCTTTTCACAAGGCGAAAAAGTATGCGTGATCCACGGTGACGAACTAATGAAATACTTAGAGCCCGATTTCCCCTTCGAATGTATGGAATCTTCAAAGGTTCTGGTTTATGATCCTGAGGATATTCCCGTTCCAAAGAGTTTCCTCTTATTAACCACATTCGACAAAAAGAAGAAGTACGAAGGAAGCGTAACGGTAGACGTAAACAAGGTTGGACAGAACCTTTATGTTGCAACTTCAAATTGTAATTTCAGATTCAGAATCGTCAAGGGAAAAATAGAGGACGTCCATATTAGTACCTTGGAGGAAAATATAATTTCCTTTTTACAAGAGTTTGGTGAGTCAACATTGAAGGAAATTTCAGACATAATTTCGTCTCGGGAAAAAGTAGGAAGAGATGAAGTAAGAAGAAAACTTCTAGAGTTAAGGGCAATGGGAATGATTGAGATAAATGGAACTAAAGTGACTTTACTCAATAATAATAGCAGGCTTCATAGGTAGAGAATCCTTTTTATACTTCTCTGAATCCCCCTTTTCAAACGTCTTGACTTCCACCTCTAAACCGAGTTTAGCCTTAAGGTAAGGTGAAAGCTCCTTTGCTACCTCCGTTTCGTCTATTGCCATACTTGCCATCTTCTTCATTTTTTCATCCATTGACATAGCATAGTTGAATATCTTTTGCATGTATTTGGCAGTTTCCTTATCTGTCGGCTTAACCTTATTCATGAAACCCTTCATTCCCTCTTCTGCAGTTATTGACTCTATTGCCTTCTTTAGAGATTCCTGTGCGTCATTTCCAGCTACTAGTATTTTTACTTTGCTCGGTTTACCCTTATAGATATTTAATATGGACTTTATGTCATATAAGAGTTTCTCATAATAGCTATGTTCAATTTCAACAACCTCGTTGATAGAACTTGCATCGACCTCTACCCATTTTTCAGTAACAACCAGCGTGTTATTACCTAACTTGTGCCACATCTCCTCTGCGAAGTGAGGAGAAAATGGAGCAATAATTTTAACCCAATCATTAATTAATTCCTGCATTAACTTTTTATTAGGAGTCCTTCCTTCGCTCTTAACCAACTCGAAGTATTCTTGTACCTGAGAGGATAGAACGAAAACTGCCTCGTTGAACGCATCCCTAAAGTCCATATTCTCCATGTAATTTGTTACGTTCTTTTTCATAGAATTGAAAACAGAATATAACCATCTTTCTGGGAACTTGATTTCCGACGAATTGAATTCCTTCAGTTGATCTGTAAGCTGATAGAAGAACTTGTACGTATCTCCTATGCTTTTTACCAGACTTTCTGAGAAATTAACGTCACTACCCATCTCTGCTGTTGCAGAAAGGACGGCCCTAACTAGATCTGCGCTATACATCCTGATGCTTTTTCTTAGAGGCACTATGTTTCTGAGACTCTTACTCATCTTCTTGCCTTCATATAAAAGAAGGCCGTTAACCGCTACGCCACGGGGCCACTTCGCTTCGGGAAATATGCCAGCGTGATTGAAGATAAAGAAGCTCAGGTGATTAGGCACTAGATCTCTTCCGCTGTGTCTGAAATCCAATGGATACCAGTAATCAAATTCGCTTTTCAGATCGTTTAATATCGCCTTGTTTATTCCAGTCTTTTTAGATATGTCCTCAGCATCACCTATGCCAAGCAGTAAATAGTCCCAGAACTCTATCGTCATCTGAGATGGAATTAGCTTGTATTCCCTTATCTTATGTACGACAGTATAGAACGCCATGTAAATCGTGGAGTCGCTCAGACTTTCAATTATCCATTTTTTATCCCAGGGAAGCGGAGTTCCAAGTCCTCTGGTTCTTGCACATGCTCTCTTCTCTAACCAGCCTAATGCATAGTCAAACTCTTTCCTAACTTCCTCAGGAACAACTCTCATGGAATACAATAACTTTCTAGCAAGCGATTTCCACTCTGGATTGCCATAGTCAAGAAACCACTGATCCTTCAATATCTTCACAACCACCTCATTACCACATCTACAGTAAACTGGACGATTCATAATTTCGTATATTTTCCTTCCTATCCCTTCCGAAATGATGAAATCGGTAATTGCTTTCCTGGCTTCAGGCACACTCATACCACTTATCGTCTTGAGCCTCTCAGCATACTCTGGCTTAGCTAGACTTATTGCATCACCCCTTATTTTTCCTTTATTGTACTCTGCTCTGTACAATTGTTCTGTCAGCTTCTGAAGGTCTTCCTTACCGTTAACTTGAGCGTTATCAATTAGATCTCTAGTTGGTATATCTGAAAAACCTTCAACCTTTACTACGGGTATTATCTTGATATCAGGTTTTAGCTTCTTAATGTAATAGTAGTCGAATGGAGCATGAGCTGGGACGCTCATAACAACTCCAGTTCCTACCATAGGGTCTACGAAATCTGCGCCCAGTATAGGTACCTTGTTGCCAGTGACTGGATTTAGAACCTCTTTGCCCTTCAGATCACTTCCTTTAATTTCCCCTACTACTTTCACGTTATCGGTCTGGAAGGAAATCTTAAGCGCCGATCTATCTGAAACTAGAAGTCTTCTACCATAAGCCTCTACTATTTTGTATTTTTCGTCTGGATTAACCCAAACTGCTACTACTCCAAAGATAGTTTCCGGTCTGAGCGTGGCAGCTGGCAAAATTACGTCGTCCATAACGAAATATATAAGAACATATTCTCCTATGTCAGGTTCCATATCTCCTTTCGTGTCATGCATTCCAACGGGTATGTTATGAACTGGGCACCATCCCACGGGATGGGTATCCCTTACAATGTAGCCTCTATCATGCAACTTTTTAAACTGCCATAAAACGAAGGTGGAAAATTCGGAGTCAATCGTGGTAAATTCCCTTCTCCAATCTATCCCTAAGCCTAGCTCCTTCATTGCCTTCTTTATGTCTTCTTTGAAATACGTAGCCATGAACAGTGGCTCTGATAGTTTAGGTATGACTTCATCAGGTATATCATAAATTTCTTTAAAAATAGAAATAAGTTCCTTATCCCCCTTGGCTATATCATCTGCCATTGCAATGATTGGAGTTCCGGTAAAGTGAAACGCCATGGGGAAAAGTATATTGTAACCCATCATTCTCTTAAATCTAGAGTAAACGTCAGCGGTAACATAAGACCTACCGTGACCTATATGCATTGGGCTATTAGGGTAAGGGAATGCGGCGGTTGAGTAAAACTTTGGCTTATTAGGATCAGGATTGCCCTCATAAACTTTCCTCTTATTCCACTCTTCCTGCCATTTTGCTGCAATCGAATTCAGGAAGTTTATAAACTCATTTGATGAGATAACTCGTCACCATAGTGAAGTAATGCAAATAAATTATAAACATTATATTTTCTAATACATTATGTTCACCAAGAAAGGAGACTCTGGAGAAACGGATGTAATAAGAAAGAGAGTCGGAAAGGATTCTCCGCTTGTAAACTTCCTAGGAGACCTTGACGAACTTAACTCTTTTCTAGGAATGGCTTACCTCAAAGCTAAATGGGACGACATAAAAAGGGACATAGAAAGGTTGCAACATGAAATTTTTATCATAGGGGAGGATGTCTCTACTGGAAACAACAAAATAGATCAGAACTTCGTTAAATGGATCGAAGAAAGAACCGTAGAATACAGAAAGGAGAGTGGTCCAGTAAGGTTATTTGTAATTCCGGGAGGAGGAGAATGTGGAGCATCTGTGCACATCGCAAGGGCAGTATGTAGGAGAGTTGAAAGAAATACAGTAAAGTACTCAAAGGAACTAGAACCTTTCAATAAATGGATAATTGTTTACTTGAACCGCGCTTCATCTCTACTTTTCTCAATTGCGATAGTCTGCAATAAAAGAGATAATGTGTCAGAAAGGATTCATGACATTGGAAGGTATTTCTGATATTCCTGAGATAAAAGCCCTGACCTTATCAACAGTTCGCAGTTTTTACAAATTCTTCTTCCATAGCTTGTTGGATCTCCACATATTTCGCAACGGGGCAGTTCTGTAAAAGACGCGTTTGACCTAATTTTCTGAGATATTTCGTCGAATTGCTCTAATATCTTTAAAAGCGACCCAGGTCTCTCTTCCTCTAAAGAATATATGAGGTCCCTTACCTTCGCTCTTAAGGTTGGTTTGTTAACTATGTGAGGACACTCCACCTCTTGGAACGAGTAACCTTTGAGATAAGCATACATAGTTGTTTCCCATTCATATATCTTCCTTAGCGGTTTCACTCTAGTGACGAACTTACCGCTCACCTTTATTGGTACATCGCCAAGCCTTATCAGCCTGCTCAAGTCACCTCTAATCAAGTTTATCATTATTGTTTGAACCTCATCGTCAAGGTTATGTCCAGTAGCTACCAGATCCGTTCCGTACAGAATGCCTGCGTTATTTATCAACTTCCTCCTGAATCCTCCACAGAAAGTACACGGAGACACGTTCATACCCTTGACTTCTGATGATCTAACCATTTCGTCTAAGGTATAACCTACTTCACTTTTGAATGAGGTAGAAACAAGTTGAACTCCTAGAGTCTCCATGTATTTTCTCAACTTTTCGGCCTGTTCGGCTCTATTATATCCGCCTATGCCCTCGACAATATTAAATGCGACAATCCTAGACGCTGAAATAAAGGAAGATATTGCGTCAACTAGCACTAGACTATCCTTTCCCCCTGAAACTGCAAGTAGAACTTTCCTCGAATTTAATATCCCTTGTTTTTCCGCTTCTTTCCTAACTCTCTCTTTTACATCGTTGAAGAAGCAATCTTTACATAGAGAACGACCACTGTGAGGCTGAAATATTATAGCCTCGTTCTTATGACATACATCACATGTCATTCCTTCCTCTCCTGCTATCTACCATTTTTGAACCGCTTACGACTTCATCTATACTATGAATCGCACATCCTTCTTCTTCAAGTGTGTTCTTAACGTTCTCAAAGTCTATGTTTTCACCTTCGACCACTATCATAAGTCCCATGGTCTCAACGTCCATATCGGTGACGCTTATGTTAACTCCTTCAATGCCCTTATGTTCAACTATTTTTTCAGCTAACTCCACTATAGATATACCTTTAATTGGTTTTAGAACGTCAAGAACTAGTCGTCTTATAGCCAACTTTCATCAGATCGTAATATATTATCCCTAATTACGTTAAAAGTTTTGTCAGCTAGCTTAATCTTGTATTGGATTTCCTTACACTATATAGATTTATGATACAGACTTATTAAGAAATTCAGAGACATGAATTTAGTTAGTTGGTGACTATGACTATGATTCCCTTAAATGTACAAACATAGTTAAATGTCTACCAATTTTCTACTTTTATTTGCTTTATGACGCCTAGTGCAGGTTTAAAATATATTAATATTATAAATAATTATTGAAATAATAATATATTTTTATATATATCTTAATAAAATATAAAAAGATATTATTTATCTATCTAGTTTAAGACACAATTATGAACATATTACTAGCCAAAATTGACATATGCATTGAGACCATATCGATTAGTAACCTTATTTTTAATGATTTATTCAAGAATTAACTTTAAAAAATAGGCAATAAAAAATGGAAAATTAAGAATTAACTTTAAATAGGAAGGGGGGTAGGCTATAAGATAGCTTCGGGGGGTTGATAAATATGATGGGGGCAGAGGTAAGGTATTTCCCAAAAGTAGTCGGGAAGCAAGTATACGGTAGCTTGTACGACTGCGATGTTAACATATTGAAGGATACTGAAAAGCTACAGGAGATCGTTAAGGATGCTTCAAAGGAGGGCAACATGACACTCCTTGATATAAAGTCTTGGAAAATTGGAGAAGGTGTAAGCGTAGTCGCAATAATTCTGGAGAGTCATATAACTATACACACTTGGCCTGAATACAACTTCGCAACCGTCGACGTATACTCATGTGGCGCACATACGGATCCTCATAAGGCTTTCTACTATATTGCCAAAGAACTAAAAAGCAAAAGGTACGAAATAAAGGAGGCTGATAGGTCATCGGAGTTCTGATAGTAGGTGGTGGAATAGCAGGGCTACTACTTGCCTCAAGATTACAAGACAAAGGTTTTTCTCCTTTAGTCTTTGATAGAAGAAGAATTGTTGGAAAAAAATGCACGGGCGTAATTAGTAGAGATACGTTTTACAAACTTAAAGTAAGCAAAGAATTTGTTGATAGGGAGTTCAAGACAATAGTTATACATCATGAGAAAAATCAAGTTTTCGTATCTACTGACGTGTTAAGATTAAACAGAGCTAGGCTAGAACAAGAACTTTGGAAAAACCTAAAAGTCGAAATAGGAAACGCAGAAATTCTAAGTAACGGAGTCTTAGTAAATGGAAGAAAAATCGAAGGGAACGTAATTAACTGCTCTGGATGGAAAGGAAATGCGAAATGGGTAAAGGCGATAGAGCTTTTAATTGACGTTGATGTAGGTGAAGAGATACATGTCTACTTAGACAAGAGAAATCCAGCGGGTTTCTCTTGGAGTGTTCCTTTACCTTATGGGACCCTAGTTGGTGCATTATCTTACTCCGACCCAAGACAGTTTTTACCCCATGTAAAAGGTCGTGTAATTGAAATGCATGGTGGCGCGATACCGAGGGTTAGACCTTTAGAACCTAATGTTAGATCATTAGGTGACGCAACTGGCAACATTAAGACTTTCACTGGTGGAGGTATATTTGGAATTGCAACGTTAATAGACCCATTGGTCGACTTCATGTCTGGGGATCCTAAAGGTTACTTTGAAACTTATAAGAAAATATCATCAGAAGTGCAAAAACAGTATAAACTCACTTCTCTCTTAGAGAGAACTTGGAGACTCGCTTTACTAAGCGTTAAGCTATTTAATGGAAAGACGATAACCGTTAAGGAGGAATTCGACTTCCATTCACTTCTTCCCTCGATTCCTCACTAGATTGTAACAGCCTTCTCCTCTCTCTATAAAACCTTCCTCAATCAACTTAGATATGACTTCTTCTGGTTCCTTAACGCCTTGGGTTCTTAACTCCTTCACAGCAATTATCTCTCCTACTGATATGTAAGTGGAGAAGTACTTCTTAGTTATTTCAACTTCCTTTTCTGCGAATACCATAACAAACTTTTAAGTTATACGCGATTTAACGTTTTCGTGGAAGCCAGGGCTTTTCTCCAACTAATAAGGATTCACAATGTCATAGGAGCTATGTTAGGTGACCTAATGGGTTATCTAGTGTCTTCCTTCTGGCATGTGAACTTAGTTCAGATGGTCCTTTCAATGCTGGTTGTAGGTCTAGTTGCAGGAGGGGGTTACGTCATAAACGATTACTTCGACGTGAACATAGATAAAATAAACAAACCAGATAGACCTATCCCGTCTGGAAGGATAAGCGGATCAAAGGCCAGGAAGATAGCACTGTCCATGTTCGTAGCGGGTGTCTTATTTTCAATTCCGTTAGGAATAGTACCATTTTCAATAGCTATGTTTACAATAGTCATGTTATATTTGTACGCTAAAGACCTAAAAAGGACAGGAATCCCTGGAAATTTGACTGTAGCTCTAACCAACGGTTTGTCCATATTCTATGGAGGTTCGGCTTACATGGAAGGTGACTGGTTGTTGAAGGTCATTCTTCCTACGTTATATTCCTTCTTCCTAACCTTGGTTCGAGAATTCGTGAAAGGAATTGAAGATTACAATGGAGACAAGGCTAACTCTGTTACAACTTTAGCAGTGACAAAAGGAATAGGAACAGCATGGAGAATAAGCAAGATCTTATTGATTTTAGTAATAGTCGTGTCACCTCTCCCCATACTTTTCGGCTTTAATTTGAGCTATATTTTACTTATAGTGGTTGCGTTCATTCCATCGGTAGTTCTTTCATTAATCCAAAAGCCATCTATCGAATCCGCTGCAAAGGCAAGAAGTTACTTAAAGGTGTCAATGCTCACTGGAATTGTGGCTTTCCTTCTCGGCAGTGCACCTTTCATCCCAAAGGTCTATCTATCACAACACGCATACCTGATTTTATTCCAACTACTCTTAAGTTTACATTAGTAACGCCGTTAGTTAGTTGCATGACTTTCTCCGATAATTCCTGATTGGGCGAAACTGATGAATAAACCTTAAAAAATTTAGTAATCCCATTAACTGTTAGATTCATAATAACTTTATCTAATGGAACTTCACTTTCGTTCTTAACGTAAACCAATAAATTACCATCCTTTGTACTCAACTGGGGATTAAGCCTTATTTCAGGAGACTTAGTGGAAAAAGTTCCATAGAAAATTATCGCAATATACTCGCTTTCACTTATTACGTTCACTTTGCCATCATCGTGAATTTCCACCTCATCTGACTCATAATTGTAATAGCTGGAAAAGTAGTTATTCCTTTCTGTCAATATCCTTGCGGACCCGTTCCTTCCTCCCATGACTAGAATTCCTCTACCTATGCTTTCTAACTCTAAGTTCTCGTTTTCCCTTAGAATCATCATCCCAGCGTCCAGGGAATACTTGGTTTTTATATCTTGATCTGGATAAAAAGCCACAACGACTAAGCTTAACAAACTCAAAGGGTCCATTGAAGATTTGACGAAACTGAGCTCGTTCTTTCCTTCCTTTCCGAACGGCGATATGTCGTAGATAATTGTGGATAACGCCCTCTTGTCCTCAATTAATTCTATGTTTGGCTTGAATTCTTTGCTTAAAGAAAAATCATTGACCCACATTCTTAGCTTCGGCATGCTTTTCAAATCCCTCTCGGCTGATGCTATAATGTAAAGTTTCGCTGGCTTCTTTTCTAGTTCAAAGGCATAGCCAACGCTTCTCTTTACGTTATCTAAAGGAATCCCTCTGAAGGATTGAACCTCTAGCGAACCATCGAAGTCTCCCTCATCAAATGTACGTAAGTCTCCTTTCGGCATATATTAAAGTCTGGAGTAGACAAAATAAAATGAATGCTGAACAAAGTCTTAGCCTCCATCAGAAGGGTAGATGTAATAGTGGAAGTTTTGGATTCAAGAGAGCCTGATCTAACTAGGTCTAAGGAAATAGAAAGGTATGCAGTGAAGAACGGAAGACAAGTTATAATAGTTCTAAATAAAATAGACTTGATACCGAGAGAAGTTGCAGATAGATGGAAAGATTACCTTTCCAAGGAATTCCCGACCGTCTACGTCTCAACTAAAATGAGACAAGGAACTAGGCTTTTGAGGGACTCCATAAAGGAGGCATTAAAAGGAGAAGGTAACGTGGCATTTGTTGGTTATCCTAAGACAGGGAAATCTTCCATTGTTAATGTGTTAAAGGGAAGGAAATCCGCTTCGGTCTCTTCCCAGCCCATGTCCACTGGTTTCACTAAAGGTATTCAGCTAATAAAGATTGATTCCAAGATATATGCGTTGGATACGCCAGGCATCATTCCACCTCATGGTAATCCGTTCGAAAAGGCAATCAGGGGAAGTAATCCAGATAATTTAGAAAATCCAATTCCTCCTGCATTAATTATACTTGAAAAAGTATTTCAAGTATCTCCAGCACTTCTGGAAACTACCTATAAGGTAAATTATTTAAACGGAATGCAGTTCCTCCAAGACTTGGCCAAGCATAGAGGTTGGATAAACAAGGAAGACAAGGAACCAGATCTTGATTTGGCAGCAAAAACTGTAATTAAGGACTACCATAACGGAAAAATAACTTATTATACTCTTCCCCCAGAATGACCTGATGATAAAAGTAGTTGTCTTTGATGCCGATAAGACGTTGTGGGATCATTATAATATCTCAGAGTTCGTAGAGCCACTTAAAAAAATTTCTGAGGACGAAATCGAGGACTCTTCGGGAAATAAACTAAAGCTTTTCCCTAACGTAAGGGAGTCACTTAAAGAACTTAAGAGACGGGGATACATCCTAGGTGTAGCCACGTGGAACTTACCTGAAAAAGCATCCTTGGTTTTTAATGCATTAGAACTTAGCCAACTTTTCGATATTATGATATCTAGACCCTTTCCATTTAAATTTTTAATGCTGACAGAAATTATTAATGAATTAAGGAAACGCGGAGTAAACGTGCAAAGGGACGAGATCATGTTCATTGACGATAGGAGGATTCACTTTGGAAACGTATGGCTGTATCTTCCAGGAGTAAAATGTATAGAAATGTGGAAAGAAATGCAGGATCATATAGATGTGTTTAAACTTTTAGAACGTTCTCAGTTGAATGATTTTTAAAATAATCGAATGTATAATAATACAATAATATAGTAATGCTTAAAACTGATTGTTCTTCACTACTTTCAGTGAAAAAGGATGATGGGTGGCCGTATCCTCCAAGTCGGATACTAAATCCAAAACTCCTTCTGAAGGAAACCCCGAACTGGGGCAATTTAGAAGAGAGAATGGAGAGGTTCTCTCCAAAAGAAAAGGTGAGACAAAATGCCAACAGGTGCTAGATTAACTATAGATGCTCTAAAAAGAGAAGGTGTCAAGGTAATTTTCGGAATCCCTGGACTGTCTAACATGCAACTTTATGATGCATTTGTAGAGGATTTAATGAATGGAGAGTTAAGGCATGTATTAATGAGACATGAACAAGCAGCGGCTCATGCTGCAGATGGTTACGCTAGGGCTTCTGGAATTCCTGGAGTATGTACTGCAACGTCGGGTCCCGGAGCAACTAACCTAGTTACTGGGCTCATAACTGCATATTGGGATAGCTCTCCTGTGGTAGCAATAACTGGACAAGTTCCGCGATCTACCATAGGAAAGATGTCATTTCAGGAAGCTGACGCAGTTGGAGCCACGGAAGACGTGGTAAAATATGCATATCAGGTAAGAAAATTCGACGAAATACCTCCAGCGATCAAAAATGCCTTCTATGTGGCTACCACCGGAAGACCAGGACCAGTAGTGGTAGATATACCTAGAGACATATTCTACGAAAAAACGGATAACATAAAGTGGCCTGAAAAACCCACTATAAGGGGATATAGACCTTTCAAAACAATAATTGATCCAATAGCAATTAAGAAAACGGCCGAGATGTTGATAAACGCTGAAAGGCCTGTTATAATGGTAGGAACTGGTGTAGTATGGTCAAATGCTTCTAAAGAAGTATTGGATCTGGCAGAGACGTTAATTGCTCCAATAGTGTCAACCCTACCTGGTAAATCAGCTATACCGCATGACCATCCATTGTACTTAGGTGCAATGGGGTATTATGGAAGGGCAGAAGCTTCGATGGTAGCTTTAGAGTCTGATATGATGTTCGTAGTAGGTGCTAGGCTAAGCGATAGAACGTTCACTTCATATGACGAGATGATAGAGACCAGGAAAAAGTTCGCCATGATAAATATAGACCCTACGGATTCAGAGAGAACCATAAGAATGGATGTAGCCCTTTATGGAGATGCTAAGATACTATTGAGAGAAATTCATAAGGCGGTATTGGAGTTAGGCAAAAAGAACGATAGATCTGCATGGATGAAAAGAGTCAAAGAGTTGAAAGATTACTATTCGCAGTTCTATTTCAACGATGATAAGACCAGAATGAGACCTTGGAAGGTTCTCAAGACCATAAGACAGAACTTGCCAAGGGACGCTATTGTAACGACTGGAGTAGGTCAACATCAAATGTGGGCGGAAGTATTTTGGGAGGTACTTGAGCCCAGGACTTTCCTCAGCTCTACTGGGATGGGAACTATGGGCTTTGGCTTACCTGCTGCAATCGGAGCTAAAATGGCAAGGCCGGATAAAGTAGTTGTAGATCTAGATGGCGATGGTTCGATGATGATGACTGGAACTAACTTCGCCACCGCGGTAGATGAGAACATTCCAGTCATCTCTATAGTGTTTGATAATAGATCATTAGGGTTAGTAAGGCAAGTTCAAGATTTGTTCTTCAACAAGAGGGTTGTAGGAGTGGACTATGGACCTTCCCCAGATCTAGTGAAATTTGCGGAATCCTTCGGTGCGCTAGGTTATAACGCTACCACTTACGAAGAACTGGAGAAGTCAATAAAGAGCGCCATAAAGGAAAACCATCCGGCTTTAATAAGAGTTCCAATAGACAAGCAAGAGTTAGCCTTGCCAACTTTACCACCAGGAGGAAGACTAAAGCAGGTGATCGTAACTGACCCAAGAAAAGGTAGTTAGAATATTAGGATATTACCACGATGCCAGTTACATAGAGAGAATAGCATCTAATCTAAGGAAGTTGTTGGTGGACGTTGACTGGATCTATGGCAGGAAGATAAACGATGAAGGGCTATATGAGATATATATGGGCATACCTTACACTAATAATTTCGAAATAGCCGTTGCAAACTTAAGTAAGACAGTAGAAATAGAAAAAGTTGAGGTATTAGAGGACGCGCAATTAGAGACATACGTTGTGTCTCATGACGGAACTATAAGGAAAGGTGGAGAGGAAGAGTGGAATGATGGAGAGAACCTCATAATTTATCTACCAGTTTTCTCTAAGGTAGTAGGATATAGTTGGGGTGATAAATATAGCAAAAATCTACACTGATAAAGATGCGTCATTAGACGCTTTAAAAGGTAAAAAAATAGCCGTACTGGGTTACGGAAACCAGGGAAGGGCATGGGCCCTTAATATGAAGGACTCTGGGCTAAACATTGTAGTAGGTCTAGAGAGACAAGGAAAATCTTGGGAAAAGGCAACTAAGGATGGATTCAAGCCGGTGAAGACTGAAGATGCAGTAAAGGACGCAGATGTGATAATATTTCTAATACCTGACATGGTGCAGAGAACGGTATGGTTAGAGAAAGTAAGGCCAAACATGAAGAAGGGAGCAGATCTCGTATTTGCACATGGGTTCAACATACACTTTAAGATGATAGAGCCTCCTACCGACTCGGACGTATACATGGTAGCTCCCAAAGGTCCTGGAGATACAGTAAGGGAATACTACGTAGCTGGAGGGGGAGTACCCGTACTCGTGGCAACTTACCAAGATGTCTCAGGAAAGGCTTTGGAGAAGGCCTTAGCGATAGCTAAGGGTATAGGAGCAACAAGATCAGGAGCATTAGTTAGCTCATTTAAAGAGGAAACAGAAACTGACCTTGTAGGAGAACAAACGATCCTTGTAGGTGGCATAATGGAATTGATGAAGTCTGCCTTCGAGACGTTAGTTGAGATGGGGTATCAACCTGAAGTTGCTTACTTCGAGACTATAAATGAAGTGAAAATGATAGTTGACATAATTCACTCTAAAGGACTTAGTGGAATGCTGCGTGCGGTATCTGACACGGCTAAATACGGTGGAATAACTGTAGGTAAAAAAGTGATTAACGAGGACGTAAGGAAGAGGATAAGAGAAGCCGCGGAGAGAGTCAGAAGTGGAGAGTTCGCAGCGGAATGGGTTGAGGAATACAACAAGGGAATGCCAGTTGTTATTAACGGACTCAAAGAAAATGATAACAGCTTAGAACAAAAGGTAGCGGATGAGCTAAGAGAACTGATCGAGAGAGGAAAACCTAAAAAATGATCTTTTCTTTTTTAGCAAGTGAATAGTAGAAAGAGAAAGGGAACTTCTGCTGAGCTTTTTCTGTTCAAAAAATTGAGAGACAAGGGATTTGCAGTAACTAGATCTCCCGCAAGTGGAAGCAAGAGAAAGGACCCCATACCTGACATTATAGCCCTTAAGAAAGGCATAATTTTGCTAATAGAATTAAAGAGCAGATCTAAGGACGGCAAGGTATACGTAAGTAAGGAACAAGCAGAAGGAGCTATGGTTTTTGCTGACAAAAGTGGTGGATTTCTTTTCCTAGGGATAAAAACACCAACAACATTTAGATTCTTGGATTTCTCTAAGCTGAGACAAACCAAAGGAGGAAATTACGTTGCAGACGAAAAGACTTTAGAGATTGAAGGATTCAGTTTCGATGACCTTATCAGGTTTGTAGATAAAAAACTAGGTATATCCCTAGACGATTTCATGAAAGGTTGATCATTCTGAAAGCCTGATCCTTATTCTAATGTTATGCTTCTTTTCAAGTTTCCTAAGCCTCGAAGTTAGCTTTCTGTTAAATTTACCTATCTCCTCCTTGGGTATATTAACCACGTACTCTCCTTGTTCATATGAAACTGAGGCGTTCGGTATGACGTTCTCGACTATCTTAGATAGTCTATTTTCCATTGAATCGCCCCTAAGTGATCCTGCCTTAACTGGAACTATCATAGTCTGTTCTCCGAAAACATACATCTCATATTCAACCTTATCATTCAAGAAGTCCTTTATCTCAACTACAGGTCTGGTTAGGTCAGCCTCCTTTAGTCCCGATGGAACCTTAACGGTCATTTCTAAAGAATATACCTTTTCAACTCCTCCGTTCTTTATAAAAACAACAGTATCTAAAATATTAGGTATTGTACCAAGATCTGACCTATTAACAAATCTGTGGATGGCATCTATAGGAGATGTTGCATGAACTACTCCTATCATACCTATTCCAGCTAGTCTAAGATCTGTGTATAGTTTGAAGTCCTCATCGTTCCTCATCTCGTCGTAAACAGTATAGTCAGGCCTACTCAATAAAAGTATATCATGAAGTTCACCTATCTCGGCATAGTTCTTTGAGTACTGTGTAATATCTGAAGGTAAATGCATGTCTCTAGGGCTCTCAATAGTCTTAACTATCTTACCGAGTTCCATATAATATTCAGCTAGAGCTTGGGCAAAAGTTGTCTTTCCCATTCCAGGGGAACCCGCTATTATAATTCCCTCAGCGTGTTCCTTGAACTTGTCCAGAAGCTTAGGATCCAAAGAGTAATCCTCCATTTTTCTCCTGGCTACCGGTCTTGTCACCGTCATCTCCCATCCGTCGCTCAACGGCGGTCTTGTAACAACAATCCTATACGTACCTAACTGTATTATCATTGAACCCTTCCTTTCGATTTCTATGAAGGAGCCTTTAACGAAACGGACACTGTTTACAACGTCAGACACTATATGTTTCATTTCTGGTTTGGATATGACTTTATCCGATAGTTCAACGAACTCCCATTCTCCTGGCTTTCCCCTCTTAGCCTTAGGTCTAGAATCTTCCTTTAAATGAACGCTCATGGTAGACTCATCAAAGAACTTCTCAATCACTACTTTATCGTCCGGAAGTGGTTGCAATAGAACGCAGTCAACTTTAATTAAGTCACACATTTTCCTCTGAAGCTCGTCTGACGTAACAACTGTACATCCATTTTCCTTACAATAATCCCTTACAACTACATTAGAGTCCCTGCCAGCTGTTTCACCTACTATGTCAAAACCTATCAGAAGTCTCTCAGCCATTTCCTTTACTCTGTTTATCTCGTCTAACGCTATGTCACCGCTTACCATACCCTCTTTACTCTCTTCCTCCAGTTCTCTTAATAGAGACCTATGAATGAGAATGTTCCCATATATTACATTACGTTCAAGGTATTTTGAAACCCCGTTAAGCAGGGAACTTTTATCTAACATCAAATCTTTCAAAATATGCTTCCCCGTTATCTACAATAAATCGTTAATATAAAATAAAAAAACTTACTTCTTAACAAGGGAGAGGAAATACTTGTGAACCGCTAGAGTATTAGAGAGCTCTGGATGGAAAGTTGTAGCTAACATTCCACCTTCTTGAGCCATTATTGTAACTCCATTAAGTTTAGATAGTGATTTAGCATTACCCCATACCTTAGTTATTGCAGGAGACCTTATGAAAACTACTCTAGACTTTTCTCCGCCTATTTCAGATAGATCAACGTCAGCCTCGAAGCTTTCCCTTTGCCTACCATAATAGTTCCTAACAACGGATACATCCATAGCTTTAAGCAGCTCCTGCTGTTTCTTCACCTTAGAATCAACAGCCTCCTTTGCCAAAATTATTGCACCTGCACAAGTGCCCAGAACTGGAAGGCCGGAGTTTATTTGATCCCTTAATTCATCCATTAGCCCTAGCTTTGAAGCTAACATTCCAATTGTTGTGCTTTCTCCTCCAGGAATTATAACACCGTCTATCTTAGCAATATCCTTTGTAGTCTTTACTGGCACAACATCTACTGAGCCTCCAGCCCTTTTAGTCTGAAGGGCATGCTCCTCAAAACTTCCCTGATAAGCTAGAACGCCTATTTTCATGTATCCCTCACCTGAAGTAACTGATCTGGTGGTAAGGACTTTATGTCTATGCCCATCATTGTCTTCTGTTCGCTAATCATTTTCTGAGCTTCCAAGACTATTTCTGGATACTCCCAACCGGAAGTTGCCATGACTATAGCTCTTGCTCTGACTTCTGGATCCTCGCTCTTAAATATTCCAGAGCCAACGAAAAGTCCGTCAGAACCTAGCCACATCATTAGGGCAGCGTCAGCTGGAGTAGCTATGCCTCCAGCTGCGAAATTAACTATGGGGAGTCTTCCCAGCTTAGCAACCAACTCTATCAATTGATATGATACTTGATACTCTCTCGCTTTCATGTTACGATCTTCTTCTGTCATTGAAACGAGGCTCCTTAGTTCAGAGTTTATAAGCTTCATATGCCTAACTGCTTCACTTACGTTTCCAGTTCCAGGCTCTCCCTTTGTCCTTATCATAGCTGCACCTTCTGAAATACGTCTTAACGCTTCTCCTAGATTTCTAGCTCCATTTACGAATGGAACCTTGAATAGCCATTTATTAATATGATGGGTCTCGTCTGCGGGAGTCAGCACCTCGCTCTCGTCTATCATATCTACGTCTAATGCCTCCAGAACTTTAGCCTCGTAATAATGACCTATCCTTACCTTAGCCATCACTGGTATAGTGATGGTAGACATTACTTCCTCAATTACCTTAGGATCTGCCATTCTTGCCACTCCGCCTGCTTTCCTTACATCATAGGGCAACTTATCTAGAACCATCACTGAGACAGCTCCGCCTTCCTCAGCTATTTCAGCTTGCTTAGTGTTGGTAACATCCATTACTACGCCTCCCTTTTGGAATATAGGGAAGGCATGCTTTACCATAGTTGTGCCTTCTGCTAATTCGGTCTTTGACTTCAACTCTGGTAACTCGGTGAGGAGACCTTGGTCTTTTAAGGAGTCTCGCACCTCAGCGAGCTTGTAGAAATATTCCTCGATCTCCGAGAAGGAGAGCTCATAAATTCTCATAAGAGTTGGGTATAGACAAAAATTATTAAGCTTTTATTAAGCTCTTGCTCTACTTTTACGCTCGTTTTCAGCCCTTATCTTTACTATTCCAAAGTGGACAGCGCAGTTAACACAGTAACACTTGGTTACAGGATACTTAGTTATTATAGCTCCTTTCTTCTCCAGTTCCTGTGCCAAAGCTGGCTCAACCGGGCTATACATCCTTGTGGTACATATTGCTTTATCTTCAGGAACTCTAGCACCACAGTTATCACAGAATATGTAACCTACGTGACCCTTGTCGCCCTTTCTGCGACCTCTATTCTCCCTTTTCTTTGGCAAGTTTATAACCCTACTTCATTAACATATATAATGTCTAATAAGTTTTTGCCACTCTTAGAACAGTCTTTGCTGTTTTTCCACAGACAGCACACGGATCTTTTACCTCTTTTTCTTTCAAGGGATATCCTAGTACTCTCGCATCTACAATTTCTTCAAGTTTCATACCGCAAGAATTGTCGCCGCACCATGGTAGTTCAACAATTCCTCCCGAGGAACTTATCCTTGATTTAGCTTCTTGAGCGCTTCTCTCGTATTTCACGTGCTCTTCAAGGTATTTTTGGGCAGAGTACTTAAGGTCCTTGGAAATCAAGTTCAGCATTTCATTCACTGCGCTAATTAGATCGGAGAATTGAACCAACTTACTCTGAAAAGTATCCCTTCTCTTTAGCAGAACTGTGTTATTGTTAAGTTCCTTAGGACCTACTTCCGCTCTTAAGGGAACTCCCTTCAGCTCCCATATGTAGTACTTTTCCCCAGGCGTTTTTTCAGGATCTAGGTCTATAACACTCTCTATCCCCGCTTCTGAAAGTGCATTTCCAACTTTCTTAGCGTATGCCATTACTTTCTCGGTTACTTCCTCTGTGTCCTTAGACGGAATTGGAACAACTACTACTTTTAGCGGAGATACCTTCGGAAAGATTACTGGACCGTGGTCGTCCCCATTTATGGAAATTAGAACAGCGATAACTCTATCAGATATCCCGTAACTTGTCTGGTTTGGATAGCAAAGAGATCCGTCCTTCCTTTGAATCTTGAAATCTAAAGCCTTAGTGAAGTTCTGACCAAGATTATGTGCGGTACCTATCTGGATTACTTTTCCGTCTGGCATTACAGTGTCAAAGGCAAATGTATGAAGAGCCCCTGCAAAACGATCCCATTCAGGTCTTTCGGAGATAACGTAAGGTATGCCCAACTCGTCAAAGAATTTGCTATAAATAGATATTGCCTCCTCAACTTGCCTCTGAGCATCATCATAAGTCTCATGAACAGTGTGTGCTTCCTTAAAGGTAGTTATCTCCCTAAGCCTAATCATAGGTCTCGTGGCCTTGGTTTCATACCTAAAGACGCTTACTATTTGATAGTATTTCTTAGGAAGTTGTTTGTAGCTGTTAAGCCAAAGGGATTCCATGTATGTGATTGCAACCTCGCTAGTTGGTCTAAGAGAAACCTTAACATCTAAATCCTGAGAACCACCCTTAGTAACCCAAAAAACCTCTGACTCAAAACCCTTTATGTGTTGAGTTTCCCTCGTAAGTAACTCTTGAGGTATCAATAGAGGAAGAAGTATCTCTTCATGACCCGTTGAGTCCAATAGTTCCCTTATGAAATATATTACGTTACGCCTAAGCCTGAATCCATATGGCATCCATACTCCCACTCCCTTAACAGGGTATCTGCCATAGTCGTAAAACTCACCTTCATAAAGAACTTTATCGAACCATTCACTGAAGTTTTTAGACCATTTATCTCTAGTTACTTTCACGAAAGAAACGAAACAGATATGAAATAAAAAATCTTTTGACTTTTTACTTTCCTACGAATATCATGAGGACTGCAAACAGTATACCATATACAGCTATTCCTTCTCCAATAGCGACAAATATAAGCACGGTACCAAACATGTCCCTCCTTTCGGTTAATACGCCTATTCCAGCAGCTGCAGCCATTCCCACTGCGACTCCAGCTCCTATTGCAGCTAAGCCTATTGAAAGACCTGCACCTACGTTTAGACCAGCGAATCCTACGCCAGTGGTACCGCTACTTTGCGCACCTGCTATAACTCCCGAAACTAATATTGGAAGTAACAAAGCCAGGAGAGTTGTTCTCTTCATATCCAATCCCACCGATATATCATGACAATTCCTTTAAAACCTTTCTACCTAGTTCCTCTAGCTGGGCTTTTCTTTTTGAAGAAATTTCATCGTACTGTTTTGTCAAGTTCTGTAAAATTTCATTCTTCTTTTGCTCCAGTGATAAGGATAAGGATTTCTTTAAATTTTCATATTCCTGCATATGTCTTCTTCCTCTGCAAGATCTTTCTAATTACCTTTAACCTTATAAAGTCCTCTCTAGCCCTGTCATCTAGAACTTGCTTGATGTACTTTATTGACCTATTGTAGAAGGGCAAAATTGACGTATCTATGGAGTTAATTAACCGTTGGGTCTTCTTCAGCTCAGCAACTAATGCCCTAATTGTAGATTCAAGCTCAACTAGCTCCATAACTTTCATTAGCGCTTCCTTCATCCTATCATATGACTCTGAAAGGTAGGGAGAAGTTTCTACTTCGCTAAAAGGCTTAGGCGGAACTGAAGCTTCATTAAGCTGAATGATGGGTATCTTTACACCAAATATGACCTTTGTAGAGCCAGACACGGACAATGAGGGAGATTGTGAGTCTGCAATCGTTTGAATGTTTTTTATTCCCTCAGAACTTACCGCTTGTAGGTAACTTTCATATACCACTTTAAGCGTTTCATTTACTTCAGTATATAATCGCTCATACTCAGCTGCGTAGTTCCTCAAATAAAGAAGTAATACCTCCCTCTTGTTTTCAAGTAACCTCTTTATGTTTCTTACTAACTTCACTTGGTTTTTATACTGAACTAAATTAATTTTAGTTGGAAGTACCTTTTGGCTCATTTCTTACCACGGTACGGTGGGAAGTACTTCTTGATATATTCGCTTTTTATATTTGTAAGCTCACTTTCTGGAAATATTGACAAAAGATCCCAGCCAATATCTAGGGTAGTCTCTATACTTCTGTTCTCATTTAGCCCCTGATTGACTAACTTCCTTTCGAACATCTCGCCGAACAATAGATACTTCTTGTCCATGTCACTTAACGAATCCTCACCGATTATTGCTGCTAGACCCCTAGTATCAACCGCCCTTGCATATGCCGCAAAGAGCTGATTCATAACATTGGCATGATCTTCCCTTGTCTTTCCTTCTCCTATTCCGTCTTTTCCTAATCTTGACAGACTCATAAGCACATTAATTGGAGGATATATTCCCTTGTTATACAATGATCTGTCGAATGTTATCTGCCCCTCTGTTATGTAACCCGTTAAGTCGGGTATTGGATGTGTCATATCATCGTTAGGCATTGTCAATATTGGCATTTGTGTTATTGAACCTTTCTTTCCTTTTACCTTCCCTGCCCTCTCATATATGGTTGCGAGGTCACTGTACATATAGCCCGGATATCCTCCCCTGCCTGGCACCTCTTCCTTGGAGGCACTAATTTCCCTTAGGGCTTCGCAGTAATTAGTCATATCAATTAAAATGGCCAGAACATGCATGTCTTGCTCGAATGCCAAATATTCAGCTAGCGTCAGTGCGGTTCTCGGTGCTAAAGTTTTCATGACTGGTGGTTCATTAGCAAGGCTAACTACCATAGCTACCCTGTTGATTGCTCCGGTTTCCTCAAAGAACTTCCTAAAGAACACTGCATCGTCGTATCTTGCTCCTATTGCGGAGAACACTACTGCAAAGTTACCCTCGTCCCCTCTAACTGTTGCCTGTTTAGCTATCTGTGCCGCAAGTAAATTCGATGGCATTCCACTTCCGCTAAATATTGGCAACTTTTGACCTCTGACTAAGGGGTTCAAACCATCTATTGCGGATATACCCGTTTGAACGAATTCCTCCGGATACTCTCTCATCGCTGGGTTAATGGGTTCTCCGTTTATGTCTCTACGTTCGCCCTTAATTATCTCGGGTCCGTTATCTAATGGGTCACCTAAAGGATTGAATATCCTTCCCAACATTTCCTCAGATATTTTGACCTCTAGCCCTCTACCTAACATTCTAACCTTAGTTCCAGTAGGCGAGATTCCCGTAGTTCCCTCAAAGACTTGAACTATTGAAATTCCCAACTGAGAATCTACAACTATGCCTCTCTTCTTACCGCTTGCGGTCTCTATTTCCACAATTTCGTTATACGATGCATCAGCTACTCCCTCCACTGCCATTAAGGGACCTTTTATCATTGAAATTTTGGAATACTCCCTTACGTTCATCATGACTTACCACCTTTCTCCATAGAGTCAAAAACCGAGTTAAGCTTTGCTATTAACTCATCGTATTTTTGCAATTCGTCGTTCTTTATCAAGGCCTTAGACTTGATAATATCAGTCATAACTGGAGTAGCTTTATCAACAATTTCCTTCACTGAAAATCCTTTCTCAATGAGTTGTAACCCTTTATTGTGGAAGAGAACTAATGCGTTCATTATTTTAGCCATCTTCTGAGGCGAGGAGAACGCATCTATGTCGTCAAATGCGTTTTGTTTCAGGAAAGCCTCCTTGATGAATCTGGCACTCTCTAACGTTAGCTTGTCTTTTTCTGCTAGAGAGTCTGGGCCTACTAATCTCACTATTTGTTTCAATTGATCCTCTCTTATTAGATCGTTTACGATCAGCTCTCTCATATCTTTCCATTTAGGATCTATGTTAGAGTTCCACCACTTCGACACTAGATCTACATAAGACGAGAATCCTTGTAACCAATTTATCGCTGGGAAATGTCTAGCATGAGCTAAGGAGACATCTAAGGGCCAGAATACCTTAACGAATCTTAGCGTATTACTAGTAACTGGTTCTGTGAAGTCACCTCCAGGCGGTGATACCGCAGAAGCTAATGACAAGGAGCCTACTCTTTCTGGATTACCTATAGTTTTTACCCTTCCAGCCCTCTCATAGTACTCTGCAAGTCTAGAAGGTAAATAGCTCGGGAAACCTTCCTCTGCAGGCATCTCTTCCATCCTTCCTCCAAGATCCCTTAAAGCCTCTGCCCACCTTGTAGTGGAGTCTGCTACTAGGAGGACGTCATAACCTTGATCCCTAAAATACTCAGCTATGGTAGCACCAACGTATATGCTAGCCTCCCTAGCGGCAACTGGCATGTTGCTGGTATTTGCTATCAATATAGATCTCTCAAGTAAGGGCCTACCAGTCCATGGGTCCTTTAACTTGGGGAATGATCTTAATTCGTCCGTCATTTCGTTTCCTCTTTCTCCGCATCCAACGTAAATTACAATCTTAGCTGCGCTCCATTTGGCAAGGCTCTGCAAGGTTACAGTCTTTCCGCTTCCAAAAGGTCCTGGAATGGCTGCAGTTCCTCCTTTAGCTAGAGGAAATATCGTGTCTAGAACTCTAACTCCAGTTAACAGAGGCTCCGTTGGCTCTAATTTCTCTTTATAAGGTCTAGGAATTCTCACAGGCCAACGCTGTCTCATAGTTAAAAGTTTTTCGTCTCCTTCCATATCAAGAACTACAATATTATCTTGAATTGTATAATCGCCTTCCGATATAACCTCCTTAACCGTGCCATGGATTCCTGGAGGAACCATCACATTATGTTCTATTAACCCAGTTTCTTGAACTGTACCTATTATGTCGCCCTCTCCTATCTTGTCTCCTTTCTTAATCTTCGGAACGAAATGCCACTTCTTATTTTCGTCCAGCGGAGATATCTTAACTCCCTTGCTTACGAAAGGAGAATTGCTAGTTGAAGCTATGGTGTCAAGAGGTCTCTCTAATCCGTCGAAGAGTCTGCCCATAAGACCAGGAGCCAGATCCACGGATAACGGTGAACCCGTACGGTAAACTGTCTCCCCTGGCTTCAAGCCTGAAGTATCCTCATAGACTTGAATGTAAGCTTTGTCTCCCTCTATCCTTGTCACTTCTCCTACTAGCTTTTCTTCTCCTACTTGTACTACCTCGTACATTAACGCAGACCTCATATTGTCTGCGACAACTAGAGGTCCATTTACCCTAATTATCCTACCATTATCCATTATACATCACCAAATAACACATCCGAGAGTTTACCCCTCATATTATCGAATACTTGATCTAAGAAAAGCTTTAATGAATAATCCTTAATCTCGCCGCTTCTTCTATCTAGAACCTTTACACCTCCTAGCATCTCAGTTTCTTGAACCTCAGTGTCCATGTCAAGCTCCTTCAGAATTGATCTAACTAAGTCTAAATCTTTCTTAGAACAGTAAACCAGATTTCCTGATTTGACTTCCCTTTGCAAAATTCCTTTCATAGCCTCCTTATACTGCGGAGCAGAAGTGACTTTATTAATCATATTTAGAGCTTCTTGATACACCTTGTTAATCCAAAACTCCTTCTCTGAAAGAATAGCCCTTTTGTTTTCCACTTCAAGTTTAGCCTTTTCTCCTTCTATTTCTTCCTTGTTCTTCCTTATGTACTGTTCCACCTTTTGCAGATATTCTGCTTCAATCTTCCTATGGTTGTTCTCTACAATTTTTTTAGCTTGCTCTAAAGCTTTATCAAGTTGGCATATAGCCTTATCTTCCAGCCCCTCTTTCACAACTCTGTTAAATAATTCTTCCACTTGCATTTTCTCACCCGAAACCTAAGGCTGACATAATCATTTTTCTCACGTTCAATGCTTCAGCCTCGCTAAAAGGTGAAGGGATAACTGTTATTAAAGGTTTCTTTTGATTGAGAATTATACCGTCAACCTTCTCTTTGACTGGATCGTAGATGTCTTTAGTTAAAAGCACCAGATCTATGTCGTCTCTCTTTCTAATGTCTAAAATCACGTTAGGCAGGGAAAGAGGATCCTCTATTACTTGTCCCTCCGTCCCCATTATTTTAAAGAGATTTACCGTGTATTTGTCCCCTATAACAACTACTTTTCCCATCGGAGGTAGTTCTCTTGCAGAGGTTAAATACTTATAAGGTATCTGTAATTAAGAATGTTGTGAATTAGACTTTGCTCTTTCCAGAGAATATGTTAAGGGTTCAGATAATAACAGAGAAAAAAAGGCTTGACGTAGTAGTTAAAAAAATAGTTAAAATCGGATCGTTTCAGCCAGAGGAGCCTAAGAATCCAATAGGTGAGGGAAGGTTAGAAGAAGCTAGGAGGAAATTGGGACTTCTACAAGAACAGCTCAACAAGATAAAATCAATCATGGACATAAGCAAAATAACTGTTCAGCCGTCAGGATCAATGAAAGTAGATAGTTGGATGTCAGCATCGGAGGAAGTCTCAATTCTTGCATCTAAACTAGAAGAAAAATACAAGGATTTACTGGAAGAAATAAACAAACTTAGAGCTGAAATGGATCTGCTAGTTGCACAGATGAAACAAATTGAGCCATTTAAGGATATTGACATCCCGCTTTCCGACGTTTTCAACATGGAAATCTTTGATATATTTATAGCAATAACTGACATGGAAAGAGGCAACGCGTTAAGGGAAAAGCTAGGTAAAACGGTTTACTTCTGGTCAAAGCCTATAGATGAAAAAACTTTAGCTATCCTAGTTATAGGACTCAAAGACGATAAGATACAGGAGAAAGCTAAGGAGCTAGGAATCTCAAAATTGGAGCTAGAGGAGGGCAAAGCCCCAGCAATGATATACATAGAAATGAAGAAAAAGGTCGAAAACATTTCTGAGTTGATATCTAAAAGGAGGGATGAACTTTCTCGTTCGGCTAGAGAAGATCAAAAGGAATTCACAACCACTTACGGTAAGTTGCTCACTGTAATTAGCGCACTATCCCTAATGTCTAAGGCTAAGGTATCTGACTTCTTCGTACAGATGGAAGGATATGTCCCAGAGAAAGACCTAAAGAAATACGAAAAAGACTTAGATGACTACGCCGTAATAAGTAGCGAAAGGCCAAAGAGGTTTGGAGAGAATGAAGAACCTCCAGTTTTCATTAGGATGCCAAAGAGCATTAGAGCGCTCGAATCAATAGTAGAAATATACGGAACGCCGTCGTATTGGGAGATCTCTCCTACAGTGTTTTTGGTAATTACTTTCCCTATACTCTTCGGGCTAATGTTCCCAGATTTAGGCGATGCCCTTGTAGTTTTCTTGTTCTCTATATGGTTCTACAAGTACGGTAAAAGGAAGGGTAGTGACAACATTCCTAAACTTTCACTTGTTTTAATATATGGAAGCATAGTTGCAATGATAACAGGACTGTTTGCCAGGGACTTTTTCGGACCACTTCCAGTTGGTGGATTAAGGGAGATCTTCGGTTCCAATAACTATAGCGTAGGTCCTTTATACTACGTATGGCCAGTCCCTCCATCCGTGGATAAGGCAATAAACTTCCTGCTTCCATTCGGAGACTTTGCTACAACTAATAGCATAGATTATGCAATAATATTTTCCATAATGTTAGGTGCAATACTCTTGTTTGCTAGTGCGTTACTAGGACTCACAAACGCCATTAGAAAGAAGGACAGAGAATTTCTGTTTTTCGAGAAATTACCTGCATTCCTAATCTATATTGTTCCTTTAGTAATATTCCTATGGGGTCTGCCTAAACTACCAAACGCTACAGCATTCTTCGACGCAGATGAGTCAATATTAGGAGAGGTATTAAATGCCTTGTTGTTAAAATCATTTTCAGCTAATCTAGCAGGATACGTCATAATATGGTACACTGCTGCAACCTTGTTATTTAACTGGGCATCAAAGATAGTGCTTCAGATGAGGTACGAGAAGGCTTCCCTAGGGAGTGCATTAATATTCGGCTTCATAGATGGCGGATTTGAAGGTGGTTTGCTACTTTTATCTAACACAATATCTTTCGTTAGGATTCTAGTGTTCGCTTTAGCACATTACTATATCCTGGACGCATTCTCCTTCATGGCATATTTCGCAAGCCAGCCTTTAATTGGAGCTACTACATCTACAATAAGCATATTGCTAGATCCTCTGGGGATAATTCTTTTAGTAATAGGAAACTTATTGGCAATAGGACTAGAAGGATTAATAGTTTTCATACAAGATATGAGGCTTCACTTCTACGAAATGTTCAGCAAGTTCTATGAGGGAAAAGGAAAGAAGTTCGAGCCTGCAATGGCTTATGTCTCACTTGAGTAAGACAGGTCGCTTTTTTTCTACTTCTTCTCTAACTTGCTTTAGGATATCCGGTATTTTCTTTTCTATATCAGCTGGTAGCTTGGAGAATATTGGCTCCGCTTTAGAGACCTTTTTGCCCTTCAAAATCGAAGGATCTTGAAGTGGTTCCCACTTGTCTACATTTACGTTAATTAGATCCATTATCTTCCGACTGTGTTTTGGCATTAGAGGAGACAGCATGAAAGATAACGTGTATGTTACGCCAGCAGATATGGAAAGTACATTTGCAACCTTGCTTACATCTGTTTTGATTAGATCCCATGGTGCCTTCAAGTTTAGATATGCGTTGTTTTCCCTGGCTAGTTGTAATATTTCATCCGTTCCTGCCTTTAACTTCCCCTTCTCGAAAAGGTCTCCCATCTTTACCGGTGCTTCCTTCATTAGTGAAATTAAAGCCATATCCTTATCATCGAGGAGTTCATGATGAAGCTGAGGAATCTCACCGTTGAAATATCTATTTATCATTGTAATCACCCTATTTATCAAATTACCTATATCGTCGTTTAGTTCAGTATTTACTATCCTTATCACTTCCCTCCAAGTGAAATTGGAGTCCTTTTCTTCTGGTCTGATTCTGATCAAAACGTATCTCCAATACTCAATATCCATAATTGATTCCGCCTCATCTATCCAAATGCCTATTTTCCTGCTCTTGCTGAACTTTTGTCCTTCATAAAGTAAATATTCTGTTGAGCCAACTACATCAGGTAAATGGTATTCTCCAGCTGCCATAAGCATCGCAGGCAAAATAACTGCATGAAAAGGAATATTATCTTTTCCAATAAAGTAATAGCTTTTTATATCTTTACCAAACCAAAATTCTTTCCAAGCGTCTGATTTAAAATATTCTATTGTAGCAGATATATAACCTAAAAGTGCTTCAAACCATACATAAACGGTCTTATTTTCAGCACCATGAAATGGTGCCGGAATACCCCATGAATTATCTCTGGTAATCGCCCTTGGTTTCAAACCCTCGTTAATCCAGCTCATAGCTACTGCTCTAACGTTTTCAGGCATCGTCTTAGACTCACTTATCCACTTGGATAACTTATCGTTAAACTCTCCTAGGTTAAAGAACCAATGCATGGTTTCCTTCATGACCGGCTTACTACCGCATATTGAACACTTAGGCTCAATCAATAAATCAGGGGTAAGAAGCCTGCCGCAGTTATCACACTGATCTCCTCTAGCGTCTTCAAATCCGCAATAAGGACATTTACCTTTTACGAATCTGTCTGGCAAGAATATCTTATCATTTTCGCAGTAAGGAAGAACCTCCTTTTGTGTGATGATGTAACTCTGAATTGAAAGAAGGAATTTCTTCACGAAGTCCTTG
The DNA here is from genome assembly GCA_032834875.1 of Sulfuracidifex metallicus DSM 6482 = JCM 9184. Taxonomy (NCBI): domain Archaea; kingdom Thermoproteati; phylum Thermoproteota; class Thermoprotei; order Sulfolobales; family Sulfolobaceae; genus Sulfuracidifex; species Sulfuracidifex metallicus. Next base: position 541,992 of record CP135238.1, read on the forward strand.
TGAACGTCCGATTCTGTTCTCGTGTAATTATCATAGCTTATTTCCCAAACGTCCATAAAGAGTCTCTTATCGTACTCATGAGCTTGATCAGTTAATTCCTTTGGTCTCACTTTCCTTTTTATAGCTTCAACCTCTATAGGAGTTCCGTGTTCATCACTACCACTTACGAGAACTACATTTTCATTGCCATACTTCATCCTGGCATACCTAGCAAAAACATCTGCTGAGAGAACGGAACCTATAAGGTTACCTAAATGAGGTACTGCGTTCACGTATGGCCATGCAGAAGCTACAAAGACTTTCATTGGAAGCTAACTATTTTAAAAGATTAAAAAATAAATGAAAGCAACAGAATGCTTGACGAATATAAATATCCTTTCATTAAGACGCCTGAGAATGAGCTAGCTTACGTATACGGACCTTCGGCTAAGCTATCCGATGTGATTTCCACTGACAGCGACTTGTTAGATCAAGCCAAGGCAAGGATTAGCGAGACACTTAAGGTTGGAAAGGCTAAGCCATATATAAACCTGAAGAAGCCTGTTCTTCTATTTTATACCGCGCTTTTGACCTTGGCTGCGTTAAACGACGAAGATACCACGTTAAAATACATTAAGGCTGAGGTTGATATGTTCCATAAGTTAATGGAAAAGGAAAATGAGGATGATCTAATTCAACTAGCAAAAATACTAGGATTAAAGGTTAACAAATGCGACAAGATATCATTTACACAGACCAAAACCATTATCTACTTAGAACTTTGTTCCGATCTTATAGATTACATTAAGATGTCAAAGGGAACTGAGGCAAAACTGTCAAGACAAATTTTGATAGATGGAAAGGTGTTCTTTAACAAACGTTCATTATCAATAATACTTAAAAGAAGACTTCAGACCAAGTTTAAGGAGATGATAAAGCCGCTGAAGATCTCGTTGCCTAAGACGTTAGAAGATATGATAAAGGAGGGAAAGGCAAGACGAGACCCTCCTTGCATAGCAAACATCAAAGGGAAAGGCAAACTTTCTGAGGAGGAAGAACGTGTACTCAACGTCTATCTCACTAACGTTGGCGAAACAACTAATGGAGAAAACGTCATCATTTATTCGTGCAGTATGATGAAAGAAAAAGGTCTTTGCGTTTCCGATTGCGGAGTTAAAAACCCTTTACAACTTGTCTTTAAGAGACTGAATAACGGCGAGAAATCTCTGAATTACAGTGACAATAGAAAGAATAATAAGGACGTAAAATAATATTATGCTTATTTCCTTATTTAAGTATAGAGCAATTAATATTATCACAATTGCTATTATCCTTTCTCCTCTTTCTATGATTCCCCTACCTTCCATCTTATACCCCACAAGCTCAGCCTTTGCTCTCAGATAAGAAATGGTTAGAGATAGCCCTATCAGGATTGACACTAGGAATGGACTGAAATCGAAAAAAACTAAGGGGGTAATGAAGAACGTATCCTCAAGTCTGTCGAAACTTGAGTCTAAAAAAGCTCCTAATGGAGAAGCTTTGCCCAAAACTCTTGCCACCTCACCATCTAATGCATCCATGAAGGACGAAATTGCTATTATTAAAACGCCAACAAGCGGGTTCCTCGTCAAGTAAATTACTAACGCATAAATCATAGAAAGTATGAGACCTATTGATGTAATAACGTTAGGTGAGACCCCGCTTCTGGATAGGGCTTTTGCAATTGGGGTGAGTAACTTTTTAGATTGTTTCCTAAGCCTAGTAATCAACTTAACCACTACTGATTTAAGTTACTTCATCAACTCCTCCATAAATGACTAAAAAGTTGATTTTAGTAACAACTGAGTCACACCCGATGCATAAAGTATTTTTAGAAATAACTGAAGAGATATCAAAAGAAACTGGCATAGAAAAGGAAGTTAAGGTAGAGGATTATGCTTTCGTTACTGACTACGGAGAAAAGGACGACTTCGGAATGCCCTGGTTACCGCAACTTTTCTTGCAAGATGACGGAAATATTAAACCCATACTAACTTCCATCCCGTTTAACGACTCGCTGAAGCCAGACAAAGAAAAAGCTAAAAATGAGGCTCTTAATAAAGTTAAAAACGCGTAAAGATAACTATGATAAGTGATAAGTGTTGAGCACGGTCCCATATGTACCAACACCAGAGAAAGTCGTTAAGGCTATGCTTGAGTTAGCTAAAACCAAAGAAGATGATGTAGTTTATGATATGGGTTGTGGAGACGGTAGGATAGTGATAACTGCAGTTAAGGAATTCAATGCAAAGAAGGCAGTTTGCGTAGAAATCAACGACGAGAGAATAAAGGAAACGACTTCAAACATAGATAAGAATGGAGTGACTGGAAGAGTATCAATTGTAAAGGGAAGCTTCTTTGAAGCCCCACTTTCAGAAGCTTCAGTCCTCACAATGTTCCTTTTACCTAACGTGAATGAAATGTTGAAACCTAAACTGGAAAGGGAGCTCAGACCTGGAACCAGGATAGTATCACATGAATTTGAGATGAGAGAGTGGATACCCAAGGAAGTAGTAAAGGTTGAAGACGGAAACATGAACCATACCATTTATCTTTATATTATTGGGGAAAACAAAGGGTAACGGTGGTTAAATGAAGATTATAGTACTTAAGAGCGAAGACGGCAAGATAACTTCGGATGAAACAGTGGAAGGCGAAATAGGAAAGGTAGTTAAGGATACTGCAAGCAAAGCTTTGGGAGAATGGAACGAAGATTCCTCCGACTTCATCATTATAAAGGATTTCCACGAAGTAAGAATTCCTCTTCCGTTAAATCCTAAATTGTACGAGACCCTTAAGAAGTTCCCTATGAGCAAAGAAGAGAAGACCGCAGTGATCAGAATACCCTCATACGTGATAAGTTTCGATAATGTTTGGATGGAGAACGACTCCATAGACAGAAAAGTTTACGTAGTGTCGTATTTCTTAGATGATAAAACTAAACAGGAGCTAATGGAAGACGCTATGAAGTTAACCTCTCCTGAAAGGGAAAGTCAAGACAATGAAGACATAGGGGAAATCGAAGAGGAAGAAGAATGAAAAATATGAAATTTTAATTTGCTCATAATTTCACATTCTTTTTGAGAGTAGTTACTGGTTTTCGATGTAGACAAAAATAATCACAATAAGAGAAAGAAGATATTTTAATAAAAAATAGCCATAATTAGAAACTACTGAAGAAGTTATCTATGGATAAGCCTGAGGCTATTTCGTCCCAGCTTACTCCTAAAGCTTTCAAAATTTGCTCGAAGGTAGATCTTACAGCGTCCAGATACTTATCAGCATCTATTTCGTTTAACTTCGCCAGCTGAACTGGTTTCACTCCATCCTTAGTTTTAACTTTCACAAACATAATTATATCCCTAGGTAAGACTTGAACACCAGCTTCCTTTAGTTGTTCTGCTGCCTTAACGTGTTGTGGAGTAGTCTTCTTGTAATGCTCAACCCCTCTAGAGAGCATAATCTTGAATGCCAGTTCGTCCAAGTTATAGTCCTTGTTCTTTAAACCCGTGTAAATTGATCTTACCTTGTCTGTTACTTCCTTCTTCACATTCCTCATTTCGTCAGGAGAATTTACCTTTACCAAGATATCTTTTACTTCAGCGAAAGATTTCTTAAGAAATTCTGGCGTATTCCTCTTTTTAACTAACATTCCCTTTATGTCTACCTTACCATCAGGATAAACCCCGAAGTAATTCTTCTTTAAACCCGAGAAGGCAACGAACTTATATGATTTATCTACCTCTATATCAAGACCGAACTGGTCCTTGACCCACTTTATCATGCCCTCCACTATTTCCTGGGTTGGGTTATACAAGAAGAGGGAGTCCGTATCTCCATAAAGGACCTTAACTCCTAAGGAACGAGCGTGTGAAACAGTGCTGGTAATTACGTATCTTCCAAGTGCTGTCACACTTTCTGCGACTGCTGGTGCATAAAGTGGAAAGCTTTCTGCTCCGAATACACCATAAGTAGCATTTATGAACACTTTCATTGCACGTTGTACTACATCATAGAAAGTTTTCTGCTCGGCATCCTTAGCTTGCTTTGCCTTCTTTTTGTATATCTTTACCCTAAAGTCTCTCAGCAATCCAGTTATAACTGCAGTTATCCCGGGTCTATCAAAGCATATGTTATGAAGGACATTCCCTGTCTCGTCCTTCACTTCTCTTATGTTTTTGCAGTCATTCAAGTCCACCGTCTCGTAACTTATATTCCACGTTCTAATTATGGATGGATACAGGGAGGCGAAGTCCAACACAACGACGTTGAAGAAGACTCCAGCGGGTGGATCGATTACGACTGCGCCCTTGTATCCTTTACCTTTTATTACAGATGCTGTCTTTATTGAGGATGATCTTTCTAATATTTCTTCCTTTAGAGGAATGAGCCAATTTCTTCTCCTATGCTCCCAGTAATACAAGTTCTTAATCCACGTCGAAACTTCGGTCCTCGTTAGCTCCTCTATTCCCATTCTTGACATCCTGGCAAGCAAAATAATTAGTTTCATAGCAATGTTATTATTGAATGTTGTAAGTTTTAGCGTTATTTCAGAATCCCTATAGTTATATTCAATAAGCTTGGTCATATCTAAATCTGATATGGATTTATCTAACTTAACTTTACTTAAACCTAGCATAGCTGAAGCTACTGCATCAAGGCTATACTCGTTGTATTTACCGTCAAATGCATAAGTCTTGACTGCCTTGTTAAAGTAAAAGCGATAAAGGTCTATGTGAATTCCTGCCAAGTATTTTGTATCATCCGTATTTATCTGAAACGGAATCTCTTCAGGAAAGAAACCAAGCTTTAGTGCCCTGAAGAAGATGTATGGAACGTCGAAGTCGTCTCCATTGAACGTTAGAAGAACTGGATAATCTGGCAAAATGTTAAAGAATTCCGTTAAAAGATCTACTTCTGTATTGAAAGTCTTCACTTCCAGACCATCAGGTAACTTTGTACTGCCTAAATTCACATCGTCTCGCTTTAGCACCAAAACTAGCTTCTTACTATCATTGCCAGCTAGGGCTATGCTTATTATAGGAAACTCAGCCTTAACTGGGTCAGGAATTCTGCCCTCAATAGGGGTGAATACTTCTATATCTACCGCAACCCTCTTGAGGTCTGGGGCTTCGGACTCGAAAATTGGCATCCATTCCTTCGAGGTTTCTTTGGTCATCTGATCGGAATCTGAGAACGCTTTATCTACTTCCTTTACTTCATCCTCAGACAAGGTAGGCTTGGCTTCTTTTAATACCTTCCCCTTAACTAAGTAAGGCATTCCTGGTATTAAGCCTAAATCATAAATGTAATTGTTAAAATACTTGATGTGCGCTTCATATGCTTTCGGCACATGTTCCCTCATTCTCCTAACTGCAAGAGGATCCTTTACTACAATTTTAGTTAGTGTAATTTTCTTATGTGTATAAGGATCGATCTTGACAACTGTTTCTACATGATCAAACGAAGGGTCCTTGGTAATTTTGTTAATTTTATTTACCTTGTCCACGTCTAAATCGACTAGAAAATAGGACTTGTGGTGCGTATTGTCATAGAGATAATATATCTTTTGAGTGTCCTTATCATAAAGTCTACACACTGCCTTTCCTTTGTCGCCGTCGTAATCAACTTGTAGTAGAAAGTATATTTTACCCTCCTGAGCTTCCGACATCCATACCTTTGTCTTCCTCTTAGGCAAGTTACTTTGCTCCTCCTTTCTGAGTTCCTTCCTAGTTTTAGCTTCTAGGCTATCTGCCCTTTTTTCCTCACTCTTCTTCTCAGCGTTTGAATTGTTAGGTATTAAGTCAAATAGAGTAAGCTGTTTGCTCATCTGCAACAATATATATCTTTATAAGAAATACTCTATAAGCTTTCAGTGGGCCCATGGCTCAGCCAGGACAGAGCGGGGGCCTTCGGAGCCTCAGGTCGGGGGTTCAAATCCCCCTGGGCCCGCTCAGGTTCTATATGCATAATAAAAATTATAAAAGGCAAAAATTACTAAGCTAGACGAGCTCAGATTATTCCCTGTTCATTTATCTGTTTTAACAAAAATTTTAAAAATTATATTTTATAAGTAAAGTTTATGTCCACTGAATTCTTTAAGGATACCCATCCAGAGCTCAAAAGGCTTGGCATAGAGATACCAGAACTGGAAAAGAGGTATCCTACTTTGATGAGAATGGGAATCTCGCACGATGACATGATATACCTTGCTAGAAGAATATCTCCGTTATTACAGGATTCCGAAAAGATCTTAGATCTAGGGTGTGGAAATTGTCTAATAGCTACACTAATAAATAAAATAACATCTAAGAAAATTATCGTTGTAGATCAATGGAAAGAAATGTCAATGGAAAGGGCTATTGAGAACATGGAAATTGACAAGGCTGGCTTAGAACTTGGGAAAATAAACGAGGAAGATAAACTACCTTATCCAGATAACACCTTTGACACGGCTTACTCGGTTATGTTTCTTTTCAATATGCCTAAAGAGAAAAGGGATTTTCTGCTGCAGGAGATCAAACGAGTTTTGAAACAAGAGGGTAAGTTAATAGTGGTAGATAATTTCATTTTTAGAGGCAAAATGAAAAGAGAATTTTCGTCTCATAATTTTGACCAAACTTGGTATGGCGAGGAGAACGCATTCTCGTTTTTCGTTTTAAAAAATGTAAAAAAGCCCTAAACATATTGCGATTTCGATAATAATTTAAAAACATCTGCGCTTTAATCACTTATGATTCTAATCACAGGGGGTGCTGGATACATAGGAAGTCACTTAACTGATGCCTTGATAGAGGACGGATATGACGTAACTGTCATAGATGATTTATCTTCGGGAAATTACATCAACGAAAAAGCCAAGCTGATCAAGTTCGACTTAAGGGATGGAAGTCAACTGAAGGTGGACGACGTAGACGTTATTTTCCATTTGGCAGCCAACCCTGACGTTAGAACGTCCATGATAGATTCAATAGATCATTTTGAAAGAGACGTAAAGGTTACCTTCAACTTGTTGGAAATAGCCAGGAAAACCGACGCAAAGAAGGTAATCTTCGCTTCATCCTCCACGGTTTACGGTGAAGGAAGAATTCCTACGCCTGAATGGTCTGAAATAAAGCCTATCTCCAACTATGGCTTATTTAAAGTTTTAGGGGAGGACATGTTAAAGTATTATTCTAGAAACTATAGTATAAAAGGAATCTCTGTAAGGTTCGCCAACGTGACAGGGGGAAGGGTTTCCCATGGAGTGGTGAAAGATTTCATTGAAAAGCTTAAAAGAGATAGTTCAAAATTAGAAATTTTAGGTAATGGTAGGCAGAGAAAAAGTTATATATACATTGAGGATGCGGTTAAATCTTTAACCTTTCTGGCTGATTATTATAACGGAAACTATGAGGAGTTCAACGTGGGTAATGAGGACTGGATAACTGTTAATGAGATAGCTGAAATTATAGAGAAAGAAATGGGAATTAAACCTATTCATGTATACAAGGACGAATTAGAAGGAAGGGGATGGATGGGTGATGTTAGATTTATGCTCTTGGATTGCATGAAAATCATATCGTTGGGATGGAGACCCAAGTTTACATCAAAGGAAACTGTAAGATTAGCCGCGAGGGATTTACTGTATGGATATAGGAAGCGTAAGGATTAAGGTTTTTGGTATATCCCTCCTCTTATTGTCAATATTTATCATAGGTTTATCTTTCTCGATCATATTCCTTAACTTCCACATTGTAGTGGGGAGCACTGATATAGGAAAATTTTTCATTAAGATTTTAAATTTCCTTATAATCTTAGGTATTTTTGGATATCTTGGGTATATAGGCTTAATAATGTTAATTACAAGGAAGTAACATTCCCCAACAAAAATTAAAGATAATTTTTAAGCCGAGAGAAATAATATGCTCTATTATGAACACCAAGAGAAAGGTTCTATATTCAGCTGTTTTCTCGGTAGCGTCTTTTGCAGCAGCCGCAGCTATAGCGTCTACTTTTAACGGGTATGCCATAAACGCCTTTGCCGATCCCATAGCTAACCTTACTTTACCTCTGATAATACTCTCCGTTGGAATACAAGTTATCAACGACAAGTATGGTCCAGCTTTGATTGCAGTAATTAGCGCTTTACTTTACACTATATTTTATTTGCCCTTTCTGACAGTTTCCCTACTCGTAGTAGGCGCGATAGTAGAACTGGTGACTAGAAAGACTGGATACAGAAGCATTTCATCTGTAACGCTTTATACTACAATAGCTGGTACAGGAGAAGGAATTCTAAGTACGTATCTAGCGTACTTCATGGTTAAGGTACCAGTGCCGATGCCTCCGCTATTTGACTGGGTGGTATTCTCCATTATTATGGTCGTAGAGAGTATCTTAATGGGAATAATATCTTACAAAGTAGGTAGCTATTTAGTAAAGACAGGAATAGTTAAAGAGGAGAGAACTCCACAAGAGGGCAAAGTGACCCACCATTGAAGGGCTCTTTTATTTATGTTTTTTTTTCTCTCTGTTTTGATATATTTGTCTTCGCTTTATGACCCATTAATTTCCTTTATAGCTACCCTTCCCTTCACAAGAAAAAGAACTGGAATCATAGAAGTTTTAGTTTCATTTATCTCATTTTTGGTTCTCTCTTTTTTCCATAGAGAGACATTCTTTTCGTTCACGTTAAGGGCTATTTCTCTAATAAATCTGTACTTTATGTCATCCCAACTCACAGATTTAAAGTCAATAATAGATATAACCAAAGGAAAAGCTACACCAGTTATAGTTGCAATGGCTTATTATCCTTTCTTCTATGAAACTACGCTGGAAATAACAACTTACGCTAGAGCCAGAGGAATAAAATTGTATAGGGTTGATAAACTACTATTGCCAATAGTTGTCTTAATAGTGAAGACAGCAGAGGACCTTTATACTACGGTGACACTGAAACTTAGCGGTAAATATAGAGGAAACTTTGATATAATGCCAAGAAGAAACGATATTATCATCATTGCTTATGGAGTGGTGATACTTTGCTTGTCGTTGAGCCTTCACTTCTAAGAGGAAAGATTGAACTAGAAAAAGATGAAATAGTTGGAATCTTCGGCAGGAACGGAGCGGGAAAGACTACACTCATAATGACGGCTCTATGCATGAACAAAGGTGAAGTTTCAATTGACGGTAATGACTTCTGTGTTGGGCCAGATTACAGAAAAATTGGATTGGTGTCTCAAAATCCGCAGACGCAAGTGATAGGCTACACTTGCAAGGATGAGATAGAAATTTTATCTAAGTTTTATGATGTTGATGATGAGGTTCCAAAGAAACTAATGGGAAGTTACTTTGAGGTTCCCTTTAACAAATTGTCCGATGGATACAAGAAGAGATTTGTCCTGTCTACTACCCTTTCTGTTGGACCTGAATACATTCTCATGGACGAGCCATTTGCAAACCTAGACCGTGATGGAATAGAGACGCTCAAACCCGCAATACAGAATGGTACGCTTCTCTCAGAACATAGGGTAAAAGAGGCAATTGAAGTAACTGACAGAGAATACTTGATAAAAAACGGAGAGATCATTGAGATAGACAAGGATGTATTGAAGGATGACAGTTTTCTCATGGAAAACGGCCTTAGAGGTTTCCCACTAGAGCCGATTCAGTTTCCCATATCTAGTAACGAAGAAGTGCTGTCCATAAAGGTGAAGGGTTCTACATTTCATCTTCATAAGGGAGAGGTTATGTGCATAAAGGGGAGAAATGGCGCAGGGAAGACAACAACGCTTAAGAGTTTAGTTGGAAAGAAAGGAGTTTACATAATATTCCAGAATCCTGATCTACAATTTTTCAATCAAACTGTTCAAGAGGAAGTCAAGGATAAATATGTCTTGAAGATGCTCGACCTACAGGATAAGGCAGAAAGGAGCCCTTTCACATTAAGCCATGGTGAAAAAATGAAGGTTTTGATAGGCTCAGCCATAGCCTCCAATTCGAAGGTAATAGCTCTGGATGAACCAGCTTCCGGCCTAGATGGTAAATCGATTCTGGAACTAAGAGAGATCATGATGATGCTTTTAGAAAAAGGTAAATCCGTAATAATGACAACTAACGACTTTGATATCACTCCCTTATGTTCAAGAGTTATAGATATAGGGTAGGAGTCAAATACTTTTTTTAAAAAAAACTTAGATTTTAACCCTATAAAAATTATATTATGATATCTTTAATATATTTAATTTCAGTTCGTTGCTCTTCTCATCGTATACTATTTTAACTAAATCCCCTTCTCTTACCTCTACCCTCTGCCTTATCCTGGCGGGGATTGTTATTTGGTAGTTCCTAGATACTTTCACAATCTCTTCTGTTGACATTTCTATTCCTAAAAATACTATGAAATACCACTTAATAAATTTTCTATAAAAAAGTCCATATAGTTAATGATAATACTAAATTAGGAGGAAATAGTAAGTTGATCATGAACGACAAAAATAAGTTCTTAACTAAGGTTTTCCGAGATAATTTATCAGCATTATTTTCAATCATGTATAAAAGAGAAGAAATATACAAAATCAAATACAATCAAAATATAAAAATCTTGTAAAAGAAGTAAGAGTGTACGACTACGTTAAGAAGTCCTTTTATAAATTGGAATGGGAGTCCACATTACCCACGCTGGAACTTGCTTCACGAGCTCATAGGCTTCCTCCCAACTAGCCAAACCTAACTTCCTAGTCAAGTCTTCCAGAGTTATTTGTGTCCTTACATATTCATTTAAAATTGTCACAGTCTCTTCGTTTACCTCGACCTCCCTTCCAGATGAGAGTTTTACCTTGAAATTTTCCATGCCTATCACCATAACGTTTTCAGATGTGGAATATAGAATTAACCGTTGAAACGCCGTATAAGTTCCATACCATTATGGTCAATATTATCAAAGCTACTATTATTGCGAAGGAGGCCAAATCGTTCTGTTTCCTTTCCATGAGGAAGATTCCGGTCAGAAAAGTAAGAACTACTATAACACCTACGGTTAGATATTGAGCTGAGGAAAACGCACCGCTACCAGAGAGAGGAGAAATATAATAGGGAAAAGCTATCACTCCCATGATTCCTACCAATAGGATCAATACTAGTACTATTGTAGTATAACTAGACAACACTTGGCTGTAATATTTGCTCTGTTCCCTACTTGGTTTTGGCATAAAGTATCTACCACGGGACAGTTTTAATTTTTAATCGATATGCTCCATAGTTAGTGAACATGTGCATTAAAAATGCTATCAATGCTACGAACAAGAATTGATACAGACTTGGCCTAATCCCCATAATCAATATACCTAGGGTAGAACCTAAAATGAAGTCAAGTTGGTCAAGGCCCCACGCTCTTCCTCCTCTAGGAATGTTAAGCCTTCGTTTTATGAATGCACCTGCCATGTCTCCCAGCATTGCAAAGAGAGACTCCACTAGACCTACTAGGATCCAGTCAATTCCTAAGAATCTAGAAATGATTATGCCTACGTCGACTCCAAAAGTCAAGGAGAGAAGCAATCCCTCAAATGATTTACCATCGCCTAAAATACGACGGCCGTCCTTGAAGTTACGTCTAAAGTCTATTGGAGTTCCGTTCCTTATGAATGTAGCTCCGCCGTTTGCTGCAAAAGCTGGAAGATACATTGCCAGACCGACTAGAAGCTCTATAAGCATCCTATCACTTTATCCTTAGTTATCCTAAAATCACATTCCCTTAAATTTCCTATTAAGGTCTTTCCATTAACCATAAATATGTCATCTGAAAACCTTCTCATGAACTTTTCTCCGCTTACTTTGTCGTTCCATGTTATATTCCAAGTCAAGAGAACCTTAATTCCAGATTGTGAAATTGAACGCAGTAACGTCATTAGTTTCAGAAAGTCTAAGGAACTTCTTTCCATTCTGTAATGACCGTTAACTGGATCAACAGAGATTAGCCTTAGTCCAGGAGGTAGACTGAGACATGCCTTAAAAATCTCAAAAGTAGAGGAGACCTCTGCAAAGTAAACCTGACTGCTTTTGAAAGACCTTTTTTCAAAGTCTCCTTCATCTGCAATTAGAATTGATGGGGATAGCTCGTTTGAAACTTGCATTGCTATTGAGGTTTTTCCAGAACCCGCAACTCCATAAATTGATACTAAGGATCCATGGGAGAATAGGAACTCCGATATCCGCAATATATACCATTCACATTATTCTTGCTGAAAATATTTAAAATATGACTGCCTCATTTTAGTTGTGGTTGAAGGAGTAACTATTAGCGTGATGAACCCTAAGCTATATCATTTGATTGTAACCGAACTGAGGAACAGGGGATGCAAGCTAGTTCATGACGGAAAATTTGTAATAACGGACGGAAATGATGAGGGTAAGGAAAGAACTCTCTTGATAAGAGATGAGAAAGAGGTCCATAAGATAGTAGGGGAAATATCTGCCTTGACCAGAGGCAAGGAAGAGTTCAACGAGCTACTGATAGGCGTAGATACTAATCCCCCAAACTTAACTGTTGCAGTTGTAGCTGACGGGGAGCTAATTGATTACTATGTAAGGGTAAAAAAGGATGACCTATGTGACTTGTTTTCTAGGATAATATCTATGTATCCACACAGAAGATACATAATAGGAATAGGTATAGGAAACTTGTTTGGATATGATGTGCTCAGGCTAACTAAAGAGCGTTTTCCAGATGTCAGGAAAGTAAATGAATATAGATCCAGCTCAAGGACACACCTCATTCAAGTAAAGGACTCCGACGTTAGGGCAGCATTTGTAATTGCAATAAGAGCAGCTAAAGGAAACTCAAGACAAAAAGATGAAACGCCCTATTGAACGATCGTCTGTGAGGTTAAATCTGAGCACGTTCAACATCATAGATAAGATTTTAGCCTCCTTTAACTTAATCTATTTAGATTGCTTCTAATCTCTATAGAGGGAATAGACGGATCTGGGAAGACCACAGTCGCTAAGGAGATCGTAAGAAGACTTAAGGAAAAGGGAAAGAATGCAACCTATACTAAGGAGCCATTCACGGAGGATATAACTGGGATTATACAGAGAGTTGGTTGGAACGACCCAATAGCTTTAACTCTTCTCTTTGCAGCTGATAGGAGAATTCACGTTAGGTGGATGGAAGAGCAGAACGTTGATGCGATAATAACTGATAGATACATTCATTCAACAATAGCATATCAAAGCGTTATGGGAATAGACGAGAAGTGGATCAGAAATGTCAACTCTAAGTTCCCTTATCCAGATCTTGTGATACTTTTAGACTTGGACCCAACGATTGCATCTTCAAGGATAAAGAAGGGAGATATATTCGACTTCCCCGAAAAGAGGAAAACTCTAGAAAAAGTTAGAAATAAATATTTGGAGCTTGCCGCTATGGAACATTTTCTAATTGTTAATGCAGATAAGCCGTTTGAGGAAGTAATAAATTCAATCATGTTTTACCTTCTCGATCAGATCACTTGACCTTCCGTATTCTCTCTATAGCGTCGAGATACCTTATAATTTGCATTACTGAGTCGACGTCGTTTGGATCCTCTTTCACCTTTGACGAAAAATAATACAAGTTATTTATTAATATATCTTCGACCTGATCCATGGTAATATTCTTCCTTACCTTGTTTTCTTCCTCATCGCTTTTAACTAAGTATATCTTCCCGTGATTAGGACATACCACATTGCCGTTCTTGAGTCTGAAAAGAGGCAGACCGCATTGAGGACATGCGTCGCTAAGCATTGTAGCGCCTTGCCTTAACAAATCTGCTGCTTTCTTTACACCTTGTTCTGTACTAGACATAAATAAACCTAAAACTCAGCAGATAAAAAATAGTATGGTGAAAACATGGCATCCCCCTACGATAACGAAGCAAAGCTAAAGCAAGCAGTTATACTGCTGCAGAAAATCGTGAACGATACGAGCGTTCCACGGAACATAAGAAGAGCTGCAACCGACGCTATAAGGAACCTACAGGACAATGGAATAAGTCACGCTGTAAGAGCGGCAAACGCTATTGGAATCTTGGAGGACATAAGTCAAGATCCTAACATGCCCATGCATGCTAGGATCTCAATATGGAACGTAGTGTCTGTCCTTGAGACCATAAGGGACTAAGCTTTAAATAGAGAGAGGGAAAATATTTTTGGAGAGCGGGGGTGCCCGAGTTAGGCCAAAGGGGACAGGCTTAGGCCCTGTTGGAGGAGTCCTGCGTGGGTCCAAATCCCACCCCCCGCATTTCCTTTTATTGATAAACTGAGGTTATGTTCATTCAAATAAAGCTATCAAATCATTTCATGAGCGTTTATGAAAAGGTAATTGTGTTCTTCAATTGTCGACATGAATCAATGAGGCTAACTAAGGCTGTACAAGAAAAGTCATGAACTAACTAAAAATGACTTTTTATATTAGATCGCAGAAAAGGCTATCTGGGAATATAAATCCCTTCGGAGCCGCGGTAGTATAGACCGGTCAAGCATTGTACGGCCTGCGCCGAGAGTATGCGGGCCTTTCGAGCCCGTGACCCGGGTTCAAATCCCGGCCGCGGCACTAATTTTTCCTTGAATTGAAAGAGAGTTACGTTCTCTAGATAGATAAGGGATTTGCAACAGCGAAGGATATTTTTGCAACACTTTCACCATTTAATAATTGAATGTGAGATTATGGTAAAGATTGACGTAAATAAACTCGACCCAGCCTAAGATTAAAATTCCTCCTATAATGTAACCGTAAATTTGTGAAATACTTGAAATACCAGAAATTATAAGCTTACCTTTTATGATCGAAAAGTAAAGTGCTATGCCTATCGTTATAGCTAGCAAGGAAAGATATTGTTAATTTAGTAAAAGCATCTTTAGATGAAGGTCTAAGAGTTGCTATAGGCATAAATTCAATAAAAGGATCTTTTTACATCTTAGAAAAGGTAAAGGAAGTTTTAAGCAAAAAGCTTAATTTAAGTGTAGATACGTTAGAGAAGAAGGTTTTCTTTATAGAGGACCAACCTACACCTGTCGGTGAAGCTACATTACTATATAGTGAAAATAAAGAAAAATTTGAATTGAATAGCGAAAAACTTAACGTAGGATGTACTAATATAGGAAGGACACTTGCATTAATGCCTAATGGTGATGTAAAGATTTGCTGTGGGCATCCAATATTTCAATATGTAGATGATCCGAATGATTTATATTTAATTGGAAATATAATGCGTGAAGATCTAGTAAGTATGGTGAAAAAAGCTCAAAGTGTATTATTATATTGGTGGATTCATTTTTTAGGTCCTAAAAAAATTCTGGAAAAAATAGGCGCTAAGGAAAGTGGATTTACAAGTATTTATCATGCATGTAATGTCATTGCTAAAAATAAAGAATATCAAAATAGAATATACGAATACATAGAAAAGCATAAATTTGAGATATTTATAAATGATATAATACTAAGCGATAATATAATAAGATTAGAAAATGTAATTAGATCCATTGGGTTGATGGATAAACTAAGGAAAAGATATAATTCAACTAGTCAATAGATGATAATTATGGAATTACGAGATG
This sequence comes from Sulfuracidifex metallicus DSM 6482 = JCM 9184, assembly GCA_032834875.1. NCBI lineage: Archaea > Thermoproteati > Thermoproteota > Thermoprotei > Sulfolobales > Sulfolobaceae > Sulfuracidifex > Sulfuracidifex metallicus. The sequence continues at coordinate 557,586 of CP135238.1, forward strand.
TCACACTTGGTTACATAGGTAAGGTGATATTGCATGATATTAATTTAGTTCTTAACAGTGGTATGAATGTTGTCCTTGGTCCTAATGGTGCGGGTAAAACTACATTATTTAGGGTGTGTAGTGGAGCATTAAAGCCTTATAAAGGTGAAGTATTAATTAATGGAATTGACATATATAAAAATGTTAAGATAAAGAGAATGATAGGTTATTTACCCCATAGAGATGGACTGATGAGCGAACTAACAGTGAGAGAGAACTTAATGTTCTATGCAATGGTTTATAACCTAAATAATGATGTAGCTACGAAGATCGTGAAATTAGCCAGGGAGTTCGGAATGGAGAACCTCCTTGATTCTCCAGTGGCATCCTTGAGCCATGGACAAAGGAGAAGAGTAGCACTTATGAGAGTTCTTCTTCACGATCCTCAATTCCTTTTTCTTGACGAACCCTCAAATGGCTTAGATCCATTAGCGGCTAAGAATTTTCGAAGTCTCATAAAAGACCTTATCCATAGCAGAAATATAGGAGTAACTTATTCTACGCATAATCTCTATGAGGCATTAGAACTAGCTGAAAACGTAATTGTCATAAACCATGGTAGAGTAGTATTTAAAGGCTCTCTTGAGGATTTAAGACATTTTATCGGAAGAATAAAAGTTGGTTTAAAGGTACGTGGAAATCCCGTCACTATCTTAAACTCTATGGGTTATGATACTTATCAAGATGGCGGATTATGGATAGTTGAAGTCAAGTCAGAAGACGAAATTGGAAATATTGTTAAAGAACTTACAAAACATAATATTATTATACTTGTGGTTAAGGAAATTGGTAATCCACTTGAAGATATACTAGAGCAGTTAAGTGATAAATTATGACGAGCGGTATTGTTAGAGCTTATGTAACTAGGCTTAAGATAAATATAAGAAATATGATCATATTATCTCTAGCATACGGAATCGGAATAATATCGTCAACAGTCATAGTAGGTGTTTTGTTTCCAGAAATCTATACTCCTACGACACGTCAAGCTCTCGAAGCTTTAGCTATTAGAATGCTTAATATCCATAACCATATCCTCCCTAAGGATGCTTTAGGAGTTATAGCTGCAGCTATTTTTACGCCTTTTTTAGCCGCTATTATAGCTGCCTTTGTAGCCTCGGGCACTATATCTGGTACATTTAGTGAGGGTCGTAATGAGGGAGTATTTGAAGTTTTACTCTCATCGCCAGTGTCACATAGAGATATTATTATTTCACTTTTAATTTACACATTATTAGCATCCTTAATTGTTGAGGGATTAGTTATAATAATCACATCTGGAATATCACTATTATCACTATATCTTATGGGATACCTTAATAGCTTTGGCATTTACTATTTGGAGCTCGTTACAATACTTATACCTTCACTTACTTTTCCAGCAGTCCTTATTAGCTTATTACTCATAGTTATATCCCCTTCTCTGGGTCGCGTTAGGACTGGACTTGCTCCAGGCCAGAACTTATTATCAACAATTTCACTTCTTCCAGTACTAATACCATTTATAGTATTAAATATCGAGCCCCAGATAGATCCTATAGAGTTAGCTTCCTATACTTCAATATTTTCAGCAATTTTAGCGCTAATTTTATTAATACTTCTACCTCGTGTATTAAAAGACGAAACACTCTTATGGTAATGTTATATGGTGCAAATATGTATTAAAGGAGATAATTTGATCATAAAGCTTAAAGGCTTTGAGAAAGTTGTAGCACTAAAGGGAAGTCTAAAGATTCCATTTAATTGCGTAGGAAGAGTAGCTTACGTTAAAGATTTAGATGATACCGAGAAAGAACAGATATATCCGAAGATGAGGCTAGGCGGACTATCTATTGGAGAAATTCTATATGGCGGATTCACTACTAGCTTAGGTCTAGCTTTCTTCGCTACTAAGAAACTGGAAAGATCTATTGTGATATATATAAAATGCTCTTTTCCTTATAAAATTGTTGTCATAGAGGTATCAGATTCAGAAACTTTAAGTGAATTAGAGAAAAAATTAAAAAATAGTGATTCTAGTGATTAGAATTCCATTAGAAATTTTAACAATTTATATTCAAATAGAATCGTAGATGTTGAGCTTAGTACAGTATGTTAGCAATTAGCATAGCAAGAAATTCACTTTTGAAGAACCTATCAGAGTTAGCATCTGAAGGGAAGATCTCTAGAGGCTGGCTCCATATAGGAGGTAAGAAATATAGGAAATATTCGTTGAAGGTTTCGATATTAAGGGAGTTAGGGGTGGATTAGATACGGACATAGATGAGTTCGACATATCTAAGATACGTTCTATTATTCAGAATATTCTGAATATTTCCCTTAATTCCCTGGCAGGAATTGGTGAAAATATAATTGTATATTATCTTATATATATCATTTCTATTATTCTAAGCACTCTTCACTCACAGCCGATAATTAGCTATAGCACACTCTATAGAATGTTCTATTTTCTGATGGCAATATTGAGTACCCTAGGAGTATTACTCTTTACTCTCTAGAGCTAATAAAATCTATATTAGGAAATACTAGCTTAGCTACATATAGTAGGCGGATAAAAATTAAATTCTAAGGTTGTAAAATTCTTTAAATGCCAGTTCAAGATAAAAGAATATTAGCATCACTAGCCCCACTAAAAGATAAGTTTGTCCTATTCCCATAGCAGCTATTAAAACGCCTCCTAAAGGACCAGAAAACGTTACCAAGCCTTCAGATATTGCTGATATAGTACCCCTAACTCTCCCCATGTACTCCTTGTCTATAACTCTCAAGAGCACAGAGGAAGTTAAAACGGAATTAATTCCAGAAAAGAAGGATACGGCAAATGTAGGTATTACTGCAAGAAAGACATTATGAATTAGTATATATGACATTAAAGACGCTGAAATAAATGTACCGAATAGTACGTGGTAGAAACCTAATTTACCCTTTTTAATTTTAGGAGCATAAGCAGAACCTAGGATTATTCCTATCTCACTAACAGCGCCCAACATGCTAAAGAAAATTGGCCCTTTATGCAAAAAATCTTCAACGTAAAACAACAGTAATAATCCTTGCATATTAAAGAAGAAATTCCCTATCGTGAGAATAACAAACTGAGTTAGCACTTTATTCTTTCTTATGTAGTTAAACCCCTCTATAAACCCCTCTTTTAAACCACTTTTTTTAATGCCTTTAGTACTAGATATCTTTATAGGCAGAAGTAGAAAGATAGTTATTCCCAATAAAAATAACGGCCCAAACAATGAATATTTCAGATTTACTGTAAGAAAGATCCCTGCTAAGACTCCCGCAAAAAGTCCCAACGATCTAGCGATAATTTGATTAATAGACGAGACTTTTTTGTAAATTTCTTCATTTATATTTTCTTTAATCCAGATGGACATAATAGCACCTGAAATATCAAAAATAAAACCTGTCAGTAACGTCATTATGTAGAATAATAAAATGAGCGCAAAGAGATTATTTACTAATAGTTCTAATTGGGATAGAAACAAGATAACAAGAAGTAAGAATGAAAAAGCTAATAATATTATCTTCTTATTTTTTATGGTGTCTACTATTGTTCCAGTGAAGTAACTAAAAAAGAAGGGTATTGAAATAAGGGAAAATAGAATTCCAGTGATCAAACTAGAACCAGAAATTTTTGAAATAATCCATAACTCCAATGTGTTAATTAAAGTAATATTAAAATATAAGGAATTAATTATAGATATTGTAAATAATATACTCCTCCAGCCGGTTTCAGACAACTTCAATCGCTTCACGTACTTTTATTAACGTCTCCTTAAACCTTCTCCACTTCTCATCATTTTGCATAATCTCGTTTAATGCTATTAAAATACCCTCATATAATCCTAAATAGTAATCACATGCATAATGGTCTACTGTAACTTTCCCGTTTTCATAAAAAATTTAAATCACCAAGGCACGCATTACAGATTTTCATTATATCACACCTCTTACATTCATCTATCTTACTTTTCACATTTAAATCTTTAAGGAAATTCTGAACTTCAAATAATCTAGCATTATTTAATTTCTAAAATAATTATAATTGTTTCCTATTATTAGGTCAACGTTTGCATGGATCAAATACAACGTTCAGTCTTGACTTCATAAATTTAATTAATATATAATAGAATATACTTCTAATATACTCTTTTTATTTTTAAAACTATAAAGCCGATAGTTGCTATATACTTGCTCAATTTTTATACCTTCTTATAGCAATCTGGCTTACTTTCATAAATTAAGCCACTTTTTCTCATATCTTGTATGACCTTTTGAACAGTATCCTTGTCTAAAGAACGTTTCTCAGCCTCCTTTATTATCTTGCCCACTTTTGCACACTCCTCCATGGACGAAATGTCATCTATTATTTCTAAAATCGTGGTCATTTTGTCTCTGGCACTCTTAGGTTTGCCAGTCATGATAGTATCTATATCCATTTTACCAGACTCTACGTCAAGTCCTACGTTCTCTAAGAATATTCTCATTATGTTGATTGCCCTCTCAGCATCGTCCCTTGTCACCTCATTTCTTAACGATATTTTAGCGTAAGCCTCGCTCATCCTTATAAGGGCTTCAAGCTGCCTAGGTGTAATCAATATGGGAGAGTCTGGACTTTCGCTGCTCTTCCTCCTCATTTCAACGAAGAAGTTTTGTATTAGTTCTTTAGCTTCATCAGTTAACACTGGAGTAACGTATTTTCTAGCATATGCTATATACTTCTTCAGTGTCTCTATATCGATGAAGTCTCCCACTTCATGACCTCTATGAACGTTTAAGATATACTCTGCTAGTAATTTATCATTCTCTCCGGGTTTATCCACCAATATGAAGATTAGATCAAACCTAGAGAGTATAGTAGGTTGCAAATTTATGTTGTCCGAGATACTCCTTTCAGAGATATAACGGCCAAGTTTAGGGTTACCCGCGGCTATAACAGTGGCTCTCGCATTGAGCTTAGCCACAATCCCCGCCTTAGCAATTGACACTGTCTGTTGTTCCATTGCCTCATGTATTGCTACCCTATCCTCGTCCCTCATTTTGTCTATCTCGTCTATAACAGCTATTCCACCATCTGCAAGGACCAGAGCTCCAGCCTCAAGGTAATAATCTCCAGTATTCTTTTCCCTAACAACTGCGGCAGTTAAACCTGCAGCCGTGGATCCCTTTCCAGTTGTATAGACGGATCTAGGTGCTACTCTAGCTGCAAACTGTAACGTCTGTGACTTCGCAGTACCTGGATCGCCTATTATAAGTAGATGAATGTCTCCCCTTATCCTCGTTCCGTCAGGCATTACCTTAGGGACGCCACCAAACAACGCTAAGGCTATTGCTTCCTTAATTTCGTAATGCCCATAAATGGAAGGTGAAATAGAGGAAATGATTTTCTCCTTAATCCAGGGGTCCCTAGCCAGCTCTTTTATCTTTTCTTCATCTTCCTTTGATATCATAACCTCATCTAATACCTTCTGTGAAATTTCTACACTGTTTACCTTCATATGGAAATCAAAGACTGACCTCATGCCCCTCTTTATGGGAACGTCCTCCTTTATTTCGAGTATACCAACCATTTTTATCCTATCCCCTGGCCTTGCCGAATCAACTAAATCGTCCTCTAGGATAGCCTCCAACTGCCTTGGCAGTTGACCTGCGGGAATCTCCTCAGGTTTCTCCTGGACTACAACCTTTTGCCAGTCTACTATTTCCGATTTTTCCTTTATCCACTTAAATTGACCTGGCTTACCGCAACGTGGACATACGGCAGGCATTTCTACGGATTCCTGAATTTCTTCTCCTTCGCCCGGCCACTCAAATTCATCTCCACAGCCTGGAGGCACATGTTGAAGCCATATCTTAGTTATTCTCTCTTTTATTGAGGTTGACCTTACCAGGATCCCCTCAACGCTAATTAGTTTATTAATATCGTCACTTCGTATCTTCCTGAGCTGAATTATACGAGGTACACTAGTTATTCTAACGTGAACTCTGTTGACTTCTAACTGGTAATCTGGGTCCCTTTCTACTATGTAATCCATTAGTTTTCTTTCTATTAAAGGAATGACATTTTTTGCATCTACGACTATCTTATTGGCTAATTCCTCGTTAAATGAAAGCAAATCGTTAAAGTCGACCTCTAGGCTCTTGTGCCTATATCCTATCATTTTATTTATACGTTCACTATATTTTCTAACACCTCTCCTGTCCATAAAGGACGACAGAAAGTCAATAAAGAGGTCCTCAACATCAAGCTGTTTCTCCATAAGACTCACCGTTAATAGATTCTAATATTTCTCTTATGGAATAAAATATTAAGCGTTCCTCCTGTGTCATCTTATCCATAATTTTCTCATCCTTTATATCTAGTAAACTTAACTGAACTACTTTTCTTATTCTAAGAGAAGAGATCTCTGCTGCTATAGAGATAGCTTTCCTCATCTGTTCCAAAGAGGAAATGTTGTTGCTATTCCTCAAGTCTATTATTAGCTCCTTCATTTTCTGATAAAGGCTATCATCAGTTTTGGTTATAGAAGCTGGAACATTAGGCCTTTGCTTCTCTTGGAAAAGAATTCTACCTAGATCATCAATGGTAAATGAGTCTATTATCTTTACAATGCCTTCCTTTTGAAGTTCCTCTGCTAACCATCTAGGTAACTCTGCTTCGCTTCCTTTTGCTAGATGTACCTCGCCATGGATAGTTTCCCTGTTCCACTCGTCTAACACCATTACCTTCCTTATGTTACTGAGAGAGGAGTTCCTTATGGCATTAATCCTGGTAAGTAGCATAATATTAAGCTGTATTTTAGACCTATTAACCATGAACGCTTATCCGAAGGCGATAGTAACAACAGGGAACAATAAGGGAAAAAAGACCACAATTGAATTAATAAATAGGCTTTTACCTTATGATAATGACGTCGAGATAAAAGAGGAAATAAAGAACGTTCTTTCTATCTACTCAAAATTAAGTCCAATGGAGATCTACGGACTTATAGCCTCTGCTCCTCCTTCGTCTGCATTTAAGATATTCCCATTTATGGACGTGGCAGAGCTACAAATAGAAACTATAATTAAAAAGGGAGTAGATCTACTGTTATCTAAGAAGGTAAAGAAATTTTACGTAGAATGCATTCAAAGGACGAAGGAAGTAAATTGTCGCGAGGTGGAAATTGGCATAGGAATTTCCATGAGAGGAAAAGCTGAGGTAAATTATAATGAACCAGATTACGTCTTATTTGCCAACATCATGAAAAGTTTCTTGGGATTCTCGTTATTTAAAAATGGTCAAGAAAAACTTTCAGTCTCCACTCTTAAGTTAAATATGAGGAAATAGTAACCTCTTAACGAAGGGGTGAAACTTTTGGTTGAGGACGCTAATAAATCGACCAAGGATATATTAGACGACGTAGTAAACTCTCCTTCCTCAATATTCTCAGATAAGAGAAAGTTAGAGCTAGATTATGTGCCTAGTTTTCTACCCCATAGAGAAGATAAAATAAAAGAACTAGGAATAATTTTTAAGGATATACTGACGGAGGGATACGTAAGATCGATAAGGGCTTTAGCCTTAGGAAAGACTGGTACTGGAAAGACGGCTACAACGTCTGCCTTTGAAAGGGAATTTAGGAAAATAGCTGAAGAAAGAGGATCTAAGGTAACAATGGTTCATATCAACTGCCATAAACAAAGGACGCTATATTTGATCAGTCTAGAAATAGCAAATAGACTGAAATTGCCCGTACCTACTAGAGGACTATCTTCTCAAGAAATATTCAAAATTATTCATGATTACTTAGACAAAAGAAATATACATTTGATACTTACCTTGGATGAATTCAACCAATTTATCGATAGTGCTCCCCAAGATGAATTATATTTCCTTGCAAGAATCTACGACGAAATCTCAGCTACTACTAAAAGAATAAGTTACATTTTCATAGTTAATGATACGTATTCCCTTTATAGACTAGATAAATCAATAAAAGATCATATAGTTCAGAGAATAATAGAATTTCCTCCTTATAGCTCTCACGAACTTTTTGATATATTAAAGGCTAGAGCAGAAGAGGCCTTCGTGAAGGGTGCAGTGTTGGATGAGACTTTAAAATTCATTTCAGATATATACGGAAACGAAAGGGGAGGAAGTGGAAATGCAAGAGCTGCAATTGAAACGTTAGTTGTTGCTGGAGAGATTGCTGAAAAACAAGGAGCTTTGATGGTGACTTTGGAACATGCTAAGGAGGCTAACTCTAGCATAAATCCAGAGATACCTCAAATTTTGGATAACCTAATGGATGCAGACTTACATCAGCTACTTTTGATCAAAGCATTGATACAGTTGGTGAAAAGGGGTAAAAGCGAAGAAGTTCAGATGGGCGTCTTGGAAAGCGAATATCAGAAACTCTGTTCTGAGTTTGGAGAAGAGCCAAGAAAACACACTCAAGTATATGAACATATAAGAAGGCTTAGACAGTACGGTGTGCTTAATACAAGGCAAAGCGGAAAGGGAATGCGAGGAAGAACTACGCTGATCTCGTTTACTTTACCGTTAGATCAGAAATTTGAGGACTTCGTCGATAGTAAAATAAGGGGTAGAATGACATCACGATGAATTCTACCAGATGGAAAATACTGGTTACGTTACTAGAAGAAGGCGATATAAATATTACAAAGCTAGCAAAAAAATGTTCCGTCAGATATGACGTGCTGAAGCATGAAGTGGATTTCCTTGAAAGAAGGGGAATAGTGGAAGTTATATCAGGAGATGGAGTCAGAGCTAAGATAATAAGAATCAATTATTCCAATCCTAAGGTAATACTATTAAAGGACCTCATAGAGGAGGTCAAGGATATTCTGGAATAGAGACATTTTTGAGTTAGAAAAGTTTTAAAAAATACTAAAGCTAAATGTCAAATTATGGCAGAAACTAAAATGGTAGATATCTCAGAAAAGAGTGAGATAAAAAGGGAGGCTATAGCGAAAGGTAGAATAAAGCTGAAAAAAAGTACTGTGGAGCTGATTAAAAGGAAAGAAGTTGAAAAAGGAGATGTAATTGCAGTAACTAAAACTGCGGCAATACTTGCGACTAAAAAGACTCCAGAGCTGATACCTATGTGTCATCCTATACCGATAGAGCATGTAGACGTGGAAGTTAACCTTGGAGAGGATTTCGTTGAAGTTGTGTGTAAAGTTTCAGCACATTATAAAACTGGGGTGGAAATGGAGGCTTTAACTGGGGTTTCAGTGGGACTTCTTAACGTATGGGATATGATAAAAAAATATGAAAAGGACCAAGAAGGTCAGTATCCTGAGACTTGCATAGAGGAAATAAAAGTAATTAAGAAAATTAAGTCCTCTTCCTAGATCTAATGTTCTTCCTTTGTTGTTGTCTTTCTCCATTCTTAGTCTCACTTTCTCTCTCTATTCCCTTTATCACCTTTAGTTCCTGAGGGGAAAACTCATCTAAAGGCAAAACCCTCATAAAGGGAAAATACTCGTTTATTGCTTTGTCTGTGGAACAATGGCAGGCCTTGGCTATTTTCTCAGATGCAGACCTTAATGCATCTCTACTTTCCTTGGTCTTTGACATGAGGTGTACGTAAGATGGGAACTGATATTTAACCCATTTAGCCTTCCAGCTTCCATTTAACTTACTAGATTCTGCAAATGCCACACCTGGACCCATCAAATCGAAGACGTAACTTAACAGATCCCAATCCCCCAGTTTAGCCCTTCTCAGAAAGATCGAAGCCTTACCTAAGACGTCAAAACCTCTGAAAACGTCTTCCATGTCTTGAAATTGAAGGGGAATGTTTTCTGAAATCCATCTGATTAGAAGTTCATAATCCACTTCAGAAGTAGTAGCTGCTGCCCTAGCTTGCCAAAAGAATTTAGCCCAAAAGATGTCTCTCAATGTCTCGAAAGGATCCAACGTCCTTTCCTTTTTTCTAACAAGTTCCTTCACTAAGTCCTCAGTAACTCTCCTATATACTTCAGCTATACTCTGCAATATGTTTATAGCGTATCTAGCATCGCCTTCACTTACATCGGCTATAGCCCCTATGCCTTTTGGATCACAAATTACTTTTTCCGCCTTGCATATTCTTTCCAGCAGTTTCTTCATAGGAATCTTGCCTAGCCTTTTAAGATCTATCAACTTAGCGACATTCCTCAACTCACGCAAAGACGGATCCCATACGTTATTTGCCGTCAATATAATGGGGAACTTTGTCTCTTCTATTAAGTCTATAATTGCAGGTATGGCTCCCGCGTCTTGTCTGCTGTTTATGCCATCTACTTCGTCTAGAAGAATTATTCTGCCCTTTTCTCCGAAGAGACTACTTGAGGTTGATGCTTTCTCAGCTATGCTCTTTACGTCGTTAAGCCTTCTTGAATCGCTGGCATTCATCTCCAGAAGTTCCATGTTATAATCATGAGCCATTGCCTCCGCGATGGTGGTCTTCCCAACTCCAGGCGGTCCATTAAGCAAAACTGCCTTATAGTTAGGTTTTCCATTCATCCAACTTTCCAACCAGGATTTAAGTTCCTCTTTTACTTCTTCCTGATTCTCAACTTCAGATAACGATCTTGGTCTATACTTAATGGACCATTGAAGATGGCTCACTTTGTGGCACCAATATCATATTTATTACCTAAAATGGCGAGTTTAGCTATAACTGCACTTAATTGTATATCGTCGTCAGCACCTTCTACTAGCCTGAATTCTGCCTCTCCTAAATAATCAGCTATAATAACACGTAACTCTTCAGGTATTTTTAATAAGTTATTTCCTACTAATTCTTTATGCATTTGTTTTATTATATCTTCTCCTGATAGACCGTAGGTAACAAGTAACTCCCTCAACTTGCTTCTAGCAGTGTTAAAGTCGCCTTGTAAGGAAGCATTTAGCATCTCTAGAATTTCCTTTGGTTTTGCTAAACCTAGAACTTTATAAACAGATTCTACGCTCACTTTACCGTATGCTGAGGATGCCTGAAGTAAGTTAATTGACTTCCTCATATCTCCCATTGTAACATCGTATATAGCGTCAAGACCATCTTGATCGTAAGAAACCTTCTCTTGTTTCGCAATGAACTCGAGTCTAGCTACGACGTCTTCCTTCTTTAAAGGGTAAAACCTAAATAAGGCTGTCCTAGATTGAATTGGCTCTATTACCTTGCTGAGATAGTTACAGGCTAATATGAACCTGGTTGTTGAAGTGAATAATTCCATGGTCCTTCTCAAAGCTTGTTGAGCATCGGACGTCATGTTGTCTGCCTCATCTAGAAGTATAACTTTAAAAGGAACGCCCTTGCCAGGCAGAGCTCGAGCGAAATCCTTTACTTTATTCCTTATTACGTCTATTCCTCTCTCATCGCTAGCATTAAGTTCAAGGAAGTAGTCCCTGAAGTTTTCCCCAAAAAGGTCATGAACCAAGGCTAAAGCAATGGTAGTCTTTCCAGTTCCCGGTGAACCAGCGAAAAGCAGATGTGGCATATTTTTCTCAGAAATGAACTTCTTTAATCTTTCAACAATTTCCTTTTGATTTACCACATCATTTAACGTCCTCGGTCTATACTTCTCAGTCCACAAAGCCTCTTCCAGAACACTCATGAGATTAGTTTTAATCGAAACAAATATTAATGTATCTTGCCCTCATTTATCTGCTTTTTAATAGCCAAATTACTAAGAAAGAAATCAGTTAATCAAACTCAATTTATATTTTTGCTCAATTTAAGTTTCAATACAGTCCTCTACCTTTAGGAATATTCATCTCTTTCTCTTATATAGTCCCATTATCTCCCCGCTATCTAGCTTGTGAGAAGAGATGAACTCTCGTAGTTCTTCTAGGCTCATCTTTCTTGTCACCTCTGCGTCTAGGGCATAAACTCGTATAAAATATCTATGAGCCGGGTGTGATTTGGGTGGACAAGGTCCGCCATATCCTATATTTCCGAAGTCGTTCTCACCTTGTATTATCTCATTTATCCTTTCTTTCCTTGGCATATTCTCAGCTAGAGAATTAGTTTTAATATTGTAAATTATCCAGTGCACAAATAATCCAGAAGGTGCATCTGGATCCTCCATTATGAGGGCGTAACTTTTTGCACCGTCTACTTTGTCCCATGAGATATGGGGAGAAACGTCATCCCCCTCACATGTAAACTTCTGAGGAATCTCTTCTCCTTCTTTAAAAGGTGCTTTGACTATCATATATAGAAACTTTAAGGAGGCGGGTAAAAATTATTGCTCTATAGATGTATTTTTCTTTATATAATACTCCTTTTCTTCATGGCCGTTCTTGCTTAATTTAGTAACTATTACACCAGTACCAGTAAATGAGTCCCTCTTTATTGCTGAAAAGACAGCTCTTTTAGCTAAATCCGCAGCTTCGTCTAATGTAAGATCTTCCCTATAACCGTCCTCTAGCACACCTACAGCTACCGGAGAACCTGATCCTGTGGCCGTGTATCTCTCCTCAGTAACGTCTCCTATGTAATCTAGGTTATAAAGAGATGCTCCACTTTCGTCATATCCACCTAATAATATTTGAACTAAGTAGGGAAAATACTTGTTTCTAGATAACATTGTACCTAAATACATCGCTAGGCCCTTCACAGTTATAGGACCACTTCCGCTTATCTTGTTATAATTGTATATATTCTTTAATATTTCATAAACGAACTGAATATCTGCTACGCTCCCAGCAGTTGTTACTCCTATAGTGTCAGTAACGTAAAGAACTTTCCTAACGTATTTATGAGCTACATAAACTCCTGCACTAGCCCTCCTGTCAGCAGCTAACACTACACCATCTTTTACCTTCAGCCCTACAGTTGTAGTTCCCTTTAATATTTTGTTCTTAAGGTTCACTTCTCTCAGGTTAGTTTCTACCAAGTTATAAACACACCAAATCATGATAGGCTTGAAAGCTTAAGAAACTTGCTTAGAAACTAGCATATCAAATAGAAGAGAGGCTATTTTCAATAGTTTGCCGTCACTGAAGGGTTCACCACTGATCATTAGACCTATTGGTAAGCCATTTTCATCCTTAGCTACGGGTATAGATATTGAAGGTGCACCTACTACACTAAATAGCTCAGTATTTGATATTAATTGAAACCTAAAGTCTACCTCTCTTCCCTTTACTTCGTCAATTTTAGGAGCCACTATTTTAGTTGTAGGAGAAATTATGACATCTACTTCTTTGAATGCTTTAACGTATTCTTCCAATAAAGATCTTCTTGCCCTCATAGCATCAATATAATCTACTGCAGAAATGTTAAGCCCTGACATGAGAATTTTCTTTGTATCCTCAAAATATAACCCTGGCTGTGATGTAATCCACTCCCTGTGGTAGGATGATGCTTCAGCAACCGCTATAGTTTGTCTTATATGTCCACCAAAATAAGTTAACATATTCAAGTTAACTGACTTTACATCGAACTCTGAGGATAGTTTAACTAAAGCAGTTTTAAGCAATAGTGAACCATCGTCTTCTCCGAACAAGAAGGTCCCTATTTTCAATTTAGAGGGAACTTGAGATACTATTATTCTTTTCTTTTCTTGTGGAAGTAATGAAGTGAAGACTTTAGCCAGTTTATCGAGAGACTTTGATATTATTCCAACAGTATCCATAGACCAGCTGAATGGAATGACTCCGTCTGTAGGTATCAATCCTGTTGTAGGTTTGAATCCTATAACCCCGCAAAGAGACGCAGGTATTCTAATTGAACCACCAGTGTCTGAGCCTATGCCCACATCTACCATGTCTAAAGCTACAGCTACAGCAGAACCCCCACTTGAACCACCACTTATCCTTGATGGATCGTAAGGGTTCTTGGCTGGTCCAGCAATCGATGATGTATTTGTTGCGCCTAAGGCGAACTCATGTGTATTGGTCTTCCCTAATATTTTACCCCCATTCCTCAAAATTTGATCTACAACATACGCGTTTTCAGACGGAACATAGTCCTTTAGAATTCTCGATCCAGCAGTTGTCCTGACTCCTTTAGTTAAGAAGATATCCTTAATGCCAAATGTGAGACCAGTTAGCTGACCTTCTCTTATCGGGTTTATTTCATGAAATGTTATAAAGGCGTTGTATTTCGAGTTTAATTCTTCTAACGTCATTTTCACTCATGCAGAAAAGTGGAGGAGGCATTTTTATAGATAAGGGATCAACTTGATATTTGCTCTCATTACTCATGTTTTCATTTATCCTGGTTATACCTATTAAGCTTTTTAGTAATACAAGTAAAATGCTATTAATTTTTCAAATATAAACATATATTGTATTTTATGGTTTTAACAATACCTTTCCTATCTTGGATTTATCTTTTAATAACTCATATCCTTTATCAATGTCCTCTAAATTTACAGTACCAGCTATTACTGGATTTATTTTACCTTCTGCAGTTAGTTTCAATGCTCCCTCTGCATCCTTTTTTGTAGCCGATGCATGGCCTATAAGTTCAATGTCCTTTAGAATTACATATCCTAACTTTAGATTAAAAGGAGCTGCAGGATCTACATTACCTATCTGTACTATCCTTCCTCCCATCCAAAGACTTTTCAGGGATTCCTCTAGGGTTGGAGTTCCCACTGTATCTATGACGATATGAACGTCTGAGATTTTCTTAGCTTCAGAAGAGAACTCCTTTCCTACAATTACATGATCTGCATACTTGCCCACTATGTCAGCCTTGTCTGGAGAAGTGGTCACTCCTATCACCTTAGCTCCCAAGCCTTTGGCTACTTGTATTGCATGAATTCCGACACCACCGCTTGCTCCAGTAACTAAAACAGTTTCACCTTTCTTTATTTTAGCTCTTGTTAGACCTCTGTATATCATTCCAGTTACGCATGGTACTAGGACAGCACCATCGTCTGAAGTGCCTTGAGGAACCTTTATTACGCTCGTAACTTTTAGTTTAGCTTTCTCTGCAAAGAATCCATCCAACTCTTCAGAGTAGCCTAATCTATGATGGCAATAGGCTTCCTCTCCGGCCTTACAGTATTCACATTCACCGTCTGGAGCATAAAGGAGGGATATCACCTTATCCCCTTCCTTAAAACCGGTAACACCATCGCCTACCTGCTCTATCGTACCAACTACTTCATGTCCAAGAACTACAGGATATCTCATCCTAGGATAAAACCCTTTAAGCTGAAGAGTATCCCTATAGCAAAGGGCAGCCTTATCTACTCTGATTACCACTTCTCCTTTATCAGGTTTAGGATCTGGTATGTCTTGAACTTTATATCCTTGTTTGTGCCCAGTTACTACTACAGCTTTCATGACTTGTTTATATTGTCTAAAAAATATAAGCACTACTATTCTCCACTTAGTCTTCCATAAATGGACGATACCATTATTTAGTAACAAAATAAATTTTCGTGATGTCTATAGAGGTGATTTCCCTTCTCTATTTGGGAATACTTCTTATCCTAGCCAAGTTAATGGAGGAGGGGTTCAGAAGGATAGGATTAGTACCATTTGTAGGTTCAATAATGGTTGGCATAGTTGTAGGAGATGGAGGCTTTGGTATCATACATATAAACGAGATTATATCGTTTATTACATCTCTAGGAATAATATTCCTTTTATTTCTGGCTGGAGCAGAAGAATTTGATATAAGAGGAGAAATTGAAATTAAATTCTTTATCTCATCAGTAGTTCAATTAACTATTCCATTTCTTGCGTTAGTTTTAACCTTATACTACATAGGAAGACCAGAAAATTTTCTCCTGCTTTCAGTCCCTTTGGCCATGAGCAGTGCAGGTCCTTTGACTAGATTGTTGATAGACGTGGGATACAGCAAAAAACAGCAGGGTAACTTCCTTTTTTATCAAGTGATAATTAATGAAATAATAGCAGTAATTCTTTTTGCGATATTAGAAAATACTAAAGAACTCCTGATCTCCTTAGTTGAAGTAATAGCAATCATGACTGGCATAGTTTTGACCGGAAGATATATTTCTCTAGGCTTAGAACGTTTAGAATTAATCTTTAAGGTTAGAGAAATTGAATTTGCAGGAATTATTTCCGCTATATTAGTAATTGGTTTCATAGCAGAGACATATAAATTCAATTCAGCTATAGCAGCACTTTTCCTAGGTTTTCTCTTGAAGGACTACTTAAGGGATAGGCCAGAACTGAGGGAGAAATTGCATGCATTCACTTACGGTTTCTTCGAACCGCTTTTCTTTGTGAGCATTGGACTTTACTTTGTAAGGGTTACAGCTCTTATATTTGAAATAGGAATTATCTTATCTGTAGTTACTATATTATCCAAGATACTTGTAGGTGCAGCGACGTCAAAAATTATAAGGCTACCGTTGTTTTTCAACGCTATGGGCACGTCAGTGAAGGGGGGCGTGGATACTTCATTATTGATAACTGCATTATCTTTGAGCTACATAAATGGAATTGAATATTCTGAATCAGTTTTAGCAATAACTGTGTCCACTCTAATAATTCCAGTTGTTTTTAAGAGAATTTATGGAGTTAAAAGCGAAGCTAGCTTTGGAGATAGAAAAATAAAACTTTCCCAACAGATATCTTCGTTAAATAGAGAATTAGTCTATGTAGCTTGTGAGGATAGACTTAGCGACGCTATAAAAGTATTAATGGACAGAAAAGTAAGAGGTGTTGCAGTAGTGGATAGAGATATGAGACCAATTGGTTACGTCTCAATGAATACAGCCATAGCAGTAGATCCCTCCCTCTATGATAAACTCAGGGTGTGCGACGTAGAACTTGATGAAATTGAGACTATAGATGAAAAATCTAAGGTAATCGATGCAATGAAGATCTTTAGAGAGACAGAAAAGCCAATAATATCTGTAATTGATGATAAGGGTAAACTCGTTAATGTGCTTTATGAAAGAGAAATAATGAGACTTTTAATAGGAGAATGAAAGTATTTACGAAATGTGGTATACTGGCACAGGGGATAAGGGAAAGACGAAGGTTCCATCCGTAGGTGAAGTCTGGAAGGATGATGACATAGTTGATGCTTTAGGTAATTTAGATGAACTGAACTCTATTTTAGGTGTCATATCTTCTTTGTATCCTCCATTGGCCGAATGTATATCTACTATACAGTCCGATATTTTCGCATTATCTTCTGAAGTTGCTGGATTTGACATGGGATTTGGAAATGACAAAGTAAAGTACTTAGAGACATCAATTGAGAGATTTTCATCGGAATTACCTCCCTTAAAGAACTTCGTCTTACCTGGTGGACACAAAGCTTCTGCATTTCTTCATTTAGCTAGGAGCGTATGTAGGAGGAGTGAAAGAAGTGTTGTTACGCTGGCAAGAAGGCAAAAAGTTAAGGATTCACATTTAGTCTACCTTAATAGGTTGTCGTCACTGCTATTTGTAATGGCTTTATGGGTTAACAGAAAAACAAACAACCCGGATGTAATATGGAAAGGTTAACCAACGATATAGCTTATTAGAAATTATAATTATTTCAGGTTAATTTTATATCTAAAAAATTTTTCTATAATTTTATAAGCTTTCCTACCCCTTCTTCCTTAGCTTTCTTGCAAACTGAACTTAAAGTAAAAACGTCCTGAGACGCTATTCCGACAGTCTTGAAAATTGAAGGCGTATCTATTGTATAACCATTGTTAATTATGTCGCCTATTTCCACAACGTTTTTATCATTAAGTAATCCCTCATTCTGAGGTATGATCAAATCTCCGCTTTCTCTGAACACTGCCTCCTTCGAGTCTACCATGATTGTCCTTGCCTTCAGAATTACATCGTCGTCTAATTCTCTAGAACTAGGAGTATGTGCACCTATGCTGGAAACGTGGAAGTTATCTTTCAGCATCTTCCCTAAAATTACTGGATCTTGTGAGGAGGTGGTAGAAAATATCACATCTGCGGAGTTAAGTAATTTGACCTTGTCAACTGCGAGCAAGCCTAATTTCATCGCTAAATCTATATGCGACTTCCTGGCCGTTATCATTATCTTCTCTATAGAGAAAAACTCTTGTGCTAACTTCGCATGATAAAATGCTTCATCTCCTGCCCCGACTATCCCCAACGTTCCTATGGACTTTTTCCGCAACGCTAACCATGTTGACAGAACACTAGCTGAGGCTGTCCTCAATGCCGTAAGTGTCGAGCCCTCAGTTAAGCATTGAGGTTCCCCGGTATCAGCAGAGAAAAGTATAGCAACACCATTAACTGCCGGAAGCCCCTTCAATCTGTTCTCATTTATTACATTTACTATCTTTATTCCAAACATCTGATCGTTAAAACCTATCATAGTTCCCCACCAATTTCCCTTAACAAAGTCCACATGTCTTTCTGGCTGTTTCATCTTACCGCTGGAGAAAGATGAGAAAGCTATCTTTACAGAATCTACCAGTGTTTCCGCATCAGAAATTTTTAGTAGGTCTTCTTTAGATAGGACTAATAACTCCATAAATCAATGTATTAGAGCTTAGCTAAAACTTTTTTACAGTTAATTCTAGATACTAAAATGAATTTTTAAACTTAGTTTAATTTTAAAAAAAATTAGTGAAAAACTGATATGATACATTAACAATGTTAACCAAAATAGCATAATGAAACTGTCAGACATGGTAGCCATACTTAAAAACATCCTTTTTATAGAATATGATATGACTAAATTACACTCGCAGGAGGTCATAGTCAATGCTCCGTGTAAAACTGCGGAAAAATGGCTAATGGATAGGAACAATATAATAACCAACCTGCCGTTTGTAGTCGGCATAAAAGGGGACGAAATAACCCTTAAGTTTAATAGAATGGGATTATTTTCATACAAGGATGTGTTTACAGTAGAGCTAGGATTAATAGGAAGAGACTTTATAGAATATAAGCTGAAGGCTAAGGCTTCGTTACTGGAAATAATGTTCTCCCTAAGTCAGGGTGCGAAAGATTGCTCAATTAAGGTTATGTTGAAATACGTTGGAGAGAAAGAATGGATAGCAGGCAAGGCATTGCCCATAATAGGTGATGGGATAGCGAAGACAATAAAGGATCAAATAAAGGAGGAGCAGAATTCGCCTTTCACTGGAATTGACTTTGGTAATTTAGATTTAGGAAAAATTTCTGATGTATCTAAAATACTCCTAAAGTCAAAATTGGAAAGAAGCGAAAGTGTGAACGTATCTCCTAACTTGGCAGTCTACTTAGAAAATCAATTCACAGATCTAGCTAAATATCCAGTAGTTTATATATCTGGTCTAGGTGAGGGTATTTCTTTTAGGGTTTTAATGTTAAATGGAGAATTTAAGGGCGTTTATATTAATGACGGAAATGCTGAGATAAGGGATGAAACTGCACTTAATAACGTAAAAGGACAATTCAAGGTTAACGTCTACGTATACCTTACTGCAGTAAATAAGAAAAGACTTGAGGGGCAAAAGTAAGGTGCCTTTCCTATTATTAATTTTTTGAAACAACCTCTTAAACATGAAGCTTGAAATAGGCAATTCCTCAGAAGATCATTCCGTAGAATCTTTCATTAATGCGTTGATTGTAGCAGGCGCAGGAAACGGAACAGTAAAGCTGTATTCCTCTGCCGTAAAAGACTTCTTAAACTTCGTAGATAAAGATCCTCGTGAGATTACACAAGCGGATTTCAATAATTGGTTGATTGACCTAATGAAAAGGGAAGGAAAAGCGAAAGGTGACGAAATAGAAAGGAAAAGGGCTAGGTCGGTCACTTTGAGATATTACGCCATAGCCGTGCGGAGATATTTAAAGTGGATTGGAAGGGAATTGAAGGTACCCTTGCCTAGGATTAGAAGAAGGGAATTCTCATCTTTAAGCGAAGGCCAGCTGAACGATCTCATATTACATGCAAGGGGAAAGAAAACAAAACTTATATTGAGACTTTTGGCAGAAACTGGAATGCGTGCTAACGAGCTACTTTCAATTAGACCGTCTGACATAAATCTAGAAGAACGAAGAATTAGGTTAAGGAATACTAAAAACGGAGAGGAAAGGATAGTATTCTTCACAGAAGAAACTGGAAGGCTTCTAAGAGCATATATTAAAGGAATTGATAATGATACTAGAATTTTCGACATGAGTTATCAAGCCCTTTATAAAATGATTAGGAGAGCGGGAAAAAGGTGCGGAATAGAAAATTTAAGACCTCACATAATGAGGCATACGTTTGCAACTCTTGCAATCAAAAGAGGAGTTCCACTGCCAGTAGTTCAAAGGTTACTTGGACATCATGATATAAAGACGACTCAGATATACACGCATTTGATTAGTGACGACATAAAGGAAATGTATAGAAGGGCGTTCGGTTAAGCCTTTCCAGTAAAACGCCATTTAGCCATTTCTACGGCGTAGGAAAGTAAATCGCGTACGCTATTGAATGAAGCCGTTTGTAAGTGTAAATATTCAAACCTTGCCTGATCCTCTAGCATTTTCTTCTGAAGGAATTTTACTTTGTCTGAATTCATTATTTCCTTCAGCTTCTGCTCAGCTAGATTTCCTACTACTTCGCCGTTTATGTCGTCAGGATATGGGAGGTCACCGTTGGGATAAACAGTTACGGCGTAGCTTGTAACCCTAGAAGGTACCTTGCCTATGAGGGCATTTATGAAACCCCACGAGTTATTTAAGGTCGAACCGTATTTCGCCTTTAAATCTGACATAACTCTGTAAAACTTCTCAGGGTCTGGGGCTAATTTTACCTTAGAATCTGGGTAGTCCACGGCTGGCATTGCCAATATCTTATATCCGCATTCCCTAACTTTCCTTACCTTCTCCTCTAACTTGTCAATATTGAACCTTGTTACAACGGTTTGCACATTTACCTTAAGCCCATACTTCCTAAACCTGCATAGATAATCTAGACTTTTGACGTTCCAATGATATTCGTCAATAGAATAATGGAGGAAATCTATCTTGTCTGCAAGTTTAGTAAGGAAATCCTCATCCATAAGTCTATACCCATTGGAAGTTAGCATAATATAAAATGATCCGTCGTGAGCATATTGCAATAAATCTAGAATGTCTGGTCTAGATGTAGGCTCTCCTCCTTCAAAGGATAAAACGATAACGGATGAATCTCTCATATTATCTATTATCTTTTTGACTCTCTCAGTTGGTGCTTCCCCGAGTTCTCCACTGTAGTAGGAAGGGTTACAGAATGTACACCTAAGGTTACATTTGGAAGTCACCTTAAATGTGGCGTAAGCTGGATTAAACTGATCCTTGAGTAACTGAGTATCCACAAACCACTTTATTGCTTTAAGGTCTCTACCCATTTGACAAGAACCTCTTCACATGATTTATATATTCTTCAGCGTTCTCCTCTATAACTTTTATTTCCTCCTCCTTTAGTTTCCTAACGACTCTAGCTGGAACCCCTAAAGCCAAACTGTAAGGGGGAATCTCTTTACCTTCTGTAACCACAGAGCCAGCACCAACTATTGAGAATTCCCCTACCTTGGAGCCGTTAAGCAGAATCGATCCCATGCCAACAATTACGTTAGAGCTTATCGACGCACCATGAACCACCGCGTTGTGACCTATTGTAACTTTGTCGCCTATTGTAACTTTAAACCCAGGGTCTGTATGAATTGACGAATTCTCCTGTACGTTAGAACCAGATCCTATTGAAATTGAATCGTTATCGCCCCTTATTATGACGTAATGCCAAACGCTGCTCATCTCACCTATTTCGACATCGCCTATTACGTAACTGGTTGGGTGCAAGTAAGCCTTTCCGTTTATTCTAGGGTATTTCCCCATGAAGTCTTCTAAAGGCATATCGTTATTTTTTTACTAGCTTTGCTATAAAAAAGCCTGTCATCCCTTGCATTGGGTGGAACCTTATTTGGTATTCTACCTCAAATCTTGGATCGTCTATTACTTTTTCATTTTCTAGCTCCGTAACTGTACATGTAGAATATACCACAGTACCTCCTTTCTTTAATACTTTGAAGGCTGAGTTAAGGAATTGCTTTTGATACCTTGAAAAAGTTATTAGGTCTTCTCCAGTTTTCTTATCATAAAGCTTAGGTCTTAAACCCATAGCGGAACAGGGCGGATCTATTATAACCTTGTCAACGTCTTTAAGGTTAAAGTCCTCGTAAAGATACCTCGAGTCTGCCTCGAAAACCTGAGCTGGCAATTTCATACGGGATAACAATTCCCTGATTTTATCTACCTTCTTTGAGGTATGATCAAATCCTAGAATCCTAGCTTTAGGTTGAAGCTGGGCTATATGGGTCAGCTTTCCCCCTGGTGCTGCATTCATATCCACTATTAACTCACCTGGTCTAGGATCAAGAATCTTAGCTACGTACATTGATGATTTACCTTGAACGTAAATTTTACCTTCCTTCAGAGGTAAGAGTTCAGCTATCTTGACTGAAGAATATAATGAGTTGTCTACTCTCACTACAACGTTATACGAGTTTACCAACTCTCCTTCTCCAACGGGATCGCCACGCTCACTGACAACCGTAACTCTCTGCCCAGTTTTACCTTTGATTTTCTTGACCCCTGGTCTAAACACATCGGCCCCAACCATGACGCTTTCAGCGGTTTTCTTATCCACTATGACTATTCCATCGTTGATTTCAACCTTGAATGGACCTTTAATTGGCGTATAAATTGCCTCTTTAAAGTCCTCATCTTTCATGAAACCAAGTTCTTCTGCTACGTCTGCTGGATCTGCCAAAATTGTGTTCACCCTCACGTAAAGCCTTGGGTTAGGTTTAGTTATGTCTGAAAGAAATTCGTTAACCTGATTACCATAAACCTTTCTCAATTCTTCCATTACGAAGTCGTCGTACTCCATTTAACCTTCGCCCCTTCATTATTAGGTTCGGTCAGCTTTCCTCCGAAACGTGCAACTAGTTCCTCTCCTTCTTTCCTCGACGAGACAAAGGTATAAACTAAAGGCCCGAACGAAGATAGTCCAGCTGGAAATCCTAGATTTTTCATTTCTCGCATCAACGATTTAACCTCATCGGTTTGAAAATTCACTTCAAGCTTTTTGAAACCGAGGTTCTGAATTCTCTGTATAGAGTCTAACGCTCCCTCTAAATCCCTTTCCTCAACCGAAGGCAGAAGTTCCATTAAAATTACCCTTGCAAGCATGTCTACGCCCTCCACCTTTGCGTTTCTGAAGAATTCCAGTTCTTCCTTGCCGAAGACCCTCTTACCTTTCGGAATATTAAAATAAACTAACCAAGGAAAATTCCTTCGCAACAACAAGGAAGGCGGCGGGGATTCAGCGAAATCCGAAGGCAACATCTCTTTTTTCACTTTTAACGAATGACCTCCATCTAGAACTAATCCCCCGTATTCAAAGGTATAAATGCCAACGCCTGAAGTAGAACCTCTCTTGACTAACCTTGCCAACTCTTTTATTGAATAGTTCATGTGATTATATTCAGATGCCAGTTTAGCCAGAGAGAGCTTAAATTGAGTGGTATGACCTAAGCCTACATGCTCTGGATAATCTTCATCTATGCATATGCCTGGAACTTTAAAGGGAAGATCTAAAGGAAATGGCTGGCATCCCCCAACTCTAACAACGATCTTAGGGTTTTTTAAGGCAATGCCTATACCTCCATCTATCCTACCTAAGATTCCATCCATATTTATAAGCGTAATATGAATCCTTGAGATCCCCTGAACTTCAATCATTACCAAAAAATAATAGGCTAAGATTAAAGGGTATCGTGATAGATTTGAGTTACGGAGATACTTTAGAAAAATGGTATAGGCAGAAACCATCCTCAATTTTTCTTGTAAGTTCGGAAGCCTCACTAACATTTGAGAAAACAAGAGAAGAGGTCTCAAAAATAGCATCAGTGTTATCGCCAGGTGACACAGTTGCACATATTATGGGAAATTCAATTAAGTCTGTGTTATATTATCTGGCATCGTTCTGGGCTGGTGCTAAGATAGTAGCCATAGACCCTCTTACATCGGCTGAGGATTTGAGGTTTATACTGGAGGATTCAGCACCAGATATAGTATTCACGGATGAGGAGATACTTCAAAGGGAGAAAGAATTCATGAAAGGATATAAAGTGATTACTGACGTTAATCCATCTGGAGCTTTCTCCAAACCTTATTCGTATACAGATGACGAAACCGGAATAGTATATTATTATGCAGGAATAGCTGGGAAGACAATGCAGGTCAAACATAGTGCGCAAAGACTCAGTCTTAATGCTAAGTCCCTGCTCTCGGCAATAGGCCTGAAAGAGGTTAACTCCATACTTACTGTACCCATAGCGCACGTTCTTGGAAACAGTGTTCTCGGAGTTACCCTCGAAGCTGGGGGTAAAATGTACGTAATGAAGAAGTTCTCTGTAGAGGAAGCTTCAAGTGCTATATCCAAATACAATCTAAATTACTTGGCTACAGTTCCTATGGTTTATGACGCATTTAACTCTTCTAACGTGGAGCTCAAGAGTCTGGAACTGTGCGTCAGTACAGCGGCGCCTCTCTTCCCTAATACTGTAAAGGGATTTAAGGAAAAATACGGAAAAGACATAGTACAGCAGTACGGCTTCACGGAAGGCTTGGTTCTTACCTTTCAACCAAAGGAGTTCTCTGACGTCATTTCCATAGGAAAGCCCTTACCTAACGTGGATATAAGGGTAGTCAAGGACGACGGCACAGATGCCAAGGCAAATGAGACTGGGGAATTATGGGTTAAGTCTCCTTGGCTAATGTTAGGCTATAGCGACGAAAAGGAAACGGAAAAGGTTTTTCATGGAGAGTGGCTTAAAACAGGCGATTTAGTTTCATTTGACGAGAAGGGACTTCTGTACTTTAAGGGAATGAGGAAGAGAATGTTGAAATATAAGGGATATCCCATATTTCCTCGCGACTTAGAGGAAATTCTTCTTTCGCACCATAAGGTGACTAGTGCTGTAGTCAAAGGTGAAGATGCTGGAAATCTCGGTCAGCAGCCGGTCGCTTTAGTTAAGGTAAATGGAAGCATAACAGAGAAGGAATTACTTGATTACGTTAACAGCAAGGTAGCGTTTTATAAGAGGTTAAAGAGAGTATACATAGAAGGTTAAAATCATGGCAGAGATCGATGATTTAGTTAAGCAAATATCAGAGAGGTTGTCCGAGATGGCTAAGTTAATAAAGGACGACCATTCCCAAATTCAGGCAGTAGAGGATGAAAATATAGACGAGATCTTGGCCAAAAATAAGGTAGTAGTACTAGACTTTTGGGCCACTTGGTGTGCCCCTTGCCACTTGTATGAACCTGTCTTCAACAAGGTAGCTTCAAAGTATAAGGATAAGGCATTTTTCGGAAGGGTGAACGTGGATGAGAACAACAAAACAGCAGATAAATATAATATAATGAACATTCCTACTACATTAATCTTCGTTAACGGAAATTTGGAGGATACCCTTGTAGGTGCAATTGATGAAGAAACTTTAGAGAAAGCTGTTTCTAAATATCTACAATGATAAGGGCAAACGTAAAGAAAAGGTTAAGAGAATTCTTCTTGGACTCTTCGATAGATGATGAGGGGACTATAGCTATTACTGGAGAAAACGGAAGTGGAAAGTCCAGCCTTGCAAAAATAATAAACGGCTCCTTGAAGGAAGACGAAGGCTACATTATAATAAACGGTATAGATGTTACAAGTAAAAAGGTAGGCGAAAGGGGAGTTATACTAGTTACTCCTTCGACATATATAGGGAACTTAAAGGCAGAAGACCACCTAAGGTGGGGCTATAGGAAGGGAATTAAGAGAGGAAACAAGTTAGATATCGAGACTGTAATAAATGAACTTAAGGTACAAACTAACAAGAAAGTGGAAGACTTAAGCCTAGGAAACAAGGAAAGGATATCTCTTGCAACTGCGTTGCTGGGAAAACCTGACATCTTAATAGTCGATGAAGGGTTCTCTAACATTAATGACAAGTCATCTTTCATGGAAACTTATCTAAAACTGTGTAAAGCTAACTCTATCCAGTTAATATTTATAACACAGGATCTTTCTGACGTAAAAATGACTGATCATCATTACATAATGATGAACGGCAAACTGAAAAGAGAATATTAGTTTTAAGATCATTTTCAAAAATTTTCAAACATTGACCTGAATCTATGCATAAGAAACTGTAAATTGTTAAGTCAAATAATAATGAAGATTTTTATACTCTTTATCAATAATGGCGATCATGCCAAAGTCACCAGAAGATGTCCTAAAGTTAATAAAGGAAAATAACCTTGGCTGGGTAGATCTACAATTCACCGATTTACCAGGTAGGTTACATCACATAACAATACCTTCTACTGACGTAGAGCTAGAGAGCTTTAAGAACGGTTTCGGTAAACTGGACGGAAGCAGCATAAGGGGTTTCACAGAGATATTTGAAAGCGATATGGTTCTAATGCCGATAGCTGATACTGCGTCGTTGGTTCCGTGGTCCGCTGGGGTCATGAGGATACTGACTGATGTATATTGGGGAGGAGGAAAGGGAAGATTTGAAAGGGATCCTAGAGGTGTAGCTAATACGGCAGAGAAGTTCCAAGAAGAGCGTGGATACAAATCTTTCTTTGGTCCTGAGCTAGAGTTTTTCCTGTTTGACAAAGTGGACCTAGATGTTGCTACCCCGCAATCAGGCACTGGATATAAGATCCATGCAAGGGAATCTCCATGGGAAGGGAGCGGTTCCTTCGTAATTAGATATAAAGAGGGCTATTATCCAGCTCCTCCAGTTGACAAGTTAATGGACGTTAGAGTAGAAATAGTAGATACACTAGTTAAATATTTTGGGTTTATAATCGAGGCTACTCATCATGAGGTTGCTACAGCAGGACAAGGAGAGATAGACTTCAGATTCTCTACCCTCACTGATACTGCAGATAAAGTTCAGACTCTAAAGTACGTCACTAAGAATGTAGCTGCAAAGCATGGGCTTACCGCAACATTCATGCCAAAACCAATCTACGGAGACAACGGAACTGGAATGCACACACACTTTAGCTTATGGAGCAAAGATGGTAAGAACTTAATGTTCGATCCAAATGACGATTATGCTGAAATAAGCCAGACTGGAAGATATGTAATTGGAGGAATATTGCATCATGCTAGGGCACTTTCTGCTATAGCATCCCCCTCAGTTAACAGCTACAGGAGATTAGTCCCTGGCTTTGAGGCTCCTGTCTACACAGCGTGGAGCAGGGGTAACAGAAGTGCAATAATAAGAGTACCATCTTACTTCAGGGGTATCGAGAATGCTAAAAGGATAGAGTATAGAGCCCCAGATCCATCAACTAATCCTTACTTGTTATTCTCAGCAGTCCTAATGGCAGCATTAGATGGAGTAAACAAAAAGATGGACCCAGGAGATCCTGTAGACGAGAACATATATCACCTAACCCCTGAGAAAAGAAGAGAGAAAGGAATAAGGGAACTGCCAAGAAGCCTAGATGAAGCCTTAGACGAGTTAGAAAGTGACAAGGAGTTTCTCAAGCCCGTGTTCAGTAATTCAATTATCGACACTTACATCGACCTAAAGAGACAGGAAGCTAAAACACTACAAATGTATCCTCATCCTATGGAACTGTATTACTATCTAGATTCATAGAAGCTTTTTTCCTACCTTTCCTTTAATTAAAAAATGAGATTATATTTTTCAGCTATCTTTAAACGAAATCGAAACCTTCCTCATCTTTTCCATGTCCTTATTGTCAAGGTAACTTTCAAATTCATAGTTTACGACAGCTTGACTTAAAATTGAATAATCAAAATTTAGGAAGTAAGCGTAGTCCCTCAACCATCTCTCCTTCGATGATAAAAACGATGAAAATGATTCCTCATAAATCATTTTAATTTTTTCCTCATTTATGCCTTTCCTGACAGCCAATGTACAACAATGCTCATGGTCAAAGTATTCTACTTTAAACCCAATGTTCCTTAAACTGGTGAGATAAGGTTCCCAAATTGCTATGGAATTTACTTCCTTTCTTTCTAATTTCCTCATGAGATCCTTAGGACCTTTAACGTGTACTATATCTGCTTCTTCACAGTAGTCCAAAGCCCATGCTTCCATGCTAGACATAAAGGTTGATCCGACCTTACCGCATTGTTCTCCCACTATTCCCCCTCCTCCTTTAGCTCCTCCAGCTATTATTTCTATATTATTGAAAATATTTTTAAAAAATAATTGAGTCACTACAGGTGACATACCTACATCTAACTTGCCCAAGACCAAATCTCTAGTTAAGCTAACTCCATCGCTATAAACTCTCAACTCAGTGTTAAAGCCTGCATTTTTGACCATCTTGTAAAAGGGAATGATAAAAGGATATTCTGCAGCCTCGATTATCCCTATTCTTAGGGAATTATTTAAGGAAACGTTTAGATTCTTACCCATTATTCGTTGTCTTGTTATTAACCCTTCCTTTTCAAGCTCTGAGAGAATCTCTGATAATCTACTTTTAGATAGCTTAGTAAGTTCTCTAAGTTCAGATTGAGGTAAGCTACCTCCGTTCTCCTTTAACAAAGAAAGGATTAGATGCTTACTTGACATATATTATAGAAAATCTTCAAAAATGCCTATAATAAGTTTTGCTTCGTAGACGATTCTATAAGCCTCATGGCTTGATTCCTCAACGAGCGGTTTGTTTTCAAGACTCCCCTTGTAGCTATTGAAACCAAATTAGCTTCCCTGTCCTTAACACCTCTCACGAAAGAGCACATATGTATTCCGCTTCCTACAACAAGGACTCCCTTAGGTTCAACTTCGCTATTCATCAATGCATCTGCTATTTGCGATACAAGCCTCTCTTGTATTTGAGGTCTAGAAGCGTAATAATTGGTTATTCTTATTATTTTGCTGAAACCTGCTACTCTTCCACCCTTTCCTACTACATATGCTACGTGTATTTTACCTATAAAGGGAAGAAGGTGATGTTCACATAGAGAGGAGAAACCTATATCCTTTGCAACTATAAGTTGGTCCTCTTCATATTCGCCTTCTTCCTCTCCCTCTGAAAGCTTGAAAACCTTTATCTCGGGAGGATCTGTCCTTAAACCTGACGTCATCTCGTACAGAGCTTTGGCAACTCTAGCTGGAGTTTCCCTTAAACCCTCCCTGTTCGTATCTTCTCCTAGAAGCTCTAAGATTTCCTTAACGTGCCTAGATATTTCCTCTATAACTTTCTCTTTATAGCCTATTTTCTCCATTGTAACCTACCATCTGCTTCCTTAAAATTAATACTTTTTTACAAAGGGTCTAACTAGCATTTTTAATGCCTCTATAGATTATAGAAGCTTGTAGGAAGTTTCTAGCACCTCGGGTTTGCCCTTAGTTACTACGATAGTATCCTCGATTCTAATCCCGAACTTATTAGGTATATATATTCCAGGTTCAACTGTCACTATCATATTCTCTTTGAGAATATCCCTCGATGTGAAAGACACGTAAGGTTTCTCGTGGACTTCAATGCCAACTCCATGTCCAGTGGAGTGAATGAAATACTTTCCGTATCCTGATCTCTCTATAACTTTTCTAGCTGTCATGTCTACCTCTGAGGCTTTTGCACCGTCCCTAACTTGGTCTATTGCTTCAAGTTGAGATTGTAATACAATCTCATAGATTTTCCTGACTTCTTCCTTTGGGGAAGGTATAAATGTCCTAGTACTGTCAAAGCAATATCCATTATATTTAGCCCCTATATCCACTACAGCTGGCATTCCCTTCTCAAATACCTTATTAGAAGGTATGTGATGAGGCTTGGATGAGTTTTCAGCAAATGCCACTATGGAAGGAAACGCGTAGTCTTCTGCACCTTCTTCTTTCATTGTCATATCTATATAACCTGCAACTTGTTTTTCGGACACATTACCTGAGAGAACTTTTTCCATTCCTACCTTCATTGCAGAGGAAGTGATTTTGCCAGCTTCCTTTATCATTGAAATCTCCATATCATCCTTTACGGACCTTTGCTCTAAAACTAGATCCGACACATCAATTAAATCTGATAATAGATTCTTGAACTGAAGAAACGTTGTAGAGTTAAGCCAGTTCATATCAATACCAATTTTCTTGTGACCGTCTAGAAGTTTCTGAAAAACGGAAAGCATTGAACCTTCAAATGTATTTTCAGTTATTTTGAAAGGAAAGTAACTTACGACCTCCAACCCAACTTCCATAGCTCTGTTCCTCTCAAGTTCTGGAACAACTAACGTAGATCTGCCGTCACATAAAACCAGAGAACCTGCACCCTCAAAGTTAACGTAATAATAGAGATTAGGTTCAGCAGTTATAATTACGCATTCTGAACCGCTTCTTTCTCTTATTTCCTCAAGTTTCTGAAGTCTTTTCATAGTTTATACTTAAAGTTAGGCTCTCTAATAGCTATCGCAATTTCAAATGCTGACCTTATCATCGGTTCTGCAATATCGCCTTTATCTAGTATATTTGAAATATCTATTGTGCGATCTTCTCTATAAAGGCATGTCTTCAATTTACCATCAGATGTGAGCCTTATCCTGTTACAGCCTGCACAGAACAATGGATTAGCATAGGGTTTAACTACCTCTATTACCATGCCTGACGGCATAACATATCTAGGTCTCATGTGCTTAGACCTTATTTCTTTTTTGATAGAAATTTTCTGCAACTTAGATTCTAAATCGTAAAGGAAAACGTGACTATCAAAAGCGTTCTTCCCCAGTCCAACTGGGTGCATTTCAATTAGATGAATTTCATCAACGCCTAAGGAGTCAACTAAAGAGATAGTAGCTTCAACGTTAGCTAGATTCCTTTTCGTAACTACAATGTTTACCTTCACTGGCTTAAGTCCGACGGAAATTGCATTTCTTATTCCATCTAATACTTTGCTAAATCCGTCTACGCCAGTAATAGATTTGAAGGAATTACGATCTGAACCGTGAAGACTTACATTTACCCTGGAAAGTCCAGCTTCTTTTAATTTGCCAGCTAAATCACTTAGGAGAAAGCCGTTAGTAGTCATTGAAACTTCGAATCCTAGGGAGGAAAGATCTCCAATTATTTCAAACAAATCTCTCCTTAACGTTGGTTCTCCTCCCGTGAGTTTTATTGTCCTAACTCCAAACTCCCTTGAAACCTTAGCCACATTAACTATCCCTTGTCTGGAAACTCCATAGAAAGAGTCCCCTTCACCTTCCATATGGCAGAAGAAGCATTTGAAATTGCAGACATGAGTCAATGTAATCCTTAGGTCTTCAATAGGTCTACCAAAACGATCAATCATAATATACTCTTATTATTTCCTCGAATTAAAAATGTTGTATGAACGAAGTAGATTGCCCTAGATGCAGGATAAAAATGGAATTCCTAGTAGAGGCAGAGTTAGGACAAGCAAGTAAAATAATAAAATATTTCTACAAATGCCCAGCATGTGGTACCAGAATCCTTGACCAAGAGGTTAGGACTAGAAGAGACAACGATAAAGTAGTCATAGATATTCTGCGCTGATCTTCTTAAGCTCCAATAGATGTGGAGGAGGAAAAAGAGCAAGTAAGGGAGCATTTTTAACTCCAGTTAGTTTAAGTGCTATTTCCCTATTCAACTCGTAAGACGATAAAAATTCCCTTACGGCTTCCCTAAAATCGACAACCTCATTGATGAAGAGAAAACTCGAAAACAACGTGAGAACTAGAATGTCCCACGCTTTATATTCGCTGGAGCTATTCCTTGTGGATTGCTCGGCGTCTATGACGAAGACAGTCTCTCCACTTATCATGAAATTAGAAGGCTTTGTATCCCCCATGACAAATCCCTTTTCATGGATTTCTTTCATCACATAGCCTAGAAGCCTAAAATCCTTCTTGTCGTTGGTCACCTCTCTACCTTCAACAAATTCCCTGAAAAGACACATCTTCTCCATATCCATATCTATAATTCTTGGAACTCTAACTTTACTCCATTTCTCTGTAAAAAACTCAATTTCTCTTCCCATTCTCTCAATTGGTTGAGATGCATAAGGATAGTTATTAAAAATTCCAGAAATTAGAAACCATTTTATTCCGAAAATAGAAGAATAACATTTAGTTACAAACTTCTTCCCTTCATTACACTCTACTTTAGACTGAGTGTAAAATGAGGGAGTTATCTTTATCTTCATCCGTATGTGTTACGATTCTTAGCCTTATTAATTCACCATCATCATAAACCTCTTCAGGCTTAACATTCAAAACTTCAGAAATATTTGAAACTTTTGGATAAAAATCTAGAATATCACCTTTCTTATTTAAAATTACTATTAGCTCAGACACGAACTATAAGTTGTTTCAATGTGTTTTTAAAATTTGCTCCAGCACATCCACGTATTTAAATGCATCATCAGGGAATATGAGAACTGTAGTTCTATCGTCTTTTACTTTGTTAAATGCAGAAACTGTTGCTCCTGCACTAATTCCTATAAGAATACCAGAAGTACGTCCTATGAGCTTGACTCCGTCCACGGCTTCCTCAAGACTTATATCCATAACCCTATCTACCTTACCCAAGGCTAACAATGAATTATTTGAAAAGTCCTGTCTTTTTAATCCAGGTATTCTAGAGCCCTCTGCTGGTTGGACTCCTATTATCTCTACTTCGTCCCCATATTTTTCCTTAAAGTACTTAGAGATTCCTGCTATATGACCCCCAGTCCCCATTGTTGCAATTATACGTTGTGGAGTCAAACCTTGAGAAGTCAATTGCTCATCTATCTCCTTAGCAGTAGTATTATAATGAGCTAGCAAATTTACTGGATTATTAAACTGATCTAAATTTACTGCGTTACTGACAGAGGAATATTGCTTAACTAAGGGTATAAGGTCTGCTGTCTTCTCCCCAGCTGTAAAAACTTCTGCACCTAGAATTGATGCAAATAATCGATATACCTTTGAGGCTGTCGCAGGGACGAACATGGTAAAATTGATGCCGTGAGATGAAGCCATAGAAGCTAACGCTATGCCAGTATTACCAGAAGTAGCTTCGACCATGGCTTTAGCTTCCCTCTTAATCGCCTCCTTAAAAAGATAGTACGCCGTCCTATCCTTTATACTTCTGCTAAACGGATTGTAGAACTCTAACTTTCCCCATACATCTTTTCCTATGTTTAACTTTAGAAGGGGAGTAGGCCACATCCCCTCTAGGAGATCAATCGAGTCTTCAAATACGTGAAGATCTTTTGACACAATACGGACCTACCTCAATCTACTTAAGTAAATTACACTTAATATTTATAGTTTTTTATTTGCCATGAGGATGTTCATTCTTTTCTTATGAGCTTAATTCTCACGTTAAATCTGTTCCCTTCTTTTTGATACCCATGATATTCATTACCAGTTTCCTTACACCATTTCTCTAATTCCAAGGCGGCAGCCTCCCAATCAGTAGACACAAGTATTTCTTCTTGTTGCCCTACTTGAAGGGAATTCCAAACCTTAAAAACGTCTAAAACTACCATTGGACATACTCCGTCTGCCTTTATGATTCTCAAAGAGTAACCACCACATCTGATTCTTTTGCGGAAAGTAAAAAGGATATACCACCTGACAATTTTACGTTCTCCATCAAATCCTCTTTAGAAACTTTAGCTATTCTCAAACCAGCCTCGTCTACGAAGAACTGAACGCCCGCGTCCATTGCTCTCTTCAAGAGAGTATCAATGTTAGTTATTCCTAGCTTTTTCATTTGCCTTTGTACGAAAAATCTTGCTAGTCCCCCAATGCTCAGTTTTGATCTGGCCTTAGACCCTTTTTCTCCCTTTGCTAAGAGGACTACAGCTTGAGAGGTTACAAAGACATTAACGTCCCATCCTAAGGTTCTAGCTTCTGTTGCCATGACCAGAGCGTGATAGAACTTATCCATTGTATTATCTGCCTGAAGAATAGTAAGCTTTCGCTTTTCCATAATCAATTAAAAGCCCCGTCCATATTAAAAGGTAGATTTCAGATATGCAGATAAGAGCGTTCACTTTCTTTTCAAAGACCTATCAAGAAGTAGAAAAAGCTGAAAAACTACTGGATAATTTAAACAAGGAATATAATGTATGGACCAAGAGAATATCCCTACCTCCTACGCCCAAGGACTTAAGCTTAGATAAGCTAGTTGAAATACCATCTGTTAGGAATAGCAATGATGTAATATATAGCGTTGCCAGTTTAACGGCTGATGATAGAAGATTAAGCCAAATCAAGGACTTACTTTCTATCTCTAATAGATTCTACGCTAACGTATTAGTCAGGGACGTGAAAAATCTAGAAGAGATAACGAAACTGATTTTAAGTCTAGAACCAGAGGATGCTACCAGATTTGGAGTTCTGTTCGGTGATTGGTTTCTAGTATCTCCATATTTTCCAATATCTACTGCAGACGTGATAACCAGTTCATTTGGATTGGCACTCTTATATACAGACGAAGTAATGAAGGGAAATACTGTAAGGGCAATCTCTTATGCTGACGAGATCGGTAGAAAACTAGAAGCTGAACTAAAAGTAAAGTACTTGGGCGTGGACGTTTCATTATCACCGTGGATGGAAAAAAGTGTAGGAGAGATAATAGAACGAAGGAGCGAAAAAATCTTCAATATTTCCAACATTTGGGCCGTGCATGAACTAAACCAGGAGATATTGAAGGCTAGCCTTATTTCCAAGGTTAAACCCATAGGCTTTTCTGAAGTAATGTTACCAGTTTCTGAAGATAACGTGCTTAGAAGAAGGGCTGAGGACGGTAGTTTAACCTTAACCAATTTAATCGCCTTAACTTACGTTTGTGCTGCAGGCATAGATATGATAGCTATAACTAGAGACAAAGTTACAATATTGAATCTTTTGAAAGCATTATATTCAATAAGACGAGTTAAGATGAGACCTATAGGTATGAGAATAGTAACCACGAGCGGAGGAAAAGTTAGGTCTAAAGAATTCGGCGATATACCTGAAGTTAAAGTAATATAGGCTAAGTTTAAACTACTTTTATATACCTTGAATTTTACTATACATAGTAGAGTGGACTTATATGGAAGTCAGAAGAGTTCAGAAGTTTGGTAAGTCAACGCTCATGGTATCTTTACCTGCTGACTGGGTAAAGGAAGTTAGCTTATCCGCTGGAGAGAGCGTTTACTTAGAAGTCGATGAAGACGGGAGCCTGAAGGTTTATCCACCTAATTTGAAATCGGAGTCCAACAGCAGGGAAGTTAAATTGTCTCTCTCGGGTCAAGTACAGCCCGAGGTCGTAAGTAGAGCAATATATTCTTTATATATTTTAGGTATTGATAAGATAGATATTTCTTCAAAAGATGGCATAATAAATGAAGAAACCATGAGGAAAATAAAGGAGGCATCCAGAAACCTAATTGGGCTTGAAATAATCACACAGACAGTTGATAGTGTGCAAATACAGTCCTTTTTAGATCCAACTAAGTATAGCATAAGTAGTTTGATAGCTAGATTGTCAAATTCTATAAAACAAATGTTACATTATCTAGATCTTGGAATAAAAGAATCTAGCAGAACTTTCCTACAGGAAGTAGTTGAGCTTGAAAAAGAAATAGATAGATTGTATTATTTAGCCTTAAGGCAACTTCTACTAGCACAAGTGAATAGAAGCTTAGCTTATATGATAGGAGTTAAGAGAATACAAATTGTAGGAAATAGAATATTAATAAAGTCAATCGAAGAAGCTGCGGATGAAATAAGCGAAGCAGCCAGCGACCTGCTTGCGTTGCACCCAGAGGATATGGAAATTCTGAAGAACTTTTGGAATAAATTAAACATTTTCATCGAGCAGACCGCAGTAGTAATAGACCACACAGTTAAGGTATTGTCAAAGGAAGATGTGATGCTGATAAACGAGGTAATGGAAGAGCTGAGAACACTTAGAAGGGTGTTAATAGCTGAAGCTTCTGAGCTAGAAGATAAGCTAATAGAGATAAAGTCTCCTATACTTATATCAACTGTAAGGTCACTTAATCTAAGGCTATATAACTCCATAAGGAGAATGGAACCTATAGTTGAAATAGCGTTCAATAGAAGTATAGAAAATCTAAAAGAAGTTCAATTAAAGGGTTAGCCTAGTTATTTTCACTATCTTGCTCAATTTTCGAAATATCTTTCAATTGTGAAATTACCCTGTCTCTGATTTGTGATGGAGAAGGTAATTCACGGACTAGCTTACCATCCTTCATGTACTCCTTTAAAAGTGGTTCACATTTAAGCTCAGATCTTTGATCAAATAAAGTAATCTTATCGTCATTTATGCTACATCTATAAACTTGCTTCGCGCCAGGCCATTTTCCTCTCTTAGTAAAAGGAATCCATTTACCGTCAAATTTCTCTACTATATCCGCACTGAAATCAACGCTGGGAGGAAATGCCACAGAAGTACCAATACCGAAACTGTCTACTACATCTCTTAACTCTATAACGTCTTTCTCGTCTAGACCTCCACTTACTATAATTCTAACATTAGAAAATCCATTTATATCTAGAGTCCATCTTATTTCCTTGACTATTTTCTTGAAATTCCCTCTTCTGCTTGAAGGCGTATCTAGCCTTATACCGTAGAGCCTATCCTTCAACAATGAGGCAGCCTTTAACGCCTCATTCCTTTCATCGTCGAAAGTATCAACTAATACTATCCTTGGCACGTCCTTCTCTACAGCCTCATCAAACGCCTGCCATGCCTTGACGTTATCACCTACTGCAAGCATGAGTGCATGAGGCATCGTCCCAGAAGGTTTAACTCCAAGGAACTTTTCGCTCATAGTGCCAGAAACGCCATCCATGCCTCCTATATACGCCGCTCTGTCTACCATGGGAGAAATAGCTGGATGGAGTGCCCTCAAACCAAAGAATATCATTTGTTTATTCAATGCTAGCATTTTAATTCTGGCCGCCTTAGTAGCAATGCTACTCTCATGCCTTAGTACGCCCAGTAGTGCGGTCTCTAGCTCTCCAAATTCTAGATAATCTCCTTCAATTATCATGACTGGCTCGATTTCCCTAAATATCGTACCTTCGTCCATAGCGTAGACTGTAACATTTCTCCCTTCCAATAGTCTCAATGCTTCCTCTAATCCGGCGAAAACACCCCAAGAATATCCCTTGGGAAGACCATAACAGTGGAACTCCATTCTTACTTTAAGGTTCTTTATTCCTAAGTGGAAA
The DNA here is from genome assembly GCA_032834875.1 of Sulfuracidifex metallicus DSM 6482 = JCM 9184. Taxonomy (NCBI): domain Archaea; kingdom Thermoproteati; phylum Thermoproteota; class Thermoprotei; order Sulfolobales; family Sulfolobaceae; genus Sulfuracidifex; species Sulfuracidifex metallicus. The sequence goes on from CP135238.1 coordinate 594,801, forward strand.
AGTGTATCTGCAGTTCTTTTAAAATATACATCCGTAACATTACCGCTGCGTATTTCCTCCTCTCCAACCGTGTAAAGTCGCATTTATACCTGAAACTAACTAATAGGATAATTTTTAAACCTTACATGGTAACTATCTTCGATTAGAATGATTACTGCAAGTATGGTACCACCTGAAAAATTGATAGAAAGGCTTGCAGCCTACCTTAAGGAAAAAAACATAGTAATGCCTCCAGAGTGGAGTTTCCTAACTAAAACTGCAAGTTTCAAAGAGAGAATTCCAGATAATCCAGAGGAATGGTGGTATGTAAGAACTGCCTCCATAATGAGAAAAATGTACATAGATACCTTCCTAGGTGTAGGTAAAAGCAAGGTAGTCTATGGTGGTTCCAGCTCTAAGGGAAATAGACCGCCTCATTTTAGAAGAGCTCCAGCTCATTCGACAAGAATGATTATGCAGCAGCTAGAAAAGGCAGGTCTTGTAATTAAAACTAAAAGGGGAAGGATGTTATCCTCTAAGGGAAGATCTCTAGTTGATAAAATATCCCTTGAAGCATTCAAGGAATTAGTTGAGACTAATCCCTCTCTTAAAATATATTTAGAGGGGTGATATAAATGTCAGATTATGACGATGACGAGCTTAACGAGATAATAAACAAGAGGGCCTCAGAAGAACAGCGTAAAGCAGAAATTGAAAAGAGGAAACAAAGTGAGCTCGAAGCCCAAAGGGAAGCGGCGTTAAGGGCTATACTTGCCCCAGAGGCTAGACAGAGACTAGCAAATATAAAGCTGATAAAGCCAGATTTCGCTAACTCATTAAGCGACCAATTAATAATGCTAGCACAGAGCGGCAGAATCAAGGTACCTATAACAGACGAAGAGTTAAAAGCCATATTAAGTCAGCTTACTGGACAGAACAGAAGAGATTTTAAGATACAAATTAGAGAGAGGGGATGGAATGAGCACCCATAAAAATTTGGGCAAAAAACTCAGGCTAGGAAAGGCAATGAAAAACAACGAGAGCGTTCCAGTATGGGTTATATTAAGAACTAACGGTAAATATAAGTATAATTTAATGAGAAGGGATTGGAGAAGAAACGACTTAAAGGTGTGAAAATGAAGGAGAAAGATAATTTTGAAATCACCATAAACTTAAGACGAGCTATAATGGGAAAGAGGAACGTCAGAGCTAGAAGGGCGATAAACATTGTCAGAGAAACGGTAAAAAGACATTTCAATGCAGAAAGAGTCGTTCTCGATCCTCTATTGAACCAATTCATCTCAACTAATGGAAGGGAGAAAATTCAAGAGAAAATAACGATAGTAGTAACAAAGCTCGAAGAAAAAACATTTCTAGTCAGACTTGTAATCAAGAGTGAATGAACCTGCAGAGAACTAGCATCTTTGGGTCAGATAATATAGGAATATATGTTTTTACTAATAATAAATACTCGTTAGTTCCCAGAGGAGTTGATAAAAAGTTAATAGAGAGCATAGAGGAAAATCTGGGAACGCAAGTTATAGAAGCACAAATTTCTGGAACTTTTCTCTTGGGTATTTTTGTTAGCGGAAATGACAATGTGATTTTACTTCCAAAAACAACTACTGAAGAGGAGTTTTCTTTTCTAAAAAGGGAATTAAAGGACTGTAGAGTAGAAATTTTTGACTCCAGAGTTACAGCATTTGGAAACACTATACTTATGAACAATAAAGGGGCTTTGATATACCCAGATTTTACTGAAGCAGAAGTTAAATTTCTAAAGAACATAACAGGATTAGATGATATAGAAAAAGGGTCAATAGCAAACATAGTAACAGTAGGTGCTGTAGGCGCAGTTAATGACAAGGGCGGTTTAACTCACATTGAAACTAGTGAAGAGGAAATTAAGAGAATGGAGAAAATTTTTAAAGTTAATTTTGATATTGGAACAATAAACTTTGGAAATACATTCATAAAGAGTGGGATAATAGTAAATAACAAGGGAATACTTATAGGCTCCCGTACAACGGGACCAGAGATTTTAAGAATACAAAAAGCATTTGGTGAATGAAATGTCAGAAGTAAAGACATTTATGGTCAGAGGAACGGCTCTCTTTGGAGAGTCGCATTACCCAGTAAGACAAAAGTTTACTAGATACGTAAGAGCTCTAAATGAAACTCAGGCTAAGGAGCTAATATATTCCTCATTTGGGAGCAAGAATAAAATAAAAAGAAAGAACATAAAAATTGAAGAAGTGAAAGAAGTAGATCCCACTACTATCCAAGATAAGAGAATGCAGGATCTGATGTCATTAGATAGGATAACAATATAAAAATAATGAAAAAGGTGGTGAATGAAATGTCAGATCAAGGTAGAGACGTACAAGTTTCCCTCGAGGATCTACTGGCACAAGCTGACTATCTAAAGAGATACATCGATGTATTACAAAAGTCTATAGCCGACCTAACTGATTCCCTCAACTCTATAGAATCCGCAAAGCAATTTCTTGAAATGATTAATGAGAAACAGGAACAATTAGTATCAGTTGATAGAAAAGGATTTGTCCTAGTTAAGAGCGAAATTAAGGACACTTCAAAGGTCACAATGAACATAGGGCTAGGCTACTACGCCGAAGTAACGCCAGAGCAAGCTAAGAAGATGCTTGACTCTAGAAAAGATGAATTAAATAAGGCTCTACAGGGAGTTCTGTCTGAGAGGGAAAAAGCTGCAACTGCTTATTATCAGATTGCGGAGATCTTGGAAAGGGCTCAGGCAGAACAACCAAGGTGATCTTTCTGTTTCGATAAATTAAAAAAAGCATTTTCTAATTTTGTAGGAAAATTCAAGGAAGAGGAAAAAGAGAAGAAGGAGGAATTAAATGAACAGACTAATCAACGTTGTGAAGAGCTAGAGTTAAATCAAAGCGAGATCAAGAAAGAACCTAGCGAAATCAAACAAGAAAGCACCCAAAGAGACCTAAACCCCACATCTGGGGAAATCAGAAACGAAGTCCCAGAAGCTACATCTAGTGAAAATAGACAAGTAGAGAAACCCGTAGAAGTTAGAGATGAACAAAAACCGATACAACAAGGGAAAGGGATTAGTTCAAATCAAAGTTTGTCAGCTCAGAAAAAAGACATAAAGGGTGAGTCTGAGAAAGCTGAGGGCAAAAAGAAGGGAAGTTTCTTAGATGTATTCAGATATAGGGAGATTAAAGAAAAGGATATAGAAGATCTAGTTGAAGAACTTAGATACCAATTGCTTGAAAGCGATGTATCTTTCGATGTAACTGAAAAATTTTTGGCTGATATAAAAAATGCGTTATTAGGTAAAAGAATAAAAAGATCAGAAGATGTAGAAGAAATATTAAGAGACACGCTAAAAAAATCAATAACAGAGATACTAACTAAGAACGAGAACATAAACTTAATTGACCTGATAAGGAAGTCTCAAAAACCATTTGTTATTGTATTCTTTGGAGTTAACGGAGTAGGTAAAACCACGACAATAGCTAAAGTGATTTATATGTTAAAGAAAAACGGCTTAACATGCATAGTTTCAGCATCCGATACATTTAGGGCTGCTGCGCAAGAACAACTTTCTATACATGCGCAGAAGCTTGAGGTGCCAATAGTGAAGGGAAAATACGGTGGAGATCCTGCTGCAGTTGCTTTCGATGCAATACAATCAGCAAAGAGTAGAGGAATAGATGTAGTTCTAATAGATACTGCAGGAAGAATGAACACGGATACAGATCTGACTAATGAACTTAGAAGATTAATGAAAATAGCTAAACCTAATTTCAGAATACTAGTATTAGACTCATTGGGGGGAAATGATACATTAGAACAAGCAAAATATTTTGAAAATGCCATAGGTTTCGATGCTGTGATATTAACTAAGGTTGATGCTGATGCTAAAGGAGGCGTAGTATTATCTCTAGCATATGAATTAAGCAAACCAGTTATCTTTTTAGGCGTAGGGCAGGAATACGAAAAGCTTCAGCCTTTTTCTGCAGACTGGTTCGTGGAAAGGCTATTTAATAGTTAAGCTAATATTCTATAAGCCATAACCATACTTATATGTCAAGTAAATCTACACCGAAGAGCAAACAGAGCAGCACAACTAAAAGCAGGGGTAATGGCAACTTTATAATTTCATGGTTTCAGCACAGAAAAGAAGATTGGAACAGAATAATAACTGTAGCAAAAAAGCCCGATAAGGAGACTTACAAGTTTAACCTTAGAATTACTGGGCTAATTATATTGGTTGTAGGAGTTCTCGCATTTGCCATCCAGGCAATAATGGCGTTTGTAGTTGGGTGAGTTAATGGAAAGGCCCAAGATAAGGAATTATTACGCCGTCAAGGTTACTGGGGGCCAAGAAATAAATGTTGCTCTAATGCTAGAAGAGCGAATAAAGACAAACAACATTCAGGAAGTATACTCTATTTTAGTCCCGCAAAGTCTGAAAGGTTACGTAATCATTGAGGCCGGTGGGCCCCACATAGTGAAGCTCTTAATCTCAGGCATAAGAAACGTAAAGGGTGTAGCCCAAGGATTATTGGACAAGAACGACGTTGCAAAGATGGTATCGTCCAACCTAGTGAGGGTTAAACTAGAGAAAGATCAGATGGTAGAGATAAACTCTGGGCCATTCAGAGGAATGCAAGCTCAGGTTGTTAGAGTAGAGGAGGAGAGAGGAGAGGTAGTGTTAAATATTCTAGAATCAGCTTTTCCTTTGACAGTAACTGTGCCCATAGATCAAGTTAAAGTTTTAAAGAGGTGAAAAATGTGCCCACTAAAACAATAAAGATCGTAATAGAGGGAGGTAATGCGAAGCCAGCTCCTCCGTTGGCTCCAACTCTCTCTCAACTCAAGCTTAACGTAGGTGAAGTTGTAAAGAAAATAAATGACGCTACTTCTCAATTCAAGGGTATGAGTGTCCCAGTTAGCATTGAAATTGATACGAACACGAAGAAGTACAATATCTCCGTAGGTATTCCAACCACTACTGCTCTTCTATTAAAAGAAGCGGGAGCAAGCGAACCTTCTGGAGATACAGCCCATAAGAAGATTGGAAATATACACTTTGAAGGAATAATTAAAGTCGCGATAATGAAGAAGCCGTCCATGACGTCAAAATCCCTTAAAGGTGCCGTTAAAAGCTTGCTTGGTTCAGCCCACGCCATAGGAATAACTGTAGATGGAAGAGATCCGA